>NZ_JAJTTE010000002.1 GCF_021343995.1 Pseudonocardia terrae | reverse complement strand
CGTGCTGAGCAAGGTCCGGCCCCAGGGGCTCTCCGGTGTCGACGTCGGCGGCGCGGTCCGGGTGGCCGATGTCGGCCTGCCGGTCGCCGACCGCCTCCGGCTCGCGGGTTTCGGCGTCCGTCCGGGCGCGATCGTCACCGTCCTCGGCCGGACACCGGGCGGCGGGAGGCTCGTGGGTGTCGGCGCCGGCCGTCTCGCGCTGGACCGCCGGACCGCCGAGCGGATCGGTACCGACGAGGTCGGCGGGGACGCTCCCGCGACCCGCGGCACGGCCCGCACGGACGAGGGATGAGCCTCGGCCCCCTCACCCGACGGGGTGCCGCAGCGCCCTCCTGTCATGCCGGTGCCGACGGCCCCGCCGCCGTGGCCGGCTCCCCGGTCGTCGCGCTCGTCGGCGCCCCCAACTCGGGCAAGTCCACGCTGTTCAACGCCCTGACCGGCGGCGGGCGCACCGTCGGGAACTGGCCGGGCACCACCGTCGAGGTCGGGCGCGCCGCGTGGCGGGTGCCCGGGCGCGACGTGGAGCTGCTGGACCTGCCCGGTGCCTACAGCCTGGATCCGGACTCACCCGACGAGGAGCTGACCCGCGACCTGCTCGTCGGCCCCGCGGAGCCGCCCGAGGTGACCGTGGTCGTCGTCGGCGCGGCACACCTCGCCCGGAACCTCTACCTCGTCGCCCAACTGCGGGAGCGGGCCCAGCGGGTCGTCGTGGCGCTGACCATGATCGACGTCGCGGAGCGCAGGGGGATCGTCGTGGACCCCGAGCGGCTCGGCGCCGCCCTGGGTGTCCCGGTCGTCCCGCTCGACCCACGCCGGCGAGGTGGCGGCGCGCTCCTCGCCGCCGCGGTGGCGGACGCCCTCGCCGGGGAGACCCCGCCGGTCCGGGCGGTCGAGGTCGACGACGCCGACGACGAGCTGGCCGTCGCCGACGAGCGGTTCGCCTGGGTCGACACCGCGACGTGTGCGGGGAGCCGGATCAGCGACGACGTCGCCACCACCGCGACCGACCGGGTCGACCGCTGGCTGACCGCGCCCGTCGCGGGCCCGGTGATCTTCCTGGTCGTCATGTGGGCGGTCTTCGAGCTCACGACCACGGTGGCCACCCCGCTGCAGGACCTGATCGGCGGCCTGTTCTCCGGCCCGGTCACCTCGGCCGCCGACTGGTTGTTCGCCCGGGCGGGGCTCACCGGCACCTGGCCCGAGGCGTTCGTGGTCGACGGTCTGATCGCCGGGGTCGGCATGCTGCTGACCTTCGTGCCCCTGATGACCATCATGTTCGCGCTGCTCGCGCTGCTCGAGGACTCCGGCTACATGGCTCGCGCCGCGGTGGTCACCGACCGGGTGATGCGGTCGATCGGGCTGCCGGGCAAGGCGTTCCTGCCGCTGGTGGTGGGCTTCGGCTGCAACGTGCCGGCGATCAGCGCCACACGGATCCTCCCCGGTGCGCGGCAGCGGCTGATGACCGCCCTGCTGGTGCCCTTCACCTCCTGCAGCGCCCGGCTCACGGTCTACGTGCTGATCGCCGCGACCTTCTTCCCCGAGCACGCCGGGACGGTGGTCTTCGGGATGTACCTCGTCTCGATCCTGATCATCGTGCTGGTCGGGCTGGCGATGCGGGGCACGTTGTGGCACCGGGTCGGGGACACGGCCATGGTGCTCGACCTGCCCGCCTACCAACGCCCGACGCTGCGGCTGACGGCCGCGGTCACCTGGCAACGGGTGCGCGGGTTCCTCCGCACGGCGGGCGGGATCATCGTCGCCACGGTCACGGTGGTCTGGCTGCTGCAGGCCGTCCCGGCCGTCCACGGTGGCGCCTTCGGGCAGGTCGCCCCCGAGGACAGCCTGTTCGCCTCGGTCGCGAAGGCGATCGCGCCCGTGTTCGCACCGCTCGGGTTCGGCGACTGGCACACCTCGAGCGCACTGGTCGTCGGGTTCGTCGCCAAGGAGGCCGTGATCACCTCCTGGGCGCAGACCTACGCCGCCGCCGACCCCACCGCCGGCCAGGCCCCGGCCCAGCTGCAGGAGCACATCCTGGCGGCGTTCACGGCGTCGGCGGGCGGCGCGACGCTGGCCGCGGTGTTCGCCTTCCTGGTCTTCCTGCTCGCGTACACCCCCTGCGTCGCGACGGTCGCGGCGCAGGTCCGCGAGATCGGCAGGCGCTGGGCGCTGCTCGCGATCGTCGGGCAGCTCACCGTCGCCTGGGCGCTGGGGGCGTTGGTCTTCCAGATCGGAAGGCTGCTGTGAGCAGCCCACTGCGCGCGGTCCTCGACGCGGTCGACGCAGGTGCCCGCTCCCGGGCCGACCTCGGGGCGCGGACGGGACTGCGACCCGACGTGATCGACGCGGCCCTCGACCACCTGGTCCGGATGGGACGGCTGGAGCCCTCGTCGTTGGGCGGCGGCTGCCCTCCGGCCGGATGCGGCTCGTGTGGCTCGGGGGTCGGCGGCGAGCCGGGCTGCGGCACCCCGAGCCGCCCGGTCCTCGTCCAGCTCACCCGCCGGAGGCCCTGAGCCCGACTCGCGGAAGCCCACTCCCCGACTCAGAGCTTCCGCGAGTCGGGGTGTGGGCTTCGGCGAGTCGCGCTCGGAGCTTCCGAGAGCTGCGGGAGTCAGCGGGGGAGGCCGGTGATCGCGGTGGCGTTCAGGTCCAGGACCTCCACCCGTTCCTCGCCCCGGGTCAACGCGAGGACGGCACTGTCGTCGAGGGTCCCCACCACCCCGGCGGTGAGGTCGCGCTCCCCGAAGGCGGCCAGGCACTCCTCCTCGCACCCGGCCGGCACGCAGAGCAGGAACCCGAAGCTGGGGAAGCAGTTGAACCAGCGCACCAGCGGCACCCCGGCGGGCGCGGGCACGGCCGCGACGTCGACCGTCACCCCCAGCCGCCCCGGCTCCAGCAGCATCGCCAGCGACCCGACCAGCCCGGCCATGCTGATGTCCTTGGCCGCCACCACGACGCCCCGCTCGGCCAGCGTGCCGAGCAGCCGGACGTCGCCGGCGCTCTGCCGCCCACGCGACTCGAAGGCCGGGAAGAACGGGAAGTCCTCCCGCATCCGCCCGTCGAGCGCGGCGGCCACGACCAGGGACTGCCCCGGCGCGGCCCGGGTCACCGACAGCGGCGCGGCCGTGGCCCCGACGGCGAACGCGGAGATCGCCGGGTCGCCCTCGTGGAGCGTGAGGTGCCCGCCGACGATCGGGACGTCGTAGAGCTCCGCCGCCTCGCGCATCCCGGCCAGGGCCTTGCGCGCCAGCTCCTCCGAGGCCACCACCGTGTCGACGATCCCGAGCGGCACGCCGCCCATCGCCGCGACGTCGTTGACGTTCGTCAGGACCGCCGCAAACCCGGCGCCGTGCGGGTCGGCCGCCACGAACGGCGGGAACAGGGCCTCGCCGCAGGCCACGACCGGGCCGCCGTGCGCGGTGACGACCGCGCCGTCGTCGCCCGGCCCGCCCTGCCAGTCCGTGTCGCCCAGCACCTCGCCGACCAGCGCGATCTCGGCCTTGGCGGCGAGCCCCGGGTTGGCGAGGCAGGCCGCGGCGATCTCGGCGAGGGTCTCCGTGACGGCGGCACTCATCGCAGGACCAGCCAGATCGCGCGCACCGGGACGTCGCCGGCGTTGCGCCAGGCGTGCCCCCGGTCCGTCGGGTAGTGCAGCACGTCCCCGGCCTCCACCTCGTACGTCTCCCCCGCGACCTCGACCGACAGCGTGCCCTCCCGGACCAGCACCAGCTCCTCGCCCGGGCGGCGCGGCCGGGTGTCGCCGCTCTCGCCGCCCGGTTCGACCTCGACCTCCACGGCCGCCGCGCGCAGCACGTCCGTGGGCGCGGCGAGGCCCTCCACCGCGACACCGAGCGCCCCGGGCGCCCAGTCGCGCGGCGCGGGCGGCCGCTCCGACGCCCGCACGTGGACCGCGGCCGGCGGCTCGAGCCCGCTGTCGTCGACGAACGCCGACACGGGCTGGCCCAGCGCACCGGCCAGCTTGAGCAGCGTGGTGATCGTGGGGACCATGTCCCCGCGCTCCACCTTGTGCACCGCGGCGGCCGACACGTCCGCACGGGTGGCGAGCTGCTGCAACGACAGCCCGAGCCGGGTCCGGGCGGCGCGCACCTTGGGACCGATCGCGTCGACGATGGGCTCCCAGGTCGCGGGGCTCGGCCGGCTCACGTTGACCATCCTAGACGGCGTTCACCTATGGTGGACAAGCCACGGCGCCGCCCGGGCTCGACGGCACCACGCGAACGGCGCCCCCGCTGGTCGACGAGGGCGCCGTTCGCGCAGGGTGCTACGACAGGGGCAGGACCTTCACGATCCGCGCGGCGGTCCGTCCGGCGATGCGCAGGTCGGGGCGCGGGGAGCCCGCCTCGACCCGTTGCACCGGACCGTCCGGCGGCAGCGACGCGTGGTGCACCGCCACACCGCCGGACCCGTCGATCCCGATCCCGGTCTCCAGGGGCGACTCGAGGGCGGCGGCGTGTGCCAACGCGACCGCGCCGGCCTCGCGGACCTGCTCCACCCGCGTCGGCACGCCCTCCTCCTCCGCCCCCGCACACACCTCCCGCAGCACCGCCGGGTCCGCGTACCCGGTGTGCCGCAGGACGATCGCGGGCTTCTCGGTCACGCGCCCGCCACGTGCGCGTCGACCAGCCCCGAGGCGACCGCGTTGCGCGGTCCCTCGCTGCCGTGGACGTTGCCGATCCCGCAGACCACGCCGTAGCCGGCCAGGGCGTCGGCGATGAGGTCCGGGATCTCGAAGTCCAGCGCCGAGCCGCCGAGCAGCACCACGAAGTCGAGCATCCGCAGGCTGCCGCCCGGCGCGACCTGCTTGAGCGCCCGCACGGCGTTGACCGCGAACACCTTCCGCTTGGCCTCCCGGCGCACCCGCCGCACGTGGTCGACCGAGTGCCGGGTCGCGACGGGCGCGGGGCCCTCGGGCGTCATCGTGACCACCCGCGCGAACACGTGCGACGGCAGCGGCTCCGGGAAGAACTGCACCGTCCCGTCCTCGTGCCGGACGTGGAAGAAGCTCTCCACCTTCGCCAGCGGGTGCCGCTTGACGGCCTCCGCCTGCTCGCGGTCGTCGAGCGCCAGCTCGGAGCCGATCAGCTTGGTGACCAGCTCCCCGGCCCCGGCCACGTGCACGGCCGAGCACACGCCGTCGCGGTCGAGCAGCGCGGCGTCCGTCGACCCGCCCCCCAGGTCGAGCACGGCGATCGGCACGGCCGTGCCGGGCGTGGTCAGCGCGCCGCGGACCGCCATCTCGCCCTCGACGCCGCCGATCTCGGCCCGGCAGCCCAGCGCGGCGGCGACCTCGTCGGCCACCACCTGCATCCGGCTGCGGCTGGTGCGCACCATCGCGGCGAGCGCGACGGCGTTCTCCGGCGCGACCTCGCCGGCCAGGCCGCCGCGGACCTCCTTGGGCACGAAGGTGTCGACGGCGAGCACGTCCCGGATCCGGATCTCCGCCGCCGGCTGCCCGGTCACGTCCGTCATCGTGTCGCGGACCTGTGCGAGCATGCCGCCGACGTGCGTGCCGGCCTCGCCGGTGGCGTCGTCGAGCGGCTGGACCCGGCCGAGCACCTCCATGATCGCCTCGGCACCGGCGTCGACATCGACCTGCAGGGTCTTGCCCGCGCCGCGGAGGGTGAGCGTGCCGACCGGGATCCGCCGGTCGGTCACGTCACCGCTGGGCGTCCGGACGACGACGGCGGACCGGTTCCCGGTCAGCGCCCGCGCCACCGGCGAGACGTGCTTGGTCTGGTCCGGGTCGAGCTCGAACACCGAGGCCAGGCCGTAGGAGTCCGAGAGCGTGCGGATCGTGCGTCCGGGCGGCGCCACCTCCACCGCCGCCCGCATCCCGAGCGGCACCTTCTCGACCGCGCCGACCTCGTCGACGACCGGGATCGGCGTGCGCAGCCGGTTGACGACGAGCACGGCGTCGTCGTGCGCCAGGACCGCGGCGACGACCTCGAGGCCGCGCTCCGTGGCGGCGTTGAGCTCGGTCGCGACGTCGTCGAAGTCCCAGCCCGGCCCGACGACCGCGATCGTCGGGCCGGACGCGCCGGACAGCGCGTCGATCGCCACAGTGGTGCCGACCCCGAGCCCCTCCCCGCCGGGTGTGGCGGGGTTGTGCCCGATCATCGTGGACTCGGTGATGATCGTCTCGGAGATCGTCTCCATGGCCAGCCCGGAGATGACGGGCGTGGCCTCGTTGAGCAGGACGGTCTCGACCTCGGACTCGGTGCGGCCGGCCCGGTCGAGCGCCCGGCGGACCGCCGACACCGCGCCGTCGGTGTTGTCCGGCGTGCCCTTGACCCCGGTCGTGTGGGTGAGGGCCGTGCCCAGGTACTCCACGGAGTCCCCGGACACGGCCGCCACACACGCCTCGGTCGTCGAGTTGCCGATGTCGACGCCGACGACCAGCCGCCTCGTCATGCGCGGGAGATCACCGGCTCGACCTCCACCGGCTTGCGGCCCGCGACGATGCACTCGAACTCCTTGAGGTGCAGCAGCGCGGCCTTGGCCTGCCAGCGCGGCCGGGCCATCTGGTCGTTGCGGGTGGGCACCGGGGCCGGCGACTCGCCCTTGGCGTACTGGGCGGCGTTGGACCCGATCCGGCGGAACACCTCGGCGTCGAGCAGCGGCGACTGCGGGAACAGCTCCAGGTTCGACAGCCGCGGCAGGTCACGCTGGTGGATCATCGCCGTGCCCCGGGAGAGCAGGCCGATCGAGATCCCGGAGCCGGACAGCCGCGCCCCGGTGTGCGCGACGGCCGCGAGGTCCGCGGTGTCCCACACCTTGATCACCCGCGCGTGCACGCCCTGCTCCTCGATGCCGGCCAGGATCTGCCGGATCACCTCGGCGTGCGGGACGTCGACGATGGTCTTGGTGAACGGGTCCGAGAAGGCTGGCGACACGGCGACGACCACCTCGTCGGGCCGCGAGGCCCGCTTGGCCGGCCCGACCTCCTTCAGCGTGAGCGTGCGCTCGGCGGTCGGGGCGGTCATCACGACACCTCCGTCTCGGGGTTCTCGGCGCTCGTCACGTGGCGCAGCTTCTTGAGCTGCTCCCACCGCTCGCCCTGGAGGCGGTAGCCGGAGCCCGGCCCGCCGTAGTCGTTGGCGTCGTTGATCGCCGAGAGGGGCACGAACTCGTCGGTGAGGATCGCGGCGGTCTGCAGCAGGTCGCCGGAGACGCGCTGGCGCAGCACGGTCAGCAGGTTCTCGGCCACGTCGTGGAAGCCGCTGCGCTCGAGCGCCTTCACCAGGTCGAGGCCGGTGACCCCGCGGTCCATGACCGACTGCGCGCCCTTGAGGTCCTCGAGTACGTCGCGCTCGGGGTAGTCCTCGCTGCCGTGCGCGTAGACGGCCGCCTCGACCTCCTCGTCGGTGATCCGCGGCAGGTCGAGCTCGGCGAACACGGCCTGCAGCGCGCGGGCCGCCTTCTCCCGGGCCTGCAGGATCTCCGGCTCCCGGACGTGCCGCAGGCCGCCGTCGACCTGCAGGTCGCGCTGGATGGTGTTCCAGTCGTCGTAGTCCTCGACGTCGAGGTTGGAGCCGGCGAACATGTTGTCCGGGTTGGGGACCGCCGAGTAGCCGGAGCAGACGAAGTCCGTGCCCGGCAGCATCTGCGGCAGCAGGCGAGCGGTGCGGCGCATGGCCGAGTGCGAGAAGGACTGGTCGTTGCCGGAGGCGCACTCCAGGTCCATCCAGCTCGCGATCAGGTTCTCGGCGGCGACCGCGCGGATGCCGCCGGGCACCGCGCCCGGGACTCCGATGCAGGAGATGGAGCCGTTCTGCAGGCCCTGCACCCCGGCGCCCTTGGCCATGAGGATGCAGCGGATCTCCAGGTACAGCATGGAGCGGCCCTCGGCATTGCCCATCTGCACCTCCGACCCGGTGCCCGAGGTGAACCGCATCTTGATCCCGCGCGAGGCGTACGCGCTGGCCAGGAACGCCTTGGACCAGGGCGTGTCGTCGCCGTCGACGAACACGGACTCGGTGCCGTAGACGGAGATCGTCTCGGCGTAGGCGGTGATGCCGCGCATGCCGAGCTCGAGCTCGGTGGCCTCCTCCAGCGCGCACTGGGTGAGCACGCCGCCCCGTCCGACCTGGCCGCCGACCTGCAGCGCGATCGCCACGAGCGGCGCGTACCGGACGACGCCGAGGGTGGTCTCCAGCTCGGCGAACCCGCGCAGCGCGCCCTCGGCCGCGTCGGCGGCGACCTGGATCGGGTTGTCCTTGGCGCTGGTGGAGTGCGCCTGGTTGGCGGGCGTGCGGCGGGACCGCATCTTCTGCATCGCCATCATGATCTCGACGACGTTCATCAGCTTGACGACGTCGAGGATCTTCGCCGGGGTGAGCCCGCGCCCGATCCGGGTCAGCTCGTCCCGCGAGGCACCGGGGTCGACGAGCGCCCGCGCGATCTCCACGGACGGGATCGCGTTGACCTCCTCCGCGGTCTCGACGTCGATCGCGTGGTCGGCGATGAAGGTGTCCATGAAGTCGAAGTCCGCGCGGGCACGGCCGTCGAGCTCGACGATCTTCCCGGCCTCGACCCGCACGCTCGGCTGCGGGTCGAAGTCCGACTCCATGGCGACGAGGCCCTTCTCGGGCCACTCCTCCACGAACCCGTCGAGGTTGACGGGCCGGTCCTCGAGGATGTCGGTCCGCCTCGACCGGGGGTTCTCCGTGGTCGTCATCAGTCCTCCTCGTCGCGGGCCAGCAGGTCGCGGCGCTCGTAGACCTCGGCCGCCTCGCGGACCAGGGCACCGCAGACGGTGGCCTGGTACTTGCTCTCCAGGTTCTCGGCGATCCCCAGCAGCTGCGCCTTGCTCGAGGCGCGCGGGCGGAGCGCGCTGTACATCGCCAGGACCTCGGCGTCGGGCACCGCGGTGAGCTCGGCCGCGCGCCGGAAGTTGGCGGCGAGCTGCCGGCGGTGCACCGACTCGGCCAGGGTGGCCTGCAGCTGGAGCGTCTCGGGGGCGATCCGCAGGTCCTCCGCGGTGATCTCGCCGGCGACGACGGCGTTCATCGTCAGCGCCGTGATCGGCTTGCCCGTCGGGGTGCGCAGCAGGTCCTGACGGTTGACCGAGAGCGGGTAGTCGGCGGGCCCGAGGTCGGGGCCGGACCCGGTAGCTGGAGCGGACACGCGCATCACCTCTCGTCGTTCGCCGGGACGCGGGCCGCGGGGCACGGTCGATCGACCGCGGCACCCGGGCCGCCCACCCACCGTTGCGCAGCTGCGCAGGTAACGGAAACCCCTACGGCGGGGCGCAACCCGAACGGCGCCTCCCCAGCCGGTGAGGTCACGCCACACCCGCGCTGAGCAGGCCCGCAAGGACCGCGCCGATGATCGGGCCGACGATCGGCACCCACGCGTACCCCCACTCGGCACTACCCTTGCCCCTGATCGGAAGCAGGGCGTAGGCCAGCCGGGGACCCAGGTCGCGGGCCGGGTTGATCGCATAGCCCGTGGGCCCGCCGAGCGAGCAGCCGATACCGATGACGACGAAGGCGACGGCCGCGTAGCCCAGGGCGCCGTTGCCGAACTGGGGTATGCCCGCCCCGTCGGGCGCGTGCGCCGGCGGGTTGCTGAGGACCCAGAACACGAGCACGAAGGTCGCGACCGCTTCGGTGACCACGTTCCAGCCGGACCGTGCCACGACCGGGCCGGTGCAGAAGATGCCGCGGGTGTCGCGGTTGCCCTCGGCGTCCTCCTCCACGTTCTTGTCGAAGTTCGCCTTGTAGGCGAGCCAGGCGACGGAGGCGCCGACGAACGCGCCCACGAGCTGACCGATCAGGTAGAAGGGCACCTCCGACCACGGCGTCGAGCCGGCGACCGCGAGGCCGATCGTCACGGCGGGGTTCAGGTGCGCGCCGGTGGGCTCGGCGATGCTGGCCCCCGCGAACACGGCGAAACCCCAGCCGAAGGTGATCATCAGCCAACCGCCGCCCGTGCCGAGCGTCGGGCGCAGCACCACGTTGGCCACGACGCCGACCCCGAGGAGGAGGAGCACCGCGGTGCCCAGTCCCTCCCACAAGATGATCGATCCCGCTGTCATGCGGACCTCCCTGTCCCGGCCGCCCTGCGCGGCCCGGGCGATACGGTCCACAGTGCTACGCGGGTGACGGAAGAGGTTGGGCGCCAACGGCCCGCGAAGTCTCACCCTCCGCGGGGGTCGGACCTCACCGCGGGGCGAGGAGGAACCTGACCCAAGGCGGAGCTTCCGGCGACGGCTCCCGTCCGGTTGGGTGGAGCGGGCCCCGCCGGAGCGGACGGGGCCGCGGCACCGACGCGAGAGGGGACCCGACGATGAGTGGCCTGACCTATGCCGAGGCGCAGAAGGCGATCGAGGCCGGCCTGGCGAAGGCCGACGAGATCGGCCAGCCCATGAACATCGCCGTCGTCGACGCCGGCGGGCACCTGCTGGCGTTCGCCCGTCAGGAGGGGGCGATCCGGGCGAGCATCGACATCTCGCAGCGCAAGGCACGCACCTCGATCCTCATGAACATGCCCACCGGGGACCTGGCCGCGCTCGTCCAGCCCGGCCAGGAGCTCTACGGGCTCGAGCAGCTCTCCGGCGGCATGGTCGCCTTCGGCGGCGGCCTGCCCGTGCACCGCGGCGGCGAGCTGGTCGGCGCGGTCGGCGTGAGCGCGGGCTCCGTCGAGCAGGACACGCAGGTGGCGCAGGCCGCGGTCGACGCCCTCACCTGATGCATTATGGAACCATGACGCGCGATTCCCGCCCGCCCATCCGCATTATGGAACCATAACGCGAATTCTGGGTCCGAAAACGAGCGTCATGGTTCCATAATGGGTTTCAGGGCCGGGTGGTTCCGTCGACGCGGCGGGGGCCCGGCGCGCCCTCGCGCAGTTCGGCGGGCAGGGCGGCCTCCGGGACGTTCTGGAACGCCACCGGCCGCAGGAAGCGCGCGGCCGCCGCGGTACCGACGGAGGTGGTCGTCGGCGCGGTGGTGGCCGGGTAGGGCCCGCCGTGCTGCTGCGCATCGCTCACGGTGACGCCGGTGGGCCACTGGTTCCAGAGCACGCGCCCGGCGTGTTCGACGAGCCGTGCGACGAGCTCCGGTGCGTCGGGGTCGGAGTCGGTGCCCTGGACCGTGCCGGTGAGCTGGCCACCGACCGCGTCGAGCACCTGCAGCGCCTCCGGCACGTCGGCGTACTCCAGGACCAGCGCGGCCGGCCCGAAGACCTCCAGCTCCAGCAGCTCCGGCTGCTTGAGCACCTCGGCGGCGGTGCTGCGGAACAGCACCGGCCCGCCGCCGACCTCGCCGCGGGCCACGGTCACGGCGGCGGCCATCTCCCCCGCCGCCGCACAGAAGCCGTCCTCGATACGCTCGTTGAGCATCGGGCCGACGGTCAGCTCGGGCACCGCCGAGAGGAAGGCCTCCGCGTCGGGCACCAGCACGATCCCGGGCTTGGTGCAGAACTGGCCGGAGCCGAGCGTGACCGACCCGGCGAACCCGGTCGCGATCTCCTCGGCCCGCGCGGCCCAGCCCGCCGGCGTCACGACGACCGGGTTGGTCGACCCCAGCTCGCCGTAGAACGGGATCGGCTCCGGCCGGGCGGCGGCGAGGTCGAACAGCGCGCGCCCGCCGCGCGTGGAGCCGGTGAACCCGACGGCCTTGACCCGCGGGTCCTGCACCGCCGCCCGGCCGGCCTCCTCCCCCTCGATCAGCGCGAACACGCCGTCGGGGAGGTACGGCGCCACGACCGCGGCCGTGCGGCGGGACAGCTCGGGGTGCCCCGGGTGCGCCTTGACGACGACGGGGCAGCCGGCGGCCAGCGCGGAGACCGTGTCCCCGCCGAAGACCGAGAAGGCGAACGGGAAGTTGCTGGCCGCGAAGACCAGCACCGGCCCGATCGGGACCTGGGTGCGCCGGATGTCCGGGCGTGCGCCCATCGGCCAGTCCGGGTCGGCGTGGTCGACCCGGACTTCGTGCAGCATGCCCTGCTCCAGCCGGTCGGCGAAGAGCCGGGCCTGGAAGGTGGTGCGGGCCAACTCGCCGGTCAGCCGCGCCTCGGCGAGGTGGCTCTCGGCCATGGCGAGCGGGACGAGTTCGGCCGCGGCGGCGTCGAGCGCGTCCGCGGCGGCGCGCAGCATCGCGGCGCGGTCGGCGGGGGTGGTGCGCCCGTACGCGCGCGCGACGGCCGCCGCGCCCGCGAGGGCGTTCTCCAGAATCACGCGAGGTCCTCTCTGCGCCCCGCAGCCAGGAATCCTCCCGCACTATGGAACCATAATGCGGGTTTCGAGGCTGTTTTCGCGCATTATGGAACCATAATGCGAACGAAATGGGCGTTAGGTCGTGATGGCGTTCGAGTCCATGTCGGCGACCGTCCACTCCTCGACCTCGTCGAGGTGGACGGCCGCGGCGTCCTGGGCGGCGGCGACGTCGCGCGCCGCCATCGCGTCGAGGATCTGCAGGTGCCGTCGGGTCGAGCCCTTCGCGCGGTGCGGACCGGTGGCGCCGAGGATCCGCAGCCAGGCGACGAACGGCTCGACGGACCCGCGGGCCCGGACCAGCCGCTCGTTGCCGGTGGCGGCGACGATCTCGCGGTGGATGCGGAAGTCGCTGGCGAAGAAGGGTTCGAAGTCGCCCTTCTCCACCGCGGCCTCCGCCTCCACCGCCTCGGCCCGCAGGTCCGCGATCAGCCCCGCGGGCATCAGCGAGGTCGCGAGCCCGGTCGCGACCCACTCGATGCCCTTGCGGAGCTGGCAGACCTCGCGCACGTCCCGCACCCCGGGCCGGGCCACGAACGTGCCCGACCGCGGACGGGTCTCGATCAGCTGGTCGTGCTCGAGCCGGGCCAGCGCGTCCCGCACCGGGGTGCGGGAGACGCCGAACTCGTCCGCGACGGCCTGCGGATCCAACCGGGAGCCGGGTTCGAACACGCCGGTGACGATGCGCTCGCACAGGATCCGGTAGAGCTGGTCGGCGATCGACTCGACCACCAGCGAGGACTTCCCGGGTGTTGGTGCAGTCACGGCTCCCCCACGGTGGGTGATGTCTAGTCGATCAGATTAGCGGCCCGCAGGGCGGTGGCGATGCGCTCCCGCTCCTCCGCCGAGGCCGGCGCGAACGGCTTGCGCGGCAGCCCGCCCTCGCGGCCCTGCAGCTGCAGCGCCGCCTTGAGCGTGGCCGGGAGGTTGGGCCCGTCGATGGCGCGCCACACCGTCAGGATGCGCTCGTGCAGCGCCAACGCCGTGGCGTGGTCGCCCGCCTGGACCGCGTCCCACAGCTCGACGGACAGCTTCGGGGTGACGGTCGGGATGGCGGCCAGTGCACCGTGCGCGCCCATGACGAACGCCGGGTAGTGCAGGTCGTCGAGCGCGGCGAGGATCGTGTACCGGTCGCGGACGCGGTGCAGCAGGTCGGCGAGCCGGTGCATGTCGCCGCCGGACTGCTTGACCGCCACGACCTGGGGGACCACGGACATCTTCTCGATGGTGTCGACCGGGACCAGGGCCCACGGCACGACGTTGTAGAGCACGATCGGCAGGTCGGCGGCCTCGCCGACGAGCCGGTAGTGCTCGATCGTCTCCTCCTCCGAGGGCGAGAAGACGTAGTGCACCGGGGTGACCTGGAGGGCGTCGACCCCGGCCTCCTTCAGGGCCAGCGAGTAGCGGATCGCCTGGGCCGTCGAGTTCTGGATGACGCCGCCGATCACCGGGACGCGGCCGGCCACCTCGTCGACGACGACCTCGCAGATCGCCTTGCTCTCCTCCAGCGAGAGGGTCTGGCCCTCGCCGGTGCTGCCGCACGCGCAGATCGCGGTGACGCCCTGGTCCAGCAGGTACTTCACCTCGCCGCGCAGGAGCTCGAGGTCGACCTGGTCGTTCTCGTCGAACGGGGTGACGACGGTGGAGATCATCCCGTGCAGGGCCAGGTCCTTCATGGTTCTCCTTCTCGGCCTTCACAGGCCTTGTCTTGCATCTGGTGTCTGATACATTAGCGGCCACATTGCAGGAACACCAGCAGGTACGAGGGAGTGCCCGATGACTGCTCCACAGAAGGACGGCGGGACGCCGGTCAAGAGGGTCGTGTGGGCGAGCGCCCTGGGCACGACGGTCGAGTACTACGACTTCACCCTCTACGCGACCACGGCCGCGCTCGTCTTCAACAAGATCTTCTTCCCCGCCGGCAACGCGCTGGTCGGGACGCTGGCCGCGTTCGCCACGTTCTTCGTCGGCTACCTGGCCCGCCCGCTCGGCGGCGTGATCTTCGGCCACTACGGCGACCGGCTCGGCCGCAAGACCATCCTGATCATCACGATGGTGCTGATGGGCGGCGGCACGTTCGCCGTCGGCCTGCTGCCCTCCTACGACACGATCGGCATCTGGGCGCCGATCCTGCTCGTGCTGATCCGGCTGCTGCAGGGGCTCGGCATGGGCGGCGAGTACGGCGGCGGCGTGCTCATGGCGCTGGAGTACAGCCCGAAGCAGCGCCAGGGCTTCGTCACCTCGCTCGTGCACATCGGCACGCCGGCGGGTGTGCTGCTGCCGGTCGGCATCGTCACGATCCTCGACGCCACGCTCCCCGAGGGCGCCTACGAGTCCTGGGCCTGGCGGATCCCGTTCCTGGCCAGCATCGTGCTGATCGCGCTGGGCGTGTACATCCGCACGCACGTCAGCGAGAGCCCGGAGTTCGTGAAGGCGCGCGCCGAGAAGGAGGCGCACGCCCTCCCGGTGAAGGAGCTGTTCCGCACCAACACCGCCCGGGTCGTGCTGTCGATCCTCGCGAAGATCGCCGAATCCGGGCTGTTCAACGTCTACTACGTCGTCGCGATCGCCTACGTCACGACCGAGCTGGGCCTGCCCCGCGAGCCCGTGCTGCTCGCCGTGCTGATCGCGTGCGCGGTGGAGTGTCTCACCCTGCCGCTGTTCGGCGCCCTGTCCGACCGGATCGGACGACGCAAGGTCTACGTCGGCGGCGCCGTGTTCCAGATCCTGCTGGCCGTCCCGTTCTTCCTCATGGTCTCGACCGGGAACTTCTGGCTGACGGTGCTGGGCATGACGCTCGGCCTCGCCGTCGGGCACGGCGCGATGTACGGCGCGCAGGCCGCGCTGTTCGCCAACCTCTACCCCGTCTCCGTCCGCTACACCGGGCTCTCGGTCACCCAGCAGGTCGGCGCGACGCTGGGCGGCGGGCTCGCCCCGCTGGCCGGGACCGCCCTGCTCGCCCTCGGCGGCGGGCACTGGGGCTGGCTGGTCGTCTACGCGATCGGCATCGCGGCCCTCTCGTCGATCGCCGCGAGCCGGCTCACATGGGGTGAGGCCCGCACCGGGGGTACGCCCGAGATCGAGAGCAGCCCCGACACCAGCACCGACGAGCGTCCCCGGGAGAACGCCTGATGTCCCTTCCCTTCCACCCCGCCGACGGGGACCCGGTCCCGCCCGCGCTGCGCGGGTTCGCCCGGGCCCACGCCGACCTCGTGGAGCTGCACGAGAAGCCCGCGCACCTGGTGGCGCGGCACCGGAACCCGGCCCGACGCGTCGGGCTGGTCTCCGGCGGCGGCTCGGGGCACGAGCCCCTGCACGCCGGATTCCTCGGCCGCGGGATGCTCGACGCCGTCGCCCCCGGCAAGGTCTTCGCCTCCCCGCACAACAAGCAGGTGCTGGAGGCCTCGCGGAAGGCCGCCGGGCCGGCGGGCGTGATCCACGTCGTGAAGAACTACACCGGCGACCGGATCAACTTCGGGATCGCGGCCGAGCGGCTGCGCCTGGAGGGGATCGTGGTCCGCCGCGTCCTCGTCGACGACGACCTGGCCACCGAGTCCGACGAGACCGCCACCGGGCGGCGCGGGACCGGTGCCACCGTCGTCGTCGAGAAGCTGTTGGGCGCGGCCGCGGACACCGGGCTCGGGCTCGACGAGCTCGCCGACCTGGGCGCGGAGTTCGCCGCCGCCTCGCGCAGCCTCGCCGTGGCCTCGCGCGCGCAGACGTCGATGCACACCGGCCGCCCGTCGTTCGAGCTGGAGGCGGGCGAGCTGGAGTACGGCGTCGGCATCCACGGCGAGCGCGCGCAGAAGACGATCGACCGGCCCGGTACCGAGGAGCTGGTCGACCGGATGCTCGACGAGCTCGTGGCCGGCCTGCCGGAGGGCCCGGACGAGGTCCTCGCCGTCGTCAACGGGATGGGCGGCACCACCCTGCTCGAGCTGTACGGGCTCCACGACCTGGTCGCGGCCGGGCTGGAGCGGCGCGGGCTCACCCTCGCCGGCGAGCTGGTCGGCACGTTCGTCCCGGCGCTGGACATGGCGGGCTTCTCGCTCACCCTGACCCGGCTGCAGCCGGAGTGGAAGGCCTGGTGGACGGCCCCCGCCGTGACCCCCGCCTTCCCGCGCACGATCGAGGAGGTCGCCTGATGGCGTTCGACCAGGAAGCCGTGCTGCGCCGGTTCGCGCAGGCCGCGGAGGACGCGCACGCCGAGCTCACCGAGCTCGACCAGCGCAGCGGCGACGGCGACTTCGGCGACAACCTCCGCGGCGGGCTGCGGGACGCGGTGCTGCGGTTCGAGAAGAGCGCGGGCGACGGTGGCGTCTCGGCCTTCGGCGCGCTCGGCGAGGTGTTCCTCGACGAGGTCGGCGGCACCAGCGGCCCGCTGCTCGGGCTGCTGTTCACCGAGATCGCGCACGCGCTGGACGGCGCGGGCACCGATCCGGTGGCCGCCTTCGGCGAGGGCGCGAAGGCCGGGCTCGCCGCGATCCAGCGCGTCGGTGAGGCGCGGGTCGGCGACCGCACGCTGGTCGACGCCCTGGCCCCCGCCGTCGAGGCCGTGCCGCAGGGCTTCGCCGCGGCCGCCCGAGCGGCACGGGAGGGGGCGGACCGCACTGCCGACCTGCGTGCGCGGATGGGCCGGGCGAGCTACGTCGGCGAGCGGGTCAAGGGCGAGCCGGACCCCGGCGCCGTCGGCATCGCGTTGTTCTTCCGGACCGTGGCGGAGGCCGCGGACCAGCGCTGACGTCCCCCGCTGACATGCCCGCGCGCGGTCGGTGGTGCCGGAGCACCACCCACCGCGCACAGCCGTGCGTCACGCGGCCGGCGGTCCCGTCGACACGCCGGCCGCGCGGGCCCTAGACGATCCCCTGCCGGGTCGCGGTGTAGACGATCTCGGTGCGGCGGCGGACGTCGAGCTTGTCCCGCAGGTTGCGGACGTGGAACTTCACCGTCGCCTCGCTGATCACCAGCTCGGTCGCGATCTCCCGGTTCGACATCCCGGTCGCCAGCAGCTTGAGCACCTGGTTCTCGCGCTCGGTGAGCAGCGGGCCGCGCGGGCCGGTCGGGCCGGACGGCTCCCGCGGGTCGCGCAGCGCGTCCATCATCATCGTGGTGATCCGCGAGTCGAACACGGCGTCGCCGCGCAGCAGGGTGCGGACGGCGGCCACGATGTCGGCGGTGTCGGCGCCCTTGCGGAGGTAGCCGTGCACCCCGAGGCGGACCGTGCGGAGCATGGTCTCCCGGTCGCGGCAGGCCGTCAGCACGAGGATCCGGGTGCCGCGGTGGCGCTGCAGCAGCGCGCGGGCCACGTCGATGCCGGCCGAGTCGCCGCGGCCGAGGTCCACGTCGAGGAGCACGACGTCCGGGCGCAGCCGGTCCGCCGCGACGAGCGCGTCGCGCGGGGTGGCGGCCTCGCCGACGATCCGCAGGTCGGGCTCGGCGGCGAACAGGTGGCGCAGGCCGAGGCGCACGATGCCCTCGCCGTCGACGACCAGGATCCGGCCGGTGCGGACGGTGGCGAACGGGGAGTCCCCGCGGCCCGTGTCCGAGGCCCCGGTGACCGTGGGGATGCGCGTGGGCTGCGCCGGGCGCGCGTCGAGGACCCTGATATCGGCGAGTTCTGCGGTCATCGCTGAGCCTTTCGAACGTCGACGGGTCGTTGTCGCGGCGACGGTAAGGTGAGTCACGTTGCCCGTTCGTTGCACGCTCACGCTGCCCGCTCGGACAGGCGCAACCTCGCCTTGCTGATCCGGGTGGAGGTGAACGATGATGGGTGCCGCAAGCAGGTGGACAGTCGGGGAGCCGATGCCAGTCGACGGAGTGGTCGAGCGCGAGCCGGGGTCCGGCCTGCCCGTCTCGCCGGCCCGTGCGGTCGACGAGCTGTTCGAGGCGGTCCTCGACGACACGGGGGACGCCACCGTCCGCCGGCTGGTCTCCGAGTCCTGGGAACGCAGCCTCGCCGCCGCGATCGACCCCGCCACGGCGCTGCCGCCGTTCCGGTTCGACCGGTCCGAGAGCGCCGCACGGCTGGCCGCGCACCCGCTGCACAACGTCATGCCGTTGCTGCGCAGCAACCTGGTGAGCATCGCCGAGGAGGCGATGCACGTCGTCGTCGTCACGGACGAGCAGGGCATCGTGCTGTGGCGCGAGGGCGCCAACGCCGTCCTGCGGCCCGCGGACCGGGTGGGCCTGGTCGAGGGCTCCTGCTGGTCCGAGGAGGCCATCGGGACCAACGCGATGGGCACGACCCTCGCCGTCGGCAAGCCCGTGCAGATCCATTCGACCGAGCACCTCGTGCGCGCCGTGCACGCGTGGACGTGCGTGGCCGCGCCCGTCACGGACCCGGACACCGGCCGGATCGTCGGCGCCATCGACATCACCGGCCCGCGGCGCACGATCCACCCCGCGATGCTCGCGCTGGTCACGGCCACCGCGCAGCTCGCCGAGAACCAGATGCGGATGCAGCTCGCGATCGCCGACGAGCGGCTGCGCACCCGCAACCAGCCGCACCTGCAGAGCCTGCGCGGCACGCCGGGCGCGCTCGTCACGCCCACCGGCCGGATCATCGCGGGCGAGCCGTTCGGCGAGTGGCCCGAGCGGGTCGACCTGGACCCGATCACCGCCGGCGCCGACCGGGTCCGGCTGGCCGACGGGCGGGAGATGCACGTCGAGCCGCTGGCCGAGGGCTACCTGCTGCGGGCCGCGCGGCGCACCGGGCGCGCCGCGGCCGTCGAGGCGCCCCGGCACGCGCTGTCGTTGCGCTTCCTGGGCGACGGCAGCCCGACCGTGGTGCTCGACGGCGAGAGCCACGGGCTCACCCTGCGCCCGGCCGAGATCCTCACCGCGCTCGCGCTGCACCCGGAGGGGCTCACCGCCGAGCGGCTCGCCTTCCTCCTCTACGGCGACGACGGCAACCAGACCACCGTCCGCGGCGAGATCCACCGGCTGCGCGCGCTGATCGGCACGGACGTGCTCAAGACCCGCCCGTACCGGCTCGACGCCGTGGTCGACACGGACTTCGGCACGGTCCGCCGCGCGTTGCGCGAGGGCCGGGTCGGCGACGCGCTGCGGGCCTGTGCCGGCCCGCTCCTCCCCCGGTCCGACGCCCCGGAGATCCGGGGGGCGCGGGACGAGCTGGAGGTCGGGCTGCGCCGGGCCGTCCTGGAGTCCGACGACGTCGACCTCGTGCACGGCTACGCCACCCACCGCCTGGGGCGGGACGATCTCGAGGCGCACGAGCTGCTCGTCGACATGCTGCCCGCCGGCGACCCGCGCCGCGCGATCGCGGAGTCGCGGGTCGCGCGGCTGCTCGCGGAGTAGCGCTCCTCAGGCGCGCACCGGCCGCGCGGGAGTCGACTGTGCGGAGTTCGCCTGTGCCGGATTCGCCTGTGCCGGATTCGCCTGTGCCGGATTCGCCTGTGCCGGATTCGACGGCGTGGGGGCTGACCCTGCGGGGGTCGACCGCACGTAGATCCCGGTGTGGACCTCCGCCGAGCGCTCCCACGTGAACCGGGCCGCGGTGCGCGCCCCCTCTCGCACGAGTGCGGCTCGCAGCTCCGGCTCGGTGATCACCCGGCGGAGGGCGGCGGCGAGCGCGGCCTCGTCCCCCACGGCCGGCAGCAGCGCGTCGACGCCGTCGGTGAGGTGCTCGCGGAAGACGGGCAGGTCGCTCGCGACCACCGGCAGGCCCAGTGCCATCGCCTCGATCGCGACGAGCCCGAAGCCCTCGGCGGTGGACGGGTAGCAGAGCGCGTCGGCGGCGGCGTACCAGCCGGCCAGCTCGGCGTCGGTGAGCGTGCCCAGCTCGACGACGTCGCGACCGGGGTCCAGCCCCAGCCCGGGCAGCTCCGCCAGCGCGGCCTCCCGGTACGGCGCGAAGTCCTGGAAGGAGTGTCCGCCGACGACCGCGAGCACCGGGTCCAGCCCCTCGCGACGCAGCCGGGCGAGCGCGCGGAAGGCGTGCACCGTGCCCTTGCGCGGCTCGATCCCACCGACCGCGAGCAGCAGGAACCGCCCGTCGTCGCGCTTCGGCACCGGCGCCGGGTGGGCGAACCGGTGCCGGTCCACGCCGTTCGGCACGACCGTCGGGGCGACCCCGAAGTCGCGGGCGAGGATGTCGCGCCACTGCTCCGACACCACGAGCACCCGGTCCGGCTCGGTGATCGCGCGGCGCTGGCACTCGACGAGGACCGGGGTGGTGAAGTCGTCGACGTGGTGGGTGGTGCGCAGCACCGTGACCGCGGCGCCGGTGCGGTCCCGGGCGGCGAGCGCGGCCCGGGCGGCGATGCAGTCCTGCGCGTGCAGGACGTCGAACTCCCCGATCCGCGCCGCCAGCGCGGCCGCGAGCCGCTCGATGCCGTCGAGGGTCCGCTCGGTGAGCGTGGTGCCCTCGCGGCGGGGTCCCGGCACGATCGTGTGCGGCAGGTCGACGGGCCGGTAGAGCCCCTTCGCCGGGTCGCCGAGCGCGAACAGGTGCATGGGCTGTCCGGCGCGGTGCAGTGCCTCGCCCAGGCCGAGCGTGTGGACGTGCCCGCCGCGGGGCGACGTCGAGTGGGTCAGCAGGGCGACCCTCGTGAGCCCGGCCCCAGTCCCGTTGACGATGTTGCGCACGCGTCCACCATAGTGAATTCTCTGATGGGAGACGACCGTGTCCGATAGTGGAGGAGCTCTCGCATGACCGTGACCGACGAGCGCAGCCCGGGCGACGCCGTCGAGGCACCGACCCGCGACACGGCCGCACTGATCATGGATCTGCAGAGCGTGGGCCTGCGGATCGAGACCGAGCTCGAGACCTCCCGCACCGGCGGCGCCGGCCCGTCGGACTCCGGGATGCTCTGGATCGAGGGCGTCCCCGTCACGGTCCCGCCGAACGCGACCTCTCCCTACGCGCTGCGGGCCGAGGACGAGGGCCAGGGCATCTACCGCGACGGCGTGAAGGTCGCCTCGGTCTCCGGGACACGGCGCCCGCGGTTCTACGAGCTCGAGACCGCCGACGGCGTCCCGTACCACCAGATCGCGTTGCTCCACCTCGACTCGCTCGCCTCCACCGTGGTGCAGGCCTGCAACTACTGGGGCAACTCCGACCAGTGCGGGTTCTGCGGGATCGGGGTCTCGCTCGCCGCCGGCGCCACGATCGCGAAGAAGACGCCCGAGATGCTGGCCGAGGTCGCCGTCGCGGCGCGCGATCTCGACGGTGCCGTCGACGCCACGCTGACCACCGGCTCGTCGGTCGCGCCCGACCGCGGGGCGCTGTACGTCGCGCGGTGCGGGCAGGCCGTGAAGGAGGCCGCGGGCCTGCCCGTGGAGGTCCAGTTCGAGCCGCCGCGCTCGCTGGACGTGCTGCACCAGGTCCACGGCATGGGCGTCGACTCGGTGGGCATCCATGTCGAGTCCTTCGACCCGGCGGTGCTGGCCCGCGTCGCGCCCGGCAAGTTCCGGACCGGCATCGACACCTACTTCCGCACCTGGGAGCGGGCGGTGCAGCTGTTCGGCGAGGGCCGGGTGTCCACGTACGTGATCCTCGGCATGGGCGAGGACCCGGACCTGACCGTGGAGATGTGCCGGCGGGCTGTCGACATCGGCGTCTATCCCTTCGTCGTGCCGCTGCGGCCGGTGGCGGGCTCGCTGATGGAGGCGGTACCGGCGCCGGCGCGCGAGTACACCGAGCCGATCTACCGCAAGGTCGCCGGGTTCCTGGCCGAGCGCGGACTGGGCGCGGACACCGCCGTCGCCGGCTGCGCCCGGTGCCAGGCGTGCTCCTCGCTCAACCTCGTCCAGCAGTCGGGCGGGGCCACGCCGTGCGGGTCCGGCGGGGCGGGCGGCGGTGCGCCGCTGCTGCAGATCGGGAAGCGCCCGGGCGCATGACGGCCGTGCTGCCGGCGCAGGTCGGGCTTGCAGGAGATGGCAGGGAGGGGCGGGCGACCGGCGCCGGGCGACCGGGAGCGACCCCGTCGCGGATCCGGCCCGTGCGGCCGGTCAACGTGCTGGTCGGCGTCGACCCGGTCGTCTGTCGCCCGGCCACCGACACGGCCACGTGCGCCGCCCACCACGCGATCCGGCATGCGGTGTTCGTGGCCGAGCAGGGCGTGTTCGCCGACTCCGACCTCGATGCACACGACGCCCGGGACGACGTCGTCCACGTCCTGGCCACGCACCTCGGCCGCCCCGCCGGTACCGTCCGGCTCTACCCGGCCGGCCGCCCTGGCGAGTGGGTCGGCGACCGCCTCGCCGTGCTCCCCGGGTTCCGCTCCGCCGCGATCGGCGGCCCGCTCGTCCGCTTCGCCGTCGAGGCCGCCGGCGCCCGCGACGGAACGCGCATGCGCGCCCACGTCCAGCTGCCCAACGAGCGCTTCTTCCACCGCCTCGGCTGGAGCACCGACGGCCCGGTCGAGACCTACGTCGGCCACCCCCACATCCCCATGAGCACGCCCCTCGCAGGCCCGACGACCCCCTGGCTCGCGGGGCCGGGGCGCGCGGCCTGAGGTCACGCCGAAGCACCCGTCGGACGATCCTGGAGGACATCCGCGCGCGGCTCGACCGCCTGGAGCGCGGCACCGTGTCCTGAGGCCGCAGAGCAGTGCGCCCCGCCCGGGAACGGGCGGGGTGCACGGGCGAGGAGCGACCGGCTACTCCACCGTCACGGACTTGGCGAGGTTGCGCGGGCGGTCGACGTCGCGCTCCAGGGCCACGGCGGCGTGGTAGGCGAGGAGCTGGAGCGGCACCGACATCAGGATCGGGTCGAGCTCGGGCTCGCTCTGCGGGATCACGATGGTGCGGTCGGCGAGCTCCGCCGAGAGCTCATGGTGCGCCAGCGCGACGACGGGGCCCTTGCGGGCACGGATCTCGGCGAGGGTCGAGACGTTCTTCTCGTGGAGGTCGTCGTCCGGGACGCAGGCGACCGTCGGCAGCTCCGGGCTGACCAGGGCGAGCGGGCCGTGCTTGAGCTCGGCGCTGGCGTAGGCCTCCGCGTGCACGTAGGAGACCTCCTTGAACTTCTGCGCGCCCTCCTTGGCCACTGGCCAGCCGCGGCGGCGGCCGATGAACAGCACGCTGTGCCGCTGCGCGATCTCCCGCGCGACGGCCTCGATCGTGCCGGTGCGCTTCTCCGTGTCGAGGATCTCCTCGATCTGGCCGGGCAGCGCCATGAGACCGTCGAGGATCCGCCGGCCCTCGGTGGGCGCGAGGTCGCGCATGCGGCCGAGATGCACCGCGAGCAGTGCGAACGCCACGACCGTCGAGGTGAACGACTTGGTCGCCGCGACGGACATCTCCGGGCCGGCGTGGATGTAGATGCCGCCGTCGACCTGGCGCGCGATCGTCGACCCGACGACGTTGACGATGCCGATCACCCGGCCGCCCTTGCGCTGCAGCTCCTGCACCGCGGCCAGGGTGTCGACGGTCTCGCCGGACTGGCTGACCGCGACGTAGAGCGTGTCCGGCTCGACGACCGGGTTGCGGTAGCGGAACTCCGAGGCCGACTCCGACGTCGCGGGCATGCGGGCCAGGTCCTCGATCAGCTGGGCGCCCAGGTCGCCGGCGTAGCAGGCCGAGCCGCAGCCGAGGATCTTGACGCGGCGGAACTCGCGCGCCTCGCGCACGCTCAGGTTGAGCCCGCCGAGGTGGGCGGTGCTGAAACGCTCGTCGATGCGCCCGCGGATGGCCCGCTCGATCGAGCGCGGCTGCTCGGCGATCTCCTTGACCAGGAAGTGCGCGTGGTCGCCGATCTCGGCGCCGACGACGTCCCAGTCCACCTCCGACGGGGTCTTCGCGGTGGAGCGGGCGTCGATCGTGAAGGTCCGGTAGCCGCCGGCGGTGATGGTGGCGAGCTCGCCGTCGTCGAGGTAGACGACCTGACGCGTGTGCCCGACCAGCGCCGCGACGTCGCTCGCGACGAACATCTCCTTCTCGCCGATGCCGAGGAGCACGGGCGAGCCGTTGCGGGCGACGACGATCCGGTCGGGGTGCGCGGTGTCGACGACGGCGATGCCGTACGCGCCGACGACCTGGCGCAGGGCGTAGCGGACGGCCTGCTCGAGGTCCTCGGCCCCGCCGGTGGCGAAGGCCGCGGCGACGAGGTGGGCGACGGTCTCGGTGTCGGTCTGCGAGGTGAAAGTGACGCCGTCGGCCTGCAGCTTCGCGCGCAGCTCCTCGGCGTTCTCGATGATGCCGTTGTGCACCACGGCGATCCGGCCGGCGCTGTCGACATGCGGGTGGGCGTTGTCGACGGTGGGCTCACCGTGCGTGGCCCAGCGGGTGTGCCCGATGCCGGGGGCGCCCTTGAACCGCGCGGGCAGGTCCGCCTGCAGGTCGGCCACGCGGCCGCTGACCTTGCGCACCTTCAGCTGGCCGCGCTGGATCACAGCGATCCCGGCCGAGTCGTAGCCGCGGTACTCGAGCCGGTTGAGGCCCTCGATCAGGATGGGCGCCGCGTCCTGCGCGCCCACGTACCCCACGATGCCGCACATCGGTGTTCCTCCTCGTCGTCGCCGGCGCTGCTCAGGACCGACGCTCGCTCAGCCGTACACCAGTCGCCGGAGCTGACGCGCCGACAGCGGCGGGGGTGCCACGCGTCGCGCGTCGAGCTCGTCCCGGATCACGGTGAAGATCCGGTCGTTGCGGAGCCCGCGGGTGCGGAGCTCCGCGTGCCGCCGCCGCACGAAGTCCTCGGTCGGCTCCGCGAAGTAGTCGAGCACCTCGTCGACGACACGGGCGGCCTCGCCCGGGTCGAGCGCGGTGCTGCGGACCAGGTGCCGCACCAGGTCCGGGTGCGGGCCGGTGAACGCATCGGGGTGCGTCGAGCGGTCCGGGGCGGCAGGCACGAGCGAAACTGTGCCGGATCAAGCCCCGAAACGCCAAATTCCTGCCCGATCTCGGGCAGGAATCCATCAAAGCTGCGTACGGACGGCGCAGTGGCCGGCCTCCACAGGGGAAATCGGACGACGAGGGCCCGCCCGTTACGCCCCGAGCGCCGCCCCGGCGGAGCGGGCCGGGGGCACGGGTGCGCGGAGCGGGCCGGACGGAACGGGCCCGGAAGTGCGGGTCGGGCGGAAGGGACCGGCCGAACAGGCCGAGCGGCGCGGTCAGGCGGACCGGGCGGCGGAGAGGTCCTCGGTCCCCGCGTCGGCGGCGGGCTCCAGCTCGCCCGCCCGCCACAGGGCGGCGTACCGCCCGTCGGCCTCCAGCAGCTCGGCGTGTGGGCCCTCCTCGGCGATCCGCCCGGCGTGCAGCACGACGATCCGGTCCGACGCGGCGGCCGTGGCCAACCGGTGCGCCACGACGAAGGCGGTGCGCCGCGCCGTGAGCCGGTCGCCCGCGGCCAGCACGGCCGCCTCGGTCGCGGGGTCGAGCGCCGCCGTGGCCTCGTCGAAGATCAGCACGTCCGGGTCGACGAGCTCGGCGCGGGCCAGCGCCACGAGCTGGCGCTGCCCGGCGGAGAGCCCCTGGCCGCGCTCGCCCACCGGGTGCCGGAAGCCGCCCGCGAGGCCGCGGATCATCTCGAGCGCCCCGACGGCCCGGGCCGCCGCCTCGACCTCCGCCGGCGTGGCACCGGGGCGCCCGTAGGCGATGTTGGCCGCGACGTCGCCGGTGAACAGGTGCGGCTCCTGCGGCACGTACCCGAGCCGGCGGCGGTAGCCCTCGAGCGGGTAGCGCCGGACGTCGACGCCGTCGATCAGCAGCTCGCCCTCGCCGACGTCGTAGAAGCGGGCGAGCAGCTTCACCATGGTGGACTTGCCCGCACCCGTGGCCCCGACCAGCGCGACCGTCTCGCCGGGGCGCACCCGAAGGTTCACGTCGGCGAGCGCCGGCTGGTCGACGCCGGGGTAGCGGAAGGTGATCCCGCGCAGCTCCACCTCGCCGCGCAGGCGCTCCGGGACGGCGGCGGCGTCGGACTCCGGCGCCGCGGGTACCGAGGTCGGCGTGCGCAGCAGGTCCGCGATGCGCAGCAGACCGATGCGCGCCTGCTGGTAGCCGTCGAACACCTGGGAGAGCTGCTGCACCGGGGAGAAGAACAGCCCGAGGTAGAGCAGGAACGCGGTGAGCACGCCGGGGGTGAGGTCGCCCGCGGCCACCCGCGCGGCGCCGACGCCGAGCACCGCGGCCTGTGCGACGTCGGAGAGGAACGCGACGCCCGGGAAGTAGGTCGCGATGTAGCGCTGCGCCCGCATCCGGGTGCGTCGGTAGGCGTCGCTGCGGGCGCCGAACGCCTCGGCGCTGTGCTCCTCGCGGACGAACGCCTGCGCGACGCGCACGCCGGTGACGTTCTCCTGCATGTCCGCGTTGACGACGCTGACCCGCTCCCGGGCCTCCGCGTAGGCCCGGGACGACAGCCGCCGGAACACGACGGTGGCCACGAGCAGGATCGGCAGCACCGCGAGCGCCACCAGGGCGAGCTCGGCGTCCGTGACCAGCAGCGCGACGGCCACGCCGACCAGCGTGAGCAGGCTGACCACGGCCTGGGCGAGCCCGGTCTGCAGGAACGTCGACAACGCGTCGACGTCCGTGGTCATCCGGGTCATGATCCGCCCGGACAGCTCGCGCTCGTAGTAGTCCAGCCCGAGCCGCTGCAGGTGCGCGTAGCTGCGGGTGCGCAGCAGGTAGAGCAGGCTCTCGCCGGCCCGCGCGGTGACGACGGTCTGCGCGGCGACCACCAGCGCGTCGGCCAGCACGATCCCGATCCCGATCAGCGTTGCGATCAGCAGGACCTGCGGCACCCGGGCGGTGATGCCGCCGTCGACCGCGTACCGGGCGACCGACGGGAAGGCCAGGGTGGCCAGCGCGTCGAGCGCCACGAGGAACATGCCGAGGGCGAGGGTCCACCGCACGGGTCCGAGCAGCCGACCGAGCCGGAAGCCCGGGTCGGGCGCGGCGGGGTCGACCCCGCCGAGGCGCGGGGTCTCGGTCGCCGGTCCGAGCTTCGCCACGGCGGCGAGCAGCTCCGGGGTCGCGGCGATCCCGCCGACCATGCCCGACGCCCCGGGCCCGGTGCGGGCCTGCGGACCGCCGGCGCGGGCCGTGCCCGCCTGCGCCGCCGCGGCCCGGAGCCCCCGGTCCGCCGCCGTCTCGGCCCCGACCTCGGCCGCCTCGTCCTCGGGCCACAACTCGGGAGTGACTCCGCCGGCAGGCACGGCCACGGCCGGTGCGGCCGCCGGCAGGGGCGCGACCTCGGGCTCCGGGACGGTGCCGGCCTGCTCGACCGGATCCGGCCCGTCGGCCGCCGACTCCGCGCCGGTGGCCAGCAGCTCGCGGAACAGCGCGCACCGCCCCCGCAGCTCGTCCTCGGTCCCGACGTCCACGACCCGGCCGGCGTCGAGCACCGCGATCCGGTCGGCGAGCGCGAGGGTGGAGCGCCGGTGCGCGACGAGGATCGTGGTCCGCCCGGCGGTCAGCTCGCGCAGCGCCTCGTGGATGGCGGACTCGGTGGCGGTGTCGACGGCGGAGGTCGCGTCGTCGAGCACCAGGACACGGGGGTCGGTGAGCAGCGCGCGGGCGAGCGCGATCCGCTGCCGCTGCCCGCCGGAGAGCGTGAGACCCCGCTCGCCGACCTCGGTGTCGTAGCCCTCGGGCAGCGCCTCGACGAACGTGTCGACCTGCGCGGCCGCGGCGGCGGCGCGGATCTCCTCCTCGCTCGCGTCGGGCCGGCCGTAGGCGATGTTGGCGCGGATGCTGTCGGAGAAGAGGAAGGCCTCCTCGAACACGACGCCCAGCTCGGCGCGCAGGTCTCGCAGCCGCAGCTCCCGGACGTCGACGCCGCCGATCCGCACGGCCCCGTCCCACGGGTCGTAGAAGCGCGGCAGGAGCAGCGCGACCGTGGACTTGCCGGAGCCCGCGGTGCCGACCACGGCGAGGGTCTCCCCCGGCTCCGCGCGCAGGGACACCCCGTCGAGCACCGGCCGGCCGGGCTCGTAGCCGAAGCGCACCGCGTCGAGCTCCACCCCGACCGGGCCGGCGGGCAACGCCCGCGGCGACGACGGGTCCTGCACGTCCGGCTCCTCGTCGACCAGGTCGTACACCCGCTCGACGCCGGCGCGGGCCAGCTGCGCGCTCACGACCAGCGACCCGACCAGCCGGGCCGGCCCGACGAGCTGCGCGACGTAGGTGGTGAAGGCCAGGAAGGTGCCCAGCGTGATCGATCCGTGCAGCGCCATCAGCCCGCCGATGCCGATCACCGCGACCTGGCCGAGCGTGGGCAGCGCGAGCAGCACCGGGTTGAGCCGGGCCGTCATCCGCGCGGCGCGCATCCGCTCGCCGAACAGCCGGCGGGCCAGCCCCTCCAGCCGGCCGACCTCGCGGGCCTCCTGGCCGAAGCCCTTGACCACGCGGACGCCGGTGACGGTCTCCTCGACCTGCTGCGCCACGTCCGCCGCGCGCTGCTGCGCCGACCAGGTGGCCGGGAACAGCGAGCGCCGGGTGCGGCTGGTGATGTACGCCGCCAGCGGCAACATGACCAGCGACACCACGGTGAGCAGCGGGGACAGCCACAGCATCGCTGCGACCGACGCGATCACGAGCGCGACCGTGCCGGCGGACAGCGGCACCATCGACAACAGCCCCTGCACCTGCTGGAGGTCGGTGATCGCGCGCGAGGCGACCTGACCGGTGCGCAGCGCGTCCTGCCGGCGCCCGTCGAGCCGCTGGACCGAGGCGAACACCTGGCGGCGCAGGTCGTGCTGGACGTCGAGCGCCATCCGGCCGGCGAGGTAGCGGCGCAGGAAGGACGCGGTGAAGCGGACGACGGCGAGTCCCAGGATGGCCAGCACGATCGGCAGCAGCACGTCCGTGATGCCGCGCACCGCGTCGTCGACCGCGACCCGGGTGAGCAGCGGGCCCAGGGCGTCGAGGCTCACCCCGAACACCGACGCGACGAGCGCACCGACGGTGACCCTGCGGTGCCGCAGGCACTCACGGCTGAGCCGGCGCAGCCATCCGGTGGGCCGGGTGCCCGGGTCGGGCGAGGTGGTGGGGAGCGGGTCGGGCACGGACCCAGGTTAGGACGCGGGTCCGACACTCCGCCGCTCGATGACGTCGTCCCTGGTCACAGGACCTGCGAGACCGCTCAGGTCACGTCCCGGCGCCCGCCGACGACCCACGCCACGGCCAGCCCGGCCCCCGTCCACACGAGGAGCACGAGCAGCGCGCCCCACGCCGGCGGCGGGCCGGCGACCCCGGCCAGGCCCTCGACGATCGACGACGCGAACCGCCCGCCGAGCTCGCGGGCGGGCAGGTCGTAGAGCGCGATGTCGCCGGCGTTGGCGGGCAGGAAGGAGGTGAGCCGGGCGATCGCCGAGGGCGCGCTGCCCTCCTCGGTGCCCGACCGCAGGATCAGCGAGACGAGGTTCTCCGCCGCGAACACGTAGACCAGCAGCACGACGACGGCGCCGGCCTGGTTCACGAGCACCGTCCCGAGCGCCACCCCGAGGACCGCCCAGAGTGCGGCCACGACGATCCCGACGACGCTCAGCATCACGATCCCGCCGACGGACGGCAGCGGCGCCGCACCCTGCCCGAGCAGGCCCGCCAGCAGGCCGAGCACGATCGCGAGCAGGGCGTACGCCGCCCCGACGCCGGCGGCCACCGCGGCCTTCGCCAGCAGGGTGGGCACCCGCCCGGCCAGCAGGTAGGTGGTGGTCGCGGTCCGGTGCCGGAACTCCGCCGTGGCCAGCACGACGCCGTGCAGCGCCGCGAACACCGTGGTCAGCGACAGCGCGTAGGCCAGCGACGCCAGCAGGATCCCGGGCAGGCCGTCGCCGACCCCGGCGACCGCCGAGCTGAACAGGCCGCCGAACAGGTTCACCATCACTGCGAGCAGGCCCACCGGGATCGCGAGCGCCCACCAGGTGCGCACGGACAGGGCCTTGAGCGCCTCGGCCCGCAGGACGCCCGCGGTGGGGAGCAGGTCGGTCGTCACGCCACGCCTCCGCCGGTCAGCCGCAGGAACATCGCCTCGAGGTCCGCCCGCTCCTCGACCAGCCCGTACAGCGCCACGCCGGCGGCGAGCGCGGTGTCGCCGACGAGCACCGCGTCGGCCGCGACGGCGAGCCCGCCGTCGGCGACGTGGTCGATCTCCAGCACGCCGCGGGCCGCGAGCGCCTCGGCCAGCCGGACGGGGTCGGAGCAGCGGACGCGGACGGCGGGCCGGCCGTGCAGCCCGTCGGCCGGCCCCTGGTAGACGCAGGTGCCGCCCGAGATGACGACGAGCCGGTCCGCGGTCTGCGCGATCTCCGCGAGCTGGTGGCTGGAGACCAGCACGCTGCGCCCGGAGTGGGCGAAGCCGCGCAGGAACTCCCGCAGCCAGGCGATGCCCTGGGGGTCGAGGCCGTTGCCCGGCTCGTCGAGCACCAGGATCCGCGGGTCGCCGAGCAGCGCGGTCGCCAGCGCGAGCCGCTGGGCCATGCCGAGCGAGTAGCCGCCGGCGGCGCGGTCGGCGGCGTCGATGAGCCCGACGAGCGCCAGCACCTCGTCGACCCGCTGCTCCGGCGCGCCGACCGCCGAGGCGCAGACCTGCAGGTGCCGGCGGGCGGTGCGGGCCGGATGGGCGCCCTGAGCCTCCAGCACCGCGCCGACGACCCGGGCGGGTCCGGTCAGCTCGGCGTACGGGGCGCCCTCGACCAGGGCCGACCCCGCGGTCGGCGCGACCAGGCCGAGGATCGCGCGCAGCGTCGTCGTCTTGCCCGAGCCGTTGGGCCCCAGGAAACCGGTGACCGCCCCCGGCTCGACCGCGAACGACAGCCCGCGCACGGCCTCGACCGTGCCGAACCGCTTGGTCAGGCCGGAGACCTCGATCCGGCCGCTGCCGTCGGGTTCGCGTCCCACACCTCTCCTCACGCTCGCCGGGCCCCATCCTGCCCCCGTCCCGCCCGTCGTGGGCCCTGGGGTGCATCCGTGCGGTTCGTCCCTCGATTCCGGTTCTCCCCGACGCTAGAGTGACGCGGCCCGTGATCCACCTCACGCACCCGGGAGCACCGATGACGCTGTCCCCCGACCGTCCCGCCGACGTGTCCGGCCTGCTAGGACGCTGGGCCGCCGAGCGGCCCGACGCCGAGGCGCTGCGGTTCCAGGGCGTGCGGCGCACGTGGGCCGAGCTCGACGAGCGGGTCCGCCGGCTGGCCGCGGCGCTGCGGGCCGCGGGCGTCGGGGCCGGCGACCGGGTGGCCGTCCTCGACCTCAACCACCCCTCCTGCCTCGAGCTGACCCTGGCGTGCGCGCGGATCGGGGCGGCCAACGCCGTCGTCAACTTCCGGCTGGCGCCGCCGGAGATCGTCCACGTGCTCAACGACTCGGGCGCTGTGCTCCTGCTCGTCGGGCCGGAGTTCGTGCAGGCGGCCGAGGCCCTGCGGGGCGAGGCCCCGGCCCTGCGTCGGGTCGTCCGCGCCAGCGGGGACGACGGCGGCGGGGACGAGTACGAGGCCTGGCTGGCCGCGCACGAGCCCGAGACCGGTCCGGCCGAGGTGGACCCGGACGCCTGCTTCGTGCAGCTCTACACCTCGGGCACGACCGGCTTCCCGAAGGGCGTGATGCTCACGCACCGGGCGATGCTGGCGCACTCGACCAACGTGGCCGAGAGCTTCGAGGTGGACCACGACGCCGTCGTCCAGGTGGCGATGCCGCTGTTCCACGTGGGCGGCACCAGCTACGCGCTGCTCGCGATCCACTTCGGCGCGCGGATCGTGATGCTGCGCGTGCCCGACCCGGCCGCCGTGGTCGAGCAGTTGGCGGGCGAGCGGATCACGCACACCTTCCTGGTGCCCGCGCTGCTCGCCGCGATCGCGCAGGTCCCGGGCGTCGGGACCCGTGACCTCTCGGCGATGAAGGTCCTCTCCTACGGCGCCTCGCCGATGCCGCTGCCGGTGATGCGGGCCTGCCTGCCGCTCTTCCCGGGGCGGATGCACCAGGTCTACGGCATGACGGAGGCGTGCGGCGTGGTCACGGCGCTGTCCGCGGCCGACCACGAGGACCCGGCGGTCGCGCACCGGCTGGTCTCGGCCGGCACGCCGATCCACGGCGTCGAGATCGAGGTCCGCGACCCCGCGACGGGCGAACCGGTGCCCACGGGCGAGCCGGGTGAGATCTGGGTGCGCACCGCGCAGCTCATGGCCGGGTACTGGCGGCAGCCGGAGGCGACCGCCGCGGCGGTCACACCCGACGGCTGGCTGCGCTCCGGCGACGGCGGGCACCTCGACGCCGACGGCTACGTCTACGTGACCGACCGGGTCAAGGACATGATCGTCAGCGGCGGGGAGAACGTGTACCCGGCGGAGATCGAGCGCGTGCTGGCCGAGTACCCGGGGATCGCCGACGTGGCGGTGATCGGTGTGCCGGACGACCGGTGGGGCGAGGTGCCCCGCGCGATCGTCGTCGCGACCGCGGACGCGGAGGGGGCCCGGCTCGACGAGGCGGCCGTGCTCGCCCACTGCCGCGCGCACCTGGCCTCGTACAAGTGCCCGAAGGGCGTGGAGGTGGTGGCCGAGCTGCCCCGCAACCCCACCGGCAAGATCCTCAAGAAGGACCTGCGCACACCCTTCTGGTCGGGCCGGGAGCGGCGGACGGTGTGAGGGAGCCCGACCATGTGACAGTCTCACTGTCATGAAGCTCTCGACCCAGCTGCCGTACAGCGACGACCCGGTGGCGGGCGCCGCCCGCATCGTCGAGCTCGAGAAGGCCGGGCTCGACGTCGTGTGGGTCGCCGAGGCCTACAGCTACGACGCCGTGTCGCTCATGGGCTACCTCGCCGCGCGCACCGAGCGCCTCGAGATCGGCTCCGGCATCCTGCCGATCTACAGCCGCACACCCACGCTCACGGCGATGACGGCCGCGGGTCTCGACGCCCTGTCCGGCGGGCGGGCGATCCTCGGTCTCGGGACCTCCGGGCCGCAGGTGATCGAGGGCTTCCACGGCGTGCCGTTCGACAAGCCCATCGGCCGCACGCGCGAGGTCATCGAGATCTGCCGCGCGGTCTGGCGGCGCGAGCGCATCCAGCACGAGGGCATCTACACCATCCCCGTGCCGGAGGGCCGGGGCACCGGGCTCGGCAAGCCGCTGAAGCTGATCAACCACCCGCGCCGGGCCGACATCCCGATCTGGATCGCGGCGCTCGGCGACAAGAACGTCGAGATGACGGCCGAGCTCGCCGAGGGCTGGCTCCCGCACGCCGTCGTCCCCGAGCGGATGCAGGAGGCGTTCGGCGCGCCGTTGGCCGCCGGCCTGGCCAAGCGCGCACCCGAGCTCGGCCCGCTGCAGATCACCGGCGGCGGCTTCCTCGCGATCGAGGAGGAGATGTGGGAGCCGGCCCGGCAGGCGGCGCGGGCGATGTTCGCGCTCTACGTCGGCGGCATGGGCGCGCGCGGGAAGAACTTCTACAACACCGTGATGCAGCGCCAGGGGTGGGCGGACGCGGCGCGGACGGTCCAGGACCTCTACCTCGACGGGCGCAAGGAGGAGGCCGCTGCCGCGCTGCCCGACGAGTTCATCGAGAAGTCGACGCTCATCGGGCCGCCGTCGTTCGTCAAGGAGCGGATCGCGGCGCTGCACGAGGTCGGCGTCACACACCTGCAGGTCAACCCGGTCACGAACGACGCCCCCGGGGTCCTCGGCCAGGTGCGCGAGTGGCTGCCGTGACGCCCGGGTGAGCGCCGGACGGTCACGCGAACCGGGGGTGGTGTCACGGGCCGTGTCGGACCCGTTCCACAATGCCGGGTGAACCTGCCGACCTCCGGGAGCTGCGTGGTGCCCGACCTGCCCGTGCGCACGTCCGACGAACCGATGGAACCGGACCAGTACCGGTACATCGCGACGCACGCGTGGTGGATGGGGACGTTCATGGGCCCCGACCCGGCCGAGCCGGTGCACGTGCACCTGTCCGAGCACCTGCTCCAGCAGTGGATGCCCGCGGTCCAGGACGCCGACTGGCTGCTCGACCGCGAGCTCACCGGGCGGGTCACCTGGCTGGCCGGCTCCGGCGAGGCGGCCGACGACGCCGGCTTCGACCTGCGCGAGGCGTGGCCCACCGGCCGATTCCGTGCGAAGTACGGCGACTTCTACGCCGAGCTGCACGACTCCGCCCCGCACCGGCGCGCCGGGAGCTGGGCCACGCCCACCCCCGAGTTCCTGGCCCTGCTGCCCCGCGACCCCGCCGAGCTCCTCGCGCGGCTACTGGCCGACGCCCCGCAGGGGCGCACCTACACCGGGCCCTTCCGCAGCGCCGTCGACGCCCTGCGCACCTGCTCGGTCCCGGCCGACCTGCGCGCGCCGCTCTACGCCGCGCTGCTCGAGCTCCCGGCCGTCACGCTCGTCGACGAGGTCAAGGACCTCGACGGCAACCTCTGCCTCGCACTGGTGCACGACACCGGGCCCACCCGCACCGAACTCCTCGTCGACCCGGTCGACGGGCAGTACGCCGGCGAGCGGGACACCCTGCGGCGCGACTCCTCGTGCGGGCTGGTCGAGGGCACCGTGATCGCGGAGACCTCCGTGCGCACGGCCGTGGTGCCCGCGATCGGCGCCCTCCCGGTTTTCTGACGGGACCGGACGGGCACCCGCCGGGCGGAGGTCACAACGCGACCGAGCACATATCGGCTCCCTTCCGGGGAGGACTACCCTGGGACGGCGGTCATCGGCGACTGAAGAGCTTCGAGCGAACCAAGGCGGTTGAGAGCGCGTGTCCACCAGTAGTACGACCGGCCAAACCGGGGAGTTCGGCGCCAACCAGTTCGGCCCGAACGAGTGGCTCGTCGAGGAGATGTACCAGCGCTTCCTCGAGGATCCCAAGACGGTCGACCCGGCCTGGCACGACTTCTTCGCGGACTACAAGCCCGGCGGGTCGCTGTCGGGTGCCGCGCCCGCCGAGGACAGCCCGACCGCGCAGGGCGAGGCCGAGCGCGCGGAGGCCGACCGCGGCTCCGCCGACGCCGGGGCCGCCGACGCGACGAGTGCCGCGAAGACCGCCGCCGACCGCCCCGCCACCAGCAACGGTTCCTCTCGCACCGGAAAGCAGGACGTGCCCCCCGCCAGCACACCCACGACCAGTCCCGCCGAGCCGACCGAGGTCCGCCGCTCGGGCGATCGCGCCGCGACCACCCGCAACGGCGCGGCCCCGCCCGCCGCGAAGCCCGCCGCCGGGAGCACCTCCAAGGCCGCCGCCAAGCCGGCCGCGGAGAGCCGGGACGAGGTCCTGCCGATCCGCGGCGCGGCCAACGCCGTCGTCAAGAACATGAACGCCTCGCTCGCCGTCCCCACGGCCACGAGCGTGCGCGCGGTCCCGGCGAAGCTGCTCGCGGACAACCGCATCGTCATCAACAACCAGCTGACGCGCACCCGCGGCGGCAAGATCTCCTTCACCCACCTCATCGGCTACGCCGTGGTGAAGGCCCTCGCCGACTTCCCGACGATGAACCGGCACTTCGTGGAGACGGACGGCAAGCCCACCGTCGTCCAGCCCGAGCACGTCAACCTCGGCCTGGCCATCGACCTGCCGGGCAAGAACGGGCAGCGCTCGCTCGTCGTGGTGTCGATCAAGGGCTGCGAGCGGATGACGTTCGCGCAGTTCTGGTCCGCCTACGAGGGCATGGTCCACAAGGCGCGCAACGGCTCGCTCACCGCCGAGGACTTCCAGGGCACCACGATCTCGCTGACCAACCCGGGCACGCTGGGCACCAACCACTCGGTGCCGCGGCTGATGCAGGGTCAGGGCACGATCGTCGGCGTCGGCGCGATGGAGTACCCGGCCGAGTTCCAGGGCGCCTCCGAGGAGCGGCTCGCCCAGATCGGCGTCAGCAAGATCATCACGCTGACCTCGACCTACGACCACCGGATCATCCAGGGCGCCGAGTCCGGCGACTTCCTGCGCCGGGTGCACCGCCTGCTGCTCGGCGACGACGGCTTCTACGACGACATCTTCACGTCGCTGCGCGTGCCGTACGAGCCGGTCCGCTGGGTGCAGGACTTCCCCGAGGGCGAGGTCGACAAGACCGCGCGCGTCCTCGAGCTGATCGAGTCCTACCGCACCCGCGGCCACCTGATGGCCGACACGGACCCGCTCAACTACCGCCAGCGCCGCCACCCCGACCTCGACGTGCTCTCCCACGGCCTGACCCTGTGGGACCTCGACCGCGACTTCGCCGTCGGCGGGTTCGGCGGCGAGGCGCACATGAAGCTGCGCGACGTCCTCGGCCTGCTGCGCGACTCCTACTGCCGCACCATCGGCACTGAGTACATGCACATCGCCGACCCCGAGCAGCGCGCCTGGCTGCAGGAGCGCATCGAGGTGCCGCACCAGAAGCCCTCGGTGGTCGAGCAGAAGTACATCCTCTCGAAGCTCAACGCCGCCGAGGCGTTCGAGACCTTCCTGCAGACCAAGTACGTCGGGCAGAAGCGGTTCTCGCTGGAGGGCGGCGAGACCGTCATCCCGCTGCTCGACGCCGTGCTGGACAAGGCCGCCGAGAACGAGCTCGACGAGGTCGTCATCGGCATGCCGCACCGCGGCCGGCTCAACGTGCTGGCCAACATCGTCGGCAAGCCGATCAGCCAGATCTTCCGCGAGTTCGAGGGCAACCTCGACCCGGGCCAGGCGCACGGCTCCGGCGACGTCAAGTACCACCTGGGCGCCGAGGGCAAGTACTTCCGGATGTTCGGCGACGGCGAGACGGTCGTGTCGCTGGCCTCGAACCCGTCGCACCTGGAGGCCGTCGACCCGGTCCTCGAGGGCATCGTCCGGGCCAAGCAGGACCTGCTCGACAAGGGCGAGGGCGGTTTCACCGTCCTGCCGCTGATGATGCACGGCGACGCGGCGTTCGCCGGGCAGGGCGTGGTCGCGGAGACGCTGAACCTGGCCCTGCTGCGCGGCTACCGCACCGGCGGCACCGTCCACGTCGTCGTCAACAACCAGGTCGGCTTCACCACCGCGCCGGAGCACTCGCGCTCGTCGCAGTACTCCACGGACGTGGCGAAGATGATCGGCGCGCCGGTCTTCCACGTGAACGGCGACGACCCCGAGGCCTGCGTCTGGGTGGCCAAGCTGGCCGTCGAGTACCGGCAGCGGTGGAACAACGACGTCGTGATCGACATGATCTGCTACCGCCGCCGCGGCCACAACGAGGGCGACGACCCCTCGATGACCCAGCCGGCGATGTACGACGTGATCGACGCCAAGCGCTCGGTGCGCAAGATCTACACCGAGTCGCTGATCGGCCGCGGGGACATCACCATGGAGGAGGCCGAGCACGCGCTCAAGGACTTCTCCAACCAGCTCGAGCACGTGTTCAACGAGGTCCGCGAGCTGGAGAAGACCCCGCCCGCCGTGTCCGCCTCGGTCGAGAAGGAACAGCTCGTCCCGATGGACCTGGACACCTCGATCCCGCTCGAGGTCGTGCACCGGGTCGGCGACGTGCACGAGCACCTGCCCGAGGGCTTCACCCCGCACCAGCGGGTCAAGCCGGTGCTGGCCAAGCGCATGAAGATGTCCCGCGAGGGCGACGTCGACTGGGCCTTCGGCGAGCTGCTCGCCTTCGGCTCGCTGGCGATGGACGGCAAGCTGGTCCGGCTCTCCGGCCAGGACTCCCGGCGCGGCACGTTCGTGCAGCGGCACTCGGTGCTGATCGACCGGAAGACCGGCGAGGAGTACTACCCGCTGCGCAACCTGGCCGAGGACCAGGGCCGGTTCCTGCCCTACGACTCGGCGCTGTCGGAGTTCGCCGCGGTCGGCTTCGAGTACGGCTACTCGGTCGCCAACCCCGACGCCCTGGTCATGTGGGAGGCGCAGTTCGGTGACTTCGTCAACGGCGCCCAGTCGATCATCGACGAGTTCATCTCGTCCGGTGAGGCGAAGTGGGGCCAGTTCTCCGACATCGTGCTGCTGCTGCCGCACGGCCTGGAGGGCCAGGGCCCGGACCACAGCTCCGGCCGCATCGAACGGTTCCTGCAGCTGTGCGCGGAGGGCTCGATGACGGTCGCGCTGCCGTCGGAGCCGGCGAACTACTTCCACCTGCTGCGCCGGCACGCGCTCGACGGGGTCCGCCGCCCGCTCGTCGTCTTCACCCCGAAGTCGATGCTGCGGAACAAGGCGGTCGTCAGCCCGATCTCGGACTTCACCGGCGGCCGGTTCCGCCCGGTGATCGACGACCCGGAGTTCCGCTCCGCGGACGGGCCCTCCTCGTCGGTCAAGAAGGTCCTGCTGTGCAGCGGCAAGATCTTCTGGGAGCTGCACCAGCAGCGGCAGAAGCGCGAGATCACGGACACCGCGATCGTCCGCGTCGAGCAGCTGTACCCGGTGCCGGACCGCCAGCTGGCCTCGGTCCTGGAGCGCTACCCGAACGCCCAGGACATCCGCTGGGTCCAGGAGGAGCCGGCCAACCAGGGCGCCTGGCCGCACATGGGCCTCGAGCTGCCGGAGAAGCTGCCGGAGCGGCTCTCGGGCCTCACCCGGGTCAGCCGCCGCCGGATGGCCGCGCCGGCCGCCGGGTCGTCGAAGGTGCACGAGGTCGAGCAGCGCAAGCTGATCGACAACGCCTTCTCGTAAGGGACTTCTCGGCCGATGTACTTCACCGACCGGGGCATCGAGGAACTGGTCGAACGCCGCGGGGACGAGGCGGTCAGCGTCGAGTGGCTGGCCGCCCGCCTCCGGGCCTTCGTCGACTCGCACCCCAGCTACGAGGACGCCGTCGAACGCCTGGCCACCTTCCTCGCCCGCGACGACGAGGACGACTGAGGTCCCTCAGCGGCGGAAGCCGAAGCGGCGGCGGGCGACGAGGTCCATGAGCTCCGTGTACGTCCGGTCGACCTCGCGCTCGTAGCGTTCCAGCTGCGCGGGGTCGGCCTCGGTGTCGGGGCGTGGGAAGGGACGGACCGTCATCCACGGTTCCGCCCACAGCGCCTCCAGCGCCGACTCCCAGTGCAGCTCCACGGAGAAGCGGGTCAGGGCGGCACGCTCGCCCACCCGCCGCATCCGCGCGTCGATCCGGGCCAGCGCCTGCTCGAGGCGGGTCGCGCGCTGCTCGTCCTGCCGCCGGACCGCCCCGACCGCCTGCTCGATCCCGCTCGCGATGCGGCGGTACGCGGCGGCCGGCGACTCCGGCCGGTCCGGCATGTTCATGCGTCCTCCAGCGAGCCGGGCACGATCACGACCTCCGGCCGCGCGTGCACGGCGCGGTCGAAGAACAGGCCGCGGCCCGGGCGGGGCGCCCAGGTCGTGCCCAGGCCCGGGGCGAGGGCGCCGAGCTCGGAGCCCTGGACGTCGAGCCCGATCCAGGCGCCGACGTCGTCGACCCCGGCGGAGAGCGTCAGCAGCTGCCGCAGGCGCGTCGCGGAGCGCCACCAGCCGACCACGTGCAGACCGACCTCCGAACCGAACCGCAGCACGGTGCGGAGCGCCTCGGTGCCGGACCGCTCCAGCAGCGGATCGGCCGCGTCGGCCCCCAGGAGCAGCAGATACACCGGCCGGCGCTCGCCGCTGCCGACCCGCTCCTTCACCTCGCGCGCCAGCTCCTCGATCCGCGCGCGGAACCCGTCGAGCCCAACGGTCTCGGTCTCCCGCCCGGCCAGCGCGGCGCCGGGTAGCTCCGCCACCAGCGGCGCGACGACGAACCGGGCCTCCGCGGGCGCGGTCAGCGCCAGTGCCGCCGCGACAGCGCCCATCACCCGCAGCGCCTCGGCCGACGCGGAGGCGAGGACGGCGACGTTGCGGCCCGGCGCGTCGGGCAGCTCGACGGTGGCGGCGCTGCCCGCCATGTCGATCACCTGGCCGAGCAGGGCGCGCGGGGTGCCGTCGACCGGCACCGCGGCGAGCAGCTCGCGCACCGCGGGCGAGCGGGCCCCGTCGAACAGCCGGGGCGGCGGCCCGGCGTAGCGCTCGTGGGCGGCCCGCTGGACCTCGTCGAGATCCGATCCGGCGCCCGCGTCGGGAATCCGGGCGATCTCGTTGGCGTGCTTCATCCCGGACTCGTGGTTGACGATGGCGTGCCAGCGCGGCAGGGCGAGCGCGGCGTCGTTGAGGTTGGCCAGCACGCGGCGCGCCCGGGGCAGCGCGATCCGCAGCACGAACTGCTCGAAGATCGCCGGGCGACCCCAGAAGGCCTCGATCCCCGAGACGTCCTGGCTCGCGAACACCAGGTGGATGCCCTGCGAACGCCCGCGCCGCGCGACGTCCTCCAGCAGCGCCGTGGCCTGCTTGGTGACCTGGTCCTTCTCCGCGAACAGGTACTGGAACTCGTCGACCACCGCGACGATCCGGGGCCAGTGCCCGCGCGGATCGGCCCGCCGCAGCTCCTCGAGCTTGGTCACCTCGAAGGACTTGGCGGCCTCGGCGCGGCGGCGCATCTCGTCGGCGAGGAACTGCAGCAGCGCCAGCCCGAACTCGCGGTCGGTGTTGACGTTGATCCCGATCAGCTGGGCGTGCGGCAGCCAGCTGGTGTCCCGGCGGCCGGGCGCGAACTGGGCGAAGGACACGCCCTCCTTGAAGTCCAGCAGGTAGAAGTGCAGCTCGTGCGGGTCGTACCGGGCGGCCATCGACCCGATCATGGCCAGCAGCAGGTTGGTCTTGCCGGACCCGCTCGGCCCGCCGATCAACGCGTGCGGGGAGGCGTCGTCGAGCGCGAGCTCCACGTGCATGCCGTCGGTGAAGCCGATCGGGGTGCGCACCCCGGACTCCGACGTCAGCCGGCCCTGGCGGTCCTTCGGCAGCAGGTCGGCGAAGGTCGACACCTTGGCCCGCCAGGCCTCGTGCGCGCGGACGATCGCGCTGCATGCGTCCGTGACCTGCTGGCGGGGCAGCGGCGGGTCCGGCTCCACCCGCACGTGCGGGCCGGTCATGGAGCACCGCACGCCCTGCTTCGTGAACCGCACGGTCTCGACGGGCGCGGCGACGGTCACCGGGACGTCGAGCATCGCGAGGTGGATCCCGCAGGCCAGGCTGCTGCGGGCGATCCGCTGCAGCTGCCGCTGCTGGTCCTCGGGCAACGCGGTCCGATTGCCGGCCAGCACCACCACGACCCACGGCTCGCTGCGCCGGCCCTCGTGCGCGGCATGTGCCCGCAGCGACGGGAAGCCGCCGACCAGCACCCGGCTGTGGACCTTGCGGATCCGCTCGGACAGCTCGTCGAGCAGGTCGCCGAGCCGGTTGGGGTCGTGCGAGGTGACCAGGCCGGTGCGGGCCAACGGGTAGAGCGCGGGCATCAGCCCGTACTGGCCGACGTCCCAGACGTCGACGGTCAGGATGCCCGGCCGGAAGCACGCGAGCATGCGCATGAGCAGCTGCTCGACCAGCGCCTCGGCGGCGGGGCGGGACTCCGGTACGGAGTCGATCCGCAGGTGGGACTCGTCGAGCAGGGGCACGGCGACGGGGAACGCCTCGCCGATCTCCAGGTGCCCCGTGCCGATCCGCCACAGCTCCGGGTGGTCCTTGACGCCCTCGTTGCGCAGCAGGTCGGAGCCCGACGCGTCGGGGTCCGCCGCGCGCACGACCTCGTCGAGCCATGCAGTGCCGCGGGCTCCGGCCGGACCGGTGGCGGCGTCGGCGACGACGTCGGCGAGCGCGCGTGGTCCGTCCGGCAGCCAGCCGGAGAGACCGGCCAGCCGGTCGCGCTCGGCACGCTCGACGGCCGCGGCGAGGACCGGTGCGCGGAAGGCCGGCGCCATGGACGGGTCACCGTGCACGGCCGCGACGCCCTCGCGCCGCAGCCACAGCTCGAACATGGCCTCGGCCTGCGCGTTGACGGCCGACTCGCGCTGCCGTGCGGCCGCGCCGAGGGCGCGCGCGGCGGCGGCGTGGAACGCGTCGAACGCCGCCGTGATGCGGTCCCGGCGCGCCTTCCTCCCCGCGGCCACGACTACAGCCGAGCGCCCAGGTCGGCGACCGCGTCGCCCGCCAGGCCCACCGTCGCCGCCAGCTCGTCGACCTCCTCGCGCGCCTTCTGCAGCGCCGCCACCGGCAGGTCGGCGCCGGTCCGCTCGGTGAGCTCGGCCAGCAGGGCGGCGGCTTCACCCAGCCGCTCCGCGGCGCGCTGCGCGTGGGTACGCGCCTCGCCGGTGGCACTGCCGACGCCCTCCAGGGCGGCGCGCAGGTCGGCGATGCTCACTCCGGTGTCCTCCGGTCGGGGTGCACCCGCACCTACAGCCGGGCGGCGACGCCCTCGGCCGCCTCGATCGCCGCGTTGATGGCCTGCTGGACGTCGTCGATCTTGCTGGCAGCCTCGGCGTAGTACGCGTTGGCCTGCTCCACGTCGCTCTGCGAGCTGCCCTCGGTCACCTGCTGCAGCGCCCGCTGCGCCTCCTCGATGCTGGAGCGCGCCTGATCGAGTGCCCCCATGCTCTCCGAGGCCTTGTCGTTGGCCTGCGCGATGCCGTCCCTGACCTCTTCGATGCTCGCCACGGCCGCTTCTCGCCTCTCTCGTCGGACCCGCTACGACGGTAAAGCGGAAACGTACCGTCCGCACCCTTGCACGATCGGTGAGCCCGGTCGCACGCCAGGTGCTGCGGGACAGAGCGGACATCTCTACCGTTTCCGGGACGGGGTCGACGAAGTCGCCGGAGCGGGAGGTCACCGTGAGTACGCAGCAGGGAGTGGACCGGACCACGGAGCTCACGCCGCCCGTCGGCCTCGGGGCGAAGATCCGGCAGGTCGGGCCCGGTCTCCTGGCCGCGGCGACCGGCGTCGGTGCGGGCGACCTCGTGGCCACGATGGTCGCGGGCGCACGGTTCGGCACCGTGCTGCTCTGGGCGGCGATCCTCGGCACCGTGCTGAAGCTCGCGCTCGGCGAGGGCGTCGGCCGCTGGCACCTGGCCTCCGGCACGACCCTGCTCGACGGCTGGCGGCGGCTCGGGCGGTGGGCCACCGTCTTCTTCGGCGTCTACATCGTGGTGTGGGGCTTCGTGTACGGCGCGACGGCGATGTCCGCGGTCGGGCTGCCGCTCAACGCCCTGTTCGGCGGCCTGTCCGTGCGGTACTGGGCCATGATCGCCGGGGTCGTCGGGCTCGTGCTGGTGTGGACGCAGCGCTACGCCTTCTTCGAGAAGTTCATGACCGTGCTGGTGCTGGTCAAGTTCTGCACCGTGGTCGCGGTCGCCGTGCTGGTCGCGCCGGATCTGGGCCACCTGGCGTCGGGGCTGGTCCCGCGGCTGCCGGAGGGCTCGACGATCTACGTCCTCGGCCTCATCGGCGGCGTCGGCGGCACCATCACCATGGCCGCCTACGGCTACTGGATGTTCGCCAAGGGCTGGCGGGGCACCGGGTGGCTGTCGATGATGCGGCTGGACAATGCCATCGGCTACGTCATGACCGGCATCTTCGTGATCGCCATGCTGATCGTCGGCTCCACCCTGCTGTTCGGGCAGAACCTCACCGAGTCCGACAGCGGCCTGCTCGTGCTGGGCACCGCGCTCGACGAACGCTACGGGGCCTGGGCGCGGATCCTCTTCCTGATCGGGTTCCTGGCCGTGACCTCGACATCGCTGCTCGGGGTGTGGAACGGCGTCTCGTTCATGTTCGCCGACTGGACCCGGGCGATCCGGCTGCCGCACGGCAGGGCGGCGGAGACGGGCACCACCGTCGAGCGGTTCGCCTCGGGCGAGACCGAACGCTCGCTGCCCTTCCGCGGCTACCTGCTGTGGCTGACGATCCCGCCGATGGGCCTGCTCTTCATCGACAAGCCCTTCGGCCTGACGCTCGTCTACGGCGTGCTCGGCTCGGTCTTCATGCCGTTCCTGGCCGTCACGCTGATGCTGTTGCTCAACTCGAAGCGGGTCAGCGGGAAGGGCAGGTCGGGGTGGCTGTCGAACCTGTTCCTCGGCGCCGCCTCGGTGCTGTTCCTGGCTCTGCTCGTGACGGACGTCGTCAGCCGCTTCTAGATCATCCCGAGCAGCATCACGGCCATCGACGAGGCCATGACCAGGTGGGCGACGGCTGCGGCCCCGGGAGCGCGCAGCGCGGCGAGGCGGCCCTCGACGGGGCTGCCGGCGTGGCCGCAGCTGCCGCTGTGGACCGGAGGCGGGGCGATCTCGACGGGTGCACCGGCCGGCACGGGCTCGGTGAGGGAGATCCGCACCCGCCGGGCGGCGGCGAAACGGTCCCCGCACCGCATGACGTGCCAGGCGAAGTAGCCGGCGAGCACGATCGCGACGACCGAGGTCCAGGCCGCCGGGCTCGCCGACCCGTGGTGGGCGTGCCCGCCGGCCGGGGCGGCCTGCTCCCCCAGGCCCAGGGAGAGCATGAAGAGCATCGCGACGCCGCACACGACGTGGTGCCCGGCGTCGTCGGAGGCGGGGCCGGTGCGCAGGGCGAGCGCCGCGAACCAGGCGGCGCTCAGGCCGAAGGCGGCGATCCACACCGCGGGCGGCACGGGGTCCCCGACGGGCGAGAACATCGCCGCCATGCCGAACCCCATCACGGCGTGTGCGGCCTCCCCGGCGGCCGGGCGGCCGTCGCGGCGCGCGGTCGCGAGGCGGACGAGGTGCAGCAGCCCGAGGACGAGCGACACGCAGGCGAGGAGGGCGTTGAACCAGGCCATGTGAAGGTCGACTCCCTCGCTCCTGCGGACTCATCGGTCGCCCGGAAGCGTAGGCAGATCGGAGCAACGGAATCCATACCGTAGGCGGGTACCCACTCGGGGTGACCACCGTCCTCGTGGGCCGCGGCCGGGCGCCTCACGCTCCGTTCGTGCCGGGGACGGTCCGGATCGTCGCCATCATCGCCATGTCCTCGTGCTCGAGGTTGTGGCAGTGCAGCACGAACCGGCCCGCGAAGTCGGTGAAGCGCACGGCGACGTCCACGATCTCGCTCGGCCGCAGGTCCACCGTGTCCTTCCACCCGGCGTCGGACGGCCCGGGCCCGCGGCCGCCGCGCGCGAGGACCTGCACGGGATCGAGGTGCAGGTGGACGGGGTGGTGGACGTCGGTCCGGAACCGCCAGATCTCGGTCTCGCCCAGGGGAATGTCGGCCCGCGACGCGTCGGGATCGAAGGACCGGTCGTTGATCGTCCAGCCGGAGTGGCCGCCGACCCCGCCGCGGCGGAACACGAACTCGCGGCGCACCAGGCCGGGGACCAGGGGCTCGACCTCCGACAGCACGTCCGGGACGGCGCTGTCGTCGCGCGCGGCACGGACCACCCGGAACCGCAGCACGTCCCGGGTCGATCCGGTGCCCAACAGGTCGACGACCGTGACCTCGGTACCGACGGGGACGCGCCCGAGGTCCACGACGACGTCGCACCGCTCACCCGGCGCGACGTCGACGGTCGGCCGCTCGACCGGGACGGCGAGCAGCCCGCCGTCGGAGCCGATCTGGGTGACCGGGAGGTCCGGGCTGCCCGGCACCTGGAAGGCGAGGGAGAAGCGGCGGGCGTTCGCGCCGTTGAGGATCCGCAGGCGGTGCCGCGCGGCGTCGACCTCCGCGACGGGCCACGGGGCGCCGTTGACCAGCACGACGTCGCCCAGCACGCCCTCCATCCAGGCCGCCTCCACGCCGGGGACGCGACGCAGGCTGCGGTCGAGCGAGGGGTAGGCGAACTGGCCGTCGGCGTCGAAGGAGCGGTCGCAGAGCACGAGCGGGAACTCGCGGGGGCCGCGCGGCAACGGGAGGGCGTCCTCGACGGCATCGCGCACCAGGTGCAGGCCCATCAGCCCGCGGTAGACGGCCGGGCCGGTGAAGTCCATCCGGTGGTCGTGGTACCAGAGCGTGGCCGCGCGCTGGGTCATCGGATAGTGGTGGTCGCGGGTGCCGACGGCCAGGTCACCAGGCATGCCGTGTGGCGGTGCACCTCTGCCGACGGGGAGCAGCAGGTCGAGCGGCCAGCCGTCGGAGTCGGCCGGGGTGTGGCCGCCGTGCAGGTGCGTGACGGTCGGGACCGGCAGCTCGTTGCGATGCCGGACGACGACCGGACGACCGGTGCGCGTCTCCAGCATCGGCCCCGGGAACGTGCCGTCGTAGCCCCAGACGGTGGTGCGGGCCCCGGGCAGGATCTCGACCTCGGCCGGGCGCTGGGTGATCTCGTAGAGGTCGGCGGCGGTGCCGTCGGGGAGCGTGACGGTGCCGGACGGTCGCGCGACGGCCGGGCGCGGCAGCGGCACCTGGAACGGCGCGGGCAGGGGGCGGCCGCTGCGGAGCGCATCGCCGGTCTGGCCGGGCGGGGTGTCGATGCCGAAGGCTCCGCAGCCGGTGAGCGCGGCAGCGCCCGCGGTGGTGGCGAGGGCGCCGAGGAAGGCGCGGCGGGAGAGGTGGGGGCGGGGCGGGCGTCTCATCGCCGGCCGCCGGGGGCGATGGGGAAAGATGCGGTCGGAGTGGAGGCGGTCGAGCTGGGGGCCGTCGGGGCGGACGCGGCCGAGGCGGACCCGGTCGAGGTGATCGCCGCCGGAGTGAGCGCGGCCGGGGTGGGTGCGGTCATCGCCGGCCCGGACGGGCGGCGGGCGTCCAGACCCAGGCGGCGAGCAGGACCGAGACCGTCACGATCAGCACCCCGAGCGGGACGTGCAGGTTGAGCTGCCGGGCGTACCCGAACCCGACCTGCAGGCCCTCCGCGAAGAAGAGCACCACGGTCGCGGGCAGCACCCACCACCGCCCGCGGCCGACGAGCACGTACGCCGCGGCCCCGCCGATCAGCACCAGCCCGAGACCGGCCAGCGCGGACCCGACGATCCCGTGCACCGTGATCGCGTCGACGTCGCCGGACAGGTACAGCCCGGCGAGCAGTGGCTGCCCCAGTACGGCGAGCACGTGCACGGACAGCAGCACCCGCAGGATCCACAACGTCGCGCGCGGCCGGCGGGCGTCGGGCGGGCGCACGGAACCCGGCGCGTGTCCCGGGCCGGGGAGGGTGGTGTCCACGACAGGGACGCTAGGAACCCGGCACACCCGCGGGATCCGGGACGAACCCCGGCCCCTCCCTGAGCACACGGGTCAGGGTCTCGGGGGTGGCACGACCTCCGGTGCACCGCCCGACCTGGGCACATTCGGTCCGGCAGCCCCCGCACACCCACGAGCCCCGTCGACACCAACCGGCTGCGATCGTGATCAAGGGCAGAAGGGTGCCCGCAGACACACGGGAACACCCGTTCGCCCATGATCACGGTCAGGCGCGACCCTGCAGCGTGCGGGAGACGGGTGTGGGACTACTCCCCCACCCGCACCTCGTCCCCCGCCCGCACGGTCCCCGCGGCGAGCACCTCCGCGTACACCCCCGCACACGGGAGGACGCCGAAGCCGGGAACCTCGACCCGGTGCTCGAGGAGCGGGCGGACCGCCTCCGGGGCACGGCCGAGCGAGCCGTGCTCGAGCGTGGGCACGGAGCACCGCGGGGTCGGCAGGGTGGCGCGCAGCCGGACCTCACCGAGGGTGATCTCGCGGCCCGGCCAGTCGTTCTCCGAGAAGGGCGGGTAGCCCTCGGGCGTCTGGATGACCACGTTGGGCCGGTACCGGATCGCCTCCGCCGCGCCGATGCCGATCGCGTCGAGCGTGGCGGTGGTGATCAGGTGCACCGGCGAGTGGTCGACGAAGGCGCCGCCCGGGGTGCCCTGCGCGATCTCCAGGATCGCGTAGTCGACCTCGGCGTCGACGCCCTCGGCGAGCACGTCGACCGGGTCCGGCCGCTCGACCTCGGCGCCCTCGGGACGCTCCCCCGCCATCCGGACCCGCCGCCCGAGCAGCGCGGACAGCTCCTCGTCCGCGTCCGACGCGTCGAGCGAGCGGCCGTCCGGGAGGGTGACCCGCACGCCGTCGGACGCGGTGGCGGAGCGGCACTGCAGCAGCTGCCGCCAGCGCCTCGGGTGCTTGGCCGTGGCCACCCGGCCGGTCTCCTCGTCGAGGAGTGCGAACCGGCGGTCGCCGGCGACGCCGAGCGGGCCGACCGCGATCTCCGCGACCGGCTCGCCCAGCATCGACTTGACCGGGTAGCGGTAGAGGGCGGCGACGGTTCCTGCTGTCATCGCCCGAGCCTACCTACGGCGACCTACAGCCCCTGCTGCGCGAGCCAGTTCTTGGCGACCGTGCCGACGTCGGGCTTGTCCGCGCCCGCCAGGGTGCGGTTGAGCTCGATGAGGCCTTCGGTCGTCAGCTTGGCCTGGACCGCGTTCAGCGCCTGCTTGACGGTGTCGTTCGCCTTACTCGAGTTGATCAGCGGCACGACGTTCTGCGCGGCGAAGTTGTTGTCCGGGTCGCCGAGCACCACGAAGCCGCTGTCCTCGATGGTCGGGTCGGTGGTGAACAGGTCGGCCGCCTGGATGGTGCCGTCCTTGAGCGCGGCGACGGTGAGCGGGCCGCCCGTGTCGAGCGCCTTGAACTCCTTGAACTTCACGCCGTAGGTCTTCTCGATGCCGGGGATGCCGTCCGGCCGGGTCTGGAACTCGGACGGGCCGCCGAACGACGCCTGGCCGGCGATCGGGGCGAGGTCGCCGATGTTCTTCAGGTTGTGCTGCTGGGCGTACTGGCCCGTGACGACGACGGCGTCCTTGTTCTCGGCCGCCGCCTTGTCGAGCACCGTGAGCGGCGCCGGGACGGCCTTCTGCAGGGCGGCGTACACGGCGTCGCCCTGGGTCTCGGTGGCGTTCTTGTTGATGTACTGCAGCAGCACGCCGGTGTAGTCCGGGATGAGGTCGATGGAGCCGTCGGTGAGCGCCGGAAAGTAGACCTCGCGGCTGCCGATGTTGAAGTTCCGCTCGACCTTCACGCCCTTGGCCTCGAGTGCCTGGGCGTAGATCTCGGCGAGCACCTGGTTCTCCGGGAAGTCCGCCGAGCCGATGCGGACGGTGTCCGCCGCGGCCGGGGCCTGGCTGTTGCCGGAGGCCAGCGGGTCGTTCGAGCCCCCGCCGCCACCGCAGGCGGTGAGCCCCAGGACCAGGGCCGCCCCGGCGGCGACGAGGGAGAAGGGACGGATGAGTTTCACGGTTCGGCTCCTGCGGGCTCTCGGACGGGGACGGGTTCGGGGTTCGCGGGCGCGGGGGCGGGCCGCCCGACGGTGACGGTGGGCGAGCGGCGGCCGCCGCCGCGCAGCCCGGGCGAGACGATCGCGCGCTGCAGCAGCGCGAGCAGCCCCTCGACGACGAGCGCGAGCACGGCCACGAGGACCGCACCCGCCGCCATCTGCGGGTAGTCGCGGGTGCGCAGCCCGTCGATCAGGAAGCGGCCGAGGCCGCCGAAGCTCACGTAGGCGGCCACGGCGGCGGTCGCGATGACCTGCAGCGCCGCGCCGCGCAGGCCGCCGAGGATCAGCGGCAGCGCGTTGGGCAGCTCGACCTTGAACAGCACCTGCCACTCGCGCATCCCCATGCCGCGGGCCGCGTCGACCGCGCCGGGGTCGACGTTGCGCACACCGGAGTACGTGCCCGCCAGCAGCGGCGGGATCGCGAGGACGGCGAGCGCGAGGGTGACCGGGAGCAGCCCGATGCCCATCAGCAGCACCAGCAGGGTGAGCAGGCCGAGCTCGGGCAGCGCACGCATGCCGTTGGCCGAGCCGACGATGAGGAACCCGCCGCGGCGCCCGTGCCCGACGAGCGCACCGATCGGCAGCGCCACGACCGCGCCGAGGGCAAGCGCCAGCACCGAGTACCAGAGGTGCTCGACGAGCCGGGCCGGGATGCCGGCCGACCCGCTCCAGTGCGCGGGGTCGGCGAGCCAGGAGAACAGGGCGTTCACGCGTTCGCTCCCACGCGCGTCCAGGGCGTGCTGACCCGCCCGATCAGCACGAGCAGCCCGTCGACGACGAGGGCCAGCAGCAGGACCATCACGATGCCCGTGAGGATCTCGAGCGGGAAGTTCCGCTGGTAGCCGTCCGTGAACAGCTGCCCCAGCCCGCCGACGCCGATCAGCGCGCCCACCGAGACCAGGCTGATGTTCGACACCGCGGCCACCCGCAGCCCCGCCACGAGCACCGGGACCGCCAGCGGCAGCTCGACCGACACGAACCGCCGACCGGGCCGGTACCCCATCGCCGTGGCGGCGGCGACGACCATCGACGGGACGGCGCCGAGCGCGTCGGCCACCGAGCGGACCAGCAGGGCGACGGTGTAGATCGTCAGGGCGACGACGACGTTGAGCGGGTCGAGGATCCGGGTGCCGATGATCGCCGGCAGCACGATGAACAGCGCCAACGACGGGATCGTGTACAGGACGCTGGCCGCGGGCACGAGCACCCCGCGCAGCGCGCGGTTGCCGGCGGCGGCCCAGCCGATCGGCACCGCGAGGACCAGCCCGATCAGGACCGGGAGCAGCGCCAGGACCACGTGCTCACCCAGGAGCCCGCCGATCATGCCGAGGTTGCGCGGGATCCAGTCCCAGACCATCAGGCCGCCTCGTCCGCCCGGGAAGCGGCGAGCGCCCGCAGCACGTCGTCGGCGCTCAACGCGCCCGCGACCCGACCGTCGCCGTCGACCGCGACCCCGCGGCCGGACGGCGAGGACAGGGCGGCGTCGAGCGCGCTGCGCAGCGAGCCGGACCCGACCTCGTAGAGCGAGCCGCCGGGCACGACGGCCGCCTCCTCGACGGAGCCCCCACCCTGCACCCAGCCGAGCGGACGGCCGTCGGGGTCGACGACGAGCGACCACCCCTCGGGCGCCGGGTCGCCGACACCCACCGTGGGCAGCTCGACGAGCGGCAGCTCGTCGGACAGGAAGCCCAGCTTGCGGTAGCCGCGGTCGCGGCCGACGAACCCGTCGACGAACCCGTCCGCCGGGCGGTCGAGCAGCACGCCCGGCTCGTCGTACTGCGCGAGGACACCGCCGGTGCGGAACACCGCGACCTTGTCGCCGAGCTTCACGGCCTCGTCGATGTCGTGCGTGACGAACACGATCGTCTTGCCCAGCTCGCCCTGCAGCCGCAGCAGCTCCTCCTGCAGGCTCTCCCGCACCACCGGGTCGACCGCGCTGAACGGCTCGTCCATCAGCAGCACGGGCGGGTCGGCGGCGAGGGCCCGGGCCACGCCGACGCGCTGCTGCTGACCGCCGGACAGCTGCGCGGGGTACCGCGACGCCATCTCCGGGGCCAGGCCCACGACCTCCATCAGCTCGTCCGCCCGCGCCCGGGCCTTGCGCCTGCTCCAGCCGAGCAGCAGCGGGACGGTGGCGATGTTGTCGCGGATCGTCTTGTGCGGGAACAGCCCGGCCTGCTGGATCACGTAGCCGATGCCGCGGCGCAGCTCCGCCGCGTCGCCCGACATCACGTCGCGGCCGTCGACGGTCACCGTGCCCTCGGTCGGCGCGATCATCCTGTTGATCATCCGGAGGGACGTGGTCTTGCCGCAGCCGGACGGCCCGACGAACACCGTGACCTTGCCGGCGTCCACGGTCAGGTCCAGCCCGTCGACCGCGACGGTCCCGTCCGGGAACCGCTTCGTCACGCCGCGGAACTCGATCACGCGGGGTTTCCCCTCGTCCCGGCGACCGCCTTCCGGCCGCCATGGTGCGACGAGGCTATCCGGAGGCACCGACAGGAGCGAACCGGACGACCAAGTGTGATCGGCTCGCGACCCGTCCGGTCATTCGGCGATCAGGCTCCCATCGAGCGGGCGGGCGTCGGCAGCCGGCCCCCCGCGAGCACCCGGTGCAGGTCCTCGGGCGCCAGCGCCCGGGAGAACAGCCACCCCTGGTAGGCGTCGACGCCGAGGCCGCGCAGCACGTGGAACTGCTCGGCCGTCTCGACCCCCTCGGCCACCGTGGTCCGCCCCATCGCGCGGGCCATGTCGACGACGGCGCGGGCGACCGCGAAGTCCGCCGGGTCCGTCCCGACGCCCGTGACGAACGCCCGGTCCACCTTGACCGTCTGGGTGGGCAGCTCCTTGAGCCGGGCCAGCGAGGAGTAGCCGGTGCCGAAGTCGTCGACGGCGAACCGGACCCCGCGTGCCGTGAGCTCGGCCATGACCTCGCGTGCCGCCCGCGGCAGGGCGACGAGACTGGTCTCCACCAGCTCGAGGATCAACCGGTCCCACGGCAGCCCGGAGGCGGCGACGATCCGGGTCACCTCCTCGAGGAACCCCGGCTCGCTGGGCAGCAGGCCCGCGAGGTTCACGGCGACCGCGGCCCGGCCCGGCCAGGTCGCGGCCTCGTTCACCGCGGTCCGCAGCACCCACAGGTCGAGGTCGCGCAGCATGCCCGCGCGCTCGGCGACCGGCAGGAACTCGCCCGGCGAGATCGTCCCGCGCTCCGGGTGCGGCCAGCGCACCAGCGCCTCCGCCGAGACCACCGAGCCGTCCGGCCCGACGACGGGCTGGTACTGCAGTGCGAGCCGATCCTCGGCCAGCGCGGCGCGCAGCTCGCCCTCCAGCTCGAGCTGCCGGTCGGCGGACTCCACGACCGCGGACGACGCGGTGGCGACCCCACCCCGCTCCGTGCGCTTGGCCTCGTGCATCGCGACCTCGGCGTAGCGCAGCAGGTCGCCGGCCTCCACGGCTTCGCCCGCGCGGACGTCGGGGGTCGCGACGCCGACCGTGGCGGTGAGCTGCACCGGCCGCCCGTGCACGCCCAGCGTGCCGCCCAGCAGCCCGGCGACGGTGCGGGCCAGGGCCTCGGGGCCACCGGTGAGGGTGTGGTCGGCGCAGATCACGACGAACTCGTCGCCGGCCAGCCGGGCCGGGGTGCAGCCGACGGGCAGCTCGCGGCGCAGCCGCGCGGCCGTGGTGACCAGCAGCTCGTCGCCCGCCTCGTGGCCGAGGGAGGAGTTGACCCGCGCGAAGTCGTCGAGGTCGCCGCAGACCACGGCGACCCGGTCGCCGTCGGGCCCCGCGAGCAGGTCGGCGACGAGGTCGAGTGCGGCCGCGCGGTTCGGCAGCCGGGTCAGGACGTCGACGGCGGTGCCTGCGTCGCGCTGCGGGGCGGCCGGGACGGCCGCGGTGGCCACGACCAGCCAGAACGGGTCGCCGTCGTCGGAGGTCGAGGCGGTGACGGCGAGCGCGACCGTGATCCGGGTGCCGTCCCCCCGCAGCAGCGTGACGGCCGGGAGCCGGTACCCGTGGCCGCCGCCGGTGGGGATGCGGCGCAGCCAGCCGGGCAGGGCGGCCGGTGCGGCGTCGGGCTGCGGCTCGGCGTCGGCGGTCAGGTCGAGGGCGGTCCGCCCCCGCAGCTCCACCAGCGGCCGGCCGAGGAGCGTGCAGAAGGCCTCGTTGGCGTCGGCGAGCCGGCCCGCCGCGTCGAACAGCCCGACGCCGTCGGGCACGGTGGACAGCAGGTCGGCGAACCGTCGGGCGGAGTGCCGGCCGCCCTCGGCGAGCCGCTGCGCGGTCACGTCGCGGACCATGCCGGCCAGGCGCACGGGTACTCCGTCGAGGCCCCGCTCGACGCCGGCCCGGCAGCTGAGCACACGGTCGCCGGGCAGCCGCAGCTCGACGTGGTGGTCGAACGGGCCCGAGCCGGTACGCAGTGCCCGGCAGAGCGCCGCCACCTGCTCGCCCTCGACCGGCCCGTACGGGCCGTCGGGGACCACGCCGACGTCGCGGTACAGCTCCTCGAGCGACGCGCTGCGCCGGAACGTGGCCGTGGCCAGCTCGAACGTCCAGGTGCCGACCCGGGCGAGCCGCTCGAGCTCGGCGGTCCAGCGCCGGTCGGCGCGCGGCGGCTCGCCCAGCTCCACGAGGACGACGGTGCGCAGATCGCCGGGCAGGTCCCAGCGGACGGCGCGCACCCGGACCGTGGTGCCGTCGGCGCGCAGCAGGCGGGCGTCGGCGTCGGGCCCGGTGAGCAGCCCGCCCAGCCGCACCCCCAATGGCTCCGCGGGGCGGCCGGCGAGCTGCAGGAACGCGTCGTTGACGCGGAGGATCCGGTCCGCGCCGTCGCAGACGACCGCGGGCGCCGCCGGCAGCGGCACGACGTCGATCCGCTCGCCGAACAGCGCGGACAGCGGCAGGGCCGCGGTGCCGAAGGCGGCGTCGCGCAGCGCGGAGGACACGGACGGCAGGCCGTCGGGATCGGTCCCCGGCTCGAGCGGGAGCGCGTGCGGGCCGCCGGCCGGCTCCGGGGGCGCGACCAGCTGCACGACGCCCGGCTCGGTGCGTACCTCGGGCTCACCCGGCTCCTCGCGCTCCTGCAGGGAGCGGCCGAGGGAACCCGACGCCGGGCGCCGGGTCTGGCCCGGCACCTGGCCCCCGGAGGGCGCGGAGATCGCCCGGGCGAGGCGGTCGGCGAAACGGACCTGCTCGGGGCGCGGCGGGACGTTGTCCGCCCGCCGCCGGTCCGCGCGCCGGACCGAGTCCGGCAGGTCGATGCCGGCCGGACCGACCGCCGGACCGCCACCCGGACCGCCGTCGACGAAGTCGTCGTCGGACGGACCGGCGAGGTCCTCCTCGTCGACCGGGTCCCCGGTGGAGGCGTCGGGGACGCCCGACCGGGCAGGCTCGTCCGCCGCCTCGCCGCGCCCTCCGAAGCCGCTCACCGTGCCCCCCACGTGCTCGCCGTGCGTACCGGGGCCCGTCGTCGGGCCCCCTGTACGGGGCACAACGAGCGACTGCTCCACTCGATCCGGGGATACCGCTCGAACGGGCTACTCCGACCCGAGTGAGTTACCGCACTCTGTCGTACGCTGGGTGATCACGTGCACCGAGCGACGGAAGAACGCCAGGTGGAACCCCTCTCAGCGATCACTCTCCGTGACACCGGCGGCCGGGTCCCGCCGGGCCGCCTCGGCGACGGCGGCCGCCACCTCGGGCGCGACCCGCGGGTCGAACGGGCTGGGCACGATCCGGTCGGCCGCGAGATCGTCGGCGGCCACGGAGAAGATCGCGTTCGCGGCGGCCAGCTTCATGCCCTCGGTGATCCGGCGGGCGCCGGCGTCGAGCGCGCCGCGGAACACCCCCGGGAACGCCAGCACGTTGTTGATCTGGTTCGGGAAGTCGCTGCGCCCGGTCGCGACGACGGCGGCGTACCGCGCGGCGATCTCCGGGTGGACCTCCGGGTCCGGGTTGGACAGCGCGAACACGAAGGGGTCCGGCGCCATCGTGGTCAGGACCTCCTCGGGCAGGGTCGCGCTGGAGAGCCCGACGAAGACGTCGGCGCCGCGCAGCGCGTCGGCCAGACCGCCGGTGACCCCGCGCGGGTTCGTCTCGGCGGCGAGCTCGGCCTTGATCCCGCCGCGGGCGGCGTCGATCACCCCGCGCGAGTCGAGGACGACGACGTCCGTGGCCCCGGCCGCGACCAGGATCCGGGCGCAGGCCACCCCCGCGGCGCCGGCGCCCGAGACCACGATCCGCAACGACGACAGCGGGCGGCCGGTGGTGGCGCAGGCGCCCTGCAGCGCGGCGAGCAGCACGATCGCGGTGCCGTGCTGGTCGTCGTGCATGACCGGGCAGTCGAGCGCCTCGACGAGCCGGCGCTCCAGCTCGAAGCAGCGCGGGGCGGCGACGTCCTCGAGGTTCACCGCGCCGAAGCTGGGCCGCAGCCGGACCAGGGTCTCGACGATCTCGTCGACGTCGGTGGTGTCGAGGACCAGCGGGATCGAGTCCAGCCCGCCGAAGGTCTTGAACAGCGCGGACTTGCCCTCCATCACGGGCAGCGACGCGCGCGGGCCGATGTCGCCGAGGCCGAGGACGGCGGTGCCGTCGCTGACCACCGCGACCAGCCGGTCGGTCCAGGTGTAGCGGCGGGCCAGCGCCGGCTCGGCGGCGATCGCCCGGCTGACCTCGGCGACGCCCGGGGTGTAGGCGATGGCCAGGTCACGGGCGTCGCGCAGCGGCGTGGACAGCCCGGTGGCGAGCTTGCCGCCCTCGTGCGAGGCGAAGATCTCCTCGCGGGTGGGGGCGGGCGCGCTCGTGGACAGGTCGGAGGACAGGGTGCGCTCGGGAGAGACGGTCATGGAAGGACTCCGGTACGGGTGCGGTGGACGCTCGCGTGCGTCCCTACTCGCCGTGCACCGGGGGCAGGTCTCGCCGGGTCGGTGCCGGACGGCCCCCTCGATCCGGCCCCGCGGGATGCGGCGGGGCGAGCCGAGGGATCGGCTGTCGGGTACTGGGTGACGACCGTACCTCAGAGGCGCCGGGGCCGGGGCCACAACCGCCGCGTGACGACGGCCACCACCTCGGCCGGGCCGAGCGTGCGGGAGTCGGTGGAGCCGAAGGGGTTGTCGCCCTCCACCCACCACAGCGCGCCCTCCGGTCGCACCGCGCGCTTCACCGACAGCTGCGTGGGCCGGGCGGGCCAGCGCACCAGGACCACGTCACCCGGCCGGGCGGACCGGCCGAACCGGACCAGGACGACGTCGTCGTCGGACAGGGTGGTGGACATGGAGGGGCCCCGCACGGTCACCGCCCGCCACCCGCGGTGATGCCGTGTGATCCGCGTCCGAAACACCGTGTTGACCACACCTTCCGGCCTGCTGGCCCCCCGCCCCCGGGAGTAGGGTCGGGCACGCCAGAACGATCACCACCAGGGAGGACCCATGCGGCTGTCCCGCATTCTCCGCCCGCGGCTGGAGGCCACCGCGCACTGCGACCTCCCCTGCGGCGTGTACGACCCGGCCCAGGCGCGTATCGAGGCCGAGTCCGTCAAGGCCATCCAGGAGAAGTACCAGGGCAACGAGGACCCGGTCTTCCGGGAGCGGGCCATCGAGATCAAGGAGCAGCGCTCCGACCTCGTGAAGCACCACCTGTGGGTGCTGTGGACGGACTACTTCAAGCCGCCGCACTTCGAGAAGTACCCGGAGCTGCACGAGCTGTTCAACAAGGCCACCAAGAAGGCCGGTGGCGGCCCCGGCGGCACCAAGTCCTCGGTCGACCCGAAGGACGGCCAGGAGCTGCTGGACTACATCGCCCAGATCGACAAGATCTTCTGGGAGACCAAGCAGGCCGCCTGATTGAGGCGCTGAAAGCGGCGCTGACCAGCGGGGATGCTTCCCCGTGGGTCAGCGTCGCTTTTCGTTGTCGGGCCATCGTCGGGTACGCGCACGGCTTCAGCGGCGACCGACCGTGTCGCCACGAACGACTTCAACCGGGGCTACTGGACAGCCGGAGACTCAATCGGCGGACGGGGGCCTCGGGCTCGCCAGGCCCCGTCCACGGATCAGCGGCAGGAAGATCTCGTCGACGATCTCCACCAGGACCTCGTCCGGCACGGCCGGAACGCCGCGCAGGGCGTACTCACCACGCAACAACATCATCGGCAGCGCCGCCACGCGCGGCTGCACCGCCTCCGGAGGGGCCTCGCCGCGCGCCACCGCCCGGCCCAGGAGCGCGAACCAGGCGGCGTTCAGCGCACCGCCTCCAACCTGTTCGCGCAGCAGCTCCAGCAGGGCCGGCTCGTCGGCAGCGGCCGCCAGGAGATCGCGCAGGATTGCGCCACGGGGCGAGGACCAGGTCGCGTTGGCCTGCCGCAGCAGTTCCAACGCATCGCCGCGAAGGGTGCCCGTGTCCGCCGAGGGGGTGCGGGCGTCCGCCACGTACTTGTAGGCGGCGATGCCGAGTGCGGCGCGCTGCGGCCAGCGCCGGTAGATCGCGTTCTTGTTCGTGCCTGCGCGCCGGGCGACCTTGTCCATCGTCATGCCGCTGTAGCCGGAGGCGGTGAGTTCCTCAGCGGCCGCACGCAGGATCGCCAGCTCCAGCTCCGCACCTCGCCGCCGTCCCCCCGTCACGGTACGGATCGTATCCTCCGCCTGGTACGGTACGCAACGTACCTCAAGGAGGAAGCGATGCGCGCCTGGGGCGTCACCTACGACACCGGGTTCACCAACTGCGGAAGCACGACCCACGAACCGTTCGACCCTGACGTCGTCGCCGAGGACATGCGGATCATCCGTGAAGAACTGCTCGCCGACGCCGTCCGGATCACCGGCGGCGTCGCGGACCGCCTGGAGATCGCCGCCCGGCACGCGGCCGCCGTCGGGCTGGAGGTCTGGTACTGCCCGTTCACCAACGACCTGACCACCGACCAGCTGTTGGCGTTTCTTCTGGACGCCGCCGAGCGCGCCGAGCAGATCCGACGGGAAGGGGCGAACATCCGGTTCCTCGCCGGATCGGAGATCAGCATCATGACGATCGGGCTGATGCCCGGAGAGACTCTGTCCGAGCGGTCCGCCGTGCTCGCGGATCCTGCGCTCGTCCGCGAGATCCTCCCGGACGTGCAGCGGAGGACCAATGCCCTCTTGGCCCAAGCAGTCGAGGGCGCCCGCGAGCGGTTCCGCGGGCTCATAGGGTACGCATCACTCCCTATGGAGGGAGTGGACTGGACCCCGTTCGACTTCATCGCGACCGACGCCGGCTACCGCGATGCCGGCAACGCCGCCGCCCTACCCGCGAACCTCGCCGCCATGACCTCTCACGGCAAGCCGTTCGCGGTCACCGAGTTCGGCTGTGCACCCTTCACCGGAGCCGCGGACCGGGGGAGCCGCGGGGACATCATCGGGTACGACGAGCAGAGCGGGCAGGCAACGCGGCTCACCGAGACCGTCGAGCGCAACGAACCCGAACAAGCCGCCTACCTGCTCGATCTCCTCGACGTCTACGACTCGGGTGGCGTGGACACCGCGTTCGTGTACACCTTCGCCTCTCGGCACCTGCCGACGTCCGAGCACCCTGAGCGGGACTTCGATCTGGGGAGCTTCGGGATCGTCAAGATCCTCCCAGACGGGCGTACCGGCAGCGCCTACCCGGGGATGCCGTGGGAGCCGAAGGCAGCCTTCTCCGCGCTGGCCGAGTACGGCCGGGCCCGGGCGGGCACATCCGCGGTCTGACCCGGCGCCGAGACGCTGCGGGCCGACAAGATGCCGCTCCCGTCTCGGCGCGTCCCGGACATGCCGGACCGCGCCCCACCTCGCGCTCTCGCGGCCCAGCGACGGCCCAGACCGCCGACGGCATCGAGTAGTAGCTGATCAGGCCTCATGTAGCATCAGATCGACAAGATCTTCTGGGAGACGATGCAGGCTGCCTGAGCCTTGCGTCGGGAGCGGCGCCGACCGGCGGGGATCGCTCCCCGCGGGTCGGCGCCGCTTCTCGTTCGCGGCCCGCTCCGGTCGTCCGGTGGCGCCCGGCCCACCAGGCGGGACGGTCTACTGCGCCGCGGTGCGCAGCACGGGCGGCCCGAGCGGCGGGAAGGCGCGGCGGCCGCCGGTCGACGCCCAGGCGGTGTTGAGGAAGGCGTAGAGCCCGAGCGCGCAGAACGCGAGCACCATGACACCGCCCCAGAAGAACCAGAACCCCGCCCCGGTCATCACGGCCAGCAGGTTGAACAGCACGGCGAGGTCCACGAAGACCATGATCCCGACGTAGGTGATCGGCAGCCGCACGATCCCCAGGGTGAGGAACGAGAACACGATCAACCAGGCCAGGAAGAACATGGTCTCCGCCCCCTGGACCGCGGCGGTCGGAATCACGAACCAGTTGTGGAACACTCCCTCGAGAAGCACGAAGAGGCTGAACCAGAAACCGGCGAACAAACCGAATATCGCCGCCACGATGGACTGACCGAGCAGGATCGCCCACACCGCCGTGACGAACTCGCCCAGCCCGGCCACGAACGTCGTCTCGGGCAGGACCGACCCCAGCGCGCTCGGGACCGGGACCAGCCCGATCAGGGCGAACCCCAGCACCAGGGAGCCCGCGACGAAGATCGGCAGGCCGTACACCAGGGGGTCGCCGCCGCCGCCGACCAGGACCTCGAAGGGGCCGGATCCCTGCGGGGCGGCGGCGTCGCGTTGCAGTTCTTCCCGCTCGACCGCGTGGGTTCCGCTTCCCTCCACGTGAGTTGCCATCTCGTCGCCCTCCTGTCGAGGATCGATGGTTGTTACCGGATCACGGTAGATCGCGGCGGGACGCGTCGAAAGATGCTTGGGAAAGATTCTTGAGGCCATTCCCGAGCGATTTCCGTGTTTGTGCACGAAGGATTTCCGCGTCCGACCCGGGGGGTCTGACGAAAGGCGAGAGCGTCGGCTGTGGGCTTCTCTCCGGTGCCGCTCGGATCGGCGGCGGGGACCTGCCCACCGGGACCGGCCTCGGGCATGGCTCTTCACCCCGGGCGCGCATTCGGTCGGAAGTCGCTGCCGGGGCGTTCGGAGCTGCGTCCGCGGTGCACATCGGGACGTCGAACGGCTACGTCACCGTGGCGGTCTGCAGCGGTGGCACCCCCGCCGGTCCTGGACGGCCCCGCCCGGAGCGCACGTCCGGGCCGAGGTCGTCGGCGCGCGCCCGCGTGATGACGGCGTCGAGGATCGCGATCAGCCGTTCGTCCTGCGCCTCGGCTCCGGGGACCCTTCCGCGGACCGTGTCCAGAACGACGCCGAGGACCTGCCGGCTGTCGGTGAACAGCACCAGGTTCGCGGTGCGCACCCATCGCCTCACGGAGCTCCCCGACGGGCGGCAGCGCCGCTCGACGGTGCGGAGGAGGACGCTGCCCGGGTCGTGACGGAGGCCCTCCCGGACCAGTTCCGCGAGGACGATCCGCCGCATGGGCAGGCGTGCCCGGTGCAGCCCGATCAGCGCCGGAGCCCTGCGCGCCAGTTGTTCCCGGCCGGCCGTCGAGACGACGTCGTTGACGCAGCGGGCCAGCCTCGCGACCGCGGGGGCGGTGCAGCGCGGTCGGTCGGTGAAGTCCGAACCGGCCAGGACCGAGACGTACTCCATCAGGCAGGCGCCCTCGCGGGGGGTGCGGTGCTTGCCGCGGCCGAGCACCGGCATCACCGGCGGGACCGTGCCGGTTCGCGTCGAGAGGGACGGCGACGGGTTCGCCGCCGTCGGGGCCGCTCGGTGGTGCGTGCTGTGGTTCTCGTCCATGTCGCGTCTCCTGTCGTGAGTGAGGACGAAGGTCCGAGAAGTCGGGGGAAGCTCAGCGTCGACGCCTCCGCCCGGCGCCGAGCAGCGGAGGGGCCGCCGCGAGGACGAGCGCGGCCGTGGCCGGGACCAGCAGGAGGTGAACCGGGGTGCAGACGGCGGCGATCAGCAACAGGACGCCGAGGGCGGACCCCAGCCATGTGGTCACCAGGGCGGACCTGCGAGGCGTCGGGACGTTGCGCTGCCGGTCACTGCGCCACGGTCCACCGAGGTTCGACGACGCGCCGCACCGACACCGTGGCGGGTCGGATCGCGGCGGAGCGCACCACGGCCGCAAGGGCGAGTCTCCTCGGCCTTCCCGCGAGCCGGGAGCTGCGGGGCGAGGGGCGAAGGGGTTGCTCCAGGGAGGCGCTCCCAGCCGGCCGGAGAGGTGTTTGGCCAGCTTCGGGTCGGTCGCCGAGAGATCGGCTTCGATCTCGGCGAGCACCCGCCGTTCCCGATCGGTCAGAGCCATCGTGGCCACCTCCTCACGCCCCGCCGACCGGCCGGCGTCGGACAGGTCGCGACCAGCCGCGGGGAACGGACGGATGCGGACCGCGGCGGGCCTGCGCGCACCGGCCGGCACGCCGCGTCGGAGAAGGAAGGTGGAGGAGGAAGCTTGCTCATGGCACACCTACCCGGTCGACTCACAGGTAGGGGCTATCAGCCCTGACGGGCGGTTAAAGGCGAGCTCCATCGCCTGGCGCGCAGAGTAGCGCAGGTCACCCCGGCCCGGCTATGCGCCATCTCGCCCAACTTCTCCCGACCTCATGACGCCGGTCGGACGCGGGCGTGGGAAGCGACGTCGGGCCGGCGTGCACCGCGAGACCCTCGGCGACACGGGCGGCGCCGGTTTCGTGGTCCGCACCGGGGGCGGGGCACGACGGTGCACAACGTCGACGGCCCGGACCCCGCGTTGGGACCCTTCCGCGGCGGCGCCCGGGCGAGGTCGTCGCCCAGTCCGCACGGCCCGAGGGGTGCCGACGTGCGGCTCAGCGGCCCGCCCGGGCGCGGACGTGGGCACGCTCGCCCTGCGTCCCGAACAGCGACAGCAGCTCGACGGGCCGCTGGTCGGCGCTGCCGAACCAGTGCGGGACGTGGGTGTCGAACTCCGCCGCCTCGCCCGGCTCCAGCACCAGGTCGCGGTCGCCGAGGACGAGCCGCAGCCGGCCCTCGAGCACGTAGAGCCACTCGTAGCCCTCGTGCGTCCGCGGGTCGGGCTCCTCGTCACGACTCGGCGGACAGACCATCTTGAACGCCTGCAGCCCACCGGCCCGGCGGGTGAGCGGCACGAAGGTGCGGCCGGAGCGGTGCACCGGCTTGAGGTGCACCCGCGGGTCGCCGGTCTGCGGCGCGCCGACCAGCTCGTCGAGCGGCACGCCGTGGGCCCGCGCCAGCGGGAGCAGCAGCTCCAGGTTGGGCCGCCGCCCGCCGCTCTCCAGCCGGGAGAGCGTGCTCTCCGAGATGCCGGTCTCGGCGGACAGCTCGGCCAGGGTCAGCTGCCGGTGCGTACGCAGGGCGCGCAGCCGGGGGCCGACCCCGGCGAGCACGGCCTCCAGCTCGTCGTCCATCCCTCCAGCATGCCGGACCGGCACACGATCGTGCCGGACCGGCATGCGCCGGCCGGTTTCAGCCCAGGACGGGCAGGACGACGCGCGACGAGTGGTCGGCGTCGTGCAGGACGTCGACCGCCCCCGGCTTGCCCCGGGTCGCGATGCCGAAGGGCTCGCCGGTGCCGACGTTGCGGGCGAACCGCGGGAAGGCACCGCCCGCGACCTGCACCCGCAGCCGGTGCCCGGCGCGGAACCGGTAGGCCGTGGGGAACAGCTCGATCGTGACGGCGAGCACGCCGTCCTCCCCCACCGTGACGTCCGGGGCGGGCACGGTGCGCGGGTCCAGCCGCCGGATGCCGTCGACGACGTTGCGGGACACGCCGCGCTCGTCGACGTCGCAGACCCGGACGAAGACGTCCGCGTGGTCCAGCTCCGGCCGCACGTGCACGAGCGCCGTGACCGGGCCGACCACGTCGAGGTCGGCAGGCAGCGGGTCCCCGGTGAAGACGAGGACGTCGGGGCGGGCCTCGACCGGGGACTGGTCGATCTGCTCGCCCGGCGGCTGCAGCAGCGGGCCGCCGACGCTCGGCGTGGGATCCGCCGGGTCGTAGACGTAGGTGCTCACGCCCGTACCCGGCCCCTCCCCCAGCCGCCCGGCGGCCTGCAGGTGGACCTCCCGGGTGGTCGCGGGCGGCGGCCACTCGTCGAACTCCAGCCACTGGTCGGCCTGCTGCAGGAACAGCCGCACCGGCGCGCCCTCGGGCTCGGGGCCCCCGCGCAGGTGGTGGTCCAGCCACGCGACGTCCGTCCGCAGGCTGGTCCGGACCTCCTCGAGGGCGCCGTGCAGCCACGGCCCGACGACGATCCGCGCCGGCACCCCGGCCGCGCGCAGCGCCCGGTAGTCCCGCATCTGCTCCGCGACGAACAGGTCCCACCACCCGGTCACCATGCTGACCGGGGGCAGGTTCGCCAGCGAGCCGGGGCCGGTGCGGTCGAACGCCGGCGACTCGCCGTAGGTGGCGTCCCAGTAGTCGTCGCCGGGCTCGGCGTGCTCCACGAAGTCCCGCCAGTAGGGCACCGGAGCGCCGGCGACCTCGACGTCCGCCGCCTGCAGCGGGACCTTGCGCAGGGCCCGGCGCAGCTTCGCCGCGCGGATCGGGTGCGGCACCAGCGGGATCCCGCCGCGCTCCTGGGTCCCGATCATGGCGGTCCAGGCGAGGGCGTTGAGCAGGGCCGGAGCGCCCTGCGTGTAGAAGGTGTCCGTCATGCGGGCTGCGGTGATGTGCGGGGACATCGCGGTGAGCGGCGGGTCGGCGTACGGCGCGACGGCCCACTGCGTGTAGCCGAGGTAGCTGCCGCCGGTCGTCGCGATCCGGCCGTCGCACCAGGGCTGCGCGCGCAGCCAGGCGAGGGTGGCGAGGCCGTCCTCCCGCTCGTGGACGAAGGGCCGGAAGTGGCCGCCGGATCCGAACGTGCCGCGGGTGCTCTGCAGCAGGACCTGGAAGCCGCGGCGCGCCAGCGGCGCCGCGAACAGCGGGCCGGCCGAACGCGGGTCGTACGGGACCCGGATCAGCACCACGGGGAGCGGACCGTCGGCGCGGGTGGGTCGGTACCGGGTGCCGACGAGCACCGTGCCGTCGGGCATCGGGACGTCGGTCCGGGTGCGGTCGTACGGGACGGGCGGGGAGGTCAGGCCGAGGGCGCGGTCGGCCAGGGACCCGGCCGCGCGCAGCAGGGGGTGCACCTCCCCGAGGTTAGACACGATCCGCCGAGGGGCCATTCGGCCGGTGTGGCGCGCAGGGAGCCGCGGCTACCGTGGATCTCCCGATCGATCGACGACGAGGACGGCGACATGAGCGCTGGGCGCCCCGGCAGTGTCACCCTGGTGGTCGTCCTCACCTGGATCTCCGCGGTCCTCGCGGTGCTGGGCGGGCTGCTGCTGATCGTGGCCGGCAGCCTCACCGCCGGCGCCGCCGGGCTGACGCCGGGCGTGCTCGTCGGGATCGGTGTGGCCTACGTGATCCTCGGGTTGATCACGGGCGCGGTCGCGTCGCGGCTCGGCCACGGCGGCAACGGGGCCCGGCTGCTGGTGTCCATCCTCGTGGTCCTGCAGATCGCGGGCGGCATCGCGGCGATCGGGGCGGTCGGCAGCGGGTCGACGGTCACGCAGGCGCTGGTCAGCATCCTCGTCGGGATCGTGATCCTGCTGCTGCTCTGGAACGCCCGCGCGAACACCTTCTTCGCGTCCCACTGACCCGTGAGCGCCGACTGCCCGCCAGCGGCAGTCGCCACTCACGACCGGACGCGACCTGCGCGGAGCCGGGTGGGCGTGGTGCCGAACCACCGCCGCACCGCCCGCGTGAGCCCGGACTGCGCGGCGAGTCCGAGCATCGCCGTGACCTGCGCGAACGGCAGGTCCGTGGTGGTGATCAGCCGGTGCGCGGCGTCGCGGCGGACCTCGTCGAGCACCCGCTCGAAGGTGGTTCCCTCGGCGGCGAGATGCCGCTGGAGCGTGCGCGGGTGCAGCCGCAGCAGCCGCGCGACGTCGCCGACCTGCGGCGGGGCCGAGCCGAGCGAGCGCCCCAGCGCGCCCCGCACCCGTCCCGCGACGGTCTGGCCGGGTTCGGCGAAATGGCTCTCCAGGTAGTCCAGTGCGAGCGTGCGCAGCAGCCGGTCGCCACCGGCCACCGGGGCCGCGGTGAGCGCCGCGGGCAGCCGCAGGACGGCGGCGGGCCGCTCGAACCGGACGTCGGCACCGAAGAACTCGGTGTACCGCGTCACCGGAACGAGTGGCGGATGGGCCAGGTGCGCCGATCTCAGCCCGTACGGGCCGCCGTGCAGGAGCAGGATGATCCGGTGCAGCAGTCCCAGCCCGAGGTCCGCGGCCTGCGGCGGCAGAGGCTGGGTGGCCCCGGAGGGATCGGCCGCGCCGTAGCGCACCGCGAGCACCCCGCGCACCTCCTCCGGGTCCGGGACCTGCGCGATCGACAGCGCCGGGCTGTGCACGAACAGGAAGCGCGACGCGCTGGCCAGGGCCTCGCCGAGGGTCCGCGCGTTCTCGATCGCGACGGCGAGCGGGCCGAGGATCCCCGCGTCCTGCCGCTCGGCGAGCAGCAGGCCGAGGTCCGGGCGCTCGAGCTCGGCTGCGGCGGTCTCCAGGAGCAGCCCTGCGCTACGCACGCCGATCACGGCGTCGTCGCTCGACACGGCCTCGCGCGTGACGCCGAACCGGGCGAACAACCCGTCCGGGTCGCCGCCCAGCGCGTCGACCAGCGCGGGGAGGCCGCGCAACGACGCGGCGCGCACCACGGGGCCCATGTCGCGTGAGGATAAATCATTGTCGCGCCGGGGTAAGCGAGAACCGGGACCGCCCGACGACACTGGGACCCGTCGCCAGCATCGAAGGGGAGCTGACATGAACGAGACCGACGTGCTGATCGTCGGCGCCGGCCTCTCCGGCATCGGCGCCGCCTACCGGCTGCAGCAGGAGCGACCGCGGGACCGCTACGCGATCCTCGAGCAGCGCGAGGCACTGGGCGGCACCTGGGACCTGTTCCGCTACCCGGGCGTGCGGTCCGACTCGGACATGTTCACCCTGAGCTACCCGTTCCGGCCGTGGCGCGGCGAGAAGTCGATGGCCGACGGCGAGAGCATCCGCACCTACATCGGCGACACCGCGCGCGAGGCGGGCATCGACCGGCACATCCACTACGGCACCACCGTGCAGGGCGCCTCCTGGTCGTCGGAGGACGCCCGGTGGACGGTGACCACCTCCCGCGGGACCTGGACCTGCCGGTTCCTCTACCTCTGCGCCGGCTACTACTCCTACGAGCGCGGCCACCAGCCCGACTTCCCCGGCCTCGCGGACTACGCCGGCACGGTCGTGCACCCGCAGGCCTGGCCCGAGGACCTGGACCACACGGGCAAGCGGGTCGTCGTGATCGGCAGCGGCGCCACCGCCGTCACCCTCATCCCGGCCATGGCCGAGACGGCCGCGCACGTGACGATGCTGCAGCGCTCGCCGTCGTACCTGACCGCGCTGCCGCTCAAGGACAAGTTCGCCGACACGCTGCGCCGCCGGCTGCCCGCGGGGCTCGCCCACAGGGTCGTCCGGGCCAAGAACATCGCCGTGACCCAGGGCTTCTACCAGCTGGCCCGGCGCCGGCCGGAGGTCGTGAAGAAGGTGCTGCGCGGGATCGCCCTGCGGTTCCTCGACGAGAAGGCCGTCGACGAGCACTTCACGCCGCGCTACGAGCCGTGGGACCAGCGCCTGTGCGTGATCCCGGGCGGGGACTTCTACCAGGCGATCCGCGACGGCTCCGCGTCCGTGGTGACCGACCACGTCGAGCGGTTCACCGAGAAGGGCATCCTGCTGAGGTCCGGTAGGGAGCTGGAGGCCGACGTCGTGGTCTCCGCGACCGGGCTGCGCATGCTCCCCCTCGGCGGCCTGGAGATCGCCGTCGACGGTGCGTCCGTGGACCTCGGCGACACGTTCTCCTACCGCGGCCTGATGCTCTCCGGGGTGCCGAACCTCGCCTACTGCATCGGCTACACGAACGCCTCCTGGACGCTGCGGGCGGACCTGTCGTCGCGGTACGTCTGCCGGCTGCTGAACCACATGGAGAAGCACGGCTACGCCGCGGCCGCTCCGACCGCACCCGCCTCGGCCGAGCGTCGGCCGCTGCTCGACCTGACCTCCGGCTACGTGCAGCGCTCGATCGACGCCTTCCCCAGCCAGGGCACCACCGAGCCGTGGCGCGTACAGCAGAACTACGTGGCCGACGCGCTGAAGATGTCCCGCGCCGACCTCTCCCGCGACATGCGCTTCACCCCCACGACCGCCCGCAGCCTGCAGGAGGCCTCCTGATGCGCACGACCGTGCAGCCCTACCGCTTCGCCGGCAACATCGCCGTCCTCACCGGGGCGGCGAGCGGCATCGGCGAGCAGCTCGCGTACGGCCTGAGCGACCGCGGCAGCGACCTGGTCCTGGTCGACCGCGACGCCGCCGGCCTCCAGGCGGTGGCCGAGAAGATCCGCGGCGGGCACCCGGGCGTGACCGTCGAGACGCACGTCGTCGACCTCGCCGACCGGGCCGCGACGACCGCGCTCGCCGAGCGGATCGCCGCGGACCACCCGCGCCTCGGGCTGCTGGTCAACAACGCCGGGGTGGCCCTGGGCGGCCGCTTCCGGCAGCTCACGCTCGACGAGTTCGAGTGGGTCATGGACATCAACTTCCGGGCGCCCGTGATCCTCACCCACCACCTGCTGCCCGCCCTGACCGCGACCCCGGGCGGGCACCTGGTCAACGTCTCCAGCTTGTACGGGCTGATCGGGCCGGCCGGGCAGTCGGCGTACTCGTCGAGCAAGTTCGCGATCCGCGGGTTCTCCGAGGTGCTGCGGCACGAGCTGGTCGAGACCGGCACCGGCGTGACCCAGGTCCACCCGGGCGGGATCCGCACGAACGTGGCGTCGAGCGCCCGGATCGGCTCCGGGGTCGACCCGGCCGAGATCGCCCAGCACCAGGCCGCGTTCGCCAAGCTGCTGAGCTACCGGCCCGAGAAGGCCGCGGCGGAGATCCTCGAGGGCGTCGAGAAGCGGAGGACCCGGGTGCTCATCGCGTCCAGCGCCAAGGTGCCCGACGTCCTGGCCCGCCTGCTGCCCGGCTCCTACGGCCCCGTCCTGGAGAAGCTGACGGCCCTGCTGGCCCGCTGACCGACCCGCGTTGTGGAACCATAATGCGCATTTCGAGGCGTCGAGAGCGCATTATGGTTCCATAGTGGGCGTCGTGGGGGCCCGAGAGCGCATTAATTATGGTTCCATAGCGCGCGGAATCCGGGCGCGAGATCGCGTTATGGAACCATAATGCGTCACGTCAGCGACACGGCGACGTCCTCGAGGGCGTCCAGCGAGGTCTGCATGCCGCCCTCCATCCCGGACTCGATGTGGGCGTCGCGGTGCTCCTGGTTCTGGTGCTGCACGAGCATCGTGAGCGTGGTGCGGCCGTCGGACTCCACGAAGTCGAGGGTGTTCATCGCGGAGGCGTCGGGCATGCCCTCGTAGACCTCGGTGGTCACGATCCGGTCGCCGGCCACCAGCTCGCGGTACTCGCCGTGGAAGGCCACCTCGAACCCGCCGTTCGCCTCCATCACCCAGCGCCAGCGGCCGCCGACCCGCAGGTCGATCTCGGCCGACGTCACCACGCCCATCGAGCCCGCCCACCACCGCTTCACCAGCTCGGGCTCGGTCCACGCGCGGTAGACCGCGGCGGCCGGCGCCGCGAACTCGCGCACGATCAGGATCTGGTCCGCCGCGGGCAGCGTGACGACGGCGCTACCCCTCGTGGTCGTTCCCATCGGTCTCCCCCTTCAGCTCCTCCAGCACGGCGTCCAGTGCGCCGAACCGGTCCTCCCAGTGCCGCGCGAAGCCGGCCACCCAGTCGTGGATCGGCTTGAGCCCGCGGCCCTCGAGCCGGTAGAGCCGGCGCCGGCCGTCCTCCCGGACGGTCACCAGCCCCACCTCGTGCAGCACCTTCAGGTGCTTCGAGACCTGCGGCTGGGCGAGGTCCAGCGCCGCGACGAGGTCCGTCACCGACTGCTCACCCCGGGCGAGCACGTCGAGGATCTGCCTGCGCCGCGGCTCGGCCACCGCGTTGAACGCGTCGGTGGTGGTCGCCGCCCGTGCCACGCGCCCATCGTATGCCCATATGGGAATACGTCAAGGCCGGGCGTCGGGAGGGCCCGGGGACGGGAGGACTCAGTCCGTGACGAAGGGGTCGTAGTGGATCTGCTCGGGCGCCGCACCGGCGGCCCGCAGCGCCCGCACCGTGGCGGTCAGCATCGCCGGCGAGCCGCTGACCACGATCTCGCAGTCGCCCCACGACCCGAACCCGGTGACGACGTCGGCGAGCCGGCCCACCAGCGGGCCGGGGTAGGGCGGCTGTTCCTCGACGACCGGCACGACGTCGAGCCACGCGTTGCGGTAGGTCGAGCGGCGCAGCTCGTCGAGCGCATAGAGGGCGTCCCAGGACCGCGCCCCGTAGAAGACGACCACCCGCTCGGCGCGCCCGCCCTCGCGCTCGAACTGCTCGAGCAGGGCGCGGATCGGGGCGATGCCGGTGCCGCCGCCGATCAACAGCAGCTCACGACCCGGCCGAGCGGCCCGGTCGAGCGCGCCCATCGGCGGACCGATCCGCCAGCGGTCCCCCGGCCGGGCGGAGGCGACGATCCCGCGGCTCACGCTGCCGTAGCCCACCGCCTTGACGTGGAACTCCAGCACACCCGACCTATCCGGCGCGGTGGCCGGGGAGAGGTAGCGCCACAGCCGGGGGTGCTGCGGGGTCTCGACGCCGACGTACTGCCCGGCCCGGTACGGCGCCGGTCCGTCGGCCCCCTCCACCTGCACGCGCAGGATCGCCGTGTCCCGGTCGACCCGCTCGTGGGCGACGACCACGCCCGGCCACCACGAGGGCCCGGGCTCGGCCTGCGCCGCCTTCTGCATCGTGCCGGCGAGGAAGGCGAAGGTGTACTCCCAGGCCTCGGCGACCTCGGGAGTCCAGGCCGCGCCGGCCGTCTCGGCCAGCGCGGTCAGGAAGGCCTGGCCGAACAGGGTGTAGTGCTCGTCCCGGACGTCGAACTTGCGGTGGTCACGGCCGAGCTGGGCCAGGAAGGCCACCAGCGAGGCGGGATCGTCGAGGCCGTCGATCAGGTGCACCAGCGCGCGGCCGAACCGGGCGTACTGCGTGGTCATCGACAGCGGGAACAGCGCCCGCAGGCCGGGGGCGTAGCCGAAGAGGGTGCGGTAGAAACGCGGGACGAAGTCCTCGACGTCGAGCTCGAGCTCCGCGGCGCTGCGCCGGGCACGCTCCAGGTAGGGCGCGAGGGAGCCGGGCAGGGCGCGACTCTCCGTCGTCATCGCCGGGACCGGGGAGCCACCACCACGGGCGGAAGCGTAGCCGCCGCCGCGGAACGGGTGATCCCGGCCTGCCCTGTCCGGCGGTCAACGGCGTTCAGGAAGCGGCCTGCTGCGCGCCCCCGGCAGCCCGACGACCAGGTCGCGCGATCACTGGTCGTGGAGTGGGAGGGTCGAAAATGACCTCGCTCGTCCACGATCCGCGAGCACGGAGCAGGAGCCGCTCGGGCGGCAGAACCACCGGCCTCGCCGAGACAAGATCACCTGTAGTGGAGCGGGAGCCGCTCGGCGACAGAACGCCCGGCCCTGCGCGACAAGATCACCGGCGCTGGAGCGGAAGCCGCTCGGCGGCAGAGCGCCCGGCTCTGCGCGACAAGATCACCGGGGCTGGAGCCGGAGAGTCGAAAACCGACCTTCTCGATCCACGACCCGCGATCACGGACGGAAGGCGGCCCCGCCCGTCGGGAGCCGGCGATCATGAGTGTCGCGAACATGGCCCTGTCCCCCGCAGCCAAGATCGTCGTTCACGGAGCAGGAACCGCAGTGAGCGCGGATTCCGCTCCATGAGCGGCGATCACGGGATCCGGCGGCTGGTCTCACCACGCAGATGTGGCGCAGCAGCCGCGCCGGAGCGACTCCTGCACCGCGATCACCACCACGGTCGTCGAAGATCACCGATCGAGGAGCAGGAGCCGCCCGGGCGGCAGACGACCGACCCGGCGGAGCACGATCGCCGGACACGGAGCAGGCGCCACTCGGACAGCAGAACGACCCACCCGGCGGAGCACGATCGCCGGTCACGGAGCAGGCCCCGCCCGGGCAGCAGAACGACCCCCCGGCAGAGCACGATCGCCGGACACGGAGCAGGCGCCACTCGGACAGCAGAACGACCGACCCGGCGGAGCAAGATCACCGGTCATGGAGCAGGAGAGTCGGAAATCGACCTTCCCGGTCCACGATCCGCGATCACGGCCGGAAGGCGACCTCGCCCGTCCACAGCTAGCGATCATGGGCGTCGCGTGGTCCGCTTGCGGACAAGAGCGTGCGGGAGCGCTACGGCGGCAGAACGATCAACCCTCGAGGCAAGATCACAGGTCGAGGAGCGGGAGAGTCGAAATCCGACCTTCCCAATCCACGACCCGCGATCACGGCCCGGAAAGCGGCACTCCTCGTCCAGAATGGACGATCATGGTCTGGGCATCGCGGTACGCAGCACCTCCGGCATCCGGGCCATCCGGCGCCGCGGCCACCGCACCCCGGCCACCCGACACCACGCTACCCGAGGCACCACAGCCACCCGCCACCACAGCCCCGGCACCACAGCCACCCGAAGCACCACAGCCACCCGAAGCACCACAGCCACCCGAAGCACCACAGCCACCCGAGGCACCGCGGCCATCCAGCGTCGCGGCCATCCAGCGCCGCGGCCATCCAGCGCCGCGGCCATCCAGCGCCGCGGCCCTCCCGACCCGTCAGACGTGGGCGGCGCGGAGGGCGGCGTTGCGCTCCTTGACCGCGATGTTCTTGTTGACCGGGTTCTGCGCCTCGTCGGGCTCCGTGCAGCCCGCCTCGACGGCGATCCGGTTCATGGTCCCGAACATCCGGACCAGGTGTGCGAGCCGCAGCTCGTCGCCGTCGACGGGCTGCTGGTCGCCGTGGAGCAGGCCGAACGTGGTGTCCACCCACATCGCCTCGGCCTGCATCCCGGCCGCGCGCAGCACGTCCTGCACCCGGTCGACGAGCACCCGCGGGGGCAGCCCGATCCAGTCCTCCAGGGTTCGCGCGTCGAGCGGGAAGAGCCGGTCCCGGTCGCGCAGGTGGAGCAGCTCGAGCGCGTAGCCGTGGGCGTAGGCGCAGTAGAGGCAGCCGTTGTAGAGCGAGATGACCATGCCGGCCAGGTGCGTGCGCTGGTGCCCGAGCACGCGCATCGAGACGAGATAGCGCGGCATGTTCGCGGCGAACCACCCGACGGCGCCGCCGGCACCCATCCGGGCGACGATGTGCGGGATCATCCGCGGCGCGAAGCCCCACATCCACCGGCACCCGGCCTGGAGAACGCGGACCGTCGCACGATCGATCGGCCCTCCGGCCATCGCGCCCCCTCGCTCACGGTCAGTGTTCGGATGATACCCCGCAGTGGCGATCGCGGACAGCGCCCGCGAGGAGGTCAGGACGGAAATCCTGCGGAGCGGCCCCCGGCCGGTCTAGCCTCCGGCGCGTGGGACGCGTCTTCCTCCTCCGGCACGGTGAGACCGAGTGGTCCGCCACGGGCCGGCACACGGGCCGGACCGACATCCCGCTGACCGACCGTGGCCGCGAGCTGGCCATGCAGGCCGGCCCGACGCTCGAGGCGCTGCGCCGCGACGACCCGCCGCCGGTGCGGGTGATCGTCAGTCCGCGCAGCCGCGCCCAGGAGACCGCGAAGCTCGCCGGCCTGCAGGCCGACGCGGTCGACGAGCGGCTGGCCGAGTGGGACTACGGCGACTGCGAGGGCAGGACGACGCCGCAGATCCGCGAGCAGGTGCCGGACTGGACGGTCTGGACCCACCCCTGCCCGAACGGCGAGACGGCCCACCAGGTGGGCGCGCGGGCCGACGCCCTGCTCGCCGACGTCCGGGCGCTGCTGCCCGAGGGCGACGTCGTGCTGGTCGGGCACGGCCATTTCAGCCGGGTGCTGACCGCCCGCTGGATCGGGCTGCCGCCCGAGGGCGGCGTGCACATCGCGATGGACGCCGCCGCCTGGACGGTCCTCGGCGACGAGCGCGGGGTCCCCCGGCTCGACGCCGTGAACCTGCGGATCCCCTGAGCCGCGGGACTCAGTGCACCTGCACCTCGTCGCCGACCCGCAGGGTGTTGAAGAAGGCCACGGCGTCCTCGTGGGCGAGGTGCACGCAGCCGTACGACGAGCTCCGCAGGCTGCCCTCGTGGAAGGCCACCCCGCCGTCGGCGAAGAAGACCGAGAACGGCATCGGGGCGTGGTTGGGCATGTCGCTGACGTGGTTCTGGTCCTTCCACTGCACGTGGAAGGTGCCGACCGGGGTGGGGTCGGTGGCGTCGCCCGGCATCATCGGGACCGGCCCGCGGACGATCTTGCCCTCGTCGAGAAGCCAGGCGCGGTGGGTCGCGAGGTCCACGCAGGCGTGCGCGGTCGCGGTGCAGGGGGTGCCGGCGACCGTGGCGGCGGTACCGGTGTCGCCGCGCGGCGCGGCCTGCGCGGGAACGGCCACGAGTGAGCCGAGGCCGAGGACGGCCGCCGTCACCGATGCGGCACGGATCCTCCCGGCCGCCGACCGCTTCACGCTGTGTCTACCCACTCGTCACTCCTCGGTGTTCCTACCCCCACACGTATGACGAGCGGGAGCACGGGAGGTTGCTCCGTTCGCCGGAGAAGATTCCGCCGCTGAGCAGCAGATATCGTGCACTCGTGACGGAGCGGTGGACGAATCGGGTGCGGCGGGTCGAACCGGGCGACGTCGAGGCGGTGGTCGGGCTGGTGCGCGAGCTCGCCGAGTACGAGAAGGCCCTCGACCAGTGCCTGCTGACCCCGGAGCAGCTCCGGACCGCGCTGTTCGGCGGGGCGCCGGCGCTCTTCGGGCACGTGGCCGAGGTGGACGGGACCGTCGTCGGCTGCGCTCTGTGGTTCCTCAACTTCTCCACGTGGGAGGGCGTCCACGGGATCTACCTCGAGGACCTCTACGTGCAGCCCGCGCACCGCGGCGCCGGGCTGGGCCGGGAGCTGCTCGCCGCGCTGGCCGCGACCTGCGTGGAGCACGGCTACGCACGGCTGGCGTGGTCGGTGCTCGACTGGAACGAGCCGTCGATCGGCTTCTACCGGTCCCTCGGCGCCGTGTCGATGGACGAGTGGACGACCTTCCGGCTCACCGGGGAGCCGCTGGCCTCACTCGGCGCGTGAGCGCTCGTCGGCGCCCATCGACCAGCGCCGGGCCGGTTCACTGACCAGGAGCAGGAAGGTGCCCACCACGACCAGCAGGGCCACTGTCCCGATGACCAGCCGGCCCTCGGCGAGCTGCGAGTAGACGAACGGGACCAGCAGCAGCTGGGCCACGATCGACGGCGTGCGGGCGCCGTGCTTGCCGCGCCACAGCAGGACTGCGCACAGCACCAGGGCGCCGCCGAGCAGCACGAAGTAGGAGGCCTCGCCGATGCGGTCGCCCAGGCCGCCCTCCGAGGCGACCCCGAAGACGACGGCCGTTGCGAGCCCGACGAGCCCCTCCAGCCCGACGACGCCGGCCGCCGCGCGCACCTGGACGGGCGGGGCGCCGGTGGCGGTGCCGTCCGCCTTCCGGCCCGGCTGCTGACTCGGCTCGGAGGTCACGACGACCAGGATACGGGCCCCGTTAGGCTCGGGTCCGTGCGCGCGCTCCTCGTCGTCAACCCCCGGGCGACGTCGACGACCCCGGCGGGGCGGGACGTCCTGACCCACGCCCTGGCGAGCGAGCTCAAGCTGGACGTCCTGGAGACCGCCTACCGCGGGCACGCGGCCGAGGCCACGGCCGCGGCCTGCGCCGCCGGCGTCGAGCTGATCGTGGCGCTCGGCGGCGACGGCACGGTCAACGAAGTCGTCAACGGCATGCTGGTCGACCGCGAGGCCACCGGCCCGCGCGCGCCCGACGGCAGCGACCCCGACACCCCCGCGCTGGCCGTGGTGCCCGGTGGCTCGGCCAACGTCTTCGCCCGCGCCCTCGGCATGCCCCGCGACCCCGTCGAGGCCACCGGGGCGATCCTGGCGGCCCTGGAGCGGCGCAGCAGCCGCCTGGTCGGCCTCGGGCGGGCGGACGACCGGTGGTTCACGTTCAACGCCGGGATGGGCTGGGACGCCGACGTCGTCGCCGCGGTGGAGCGCGCCCGCGCCGCAGGACGGGAGGCCACCCCGATCCGCTATGCCGGCACCGCCATCGCGGAGTACCTGCGGCAGCGCGTGCGGCCGCCCTCGATGACGGTGGAGGTGCCGGGGGCCGGGCCGCTGGAGGACATCCGGCTCGCCTTCGTGAGCAACACCGACCCGTGGACCTTCCTGGCGGGCCGAGCGGTGCGCACCAACCCCGGCGCCACGTTCGGCGCGGGCCTCGCGCTCTTCGCGCTGCGCCATCTGGGGCTGCCCACGATCGGACGCACCCTGCGCCACATCCTGTCCCCCGACGGCGACCCGCACGGCCGGAACATCGTGCGGCAGGACGTCGTTCCCTCCGTACGGATCCGCAGCGCGGAGCCGCTGGCCCTCCAGCTGGACGGTGACCACCTGGGTTCGAGGACGGACGTCGAGTTCGTTTCCGTGCCCGGAGCGTTACGCGTCGTCGTGTGAGAGGCGCCCCTCGTCGCAGTTCGGGCGGTCTCACCACCCGGTCGAGTGACACATGGTGGCCATTCACCGATGCTCGGCGACCACCGAGCAGCTAGGGGCTCGCACCTGCGCGGACCGTGATCCAAGGTAGGTCCTGCGAAAGAGAGGGACCACGCCGGGGTCACCCGGCATGGTCCGCGGGAAATGGGGTAACCCGGCTCCCGTTGGTCAGGGACACTGTCCTTCGCACTTCGCGACGACGCGCGGCACGGATCGGTGCAGTAACCGAACGTGTCGGGCGTCGTTGCGAAGTGTGGGTGAGGCTGCTCACCCAGCTGGACCTTGTTCCTTGAAGAGCGACGGCGCTCGTGAAAGCATTCACAAGCGCGGAAACACCGTGTCAGACAGACGTGCGATCGGCGCGACCCCGATCGCGAAGTACGAGGAGTAGGACGATCATGGATTGGCGTCACCGCGCTATCTGCCGCGACGAGGACCCGGAGCTCTTCTTCCCCGTGGGGACGAGCGGCCCGGCCCTCCTGCAGATCGCCGAGGCGAAGACCGTATGCCGCCGTTGCCCGGTGGTCACCGAGTGCCTGGCCTGGGCCCTCGAGAGTGGCCAGGACGCGGGCGTCTGGGGCGGTATGAGCGAGGACGAGCGCCGCGCCCTCAAGCGCCGCAACGCCCGCACCCGCGCACGCACCGCCTGAGAGAGCATCACCGAAGCCCCTCGAGGGTCGCCCCCAACCCTCACCCACGCTCCCTCAGCAGACTCCGAAGAGCGGGCCCGAAGCCGGACACCACCGGCGACGGGCCCGCTCTTCTGTGGTTCCGGGGTGTGTCACCGCACCGCCCCGGAACCCTGTGACCGTCGAGCACGGCACCGGCGCGACCTCGGCACCGGGATCGGCGATCACGCGTCAAGGCTATCGCGCCGTCATGGGCACCGTGATAAGGGCCTCGGTTCCGCCGCCCTCGCGGGGCCGCAGGGCCAGTTTCGAGTCGAGCTCGGCCAGCAACGTGCGCACGATCTGCAGGCCCAGGCCGTCCGCCCGGTCGATGTCGAACCCCTCCGGCATGCCCCGGCCGTCGTCGGCGATGATCAGTTCCAGGGTGTGCGCCGAGCGGTTGGCCTTCACCACGACCTCGCCCGCCTGGCCCGGTGCGTACGCGTGCGCCAGGGCGTTGTGCACCAGTTCGGTCAGCACGAGGACCAGCGGGGTCGCCAGCGCCGAGCCGAGGGTGCCCAGCGAGCCCTCCCGGCGGACCTTGGCCCGCACCTCCGCCGTGGCGCCGTCGCCGATCGCCGGCAGCACGGTGTCCACCAGCTCGTCGAGGTCCACCATCTCGGCCACCGAGTAGGCCAGCGCCTCGTGCACGAGCGCAATGGAGGTCACCCGCCGCACGCTCTCGGCGAGGGCCCGGCGGGCCTCCGGGATCTGGGTGCGCCGGGCCTGCAGCCGCAGCAGCGCCGCGACCGTCTGCAGGTTGTTCTTGACCCGGTGGTGGATCTCCCGGATCGTCGCGTCCTTGCTCAGCAGCGCCTGGTCGCGGCGACGCAGGTCGGTGATGTCGCGGACCAGCACCAGCGCACCCGCCGCGTCGCCGCGCGGGCGCAGCGGCAGCGCCCGCACCAGCATCGTGGCGCCGCGGGTGCGGATCTCCATGCGCAGTGACGTGCGGCCGTCGAGGGCCGCCTGGATGCGCGCGGCGACCTCGCTGGCGTCGAACGGGTCCCGGGTCAGGGACTTCGTCAGCGAGGCCAGCGGGACGCCCACGAGGTCCGTGTCGTGGCCCATGCGGTGATAGGCGGACAGGGCGTTGGGGCTGGCGTAGGCGACGAGACCGTGCGCGTCGAGCCGGATCAGGCCGTCGCCCGCCCGCGGGCTCGTGTCGGCGCCGGCCGCGGCCGCCGTCGTCGGGAAGGTGCCGTCGGCGATCATCTGGCAGAGGTCCGACGCGCTGCCGAGGTAGGCGATCTCGAGCGGGCTCGGCACCCGCGGCATGGCCAGGTTGGTGTCCCGGGACAGCACGGCGACGACGCGCCCGTGGTGCCGCACGGGGATCGTCTCGCGGCGCACCGGCACCTCCAGGTGCCAGCGCGGCTCCTCCTCGCGGCAGATCCGTCCCTCGACGACGGCGCGGCGCAGCTGCGGGTTGTCCCGCGGGTTGACCCGGGCGCCCACGGCGTCCTCCGGGTGGGCGGTGGGCGCGGTCGTCGGGCGGGCCTGGGCCACGCAGAGGAACTCCTCCGGGCCGCCCGCCATCACGACGTCCGCGTCCTGCGGCAACGGGATCCAGAGCAGGAAGTCCGCGAACGACATGTCCGCGAGCAGCTGCCACTCGGCGACGACCCGCTGCAGGTGCTCGACGGCGTCCCCGGGGAGACTCGTGTGCTCGGCCAGCAGTTCGCTCAGGGTCGACACGGGCTCATCCAATCACGTGGGACACTGGTCCCAGTCCTGCGTACATGTGAAGGAGGGACGAGCATGTCGAAGCGCGCGCGCAAGCGTCGCGACCGCAAGAAGGGCGGCGCGAACCACGGCAAGCGGCCCAACACCTGAGGTCCGCTCCGAACGCACGAACGGCCCCTCCGCTCCGTCCGGAGCCGAGGGGCCGTTCGTGTGTGGTCGATCAGGCGTGGCGTTCGATCCGGGTGGCGCGGACCTCGACGGTCGTCCCACCCGGCCCGGTCTCGACGCTCACCTCGGCCTGCTCCAGCACCGCGGTGCGGATCTGCCGGCGCAGCCGGTCCTTCAGCCCGTCCGGGGCGATCTCACCGCTGCACTTGCGGGCGAGGAGCTGCTTGAGCTTCTCGTCGATCCCGTACTCCTGCAGGCAGGGAGCGCACTCGTCGAGATGCTGGACGAGCTGACGCTTCCGCTCCTGGTCGCACTCGCCGTCGAGGTACAGCCACACCTCGGCGAGGACCTCGGAGCAGTCGGTGTCGTGGTGGTCCCCGCAGCTCATGAGCTCGTCACCTCCTGCTCCCCCCGGATGAAGCCGCGCTCCCGAGCGGTGTCGGTGAGCATGTCGCGGAGCTGCCGGCGCCCGCGGTGCAGGCGCGACATCACGGTGCCGATCGGCGTCCCCATGATCTCCGCGATCTCCTTGTAGGCGAAGCCCTCGACATCGGCCAGGTACACCGCCATCCGGAAGTCCTCCGGCAGCCGCTGCAGGGCTTCCTTGACGTCCGAGTCGGGCAGGTTGTCCAGCGCCTCGACCTCGGCCGAGCGCAGCCCGGTCGACGAGTGCTCACCGGCCTGGGCGAGCTGCCAGTCCGTGATCTCGTCCGTGGGCGCCTGGATCGGCTGACGCTGCCGCTTGCGGTACCCGTTGATGTAGGTGTTCGTCAGGATCCGGTACAGCCAGGCCTTGAGGTTCGTGCCCTCGCGGAAGGTCCGGAACGCCGAGTACGCCTTGAGGTAGGTCTCCTGGACCAGGTCCTCGGCATCGGCCGGATTGCGGGTCATCCGCAGGGCGGCGCCGTAGAGCTGGTCGAGCATCGGCATGGCGTCCCGCTCGAAGCGGGCCGCGCGCTCGGACTCGGTCTCCTCCGGGGCGCGGTCGAGCGAGTCGGTCGTCTCGTCCTCCCGCCCCGGGTCCCGCGCCGTCTCGGCCGCCGTGTCGTCCGGCACCGCGCTCCTCTCCCCCGCGACCGTGTCCACGATCGTCCGTGAGCCTGCGGGGGTCGAGCGTACGCGCCCGCGACGTGACGGGCGCGGCCGAGCCGGTCGGGCCGCGACCGGGGCGTCCATCAGTGCTGAGGTCACGTACGGTCTCAACACCTCCGGCCGGGCACCGATTCCCGGCCGGCGCGTGAGGAGGGCGGGACGAGTGGCAGGGCGGGGCACTCCGGCGACGGCGCTGCTGACCAGGAAGAAGATCGCGCACACGCTGCACTCGTACGAACACACGGGCGGGGCGGCCTACGGCCAGGAGGCCGTCGACGCCCTCGGGCTCGAGGCCGGGCGGGTGTTCAAGACGCTCGTCGCCGAGGTGGACGGGAACCTCACCGTCGGGGTGGTCCCGGTCGACGCCACCCTCGACCTCAAGGCCCTCGCCGCCGCCGTCGGGGGGAAGAAGGCGCGCATGGCCGAGGTCGCCGACGCCGAGCGCGCCACGGGCTACGTCGCGGGCGGGATCTCGCCGCTCGGGCAGAAGAAGCGGCTGCCGGTGGTGGTCGACGCCTCCGCCTCCTCCTGGGACACCGTGTTCTGCAGTGCCGGGCGGCGGGGGCTGGAGGTGGAGCTGGCGCCGGGCGACCTGATCTCCGCGGTCGACGCGCGCACCGCCCCCATCGCCGCGCGGGGGTAGGTGGGTCGCGGCTACGGGAGGTGGCGGGAGAGCCAGTCCGCGACCGCCTTCTCCACCGCCGGGACGTCCTTCTTCAACGAGTGGTCGCCGGGCAGCAGGACGACCTCGCGGGTGGGTGTGGGTTCGGGGCGGCCGAAGGGGTCCGACTCCCCCTGCACCACCAGCACCGGGACCGTGACACCGTCGATCTCCGCCCTGCGGTGCTTCTCCGGCTTGCCCGGCGGGTGCACCGGGAAGGCCAGGCAGACGATCCCGACCGCCCCGCCGGCGGCGGCGCACCGGCACGCCACCCGGGCGCCCGAGCTGCGGCCCCCGAACAGCAGCGGCAGTCCCGCGAGCAGCCCGCCGACCGCACCGCCGGAAGCGTCGGCATCAGTACCCGCCGCGACACAGTCCTCGGCACCAGCGACGTCGCCGCTCCCACGCAGCACTCCCACCACCGCCTCCCAGGCGGCGTCGAGCTGTGTCGCGGGGGCGGGGGCGCGGCGGCCCGCGACCCGGTACGGCTGCTCCACCAGCACCACGTGCAGGCCGGCGTCGAGCGCGGCGCGGGCGGCGGCGCGCAGGTCCGGCGCGTCGACCCCGCCCCCGGCCCCGTGCCCCATCAGCAGCGCGCCCCGCGGGGTGCCCGGTGCCCGGCGGACGTGGACGCGGGCCGGGCCGTGCGGTGTGGGGACCTCGGCGACCTCGGCGGGCCTGAGGTTCGTCACCCGAGCAGGTCCAGCTGGATCGGCTCCTCCACCTGCGACGGGTCGAGGGGCTCGAGCAGCTCCTTGCCGTTGTTCCTCACGCTGTTGACCTTGTCCGACACCGGCACGATGTCGAGCATGCCCACCAGGTCGGGCGACGGCGGCGCGAGCCAGCGCTTCACCTCGTCCGTCTGCGCGTCCGAGTCGGGGTCGAGCCACGCGTCCCACGCGTCCGGCGGCAGCACCAGCGGCATGCGGTCGTGGACCTGGGCGAGCGGGCCGACGGCCTCGGTGGTGAGCACGGTGCAGGTGACCAGCCCCTCGGGGAACTTCTCGAGGAGCTCGCCCTCCTTGGGCCGCCAGAACTCCCACAGCCCGGCCATCGCGAGCGACCGGCCGTCCTTGTAGTGCGTGAAGTACGGCTGCTTGGTCGCCTTGTGGTCCTTGGTCGCGGCCCGGCGCTGCCACTCGTACCAGCCGTCGGCCGGGAGCAGGCAGCGGCGCGCGGCGAGGGCGCGGCGGAACGCGGGCTTCTCCGCGGCCGTCTCGCTGCGCGCGTTGATCATCCGGGCGCCCGTGGACGGGTCCTTCGCCCACGACGGCACGAGCCCCCAGCGCACGAGCCGCAGGCTGCGCTCGGTGGTGTCCGGGTCGGGGTGGCCGTCCGCGTCCCGCGGGTGGCGCTGCACGACCGCGATCACGTCCCGCGTGGGCGCGACGTTGTAGTCCGGCCGCCGCTCCTCGCCGGCCTTCTCCGTGACGGCGTCGACGGCGGTGAACTCCTCCGCCAGGTCCGTCGGCGCCTTCGTCGAGGCGTACCTCCCGCACATGGCTCCATCGTGGCACGACCCACCGACGGTCCGTCCGGACACGACCCGGACACGAGCCGGGGGCGAGCCCTCGCCGTCGCACGGATGCGGAATCATGGGGTCGTGGCCCAGCCCAGCGCCCCGACCGGCCCCTACACCGCGCCGACGGCGAGCGGACCCGTGCGCGGGACGGTGTCCGTCCCCGGCTCGAAGTCCGTCACCAACCGCGCGCTGCTGCTGTCCGGGCTCGCGCAGGGCCGCTCGGTGGTGCACGGCGTGCCGGCCACCCGCGACTCCGCGCTGATGTGCGGGGCGCTCCGGTCGCTCGGGGTCGGGGTCCGGGTCGACGGTGAGACCGTCACGATCGACGGCGGCACCCTCGTCGGCGGCGGCGCGGTCGACTGCGGGCTGGCCGGCACCGTGATGCGGTTCGTCCCGCCCGCCGCGGCCCTGGCCGACGGCGCCGTGGTCTTCGACGGCGACCCGCACGCCCGCGAGCGCCCGATGGGCACCGTCCTCGACGCCCTGCGCGCCCTCGGCGCGGTGATCGACGGCGACCGTCTCCCGTTCGTCCTGCACGGCGCGGGCGGCCTGCCGGGCGGCGCGGTGACGATCGACGCGTCGGCGTCGAGCCAGTTCGTGTCCGGCCTGCTGCTCTCGGGCGCCCGCTTCGACAAGGGCGTGACCGTCCACCACGACGGCAAGCCGGTGCCGAGCCTGCCGCACATCGACATGACCGTGGCGATGCTCCGCGAGGCGGGGGTGGCCGTCGACGACGCCGAGGTGAACACCTGGCGCGTCGAGCCCGGCCCGATCGCGGCGCGGGAGTGGGCCGTCGAGCCCGACCTGTCCAACGCCTCGGTCTTCCTCGCCGCGGCCGCGGTCACCGGCGGGGAGGTGACGGTCGCGGGCTGGCCCGCCGGGTCCACGCAGCCCGGCGCGGAGATCCTCGAGGTCCTGGCGCGGATGGGGGCCACCGTCGCGGCGTCCGACGCGGGCATGACGGTCTCCGGCCCGGACCGGCTGCGGGGCGTCGACGTCGACCTGCGCGAGGCCTCCGAGCTCACCCCCACCGTCGCCGCGCTCGCCGCCCTCGCCGACGGACCCAGCGTGATCCGGGGCGTCGCGCACATCCGCGGGCACGAGACGGACCGGCTGGCCGCGCTGCGCACCGAGCTGGGCGCGCTCGGCGGCGCCGTCACCGAGACCGAGGACGGTCTGGAGATCCGGCCCGCCCGGCTCACGGCGACCGAGCGCCCCTGGGGTGCCTACGCCGACCACCGGATGGCAACGGCCGGCGCGATCCTCGGGCTCGTCGTCCGCGGGATCCGGATCGACGACGTGACCTGCACCGACAAGACCATCCCGGACTTCCCCGGGCGCTGGGCCTCGCTGGTCGCGTGAGTCGCCCGCGCCAGTACGACGAGTCCGACGTCCGGATCCGCCCGGGCCGCGGCTCCCGCCCGCGCACCAAGCGCCGCCCGGACCACGCCGACGCCGAGGAGGCGATGGTCGTCGCGGTCGACCGGGGCCGCTGGACCTGCGCCCCGGGCGGCGACGCCGAGCGCCCGCCGGTCACGGCCATGCGCGCCCGCGAGCTGGGGCGCACCCCGATCGTCGTCGGCGACCGGGTCGGGCTGGTCGGCGACCTCTCCGGCGCGCCGGACACCCTCGCCCGGATCGTCCGGGTGGAGGAGCGGCGGACCGTGCTGCGCCGCACCGCCGACGACACCGACCCCTTCGAGCGCCTGGTCGTGGCGAACGCCGATCGCCTCGTGATCGTGACGTCGCTGGCCGAGCCGGAGCCGCGCACCGGGTTCGTGGACCGCTGCCTGGTGGCCGCGTACGCGGGCGGGCTGGAGCCGGTGCTCTGCCTGACCAAGGCCGACCTCGCCGACCCGGCCCCCTTCGCGGCGCACTACGCCGAGCTGGAGTTCCCGGTCGTCGTGACACGCCGCGACACGACGCCGGACGAGTTCGCCGCGCTGCTCGACGGGCGCGTCTCGGCCCTGGTCGGGCACTCCGGCGTCGGCAAGTCCACCCTGGTCAACGCCCTGCTCCCGGACGCCGGGCAGCGGACCGGCCGGGTCTCGGGCGTCGGCAAGGGCCGGCACACCACCACCGCGGCGCTGGCCCTCCCGCTGCCCGCCGGGCGCGGCTGGGTGGTCGACACCCCCGGTGTGCGGTCCTTCGGGCTCGCCCACGTGACCCCCGACGACGTCATCGCCGCCTTCGACGACCTCGCCGCCGCCGTCGAGGACTGCCCGCGCGGCTGCGGACACCTCGGGCCGCCCGCCGATCCGGAGTGCGCGCTCGACGCGCTGGTCGCCGAGGGGGCGCTGCGTCCGGGACGGCTCGCCGCTCTGCGCCGTGTGCTCGTCGCACTGCGGGCCGCGCCGCCCGGTGCACTCACAGTGGACCGATAGTCTCCGAGGCCTTTCCCGGCTGATCGAGGAGGCGGAAGGTGCCGCACCGCAGTGCGTCGGCAGCGGGGCCGTCCCGCAGGCCGCTCGCCCTGGTGCTCGCGGCGATCGCCGTCCTCGTGATCGGGGCGGGGGTCGTCTCGTGCGCCCGGGGCAACTCCGAGGACTCCGCCGACCCGCACGGCCTGCCCAAGTACTACGCCGCCGCGGACCTGCTCACCGTCGTCACCCAGCGCCAGCGCGCGGACCGCACGGCCCACCTGCGGCTCTCCGGCCGCATCGACGCCGGGGAGGGCGCCGCCCCGACGGCCCTCGGCGGCGACGGGGCGCTGCGCGTGGAGCAGGGCGGCGGCCTCTCGGTGCAGTTCACGCAGACCCTCAGCCCGCCCGGGCGCGCGCCGCAGAGCACGGCGTTCCTGGTGCTGCCCACCGGGCAGGTGTGGCGCCAGGGCGGATCCGGCTGGACGCGGATCGACGAGGCCGCCACCGGCACGCCGGAGAAGACCGTGGCGACCACCGCGGCCAACGTCGTCGCGAGCGCCGATCCCACCGCCAACCTGGCCCGCTACCGGGACGCCGCGCTGGTCGCCGACGCCGCGGACGACACCGTGGAGGGTGTCCCGGCGGTGCGGTACCTGGTGGTCGTCGACCTGGTGCGGGCCGCGGAGCTGGAGCAGGACCCGGCGGTGCGGGACGCGCTGCGCGCCCAGGCGGGGGCCGGCGTCACCCGGATCTCCTCCACGCTGTGGGTGGACGCCGCGAACCGGCCCCTGCGCAGCGAGACCCGCCAGACCATGCCCGGCATCGGGACACTGGTCCTGACCTCGGACTACCGCGACTGGGGCACCCCCGTGGCGATCGCCTCCCCCGGGGCCGCCGCCTGAGCGGATGCGGTTGACTGGGCCCGTGCCCGGCTCCCGCGTCGATCCGCGCAGCATCGGCGGCTTCACGATCACGCGGCTGCTCGGTGAGGGCGGGATGGGCCGGGTCTACCTCGGCCGGCGCGGCGGGGTGCAGGCAGCGGTGAAGGTCGTCCGGGCGGAGCTGGCGGGCGACCCGGAGTTCCGCGCCCGGTTCGGGCACGAGATCGCGGCGGCGACCCGCGTCCGGAGCCCCTACACCGCGTCGCTGCTCGGAGCCGACGCCGACGGCGATCCACCGTGGATGGCCACCGAGTACGTGCCGGCGCCGTCGCTGCGCGAGGCGGTCGGGATCCACGGGCCGATGCCCGCCGAGCAGGTCCGGCTGCTGGGGATCGGGCTGGCCGAGGCGCTCGCCGCGATCCACGCCGCGGGGGTCGTGCACCGCGACCTCAAGCCGGGCAACGTCCTGCTCGGCGCCGACGGGCCGAAGGTGATCGACTTCGGGATCGCCCGGGCCGCCGACGCGACCGTGCTGACCCGCACCGGCGCCGTCGTGGGCTCGCCGGGGTTCATCGCGCCCGAGCAGATCACGCACGCCCGCTGCGAGCCGGCCGGCGACGTCTTCGCCCTCGGCGGGGTGCTCGCCTACGCCGCGACCGGCCGGGCCCCGTTCGGGACCGGCGACGTCAACGCCCTGCTCTACCGCACCGTCCACGGCGAGCCCGATCTCGCCGGCATCCCGGAGCCCCTGCTCGGGGTGGTGCGGGCGTGCCTGGACCGCGACCCCGCCCGCCGGCCGACGACCGAGCGGGTCCGCGCGACCCTGTCGTTCGGGCCGCAGGACCGCCCGGTGGACGGCTGGCTGCCGGCCGCTCTGGAGCCGACGCCTCCACGTCCGGTCGCGCGGGCGCCGCGGTGGAAGGTGCCGGTGGCGGTCGGGGCTGCCGTGACGGTGCTCGCCGCGGCCGCGGTGGCCGGGGTCCTCGCCCTGCGCGGCGACGGCGATCCAGGGCCCACGGCGGCCCCACCCACGACGGTGCCCACGGCGGCGGCGACGAGTGCGGTCCCCGCCACCACGCCGCCGTCCGACGTCCGGGTGTCGGCCGAGCCGACCGGCTTCAGCAGCCCCAGCGGCAACATCGCCTGCTCCCTGCAGCCCAACTCGGTGCGCTGCGACATCGCGCAGGCCGAGTGGGACCCGACGACGGTCCCGGACCGGCCGGCGGAATGTGCGGGCGTGTGGGGCGACTCGCTGCAGATCACGGGCACCGACCGCGCCGACTTCGCGTGCCACTCCGACACGGTCTTCGGCACCGGCCCGGTGCTCGACTACGGCCGCGCGCTGCGGGTCGGCGACGTCACCTGCACCAGCCGGCAGACCGGCGTCGAGTGCCGGGTCGGGGCGAGCGGGCACGGCTTCGGCCTCTCCCGCACCGCGTACCAACTCTTCTGACCGTGCGGACGGCGCGACCGCTCAGCGACCCCGGCGGGCGTTGAGCCGGGCGGCCTGCCGGGTCAGGTGGTCGCGTTCGGCGAGATTGGGTGCACACCGCGCCGCCTCGGCGTACAGCCGAGCCGCGCGCGCCAGGTCACCGTCGCGTTCGTGCAGGTATGCCGCCACCGCGGTGTAGCGGGGCAGGGAGTCGTCCAGCGCCGCGAGGGCGGCCAGGCCGGCGCGTGGTCCGTCCGCCTCGCCGACGGCCACCGCCCGGTTGAGCCGAACGACCGGGCTGTCGGTCAGGCGCGCGAGCTCGTCGTACCACTCGACGATCTGCGGCCAGTCGGTCTCCCCGGCGGTCGGCGCATCGGCGTGCAGCGCCGCGATGGCGGCCTGGGCCTGGAACTCCCCCAGCCGGTCCCGGGCCAGCGCCGCCTGGAGGATCTCGACGCCCTCGGCGATCGACCGAGTGTCCCACCGGCCGCGGTCCTGCTCGGCGAGCGGCACCAGGCTGCCGTCCGGGCTGGTCCGGGCGGCGCGCCGCGCGTGATGGAGCAGCATGAGGGCGAGCAGCCCCGCCACCTCCGGGTGGTCGATCGCCGCCGCGAGCTGCCGGGTGAGCCGGATGGCCTCGCCGGCCAGGTCGACGTCGCCGGAGTAGCCCTCGTTGAACACCAGGTAGAGCACCCGCAGCACCGTGGCGACATCGCCGGGCCGGTCGAGGCGCACGCCGGAGACGGTGCGCTTGGCCCGGCTGATGCGCTGCGCCATGGTCGCCTCGGGCACCAGGTAGGCCTGCGCGATCTGACGGGTGGTCAGCCCGCCGACGGCGCGCAGCGTGAGCGCGACCGCCGACGAGGGCGTCAGGGACGGGTGGGCGCACAGGAAGTAGAGCTGGAGCGTGTCGTCAGCCGCGGGGGCGGGCCCGGGCTCCGGCTCCCCCTCGACGAGGTCCTCCCGCCGGCGGCGGGCGGCGTCCGCCCTGGTCGCGTCGAGGAACTTGCGCCAGGCGACGGTGACCAGCCAGCCCTTCGGGTCCCGCGGCGGGTCGGCCGGCCAGGCGCCGAACGCCTCGACCAGCGCGTCCTGCACGGCGTCCTCGGCCGCCGCGAAGTCGGCTCCGCGGCGGACGAGGATCCCGAGCACGCCGGGCGTGAGGCTCCGGAGCTGGGCCTCGTCCACCGGGGAGGTCACTCCGTGACGGTCGGGTGTGCGGCCAGGAACGGACGCAGCTCGAGCCACTCGTGGATCGGCCTCCCGCCCGCCCCGGGCGCGGCAGACAGCTCACCGGCCAGCTCGACGGCGCGCTCGTGGCTGTCGACGTCGATCACCATCCAGCCGGCGATGAGGTCCTTGGTCTCGGCGAACGGGCCGTCGGTGACCGGCGGGCGGCCCTCGCCGTCGAACCGGACGAACGTCCCCTCCGGAGCGAGCGCCTGACTGTCGACGAACTCGCCCGTCCCCTCGAGCCTGGCCGCGAAGTCGTTCATGTACTGCACGTGGGCCGAGACCTCCTCGGGGGTCCACCGGTCCATCGGCACGTCGTTGATCGCGGCCGGGGCGCCGCGGTAGTGCTTGAGCAGCAGGTACTTGGCCATGGCGGTTCTCCTCGGTGCTGGTGCGACCCATCGTGGCCGCGCGCACCCCGGGGACGGAGCCGGTCCCGGATTCTCGACATCGCGCCCCGAACTTCTCCCGACGACGTCGTCGGGCCGCAGTACGGATCCACGACGCGCGGCGTCGGCCGTCCCCGGCGCGGTGTGGATCCATAATGCTGTCATGACCACGGGGGGCGACGGCGCGCTGCGGATCGGGACGGCCGAGCGGGAGGCCGCCGCGGCGGCGCTCAACACGCATCTGGAGGCCGGCCGCCTCGGCGTCGAGGAGTACGCGGACCGCTCTGCGGTGGCGGCCAACGCCGTGACCGCCGCCGAGCTGACCGCCCTGTTCACGGACCTGCCGGAGCCGCACCCGCGGCTGCCCGGCAGCGGAGGCAGCGCTCCGGCCGTCCGGCCGCAGGCGGCGGTACAGCAGCGCGGTTTCGGCGGCAGCTGGGGCACGCGGATCGCCGCCGCCAGCCCGATCGTGGCGCTGGTCCTGTTCTTCGTGCTCAACGCCGCGGGTGTGTCGATGGCGTGGCTCGCCTTCCTGCTGATCCCGCTCGTCGGGGCCCTCGGGTTCTCCAAGGACCGGCAGGAGGCGCGCGAGCTGGAGCGCGAGCAGCGCCGGGCGCTCCCCGAGGAGCGCCGGGACGGCTGAGCCGCCCCGGCGCCGGAGCTCAGTCCATCCCGGCCGGCCGGCTCGGCCAGCGCTCCAGGATGTCCGGGTAGTCGGCGCTCACGGTGTTCGGGAAGGCGGGCGCCCGCTTCTCCAGGAACGACTGGACGCCCTCGACCACGTCGGCGCTCTGCCCGAGCCGGTAGATCGCCTGCGAGTCGACGCGGTGCGCCTCCCACGGCGTGTCCGCGCCGAGCATCGCCCACAGCATCTGCTTGCTCACCGCGACCGACACCGCGGACGTGTTCTCCACGATCTCCCGCGCGATCCCGTAGGCGTGGGGCAGCAGCTCGTCGGGCGGGAGGACCTTCGACACCAGGCGGCCGGCGAGGGCCTCCTCGGCGCCGAACACCCGGCCGGTCGCGACCCACTCCATGGCCTGCGAGATGCCGACGATCCGCGGCAGGAACCAGCTCGACGCCGCCTCGGGCACCAGGCCACGGCGGGCGAACACGAAGCCGAACTTCGCCGTCTCCGAGGCCAGCCGGATGTCCATCGGCAGGGTCATCGTGGCGCCGATGCCCACGGCCGGCCCGTTGATCGCGGCGATGACCGGCTTGCGGCACGCGGCCGTGGTCAGCGACGTGACGCCACCGCCGTCCCGCGGGGCCCCGCCGATGGTGCCGATGTCGCGGCGCTCCGCGGCCCGGGCCGGGTCGTCGGCGTTGAACGTCGCCCCGCCCCGCTGCAGGTCGGCGCCGGCGCAGAAGCCCCGCCCCCGCCCTGTGACGACGACGGCGCGCACCGCGTCGTCGGCGTCGGCCGCGGCGTAGGCCCGGACCAGCTCGCGCATCATCGTGGTGGTGAAGGCATTGAGCCGGTCCGGCCGGTCGAGCGTGATCGTGGCGACCCCGTCGGAGACCTCGTAGGCGATCTCGGTGTAGGCCTGCTCGGTGATCGGCTCCTGTGTGCTCGTCACTTGACTGCCCACTCGCCCGTGAACACCGGCTCCCGCTTGGCCATGAAGGCCTCGAAGGCCGCCGGCGCGTCCGTGCCCGCGAAGTTGATCGTCTGGGCGCGGGCCTCGCTCTCCAGCGCCTCGCGCAGCGTCTTGTCGGTGTTCTCGTTGAGCATCCGCTTGGACTGGGCGAGCGCCATCGGGGCACCGGCGGCGAGCGTCTTGGCCAGGTCGGCCACGAACGCGTCGATCGAGCCGGGCTCCACGACGTAGGTCACCAGGCCGAGCCGCTCCGCCTCCTCGGCGCCGATGATCTCGGCGAGCAGCGCGAGCCGCTTGGCCTGCTGCAGCCCCACGATCTTGGGCAGCAGCCAGGACCCGCCGAAGTCGAGCGACAGCCCGCGCTTGGCGAAGATCTGGGAGAACCGGGCGTCGCGCTCGGCCACCACCAGGTCGCAGCCCAGCGCCAGGTTCCAGCCCGCCCCGACCGCCACGCCGCTGACCTTCGCCACGGTCGGCATCGGCAGGCTGTGCAGCGCCATCGCGATCTCGTTGATGCGGTGCATCCGGCTCAGCGGGTGCCCCCCGGCCGGGCCGCCGGACAGGTCCGCCCCGGCGCAGAAGTCGCCGCCGGCGCCGGTCAGCACCAGCACCCGGACCGACGGGTCCTTCGCCGCGTCGGCGAAGGCCGCCTGCAGCCCGTCCCAGGTCTCGGCGTTCACGGCGTTCTTGCGCCGCGGCCGGTTGATCGTCACCGTGCGGATCCCGTCCGCCGTCTCGACGAGTACCGGGTTCTCGGTCGTGCTCTCGGTCATGTACAGCCCTTCCTCAGACGCCCAGCCGGTCGGCGAGCCGCGCCCGGTCGCGCCCGGGGGCCCCGAACAGCAGTTCCGTGCTCTTGGCCCGCTTGTAGTAGAGGTGCGCGTCGTGCTCCCAGGTGTAGCCGATGCCGCCGTGGTACTGCACGCACGCCTCGGCGGCCTTGAAGTACGCCGGCCCGAAGAACGTGGCGACGAGCGCGGCCGCGACCGGCACCTCGTCCGGGGCCTCGTCGGCCGCCCAGGCCGCATAGCGCAGCGCGGACAGACCCAGCTCCCAGTCCGAGTGGACGTCGGCCAGCCCGTGCTTCACGGCCTGGTAGGAGCCGATCGCCCGGCCGAACTGCACCCGCACCTTGGCGTAGTCGGTGGCCATCTCCAGCACCCGCTGCAGGCCGCCGAGCTGCTCCGCCGCCAGCGCGATCGTGGCGAGGTCGGCGACCCGCTCGAGCGCACCCGCGGGATCGGCCGACTCGAGCTTCCGCGCGGGCGCGCCGCGCAGCACGACCCGGGCGAGTCGTCGCGTCGGGTCGAGGGTGGTGAGCGTGGTCCGCTCGACGTCCGCGGCCTCGACCCGGAACCAGACGGGCCCCTCCGGTGTGGTCGCGACAACGAGGAACACGTCCGCCAGGTCGCCCGCGACGACCGGCGTCTTGATGCCGTCGAGGGTCCAGCCGTCCCCGGACGCCGTCGCGGTGGTGGCGCCCGGCCCCCACGGCGTGCCGGGCTCGGCCACCGCGACGGTCGCGATCAGCTCGCCGGAGACCAGCTTCGGCAGTAGCTCCCGGCGGGCCTCCTCGTCGTCGAGGGCGAGCAGCGCGTCGGTGGCCAGAACGGCCGAGCCGAGGAACGGCGTGGGCGCGAGCGCCCGGCCGAGCTCCTCCTGCACCACGGCCCGCTCGACGTGCCCGGCGCCGGCGCCGCCGTACTCCTCGGGCACGACCAGCCCCAGTACGTCGAGATCGCGGCCGAGCCGGGTCCACAGGTCCCGGTCGACCCCCGTCTCGGACTCCATCGCCGCGCGCACCTGCGCCGACGCGGCCCGGTCCGTCAGCAGGTCGCGCACCGCCGCGCGCAGGGCCTGCTGCTCCTCGGTGAGCACGAGTCTCACTTCTGCGTCCCCACCTTCAGCTCGCGGAACGGGACGCCCCGGTCCACGGACGGCTCCTTCGGCAGGCCGAGGACCCGGTCGCCGATGATCCCGCGCTGGATCTCGTTGGTCCCGCCGGCGATGCTCGACGACGGCGTGGAGGTGATCCCCAGGGCCACCGCGGCCCCGGCGGCGTCCTCCGGGTCCCAGGCCACGATCTCCGGCCCGGCGATCTCGCCGACCGTGTCGACGGCGAGCCGCGCCAGCATCGAGCCGGCCAGCTTAGCGACGGAGCCGCGCGCCCCGGGCGCGATGCCCGCCGCGGCCTCCTGGCGCAGCCGGACGTTGAACAGCTCGAGCACGCGCTCGCGCATGTAGAGCTCGGCCAGCCGCTCCCGGGTGGCCGGCTCGCCGGACACGCCCTGCCGCTGCGCCAGCGCGGTGACCGCGGTGAAGTCGAGCGGGTTGGTCTTGGGGCGGCGCCGGGACCCGATGGAGACGCGCTCGTGGCCCAGCATCGTGACGGCGGCGTGCCATCCGTTGTTGACCTCGCCGATCACGGCGTCGGCCGGGATCCGCACGGAGTCGAAGTAGATCTCGTTGAACGGCGCCCGGCCGGACATGTCCTTGAGCGGCCGGACGGTGACCCCGGGCGCGTGCATGTCCAGCACGAACATCGTGAGCCCGGAGTGCTTGGGCCGGTCGGGGTCGGTGCGGGCGAGCAGCGCGCCGAAGTCCGCCCACTGGGCGTTGGTGGTCCACACCTTCTGCCCGTCGACGACCCACGAGTCGCCGTCGAGGACCGCGCGGGTCTGCAGGCTCGCGACGTCGGAGCCCGCGCCCGGCTCGGAGAACAGCTGGCACCAGATGTCCTCGCCGCGCAGCAGCCGCGGCAGGTAGCGGGTGCGCTGCTCCGGGGTGCCCAGGTCGTTGACCGTGGGCCCGCACATGCCCATCCCGATCGTGAACGGGTAGGTGGGCAGCTCGTACTCGGCCTCCTCGTCGGAGAAGGCCTGCTGGTAGGCCGTGGAGAGGCCACGGCCACCCACGTCCTGCGGCCAGGTGATGCCGGCGAACCCGGCGTCGTACAGCGCGGCCTGGAAGGCGCGCGCGGCCTCGATGTCGGTGACCGGCGACGTGGCCGGCGCGTGTTCGCGGAGCCAGGCACGCGCCTGCTCGCGGAACGCGTCGAGATCGGGGGGACTCCCCGTCGCGAGAGTGGTCGCCGCAGTCATCCGCTTACCTCCCGGCGTCGCTGACGGACCTTTGAACGATCACTCGTTAAGTTAACACCGCCGTGGAGCCGCCAGAAGGGGCATCCGGGCCCTATCCTCTCCGGTGTGAGCACCGCAGTAGACCGATCGCCCGAGGGCGGACCGATCCCCCGCGGCGGCGGCCGCGAGGCGATCGCGGCGGCCGCGCGCGAGGTCTTCGAGCAGCGCGGGTACCACGGCGCGTCGATCCGGGACATCGCCAAGCGAGCCGGCCTGTCCCTGTCGGCGCTCTACTACTGGCACCCGAGCAAGCAGGACCTGCTCGCGGCCCTGATCGAGGAGAACACCCTCGACTACTTCCGCCGCTGCGACGAGGCCCTCGCCTCCGCGGGCGAGGACCCGGCGGACCGGCTGCGCGCGCTGGTCAAGGCCACGGTCGAGTACCGGGTGCAGCGGCAGACGGAGAGCAACATCTCCTCGCGCGAGTGGCGCAACCTCGAGCCCGCGCACGAGGAGCGGCTCGCCGGCCTGCGCACCAAGGCCAGCACGATCTGGTCGGACATCGTCGACGCCGGCGTCGCGCAGGGGACCTTCCGCTGCGAGCACCCGGCCGACGCCCGTCGCGCCGCGCAGGCGGCCTGCAACGCGATCGCGCAGTGGTACGACCCCGCCGGCCCGGTGACGATGGAGGAGCTCGTGGAGCACTACACCCTCATCGTGATGCGGATCGTGGACCACCCGGCCTGATCCGGGTCCATCGAGGACATCACAGCTTCGGGGACTGCCGATCACCGGCGAACTGAATGTACGATCGTTCAGTTCGCCGAATCCGCAGCGCAGGGGAGTCATCCGGTGGCTGAAGCCTTCATCGTCGGTGCCGTCCGCACACCCGTGGGGACGCGCAAGGGAGCCCTCGCCGGGGTGCACCCGGCCGATCTCGGCGCACACGTGCTGCGCGAGCTCGTCGAGCGGACGGGTGTGGACCCGGCCGCCGTCGAGGACGTGATCATGGGGTGCGTCAGCCAGACGGGCGCTCAGGCGGGCGACATCGCCCGCACCGCCTGGCTCTCGGCCGGGCTGCCGCAGAGCGTGCCCGGCGTGACCATCGACCGGCAGTGCGGCTCGTCACAGCAGGCGCTGCACTTCGCCGCCCAGGGCGTGATGTCCGGGACCCAGGACCTGGTCGTCGCCGCCGGCGTCGAGCAGATGGCCATGGTCCCGATGACCGCCAACGGGATCGTCAACAAGGAGCTGGGCACCTCCACCAAGGGCCAGGGCTGGATCGACCGCTACGGCGACCAGGAGATCTCGCAGTTCCGGGGCGCCCAGCTGATCACCGAGAAGTGGGGCTTCACCCGCGAGGACCTGGAGAAGTTCTCGCTGGAGAGCCACCGCCGCGCGATCACCGCGATCGACGAGGGCCGCTTCCGCGACCAGATCGCCCCGATCGCCGGGCTGGACACGGACGAGGGCGCGCGCCGCGACACCTCGCTGGAGAAGCTGGCCGGGCTCAAGCCGCTGCGCGAGGGCTGGGCCATCACCGCCGGCGTCGCCAGCCAGATCTCGATCGGCGCGGCCGCGCTGCTGGTGGCGTCGGAGGACGCGGTGCGCCGCGACTCCCTCACCCCGCTCGCCCGGGTGCACACCCTGGCCGTGGTCGGCGACGACCCGGTCTACATGCTGACCGGCCCGATCCCGGCCACCCAGGCGGCGCTGAAGAAGTCCGGCCTGGGCATCGGCGACATCGACACCTTCGAGATCAACGAGGCCTTCGCGCCCGTCGTGCTCGCGTGGGCCCAGGACACGGGCGCCGACCTCGCGAAGACCAACCCCAACGGCGGCGCGATCGCCCTCGGCCACCCGCTCGGCGGCACCGGGGCGATCCTGGCCACCAAGATGATCCACGAGCTGCACCGGACCGGCGGCCGCTACGGCCTGCAGTCCATGTGCGAGGGCGGCGGCCAGGCCAACGCCACCATCCTCGAGCGCGCCTAGCGGCTCCGCCGTGCGGTGGGCCGGCCCGTCCGGGCCGGCCCACCCTCGGCGTCACTCCAGGGTCTTGCCGAGCCCGGCCACGACGGCGTTCGCCGACTCCATGTGCAGCATGTGGCCGCCGTCGACGAGCTCGATGTCGCCGTCGTCGGGCATCGGGAGGATGCGGTCCTCCCGTCCCCAGACCACCCGGACCGGCACCTCGACCTCCGCCAGGATCGCTCTCGTGTCGATCGCCTGCCGGTCGTCGTCGGTGAGCAGCGTCGGGAGCAGGCCGGCCAGCGCCTCCGGGACGCCGTCGAGCCGCTTGTACCGCAGCAGATCGTCGACGAGCTGCCGGGTGACCAGGGCGGAGTCCGCGAAGAGGTCACCGACGAGGGGCTTCAGCTCCCGCCGGGACGACGCCGCGGCGAAACCACGCAGGTAGCGCGCATTGGGCGTGCCCCCGAACCCGGCCGGGGCCAGCAGCGTCACCGAGGCGACCCGTTCCGGTGCCGCGCGCGCCGTCGCCGCGACGACCGCTCCCCCGAGGGAGTGGCCGACCAGGTGGGCCCGCTCGACGCCGAGCGCGTCGAGGAAGCCCAGGACCGTGTCGACGAGGAACTGCAGGGACCCGTCGCCGACGTCCTTGGTCGAGGCCCCGTGACCGGGCAGGTCGAGGGCGTGCACCGGGCGGCCCTCGGACAGCGGTTGCTGGACGAACAGCCACGAGTTCTTGTCGCCCCCGTACCCGTGGACGAGCACCACCGGCGTCGCCTCCCCTCCCCCGAGGGTGACGTAGGAGATGCTGCGCTCGCCCACCGACACGAAGGTGGGCTCCGGCTCCGCCTCGGCCGCCTGCGCCAGGGACTCCAGCTCGGCGAGGGCTTCGGCGGCCGCGGCCTCGATCTCCGAGTCGGGCACCTCCGCGGGTGCGACGAGCGCGAGGGTCGCCCCGATCGGCAGCTCCTGGTCGACCTGCGCGACGATCTTGCGCAGCGGTCCCGCCGCAGCCGACTCCAGGGTGCCGGCGATCTTGTCGGTGTCGATGTCGACCAGGTCGTCGCCCTTGCCGACTATGTCGCCCTCCTCGACGAACCATTCGACGATCCGCCCCGTCGTCATCGACAGGCCCCATTTGGGCATCGTCACCCGCTGGATGCGGTCGTCCATCACTTCGTCCAGTCCACCGCGGTCTTCACGGCGGCGGCGACGCGCGAGGCGTCGGGGATGAAGAGGTCCTCCAGGGAGTCGGCGAAGGGCACCGGCGTGTGGGGGCCCGTCACCAGCTGGATGGGTGCGCGGAGCGCCCCGAACGCCTCCTGGGCGACCTGCGCGCCGATGTCGCTCGCCAGGGAGCACCGCGGGTTCGACTCGTCGACCACGACGAGCCGTCCGGAGTCCTCGACCAGCTCCAGGATGGTGTCCAGGTCGAGCGGGCTGGTGGTCCGTGGGTCGACCACGGCCGCCGAGATGCCGGAGCCCGCCAGCTCGTCCGCGGCCTCCAGCGCCGTGCCGACCATGCGGCCGATGGCCACGATCGTCACGTCGTCGCCCTCCCGGCGGACGTCGGCCTCGCCGAAGGGCAGTGCGTAGCTGTCCTCGGGGACGTCGCCGGAGGTGTCGTAGAGCATCTTGTGCTCGGCGAAGATGACCGGGTCGTCGTCGCGGATGGCCTGGATCAGCAGGCCCTTGGCGTCGTACGGGTTCGACGGGGCGGCGACCTTGAGCCCCGGGATGTGGGTGAACACCGGCAGCAACGACTGCGAGTGCTGGGCGGCCGCGCGCAGCCCGGCGCCCCACATCGTCCTGATGACCACCGGGGTCACGGCCCGGCCGCCGAACATGTACCGGAACTTGGCGGCCTGGTTGAAGATCTGGTCGAAGCAGACGCCCATGAAGTCGATGAACATCAGCTCGACGACCGGTCGCAGGCCGCCGGTCGCGGCTCCGATCGCCGCCCCGACGAAGGCGGACTCGGAGATGGGGGTGTCCATGACCCGGTCCGGGAACCTGCCGTAGAGGCCCTTGGTGACTCCGAGTACGCCGCCCCAGGCGTCCATCTCGCCGGGGGAGCCGGTCCCGCCCACGTTGTCCTCACCCATGACGATCACGCGCTCGTCGCGTGCCATCTCCTGCGCGATCGCCTCGTTGATCGCTTCGCGGTAGGTGATCGTGCGTGCCATCTCGCCGCCCCCTCAGTAGCTGACGTAGACGTCGGTCAGCAGGTCGTCCGCACCGGGCTTGGGTGCGGCCTTGGCCTCGGCGACCGCTTCCTCGATCAGCGCCGCCACGTCGGCGTCGATCCGGTCGAGCTGCGCGGCGTCGAGCTGCCCGTCGGCGGTCACCCGAGCGCGGAAGCGCTTGAGGCAGTCGAGGTTCTCGCGGGCGTGCGCCACCTCGTCCGCCCGGTAGAGCTGCTGGTCGCCCTCGAAATGGCCGTAGTAGCGGGTGAACTTCACCTCGATCAGCGTCGGGCCGCCGCCGGCGCGCGCCCGGGCGACCGCCTCGCCGGCGGCCTCGTGGACGGCGAAGAAGTCGAAGCCGTCGACGATCACACCGGGCATCCCGAAGGCCGCTGCCCGGTCGGCGATGTCGTCCGTGGCCACCGACCACGACGACGACGTCGCCTCGGCGTAGCCGTTGTTCTCCGCCACGAAGATCGCGGGCAGGTTCCAGATCGTGGCGAGGTTGAGCGACTCGAGGGTGGTCCCCTGGTTGGACGCACCGTCCCCGAAGAAGGCGACCCCCACCCCGCCGTCGCCGCGCTTCTGGGAGGCCAGCGCCCGCCCGCAGATCAGCGGCGGGCCGCCGCCGACGATGCCGTTCGCACCGAGCATGCCCTTGGACAGGTCGGCGATGTGCATCGAGCCGCCCTTGCCGTGGCAGGAGCCGGTGAGCTTGCCGTAGATCTCGGCCATCATCGGCTTGACCTCGACGCCCTTGGCGATGCAGTGCCCGTGCCCGCGGTGGGTGGAGGCGATCGCGTCCCGGTCGTCGAGATGGCTGCACACGCCGGTCGCCGAGGCCTCCTCGCCGGCGTAGAGGTGGACGAAGCCCGGGATGTCGCCCCCGGCGAACTCGTCGTGCACGCGCTCCTCGAAGGCGCGGATGGTCCGCATCGTGCGGTACGCCTCGAGCAGCTCGTCCGGGGTCAGTTCCTGCGCGGTGGGCGAGGACAGCGTGCCGGTCATGACGTCACGTTCCTTCCGTTCGCGGGTGGAGCACAGCGGTGGTCGGGCGGGCCTCGTCGATCCGGACGTCGTCGCGTCCGTGGGAACGTGCGGCTCTCATGAGATCTCCCTGTCGGTGTCGATCGAAATACGGCGTTCGATCAGCAGGCCCTGCGCCGCAGCCGCGGCCAGGGTCGCGCGCACGTCGAGGACGCGGGGGCCGTCGTGGGCCAGGCGGACGGTGACCCGGGTCGACGGCCCGAACTCGATCTCGCGTTCGCCGTCGACGGCCACCGTCCCGCGATCGAGCGAGACCCGGGAGATCTCGCCGGGCTCGAGCGTGCGTGCGGTGTCCACCGCCACACCGGTGACGACGCCGGGGGCGATGGGGGCGAGCACGGACCAGGTGGTGGGCGACGACCCGTCCGGCCGCCCGCCGCCCAGCGTGAGGTGCACCCCGTCAGGGTCGTGCCTGCTCTTGGGCAGCATCAGCCCGGCGATGCTCGACAGGCCGACGGCGTGCGGATCGGCGAAGGCGCAGAAGAGCTCCCGGAGGCTGTCCGTCCTCCACAGCGCCCGGGAACCGACGTGGGACTCCGTCGACACGCAGACGTCGACCAGCGCGATCTCCTCCTGCGCCCCGGCGCGGACGTGCAGCGCCTTCGCCCGGTAGCCGAGCCGGTCGGCGTCGAGCCGGTTCGTCGCCACCAGCCCCGCGGCGGTGCCGGCGACCGTCGCCTCCCACATCTCGGGGAACGCGTTGTTGGTCCCCGTCGACAGGGGCAGCAGGACGGTGTCGCCGGCGGCCGCCGCGGCCGCCCGGATCGTGCCGTCCCCGCCGAGGAGGACGATCACCTGGGCGCCTCGGGCGCGCATGGCCGCGACATGGGCCCGCGTGTCGGCGGCGGTTCCGGACATCTCCTCGAGCTCGACGAACTCGAGGTCGATCCCGTGCGGGACGGTCGTCCCACGCTCCCGTGCCCGTGCCACGCCGCCGGCGACCCCCATCGCGTCGGTGGACAGCAGCACCCGGGAGACGCCGGTGGCCGCGCAGGCGGCGACGATCCGGAGGGCCATGTTGGTCTTCTCGGCGTTCGGGAAGACCGACGCCTGCGCGACGAGCCTGCGGATGTCGCGGCCGGACATCGGATTGGCGATGATCCCGACCGTGGACCCGCTGGTGGGCGGCAGTGCGGCGCGCATCGACGATCACCCCGATAACCGGCGGCCCGGCGCGTGCGCCGAGCTGCGTCGCCGCTCCGTTGCTGGTGACTGGCCTGGCGGGGTCCACCATCTCCGACGGCACGGTCCGGGTCAACACACCGGGACGGGCGCCGCTCCGGTCAGGTGTGCAGGTGGCAGCGCACCGTGCCGCCCCCGGGCGCGGCGACGACGGGTGGTGCCTCCACCCGGCAGACGTCCATGACGTGGGGGCAGCGGGTGTGGAAGGCACAGCCCGCGGGCGGGTTCGCCGCGTCGGGCACCTCGCCGCGCAGCACGATCCGCTCCCGCTCGCGCTGCCGGCGCGGGTTCGGCACCGGCACGGCCGACAGCAGCGCCTCGGTGTAGGGGTGTGCGGGCCGGTCGAAGAGCCGGTCGGTCGGCGCCGTCTCCACGATCTCGCCCAGGTACATCACCGCCACCCGGTGCGCGATGTGCCGGACGACGGCGAGGTCGTGCGCGATGAACAGGTACGACAGCCCGAACTCGGCCTGCAGGTCCTCGAGCAGGTTGAGGATCTGGTTCTGGGTGGAGACGTCGAGCGCACTGACCGCCTCGTCGCACACCAGCAGCCGTGGATGCAGCGCGATCGCCCGCGCGATCGCCAGCCGCTGCCGCTGCCCGCCGGAGAACTCGTACGGGTAGCGCTGGGCGTACGTCGCCGACAGTCCCACGTGCTCGAGCAGGTCCCCCACCCGCGCCGAGCGCTCGGCCCGGGACAGCGACTCGTGGACGTCGAGCGGCTCGCCGATGCTCTCCCCCACCACCATCGCGGGGTCGAGCGACGAGTACGGGTCCTGGAACACCATCTGCATCCGCCGCCGGGCCAGCCGCAGGTCGCCGCGGCCCAGCGCGGTGACCTCCTCGCCGTCGAGCCGGACCGAGCCCGCCGTCGGCTCGACGAGCCGCAGCATCGCGCGCCCGGTCGTCGACTTGCCCGACCCGGACTCGCCGACCAGACCGAGCGTCTCCCGCTCGCCGATCTCCAGGCTCACGGCGCGCACCGCGCGCAACGTGTCGCCGCGGCCGAGGACCCCGCCGCGCAGCCGGAAGTCGACGGTCAGGTCCTCGACCTCGGCGACCGGGCCGGCGGCGCCCACCCGCGACGAGAGGGACCCCGGCGTGGCTCCCGACGCGTTCACCGCGTTCGTCATGCGCTCCCCTTCAGGGCCAGGTCGGACACGCGCAGGCACCGGCTGGTGCCGCCCTCGGCGAGCGGGTGCTCGGCGACGGCGGTGTCGCGGCAGGCGTCGACGCCGTGCCCGCACCGCGGGTGGAACCGGCAGCCGGGCGGCATCGCGCCGGCCGGCGGGGTGGAGCCGGGGATCGTGGCGAGCCGCCCCGACCGGGCGGTGAGCTGCGGCATCGCCGACAGCAGCGCCTCGGTGTAGGGGTGGCGCGGGTGCTCGTAGAGCGCGTCGACCCCGGCCCGCTCCACGACCTGCCCGGCGTACATCACCACGGCGCGGTCGCAGATGTCGGCGACCACCCCCAGGTCGTGGGTCACGAACACCACCGCCGTGCCGAACTCGTCCCGCATGGCGCGCAACAGGTCCAGCACCTGGGCCTGGATCGTCACGTCGAGGGCGGTCGTCGGCTCGTCGGCGATCACCAGCTTGGGCTCGCAGGACAGTGCCATCGCGATCATCACGCGTTGCCGCATGCCGCCCGAGAACTCGTGCGGGTAGCTGCGGGCGCGCCGCTCCGCGTGCGGGATGCCGACCGTCGAGAGCACCTCGACCGCCCGGGCCCACGCGGCCCGCTTCGACCCGCCGCGATGCCGCCGCACCACCTCCGCGATCTGGTCCCCCACCCGGAACGCCGGGTCGAGGCTGGTCATCGGCTCCTGGAAGATCATCGACAGCTCGTCGCCGCGCAGCGCCTCCATCCGCCGGCGGGGCAGCCCGACGAGCTCACGGCCGTCGAGCCGGATGCTGCCGGCGGTGATCCGCGAGGACTCCGCGGGCAGCAGGCCCAGCACGGCCAGGCTGGTGACGGTCTTGCCGGAGCCGGACTCGCCGACCAGCCCGACGGTCTCGCCGCGGCCGACGGTGAACGAGACGCCGTCGAGCACCTGCACCCAGCCGCGGTCGGTGGCGAACTCGACCTCCAGGCCCTCCACCACGAGCAGCGGTTCGGTCACGACCCCCTCCGGATCTCCCGGCCGAGCGAGTCCCGCAGGCCGTCGCCGAGGACGTTGAACGCCAGCACGGTCAGCGCGATGAGCAGGCCCGGGAACACCGTCAGCCAGGGCGCGGTGGCGGTGTAGCGGAAGCCGCGCTCGATCATCGAACCCCAGCTCGCGTCGGGCGGCTGCACGCCGAGCCCGAGGAAGCTCAGGCTCGCCTCGGCCAGCATCGCCATCGCCGCGGTGAGCGAGACCTGCACGATCAGTGGCGAGAGCGCGTTGGGGAGCACGTGCCGGACGATCACCCGGGGCGTCGGGGTGCCGATCGAGCGGGAGGCCTCGACGAAGGTCTCCTCCCGGATCGACAGCACCGTGCCCCGGACCAGCCGGACGAACCGCGGCGCGAAGATCACGCCGATCACGAACATCGCGTTGGTCAGGCTCGGGCCGAGCACGCCGACGAAGGCGATCGCGAGGATCAGCGGCGGGAAGCTCATCAGCGCGTCGGTGAGCCGCATGATGACCGCGTCGACCTTGCGGCCGGCGTACCCGGCGACCAGGCCCGGGATCACGCCGAGCACCACCGCGACCCCGACGGCCTGCGCGGCCGCCACCAGCGAGACCCGGCCCGCGTAGAGGGCCCGGCTGAACACGTCCCGGCCCAGGTCGTCGGTACCGAGGACGTGCCCGCCGCCCGGCTGCTGCAGCACCGAGCCCAGGTTCTGGGCCAGCGGGTCGTGGGTGGCCAGCAACGGGGCGAGCACCGTCGCGAGGACGACGAGGACCAGGTAGACCAGGGCCGCGAGCGCGAGCCGCTGCCGCCGGAACCGGCGGACGAACCGCGCCCGCGCCCCGGGCTCGGGCGGCGCGAGCGCCTCGCGCCGGTCGATGGCGGTGGCCGTCACGCCTGCCTCACCTTCGGGTTGAGCCAGCCGTAGGACAGGTCCACGGCCAGGTTCACGAGCATCACGATCAGGGCGGCGACCACGACGATCCCCTGGATCATCGGGATGTCCCGCTGCAGCACGGCCCGGATGGCGAGATCACCGAGCCCGGGCAGGCCGAACACCCGCTCGACGATCACCGAGCCACCGAGCAGGAAACCGACCTGGAAGCCGATCACCGTGACCACCGGGACGGCGGCGTTCTTCAGTCCGTGCCGCAGGACGACGGCGCGGGCGCTGAGCCCGTTGGCCCGGGCGGTCCGGATGAAGTCCTGCTGGAGGGTGTCGGTGAGCGAGCCGCGCAGCTGGCGGGTGATCTCGGCGGCCACCGCCGTGCCGAGGGTGATGCCGGGCAGCACCAGGCCGCGGGCCCAGGCGCCGACGCCCTCGGAGATCGGGGTGTAGCCCACCGCCGGGAAGATCGGGAAGGCCAGTGCGAACGCCATGATCAGCAGGATCCCGACCCAGAAGTTGGGCAGGGAGATGCCGACGGAGGCGAACAGCGTGGCACCGCGGTCCTGCCAGCGGCCGCGCCGCAGGGCCGCGACGACCCCGGCCGGCACGGCGATCAGCAGCGCGATCAGCATGGCGGCCAGGGTGAGCGCGAGCGTGACGGGGAACCGGCCGGCGATCGCGCCGGTCACGGACTCGTTGGAGAACAGCGAGCTGCCGAGGTCGCCGGTGAGGGCGTGGCCGGCCCACGCGGCGTACTGGACGAGGACGGGGTCGTTCAGGCCGAGGCGTTCCCGGGTGGCATCGATCTGCGCCTCGGTGGCGTTCTCGCCGGCGATCGTGATGGCCGGGTCGCCCGGGATCATCAGGACCAGGGCGAAGACGCCGAGGGACACGAGGACGAGCAGCGGGACCATCATCAGGACGCGCCGGACGGTGTACCGGAGCACGGGCGGGCACCCTCCCAGCGGACGGCGGTGTCGCGAGGGAACTGCGACCAGGTGGTGGGAAGAAAGGGATCGGATCGGTCGGGAGAAAAGCACGGAGAATCGTCCTCCGGCCCCGGGCACGCCCCCGACGCGCGGCACTCCGCACTAAACGATCGTTCAGCAACGTAGCAAGCGTCACACCGTCCGTCAACCGGCTCTTTACCGAGAGTGGCGCTTGAGCTGGGGAACCTACTCGGACGTATCGCGTGCGCTTGACCTCTGCTTGACCTCGACGGGGTAGCAAGATCATCCCTACCGCCGCGGACAATGCCGAGAAACGGCGTCTTGTGAATCAGGGCGACTCGTGTCCAGAATGGCGCAACGCCGGCACGTCCCCGGCGATCCCTCGTATTCTCGCCGCCCGCATCGTCGCGGGCCCGGAGAAGGTGGACCGCCCATGCCGATCCGTCGTGTCCCGGCACTGTTCACGGCCCTGCTGACCGCGCTGCTCGCCGTCGCCCTCGCCGGCTGCGCCCCGATCTCCCCGGCCGGGGGGTCCGGTGGCGCCTCGCAGGCGCCGGTCGCCCGGGAGGACCTCGACCCCGAGGCCACCATCCGCTACGCCGATGCGGTGGGCCCCAGCCGGTTCGACCCGCACCGCTCCACGAACGGCCAGGACATCCGCTACCTCGCCCCGGTCTACGACCGGCTCGTGCACCTGTCCGCGAACGGCGACCCGATCCCCGGCCTCGCCACGGCCTGGGAGTGGCAGGACGACGGCCTCGCGCTGCGGATGTCGTTGCGGCGAGGAGTCCGCTTCCACGACGGCGCGCCGTTCGACGCCGCCGCGGTCAAGGCCAACATCGAGCGGGAGAAGACCGTCGAGGGCTCGTCGGTGGCGGCGGACCTCGCGAGCGTGACCTCGGTGGAGACGCCGGACCCCGGCACGGTGGTGCTGCGGCTGAGCCAGCGCAACAGCATGCTGCTCGGCCTGCTCTCCCACCGCGCAGGCGCGATGGTGAGCCCGACGGCGTTCGACAACCCCGATCTCGACCTCGCCCCGGTGGGCACCGGCATGTACAAGGTGACCTCGTACCGGCCGAACGACGTGATCGTCTACGAGCGCAACGCCGACTACTGGAACACCGACGTCGTCGGGGCGAAGCGGATCGAGCTGCGCATCCTGCCCGACGATGTGACCCGGATGAACGCGCTGCGCACCGGCGAGGTCGACGTCGCCCTGCTGTCGGGGCGGCTGGCGGCCGAGGCGAGCGGGCTGCCGGGCGTGACCGTGCACCGCGACACCACGCTGACGTACCTGGTGCTGTACCTGAACCGGGCGCGCTCCGAGTTCGGCGACCCCAAGGTGCGCCAGGCGCTCAACTACGCCGTGAACCGGCAGGCGATCGCGCAGGGCATCTACTTCGGCGCCGCGCAGCCCACGGTGCAGCCCTTCCCGCCGGACTACTACGCCTACAACCCCGCCTACCCCGGCGACTTCTACCCGCACGACCCGGCGAAGGCCCGTCAGCTGCTCGCCGAGGCGGGCCTGCCGAACGGGTTCGAGTTCGAAATGCTGGTGACCGCCCTCTCGACCTACACCCAGGCCGGCGAGGCCCTCCAGCAGATGCTGGCCGAGGTCGGTATCAAGGCGAACATCCGCAACGTCGAGGCCGCCCAGACCGCCGACGTCTACTACCGCCAGCAGCAGGGCGACGCCCTGGTCTCGCAGTGGGGCGGCCGGCCGGACCCGTCGATGACCATCGACCTGCAGTTCACCTCCACCGGGTTCTCCAACCCGGGCCGGGTCACCACCCCGCGGCTCGAGGAGCTGCAGCGCACCGCCCTCGACACCCTGGACCCGGACAAGCGCCGCGACACCATCCACGAGGAGGTCGGCGAGCTCGTCGACCAGGCCTTCCAGGTGCCGATCGTCCTCGACGAGTCGGTCATCGCGACCAACGCGAAGATCGCCGGCTTCGAGCTGCTGGTGACCGGCCAGGTCGACTTCCAGAAGCTCGCCGTGCGGAAGCAGCAGTGAAGCCCGTGATGCGGCGCAGGACGTTCCTCGGTCTCGTCCCGGTCGCCGGGCTCGTCACGGTCGCGGGTTGCGCGCCCATCCCGTCCGCGGGCTCGGCCGCCCAGGGTCCGCCCGGCGTCTTCCGGTACGCCTACGAGCTCACGCCGAGCCGGCTCGATCCGCACCGCGCGTCGATCAGCCAGGACGGGGTCACCCTGTTCCCGGCCTACGACCGGCTGGTGCACCAGTCCCCCGTCGGCGAGCCGGAGCCGGGCCTGGCCCGGGCGTGGGCCTGGGAGGACCCGCTCGCACTGCGCCTGGACCTGCGGCCCGGCGTGACTTTCCACGACGGCACCCCGTTCGACGCGGCCGCGGTGAAGGCCAACATCGAGCGGGCGAAGACGGTGCAGGGGTCGGCGGTGCGGACCGAGCTCGACCCGATCTCGTCGGTCGAGGTCCGCGACCCGATGACCGCCGTGCTGCGGCTGTCGTACCCCTCGGCGTCGCTGCCCGCCGTGCTGTCCGACCGGGCCGGGGCGATGGTCAGCCCGAAGGCCCTCGCCGACGGCCTCGATCTCGACGCCGTCGCGGTCGGGGCGGGCATGTACCGGATGGTCGAGCACCGCCGCGGACAGATCACCCGCTTCGAGCGGTACCCCGGCTACTGGGACCCCGCCGCCGCTGCCTCGGAGAAGCTGGAGATCCACCACATCGCCGATGCGGCCACCCGGCTCAACGCCGTCCGCACCGGTGTGGTCGACGCCTGCCGGGTGCCGCCCGCCCTGCTCGACCAGGCGAAACAGACCGGGCTCGAGGTCAGCACCGCCGGATCGCTGAACTTCAACTACTTCGTGCTCAACCGCGCCCGCTCGGCGTTCGGCGACCTGCGGGTGCGCCGCGCGCTCAACCACGCCCTCGACCGGGAGGCGATCCGGCAAGGCGTCTACCGCGGGCTCGCGACGGTCTCCGCGCAGCCGTTCGTCCCGGGCTACTGGGCCTACGACGCCGACCTCGGCGACGCGGCGATCCGGTTCGACCCCGACCTCGCCCGCCGGCTGCTGGCCGAGGCCGGCGTCGGCGACGGGCTGCGGTTCTCCACGGTCATCCCGACCGGCTCCGACTACCAGCCGCTGGCCGAGGCGATCCAGGCCCAGCTCTCCGCCGTCGGCGTGACGATGGAGATCTCGCCTGCCGCCCCGGACACCATGGGGGACCTCATGTTCGTGCAGGAGCGGTACGACGCCATGCTCGCCTCCTGGGGCCCGCGGGCCGATCCCTCGATGACCGTGGCCACCCGCTACACCGCGAACGGCTTCGGCAACCCGGGAGGGCAGACCACGCCGCGCCTGGAGGAGCTGCACAAGCAGGCCCTCGCGACGACCGACCCGGGCGCGCGCGCCGCCGTCATGCACGACCTGGTCGACGAGGTGGTCGACCAGGTGCTGGAGATCCCGGTGGTGTTCCCCGAGGACGTCGTTGTGCAGTCGCCTCGGGTCGTCGGGCTCGTGCCGCGGTTGATGCACCGGCCGGAGTTCCGTGGGGTGACGGTCCGATGAGGGCCGTGCGCGCCGTCGTCGGCGCCGTGCTCCTGGTCCTCGTGGCCGCGTGTGCCCCGATCCCCACGTCCGGCGGCGGCGCCGGGCAGGCCACCGGACCGGCGGACCCGGACGCGATCTTCCGCTGGGCCAACGCCGTGGGGCTCAGCCGGTTCGACCCGCACCGGGCCAGCTCCAGCAACGACAACACGCACCTGTTCCTCACCTACGACCGGCTCGTGCACACCGACGCCGACGGTCGCGCCGTGCCCGGGCTCGCCACCGCGTGGGAGTTCGGCCCGGACGGGACCACGATGGACATGACCCTGCGCCGGGGCGTCACGTTCCACGACGGGACACCGTTCGACGCGGCCGCGGTCAAGGCCAACATCGAGCGGGCAAAGACCGTCACGGGCAGCGCCGTCGCGCCCGAGCTGCGGCCGGTGCGCGCGGTCGAGGTGCTCGCGCCGGACCGCGTCCGGTTCGAGCTCACCGCGCCCACGGCATCGTTGCCGCTGGTGCTCTCCGACCGGGCCGGGGCCATGATCAGCCCGGCCGCCTTCGACAACCCCGACCTGGACCGGAACCCCGTCGGCGCCGGCATGTACCGCGTCACCGCCTACCAGCCCGGGGCGCGCATCGAGTACCGCGCGGCGCCGAACTACTGGGACCCCGCGGCCGTGCGCGTCGCCGGGATCGACATGCCGATCTACACCGACTCGGTGACCCGGCTCAACGCCCTGCGCGGCGGGCAGGTCGACGGGGCCGTCCTGTCGCCGGAGCAGGTGGCCGAGGCGCAGGCGTCGGGCATCCGCGTGGAGCCGGGCCGGACCAGCAACTTCTGGTACTTCCAGCCGAACCGCACCCGCTCGGCGTTCGGCGACGTCCGCGTGCGCCGGGCGGTCTGGCACGCGATCAACCGGCAGGCGCTGGTCGACGTCCTCGCCCGCGGTTACGGCGAGCTGTCGGCCCAGCCGCTGCCGGAGTGGAGCCCCGGCCACGACCCGTCGATCGGCCCCGACCCCTACCCGTACGACCCCGCGAAGGCGCGGCAGCTGCTCGCCGAGGCGGGGCTGCCGAACGGGTTCACCTTCGAGGCGCTCGTCTCGACCAGTCCGGACGTCCAGCGGGTCGCCGAGGCCATCCAGGCCGACCTCGCCGCCGTCGGGATCACCATGACGAGCCGGGTCCTGGAGGGCGCCCAGATCACCGACGAGTTCTTCGTGCGCAAGCAGGGCGACCTCCTGCTCGGCCCGGGCGGCGGCCGCCCGGACCCCGCCCAGACGACCGGGCTGCGGTACCTGCCGGACGGCTTCAACAACCCCGGCGGCCACACCACCCCGGAGATGGAACGCCTGCAGGAGACCGTGCTGCGCACCGTGGATCCCGCCGCCCGCGCCGACGCCCTGCACGCGCAGATGCGCGAGTTCGTCGACCAGGCCTTCGAGGTGATCCTCTACTATGCGACCCCGCCGGTCGCGTTGTCGCCGCAGGTCCTGGGCTTCCACCCCGGTCTCGCCGACCGGCCGGAGTTCCGCGGGGTGGCCAAGGCGGCCGCCTCCTGAGCGGCCGCCATCGGTGATCCGCCCGAGCCGGGCCCGGTCAGCGCGGCTCCCGCCACATCGGCCAGAGCGGCGGGCTGTCGTCGACCGCGATCGGGGTGGCGGCGACGAAGCCGTGCCGCTCGTAGAGGGCCTTGCTGCGGACGCTGGTCGCCTCGAGGTAGGCGGGGTGGCCGGCCCGGTCGGCGCGGGCGAGGACGGGTGCCATGGTCGCGGCGCCGAGCCCGCGCCCCTGCCGGTCCGGGTGCACGCCGAGGAACCACAGGTACTCGTGCGGCTCCTGCGGATGGTGCTGCTCCATCGTGGTCATCAGCGCGAAGAGCCGCTCGGCGTCGTCGCCGGCCCGCTGTGCGAGGGCGGCGCCGAAGGCCTCGCCCTCCTCGTCGGACATGGGGGCCCGGCTGTGCGGCACCCACAGGGCGGCGCCGTCGATCGCCCCTTCGGCGTCCGCATCCGCGGCCCAGATGTCGTCGTGCTGCGCGAGCACGTCGACGGCGAGGTCGAAGAAGAAGCGCGTCCGGTCCGCCCGGCCCACCGGCTCCGGGTGGGCCCAGGCGAAGACGGGGTCGTCGCGGAAGGCCGCGGCGAGCGTCGCGGCCACGGCCGGGCGCTCGCCCTCGGCGGCGCGACGGACGTGGACGGTGTCGGCCTGGACGGTCGTCATCGGGGCCTCCCCGGGTCGGTGACTGGGTCGGCGACGACGGTCCGCCCTCGCGGTGTCACGCGACCGTCGGCGGGCTGTCGGGTGCGCTGTCGGCCCGCTGTCGCAGGGCGGGTCTCAGACCAGCACCGCGACGAGCGCGACGACGAGCAACCCGACGTAGGCGACGGCGTGCACGCGGTCGGGGACGTGCGGCAGCAGCCGCCGGACGACCCCGATGGTCGGCAACGAGCCCGCGAGCAGCAGTGCCCCGGCGAGCAGGTCGACGCCGCGCGACCCGTCCGGGGCGGGGACGGTCAGGTACACCGCCGTGGCGACGACGGCGACCGGCAGGCTCAGCGGGTTCGCCATCGCCACGGCGTGGGCCATCGGTAGGCCGCGCCGGCGCAGCAGCGGCACGGTCATCACGCTGCCGCCCACGCCGAGGAAGCTCGCGACCGCCCCGATCGTGACCCCGCCCAGCGAGGCGGTCCGCGCCCCGAGCGGGCGCGGGACACCGCCGCGCAGGAACCCGCGCCGCACCAGGCTGTCGACGATGGTGAGCCCCAGGTAGACCGCGAACAGCACGTGCAGCAGGCCGTCGGGGGCCGCGGTGGCCGCGAGCGCGCCGAGCGCGGCGCCGATCGCGACGTAGCCGGCCAGCGGCCACACGTAGTCGCGGCGCAGTCGGCCGGACCGGTACTGCGCGAGGGTCCCGCCGGCGGCGTTGACGACCATGACCGCGGTCGAGGTGCCGACGGCCAGGTGCATGGCCTGCGGCCCCGACGCGGCGACGGCGTACACCACCGGGACGGTCACGAAGCCGCCGCCGAACCCGAACAGCACCGTGGTCAGCCCGCTGAGGCACCCGAACCCGACGAGGACGGCGATCGTGGTGAGCACGTGTCCCGACCGTAGGTCGCACCGCGGTGACGGGCATTCGTCCGTGGGACGCCTTCCTCCGAGTTCCGGCCACTACCCTCGGACGGGTGCGTGACGTCCCGATCGACGAGGTCGACGCCCTCGACCGGGACGTCGTCGCGATCGGCACCACCTATCCACCGAGCACGCAGCTGCCCGCGCACCGCCACCGCCGCGCCCAGTTCCTCTACGGCGTCACGGGGTCGATGCGCGTCGAGACCGCGGACGGCAGCTGGACGGTCCCGCCGCACCGCGCGGTGCTGATCCCGCCCGGCACCGAGCACGCCGTCCTCATGGACGGCGTCAGCACCCGCAGCCTCTACCTCGAACCGCGCGCCGTGCCCTGGTTCCCGCCCCGGTGCCGGGTCGTCGAGGTCCCGGCGCTGCTGCGGGAGCTGGTGTGCGAGGCCGTCGACGTCGAGCCCCGGTACGCGACGCACGGCCGCGACGCCGCCCTGCTCGCCCTGGTCCTGCACGAGATCCGCCGCTCCGCGCCGCTCCCCCTCGACCTGCCGCTGCCGGCCGACCCGGCGCTGCGCGCGTTGTGCCGGGAGTTCCTCGCCCGACCGCGGATCGACGCCCGGCCCGAGGCCTGGGCCGCCGGGCTGCACGTCAGCGTCCGCACGCTGCACCGCCGGTTCACCGCGGAGACCGGGACGGGCCTGGCGTCGTGGCGCCGCCGGGCCTGCGCCCTCCACGCCCTGCCCGAGCTGGCCGCGGGCCGCCCGGTCACCGAGATCGCCGCCGACCTCGGCTACGCCGGGCCGGGCGCCTTCACCACGATGTTCACGCAGCTCCTCGGCGCACCGCCCAGCGCGTTCCGGGACCCCGCGACCCGCACGGGGGGCAGCGCTCAGCCCAGCCCGGCCGCGACCAACGCCTCCTTCGCGGACTCGCCGAGCAGCCGGCCGGTGGCGACGCGGGCGCGGACCTGGTCGGCGTAGCCGTCGTCGGCCATCACGCCGGCGAGGTACCGGGCCTGCACGCCGGCGAGGATGCACGCCGAACGCCAGCGGTTGAAGGCGATCCAGTACGGGAGGTCCGACACGTCCCGCCCGGTGGTCCGCGCGTACCGGGCGACGAGCTCGTCCCGGGTCGGGAAGCCGGGGACCGTGGTGGGTCCCGGGTCGGCGCCCTCGGGCAGCTCGTCGCCGGGCTCCTGCCAGAGCGAGACCAGGTAGCCGAGGTCGGCCATCGGGTCGCCGAGGGTGGCCAGCTCCCAGTCGAAGACCGCCCGGACCGTCCCGTCCGGGCCGAAGGTCATGTTCCCGGGCCGGAAGTCGCCGTGCACGATCCCGCGGGACTGCGGCGGGACGTGCGCGGCGAGGGCGGCGTGGATCTCGTCGAGCAACGCCAGCTCGGCGCCCTCGACGCCGGAGTTGCGGATCTGCTGGTGCCACCGCGCGAGCTGCCGCTCGGCGTAGCCCTTGCGCGAGCCCTCCAGCCCCACGTCGGCGGGGTCGAGCGCGTGCAGCGCGGCCAGCACCTCGACGACGTATTCCCCCGCCCGGGCGCGGGCCGCGGGGACGAGCGACTCGGCGGCGGCCGGGTCGGCGAGGACCGTACCCTCGACGAAGTCCATGACGTAGAACTCCGCGCCGGTCACCGCCAGGTCGGCGCAGTACGCGCGGGGCGGGGCGACGGGGACCGCGGTCGGCGCCATCGCCGAGACGAACCGCCACTCGCGGCTCATGTCGTGCGCGGTGCTGAGCACGCCCCCGGTCGGCGGGCGGCGCAACGCATAGGAGTGGCCCGCGGCGTCGTCGATCCGGTAGGTCAGGTTGGACCGCCCGCCCGCGACGAGCGTGAACCGCGCCGGCGCGGCGAAGCCCTCGACCTGGCCGGCCAGCCACGCCTCGACGGCCGGCGCGTCCAGACCGGCCAGGGTGCTCGTCGTCGTCATCGCCCCACGTACCTCGGCTCCCGCTTCTCCAGGAAGGACCGCACGCCCTCGCGGTGGTCCTCGGTGGCGAACAGCTCGCCCAGCCGCGTGCTCACCCAGCGGCCCAGGTCGGACCAGTCCGGGTCGAGCGCCTCGCGCAGCCCCGCCTTCAGCGCGCCGACGGCCAGCGGCGGGTTCGCCGCGATCCGCTCGGCCAGCTCCAGCGCGGTCGGCAGCAGCTGCTCGTCGTCGACGACCCGGCCGACCAGCCCGATCCGGCCGGCCTCCTCGGCGTCGATGACCTCGCCGGTGAACAGCAGCTCGGCCGCCTTCTCCCGGCCGACGAGCTGGGCGAGCCGCGCGATCCCGGCGACGTCGCTGCACAGCCCGCGCTTGACGAACAGCTCGCCGAACTTCGCCCGGCGCGCCGCGACCCGGAAGTCCGCCATCAGCGCCAGCTCCATGCCCCAGCCGACCGCCGCGCCGTTGACGGCCGCGATCACCGGCACGTTCGACGTGAGCAGCGCACCGGCCGCGGGGGTCAGCCGCGGGGCGGGCCGGGGCGGGCGCTTCTCCGGGTCGCCCCCGCCCATCAGCTCGCGGACGTCGTCGCCCGAGCAGAACGAACGGCCCTCGCCGGTGATCACCAGGACCCGTGCGGTCGTGGTGCGGACGAGGTCCTCCAGCTCGTCGTACGTCCTGCGGCGCAGGGCGTTGTGCACCTCCGGCCGGGCGATCGTGAGCACGCCGACGTGCCCGTCCTGCTCGTAGCGGATGTCGGTGAGCGCCGTCTCCGGGCTCGCGGTCATGCCTGCACCTCCGTGCGCAGCTCGCGCTTCAGGACCTTGCCGCTGGGGGTGCGCGGCAGCGGCTCCGCGCGGAACACGACGTGCTCGGGCACCTTGAACTCGGCCAGGCGCTCGCGGACGTGCTGCTGCAGCTCCGCCGCGGTGACGTCGGCGCGGGTGTTCACCACGGCCACGGCCTGCTCGCCGAGCCGGTCGTGCGGGATCCCGACGATCGCCACGTCGGCCACCGCCGGGTGCTCGAACAGCGCGGCCTCGACCTCCGCGCAGTAGATGTTCTCGCCGCCCCGGATGACCACGTCCTTCATCCGGTCCACGACGTACACCCAGCCGTCCCGGAAGAAGCCCAGGTCACCGGTGTGGAACCAGCCGTCGGTGAAGGCCGCGGCCGTGCCCCCGGGGTTGTTCCAGTAGCCGCGCACCACGTTGGGCCCGCGGAACCAGAGCTCGCCCACCCCCTCCGGCTCGGCGTCCTCCCCGGTCGCGGGGTCGACGACGCGGATGTCGGCGCCCGGGGCGAGCCGGCCGACGCTGTCCGGGTGGCTCACGTAGTCCAGCCCGGTGTTGGAGACGACGGCGCTGGTGGTCTCGGTGAGCCCGTAGCCGTTCGCCGGGGACACCAGCGAGGCGAACTGGGTGTCGATCAGCCCGATCAGGTCCGGCGGGATCGGTGCCCCGCCCATGCTGAGCGCGGCCAGCGTCTGCAGCCCGCCGCCCTCGCGCGCGGCCTGCTCGACCAGCTGCCGGCCGACCGTCGGCACCCCGGACACGCCGGTGAGCGCCTCCCGGCGGACCAGCTCGAGCGCCTCGACGGGGTCCCAGCGGTACTGCGTGACGAGCTTCCCCCCGGTCAGCGGGGTGAAGCTCAGGCTGGTGATCCCGGCGATGTGGAACAGCGGGAACGTGCACAGCGCCCCCGGCTGCGGCGCCGCCGGATCCGGTTCGGGCGGCGTGCCGCCGTTGGCGACGATCGCCGCGACCCGGGCGCCGAGCAGCGTGTTGAGGATGTTCGTGCAGTGGTTGCGGTGCGTGCCGACCGCGCCCTTCGGCCGCCCCGTGGTGCCGGAGGTGTAGAGGATCGTGGCGTCGTCGTCGGGGGCGATCGTGACGTCCGGGAGCGCGGCGTCCCGGTCCAGGGCGGCCAGGACCTCGGTCCACGGCCGGCCCCTGCCCTCCCCCCGCACCTCGATCATCGGGAGGTCGATGCCCTCCAGGATCGCCGCCCGCTCGCCGTCGGCGACCACGAGGCGGGCCTCGCAGTTCTCCAGGGCGTAGCGCAGCTCCGGCCCGGTCCACCAGGCGTTGAGCGGCACGAACACCAGCCCGGACACCGCGCAGGCGTAGAACCAGGGCGCCCACTCCGGGTAGTTCCGCATCGTGACGGCGACCCGGTCGCCCTGGCGCAGCCCGTACTCGTCGTGCAGCAGGCGGGCCAGCCCGGCGACGGTCGCGGCGTGCTCGGCGTAGGTGACGTGCTCGTCCCGGTACACCGTGAAGACCCGGTCGCCCCAGCCCCGGCCGATCTCGAACAGCTCCCGCAGGGTGTGCGGGCCACGCTCGTAGACCCGCCACGGGATCCCGCGGACGGTCGTGTCGACCAGCGCGAACTCCGCCCCGGGCGCGGTGAGGGCGGCGGTGGGCTCGGCCCGCACGCTCCCGCCCGACGTGATCGTCATGCCCGGAACGCCAGGTCGAGGCCCGGGTAGGGCCACTCCGTCGCGTACAGCTTCCCGCGGCCGGAGGAGGTGATGTACGCGGTGTTCGAGCCCGCGCCGGCGAAGCAGATGTTCGTGACGAACGGGTCCGGCTCGGGCACCGGGATCTGCCGGTCGAGCGTGCCGTCCGGGCGGATGACGCTCACCGCCCCCGTGACGAGGGTGGCGACGCACACGTTGCCGGCGCCGTCGACGGCCAGCGAGTCGAGCAGCTGGTAGCCGGGGAAGCCGTGCAGCAGGTTCGCCCCGCCCGGGCCGCGCGGCGGCCCGCCACAGGGGCCGAGGCGGGCCGGGCCGAGCACCTCCCACTCCCAGACCCGCCCGGTCTGGGTCTCGGCGACGTAGACCCGGGAGCCGTCCGGGGAGAGCCCGACCCCGTTCGGGGTGATCAGCGGGTGTACCACCTCGGTGATCGACGACCCGTCCGGCAGCGCGTAACAGAGCCGGCCGACGTCCATCTCCCGTCCGCGGTTCTTGCCGAGGTCGGTGAACCAGAACCCGCCCGCGGAGTCGAAGACGATGTCGTTGGGCCCGCGCAGCGGCAGCCCGTCGACCTCGGTGTAGAGGTCCTTCACCTCGCCGTCGAGCGTGACGCGCTGGATCCGGCCGCCGATGTAGTCGGCCGGCTGGTGCCCGGGCGCGACGATGCCCTCCGCCCGGTCGTGCCACTCGAAGCCGCCGTTGTTGCAGACGTAGATCGCCCCGTCGGGACCGACGGCGGCGCCGTTGGGGCCGCCGCCCAGCTCGGCGACGACGTCGACGGACCCGTCCGGCCACACCCGGGAGAGCGTGCCGCGGCGGATCTCCACGAGGACCACCGAGCCGTCCGCGAGGGCGATCGGCCCCTCCGGGAAGCGCAGCCCGGAGGCCACCTCGCGGAGCACGGGGGCGGGGTCGGCAGCGGGGTCGACGCTGGCCATGCTGTTCTCCTTCCGACGCTGGAAGAACGGGGACGAAGCGTGCTGAACGATCGTTCAGCCCACGTTAGGAAGGGCTCGCCGCGGTGTCAACGGACTCGCGGACCAGGCTGCGCAGCTCCGGCTTGCGCACCTTCCCGCTGGTGGTGCGCGGCAGCTCGTCGACCAGCAGCACCCGGCGCGGGATCTTGTACCCGGCGAGGTGGCCGCGGCAGAACTCGCGCACGTCCTCGCTCGTCGGCGTGCGGCCCTCGAGCGGCTCCAGCACCGCCACGACGATCTCGCCCCACACCTCGTCCGGTTGCCCGACGACGGCCGCCGCGGCCACGTCGGGATGCTGGAACAGGACCTCCTCGACCTCGCGGGAGTACACGTTCTCCCCGCCGGTGAGGATCATGTCCTTCTTGCGGTCGACGATGTAGAAGTAGCCGCGGGCGTCCCGCCTGGCCAGGTCGCCGCTGTGGAACCAGCCGTCCTGGTTCGCCTCCGCGGTGGCCTCGGGCCGGTTCCAGTACCCGGCGCACACCTGGTCGCCGCGGATCACCAGCTCGCCGACCTCGTCGTCGGCCGTGTCGTTGCCGTCGGCGTCGACGATCCGTACCGACGACAGCCACTGCGGCTTCCCGACGCTGGTGAGCAGGGACTCGTCGGACTCCAGGGCCCGCACGTGGTCGGCCGAGCCGTGCACGACGACGTTGCCCGCCAGCTCGGTCATCCCGAACCCGGTCTGCCACTTGACCTCGGGGAACGCGGCCATCGCCTCGCGCAGCACCGCGGCGGGCATCGGCGCCGAGCCGTAGCTGATCCGGCGCAGCGACGAGACGTCGAACTCCCGGAACCGCGGATGGCGCAGCAGCATGGCGAGCATCGTCGGCGCCACGGAGGTCTGCCGCACCCGGTGGGTCTGCACCGCCTCCAGGAAGCCGACGGCGTCGTAGCGGCGCATCAGCACCATCGCGTCGCCCTTGAGGTGGGCCATCGGCACGCCGTAGCCGGCGATGTGGCACAGCGGCCAGGGCATCAGGGACACGCCGGGGTCGTGGTCGTGCTCCCAGCTGAGCAGCGAGTTCATCACCGCCGCGACGACGTTGCGGTGGGTCAGCACCGCGCCCTTCGCGCGTCCCGTGGTGCCGGAGGTGTAGATCAGCCAGGCGGGCGACCCCTCGTCGACGGCCGGCGGTTCCTCCGGCTCGCCGAGGAGGTCCTCCCAGGTCAGGGCGCCGTCCGGAGCGTCGTCGGGCGTCCCGTCGAGGCAGACCAGGGTGCGGATCGACGGCACCTCGGCCATCGCCTGCCGGGCCGTCTCGAGGTACTTCTGCTCGGTGATGAGCATGGTCGGGGTGGAGTCGTCCAGGTTGAGGGCGACCTCGCGCGGGCTGAGCCGGTAGTTGAGGAACACCAGCGCCATGCCCGCGGCGGGCACGCCGTAGTAGGCCTGGATGTACTCGGGGTGGTTCTCCGTGAGGATCGCGATGCGGTCCCCGGGGGCGGCGTGGCGGGCGAGCCCGTTCGCCAGCCTACAGACGTCGCGGTCCAGCTCCGCGTAGGTCCAGGTGCGGTCCTCGAAGAGCAGTGCCGGTTCGTCCGCGCGCCGCGCGGCCGTGAAGGACAGGATGTCGCCGATCCGCATTCGTGCTCCTTCGCACGGGGGGTGGGAACTGCACGGGTCAGAACTGCAGGGTCGGAACTGCAGGGTCGGAACCCGTCGGGTCACTCGCCGGGGTGGGACAGGTACTTCGGGTTGGCCACCCGGAGCCGGTCGGTGATCGCTGCCCGGACCGCCGCGAGCAGCGCCGGGTCCTCCGGGTCGACGACGCCGGCGCGGATCGCGGCGGCGAGGTCGGCCTGGTCGGCCCGGCCGAAGCGGGCCAGCCGCTCGCGGTGCCGGCGCTCCTGCTCCGGCCCGAGCGCGAGCTCCCGCGCGACGGTGTCGACGACGTTGGCCGCGACCCGGGCGTTGAAGCTCAGCCGGCCCTGCGTGCCGGGCATGACGTCCTCGCGCAGGTAGAGCGCGACGGCGTCGAGCAGCTCACCGCTGGTGGGCCTGCCGTGCAGGTCCGACGGCGGGGCCGCCGGGAGGTCGGGCAGCTCGCCGGGGGAGTGCCCGAGCGCCAGGAACAGGTCGTGCTCCTGCTCGCACACCCGCCGTCCGATCGCGGCCAGCTCCACCGACGGGACGGCGCCGGAGAGGTGCCGCTCGGCCATGCCGCGGCAACCCACGGCCCAGCGCGCGGTGCCGTAGACCTGCCACCAGCGCACCGCGTCCGGGTCGGGCCGGTGGCCCGCGACCTCGGCGTACCCGTCGAGCAGCTGGTCGAGCGGGCCGAACCCGCCCACCGTCGGCGCGGCGCCGAACCGCCAGCACTTCACGCACAGCCAGCCCAGGTCCTCGCGGGGGTCGCCGCGGTGCACGGCCTCCCAGTCCAGGACGGCCTTGAGCCCGTCCGTCGCGACGATCATGTTGCCGTTGCGGAAGTCGCCGTGCACGACCGTCTCGGGCACGTCGACCGGGCGGTGCTTCGCCAGCCAGTGCAACGCGATCTCGATCGAGGGCAGCGGCTCACACAGCTCGTCGTAGGTCTCCCGCAGGTGCTCGAGGGGGTCGCGGCGCTCCAGCCCCGGCACCTCGGCCGCCGGGATCGCGTGCACCCTGGCCACCGCCCGGCCCAGCTCCGCGGCCAGGGTGCCGCGGACCTGCGCGTACTCGGGATCGCGCAGCAGCCGCCGCGCGAGGGTCTCCCCGTCGACGTGCCGGGTGACCAGGTACGGCGCCCCGACGACGGCGGGGTCCGTGCCGTGGTCGACCAGCGGCGGCACCGGCACCCCGGCCCGCTCCGCGGCCGCGATCGCCCGCGCCTCCATCGCCATGCCGTCCGGGCGGCCGGGGCCGGGCGGGTCGCGCCGCAGCACCAGCCGGTGCGCGGCCGCACCGGCCCGGGCGGTGAACGACCAGGTCTCGCGGCTCGCGCCGCCGGTCAGCCGGTGCAGCCCGACGACCTCGACCGGCTCGCCGAGGACCTCGGTGAGCCGGACGGCGAGCAGCTCCGCGAGCACGGCCGGGTCGGCGGGGTCGCCGGTGGGCCTGCGGGTCTCCGCGGCGGCGGTCATGCCGCACCCCCGCCCGTCAGGCGGTGGGGGCCTCCCAGGGCCCGGGGTCCACGGCGTCGACCATGTCCAGCGCCAGGCGCTGGTAGCGGTGCACCATCTCCTCCCGCGAGGCGGGCCCCGCCGGCGAGAACCAGCTCGCGACGCCCGTGCACATCACGACGATCGCCCGGGACGCCTCGTTCGGCAGCGGGGTGCGGAAGACCCCGGCCTCGACGCCCCGGGCCACCACCTCGTCGAACATCCGCTGCTGCGCGTGCCGCTTGGCCAGGTGCGGGGTGCGTACCGGCTCCTCCAGCGCCCGCAGCTCGCTCGTGCCGAGCAGGGTGCCGCGCTGGTCCTCGAGGTGGAACAGCACCTGCACCTCGACCAGCGCGCGGAGCTGGTCGGCCGGGTCGTCGCCCGCGCGCTCCAGCGCCTCGCGGGTCCGGGCCAGCAGCGCCTCGATCCCCCGCTCCATGATCATCGCGAGCACGGCCTGCTTCGACGGGAAGTGGTGGTACAGCGCGGCGGGGCTCAGCCCGGCCCGTAGCGCGATGTCCCGCACCGACGTCCCGTGGTAGCCGTGCTCGGCCATGGTCGCGATCGACGCCTCGAGGATCGCCGCGTCGCCCGGCGTCGCGTTCGGGGGCCGCGTGGCGGGCTGGTGTGCTCGCGCCATCGATCCCTCCCCAGGTCACCGGTCCGTCCGGGGCTCCGGACGGTTCCGGGAAGGCTACCGGGCCGTACGGCCGCGGGTCCGCGCGGTTCACTTGATCGCCAGCGGGTTGATCGGCGAGCCGAGGGCCCGCCGGAACTTGATCGGCGGCGCGGTGAGGAAGAAGTCGTACCGGCCGTCGTCGGCGCAGTCCGCGGAGAGCTCCTCGAAGTCCAGGATCTCGCCGAGGGTCATCCCCATGTCGCGGATCAGCACCATGTGCACCGGCAGCTGCTCGCCGGGCAGCTCGCCCGGGAGCACCTCGATCGCCCAGTTGTCCGAGCAGACCGCGGCGACCTCGTGCTCGTGCAGCCACTCGCAGCAGTCCAGGCCGAGCCCGGGCTCGCCTGCCATGAACGCGGCGGCGTCGGACTCCACCAGGAACTTGCGCCGCCAGCCGGTGCGCACGAGCAGGATGTCCCCGCCCTGCAGCGCCACGCCCTGGGCGGCCATCGCCGCCTCGAGCTCGGTCGGGGTGATCACCTCGCCCGCCTCGAGCCACTCCACGCCGCGGTGCCGGGCGACGTCGACCAGCACACCGCGGCCCGCGATCCCCTTGGCCTGGTGCTCGATCGAGTTGGCGGTGGTGCCGTGCGGGCTCACCGACGAGGCGGGGAACCCGTTGTAGAGCTGGTCGTCGTAGAAGACGTGGGCGAGCCCGTCCCACTGCGAGGCGCTCTGCAACGGCATGAACACATAGTCGTCGGCGTAGTGGAAGGCACCCGGGTAGTCCTGGTCCGCGCCGGTCTCCGACACGAGGATCATCGGGTTGATCCGGCCGCCGCCCGGCTGCGGGCCGCCGCGCCCGAACGGGATGCCGAGGTCGAAGATCTTCCCCTCGCGCACGAGCCCGGCCGCCGCGGCGACCCGCTCGGGCGTGAGGAGGTTGGTGGTGCCGCGCTGGTCGCGGACGCCGTCGCGGTCCCACCTCCCCCAGTTCGACAGCCGTTTGCCGAGCTCCCTGAAGTCGTGCATCAGCGCACCTTGTTGGGCCCGGCGAAGCCGAAGAGGTAGCCGGCGACCTTGCGCATCTGGATCTCCTCGGCGCCCTCGGTGATCCGGTAGCGGCGGTGGTGGCGGTAGATGTGCTCGAACGGGGTGTGCCGGGAGTAGCCCAGCCCGCCGTGCACCTGCATGGCCCGGTCGGCGGCCTCGCACACGAAGCGGTTGGCCCGGTAGTTGCACATCGAGACCTTGTCGCTGATCTCCATGTGCGGCACCCGGTCGAGCTCCCAGGCGGTCTTGCGGACCAGCCCGCGCAGCATCTCGGCCTCGGTCTGCAGCTCCACCAGCGGCCACTGGATGGCCTGGCGGGTGGCCAGCGGCGCCCCGAAGGTGACCCGCTCGCGGGCGTAGGCCACGGCCCGGTCGATGCAGAACTGCCCGGCCCCGACCCCGGAGGCGGCCTGACGGATCCGGTTCTCGTGCACGAAGGTCTGCGCGACCGCCAGGCCCATGCCCTCCTCGCCGAAGATCGCCGAGTTCGGTACCCGGACGTCGGTGATGGTGACCTCGGCGTGGTCGGTGGGCATGTTCAGCGTCCACCAGTGGAAGTCCACCGAGAACCCCGGGCTGGCCGTGGGCACGAAGAACGCGGTGATGCCGCGGGCGTCCCCGTCGTTGCCGCTGGTGCGGGCGAACACCACGTCGTGGGTGGCCGAGTGCATCCCGGAGTTCCACCGCTTGGCGCCGTTGATGATCCAGTCGTCCCCGTCGCGGACCGCCCGGGTCTCCATCCAGGTCGCGTCGCTGCCGTGGTCGGGCTCGGTGAGCCCGAACCCGATCCGGGCCTGCCCGGTGAGCATCGGCTCCATGTACTCGTCGAGCTGCTCGGGGGTGGCGAAGGCCAGCAGCATGTGCGCGAACGGGAAGTTCCCCACCACGCTCGACTCGTTCTGCAGGTCGTTGTGCAGCCCGAGACCCTTGCGTGCCAGGTGCTCGCGGATCACGGCCATGTCGAAGTTGCTGCCGTCCTGCCCGCCCACCTCCTTGGGCAAGGCGTAGCGCAACCAGCCGGCGGCGTCGGCGCGCCGGCGCATCTCGCGCAGCAGCTCCTCCCACTCCCGCCGCGGGGTGCCGCCGGCCTCGAAGTCGGTACGCGCCCACTCCCGGCGGTGGTCGAAGAACCGCTCGTTGTCGTCCTGCGCCTGCAGCGGGACGATCTCCCGCTCGATGAACGCGTCGAGCTCGTCGAGCTTCTGGGTCAGCTCCACCGGCAGTGCGAAATCCACGGGCCCTCCTTAACGATCGTTCAGCTAGGATTGCATCGGCACGGGCGCCGAGGGAAGGGGTCGGATGCAGGAGATCCGGTACGAGGTGGCGGAGCGAGTCGCCACACTGACCATCGACCGGCCCGCGAAACGCGGGGCCATGACGTACGCCATGCTGGAGGAGTTCACGGCCCGCATCGACGAGGCCGGGCACGATCCCGAGGTCGCGGTGTTGCTCGTCACAGGTGTGCCGGGCAGCTTCTGCGCCGGGATCGACCTGGCCGACCTGGCAGGTCGCTCGCCCGACGAGCGCGGCGCGGTCCGCTCGCGCGAGATCCCGGCCCTGATGGAGTGCCCGAAGCCGGTGCTCTGCGCGGTCGACGGGATGGCCGTCGGGATGGGCGCGGAGTTCGCCACGCAGGCCGACCTGCGGCTCGTCTCGAGCCGGGCGCGGTTCCGGTGGAACTTCGTGCACCGCGGGCTCGTCTCGGACACCGGCGCCGGGTCGTGGTTGCTGCCGCGCCAGATCGGCACGCCCGCGGCGCTGCGGCTGCTCTACACCGGCGACGACCTCGGCGCGGACGAGGCCGTGGCGCTGGGCTTCGCGGTGTCGTCGCACGCGCCCGAGGAGCTGCCGGAGGCCGCGCGGGCGCTGGCCGTGAAGATCGCGACGGCGTCGCCCTTCGCGCTGGCGCGGACCAAGAAGCTCGTGCTCGACGGCGCCGGGATCGGGATGGCCGAGCACGTCGCCGCGACGCGGGAGGCACTCGCCGAGTGCTTCGCGTCGGAGGACCATGCCGAGGGGGTCGCGTCGTTCCTGGAGCGGCGGCCGGCCCGGTTCACAGGGAGGTAGGACTTGACCGAACAGCGGGTGACCGTCGAGATCACGGACGGGGTGGCCGACGTCCGGCTGGCCCGGCCCGAGAAGCGCAACGCGCTCGACCCGGCGATGTTCGCCGCGCTCGTCACCACCGGCGAGCGGCTGCGGACCGAGCCCGGGCTGCGGGCCGTCGTGCTGTCCGGCGAGGGCCCGGACTTCTGCGCCGGGCTCGACTTCGGGTCGTTCCAGGCGATGCGCGACGGGCAGCGGCTCTCCGCCACCGCCGACCTGCCGCCCGGCGACGGTCCGGCGAAGGCGACCGGGCAGCGGGCGGCACACGTCTGGACCGCGCTGCCGGTGCCGGTGATCGCCGCCGTGACCGGGAACGCGCTGGGTGGCGGGCTGCAGATCGCGCTCGGTGCGGACATCCGGATCGTGGCGCCGGACGCCGTGCTCTCGGTGTTCGAGGTCCGCTGGGGCCTGATCCCGGACATGACGGGCACGCAGGTGCTGCCCGAGCTCGTCGGCAGGGACAAGGCCAAGGAGCTCACGTTCACCGGGCGCAAGGTCAGCGGCGAGGAGGCCGTCGCGATCGGCTTGGCCACACGGGTGGACCCGGACCCGCGCACGGCCGCGCTGGAGCTGGCCCGGGAGATCGCCGGGTTCAACCCGCACGCCGTGCGCGCGGCGAAGCGGCTGTTGGAGACCTCGGGCCGGGTGCCGATCGAGGAGCAGCTGGCCGCCGAGCAGACCGAGATCGGCGCGCTGATCGGCAGCCCGAACCAGAAGGAGGCCGTGGCCGCGGGCTTCGAGAAGCGGGCCCCGAGGTTCGCGGACTGACCCGTGGCAGCGCCCGCCGCCTGCGCGGTGGCGGGCGCGCCCGGGCGGTCGCCGTCCTACAGGTCGCCGAGGTCCACCAGGAACGCGATCTCCTCGGGCGAGTACCACGCGAGCTCGTGGTCCTCGGCCTCGCCGACGAGGAACTCGGCGTCGAGGTCGCCCAGGTCCGCCTTGTCGACGACCGCCGCGGCCTCACGCACCGCGTGCTCGGCCTCCTCGGAGTCGACGTGCACCGCGGCGATCGCGGTCATCGGCACCGCGCCGGAGATGCGGACGGCGCCGTCGTCGAGGTCGGGCCGGAGCGTGACGTCGTCGAGGTCGGCGGCCACCACCACCCTCCGGGCCGGGGTCCCGTCCTCCCCCAGCCCGAACTCGACGGCGAGCAGGCGCAGCGACGCCCGCGCCGCCTCGCTCATCGCGGCGTACTCCAGCTCCTCGTCGTCGCCGGACACGTACGCCTCCCGCAACCGGGGGGTCAGCGCGAACGCGGTCCCCCCGATCGGGTCGAACCGCCCGGTCTTGACCAGCTTCCGCAGCATCGGCCAGGTCCCGGGGATGTAGATCCGCACGGTCTCTCTCCTGCTCTCAGCGGCTCGCGGCCAGCAACTCGTCCAGCGCCTCGTCGACCAGCCCCGCGAGGACGTCGACGTCCGGCATCCCGTCCCGGTCGCCGTTGAACCCGTAGTACACGCCCCCGTCGTAACTGGTGAGCCCGATCGCGAGCGCCTGCCCCTTCGCCAGCGGCACCACCGGGAACATCTCCAGCATGCGCGCTCCGGCGGCGTAGAGGGGGAACTGTGGGCCGGGGACGTTCGTCACGACGAGGTTGAAGATCCGTCGGGAGATCCCGCTCGCGGCGCGGGCCCCGAGCGCGTGCAGCGTGGGCGGCGCGAACCCGCCGATGCGGACGAGGGTGTCCGCGCCCACGTTCTGCCCGGTGGAGGTGTGCTCGCGCATCGCGTGCGTGACGTGGTGCAGCCGCACGACCGGGCTCGGCTCCCCCACGGGCAGGTCGACCAGGAACGACGACACACGGTTGCCGAGCGAGCCCGACGTCGCCGAGCTGGGCACGTCGGCCTCGCCGCGCACGGACATCGGCACCATCGCGCGGACGGACGCCCCCGACGTCACCGGCTCGCCGCGGGAGAGCAGCCAGTTCCGCAGGGCGCCCGACACCACGCTGAGCACGGCGTCGTTCACCGTGCAGCCGTGCGCGGCGCGGATCCGCCGGTAGGCCTCGAGGTCGGTCCGCGCGATCGCGAACCGGCGCTGGGTGGAGATGTGCACGTTGAGCGGGGTGCCCGGCGCCGGGCGCGAGGCGGTCCGGGCCATGGTGAGCAGCTTGCCCGCCATCCCCGCGAGCTTGGTGGCGGTCGCGACGGCGTCGCCGGTGGCGGCGCGGACGTTGTCCACGATCTCGCCGGGCCGGGCCACGGCGTCGCCCACGGCCTCGGCGATCAGCCGGAGGTCGCTCGGCTCGGGCCGCGGCATCCAGACCTCCTCGACGCCGGGCCGCGCGTCGGGCGAGACGTCCAGGATCACCTGCGACAGGTCGATCGCCGAGATGCCGTCGACCATGGCCTGGTGGGTCTTGGTGACGACGGCGACCCGGTTCTTCTCCAGGCCCTCGACCAGGTACATCTCCCACAGCGGCCGCGTGTGGTCCAGCGGCCGCGACATCAGCCGGGCGACGAGCTCGCAGAGCTGCTCGTCCGTGCCCGGGCGGGGCAGCGCGGAGCGCCGGACGTGGTAGGCGACGTCGAACTCGGTGTCGTCGACCCACACCGGCCGGGCGAGGTTGCCCGGGACGTGCCTGACCTTCTGCCGGTAGCGCGGCACCAGCGAGATGCGCTGCTCCACGAGCCCGACGAGCTTCTCGTAGTCGAGCCCGCCCTTGCCGGCACGCTTGAAGACGGCCACGCCGCCCACGTGCATCGGCGTGGTCGTCTGCTCCAGGTAGAGGAACGACGCGTCGAGCGCGGTGAGCCGGGGCGGCATGGTCGTGATCCTACGTGCGCGTGCGACCCTGCACGGGTGGCAACGCCGGTCTCGCCGAAGGACTCCTTCATCACCGTCTACGGCCGCAAGCCGGTCCTCGAGGCGCTCGAAGACGAGTCGCTCGCCGTCGACAAGGTGATCATCGCGGAGGGCACGCGGGGCGAGTCGATGCGTGCCATCACCGACGCCGCCCGCCGCCGCGGCGTGCCGGTGCAGCGGGCGAGCGCGCACCGGGTGAAGGTGCTGGCCGGGAACGGGCGGCACGACCAGGGCGTGCTGGCCGACGTCGTGGCGCCGCGGATGGCGCCGGTGCCGGTGTTCCTGCGCGACCTCGGCTCCCGGCGCCCGGCCCGGGTCCTGGTGCTCGACCGGGTCACCAACCCGTCGAACGTCGGGATGATCCTCCGGACGGCCACGGGCGCGGGCCTCGACGGCGTCCTCCTGCCCCGGCGCGGGGTGCCCGCGATCGACCCGCTCGTGATCAAGGCCTCGGCGGGGGTGGCGTTCTCCGCGCCCGTCCTGCGCTCGGCGACCGCCGAGGAGGGCGTCGCACAGCTGACGGAGGCGGGCTTCGGGGTCTTCGGGCTCGACGCCGGCGGGGAGGACCTGCTCACGGCCGACCTCCCGCCCCGGGTCGCGCTGGTGCTGGGCAACGAGACCGACGGGCTGTCCGAGGCCGTCCGCCCGCTGCTCGACGGCCTGCTCGCCATCCCGCTGATGGGCGGGGTGGAGTCGCTCAACGTGGCCAGCGCCGCCGCCGTCGCCGCGTACGAGCTGCACCGCCGTCGCTGAGCGGGTCCACGGCCGGACGGCGCGCTTCCCGGGGTCGCCGCTCGGGCCTCGGCGGGGCGTCGGCAGGACTAGCCTCGGGGCATGGTCCAGCGTCGGATGCCCAGGCCCAAGGAGCTGCTGCCCCTGCTCCGGCCCGCCCCCTTCGTCCGCGACGCCACGGAGCGCCGCCTGCGCCGCGCGGCGTCGATCGACGACCTGCGCGAGCTCGCGCGCCGGCGCACCCCGCGCGCCGTCTTCGACTACACCGACGGCGCCGCGGACGGGGAGCTGTCCCTGGACCGCGCCCGCGCCGCCTGGTCGCGCATCGAGTTCACGCCCACGGTGCTGCGCGACGTCAGCACCGTCGACCTCGGCCGGGACATGCTCGGCGCGCGCTCGGCCCTGCCGTTCGCCTTGGCGCCGACCGGGTTCACCCGCATGATGGGCACCGAGGGCGAGCCCGCGGTCGCGTCCGTCGCCGCCGACGCCGGCATCCCCTACACCCTCTCCACGATGGGCACCACGACCATCGAGGAGGTCGCCGAGGCCGCCCCGGGGGCGCGCCGGTGGTTCCAGCTCTACCTCTGGCGGGACCGGGCGTTCGCGAAGGACCTGGTCCAGCGCGCGGCCGCGGCCGGCTACGACACCCTGATGCTGACGGTCGACACCCCCGTCGGCGGCAACCGGCGCCGCGACGTGCACAACGGGCTGACCATCCCGCCGGCCCTGACCCTGCGGACCTTCGTCGACGGGGCGCTCCACCCGCACTGGTGGTTCGACCTGCTCACCACCTCGCCGCTCACGTTCGCGACGCTCGAGCGCACCGAGGGCACGGTCGCCGACCTCATCAACCGGGTCTTCGACCCCGCCCTGACCATGGACGACGTCGAGTGGTTGCGGGGCGCGTGGCCCGGCAAGCTGATGATCAAGGGGATCCAGAACGTCGCCGACGCCCGCCGGGTCGTCGACGCGGGGGTCGATGCGGTGCTGCTGTCCAACCACGGCGGCCGCCAGCTCGACCGCGCACCCGTGCCGGTCGAGCTCGTCGAGCCCACGGTGCAGGAGGTCGGCGACGCCGCGGAGGTCTACGTCGACACAGGGATCACGCACGGCGCGGACGTCGTGGCCGCCGTCGCGCTGGGCGCCCGGGGCGCCCTCGTCGGTCGGGCGTACCTGTACGGGTTGATGGCGGGCGGGCGCGCCGGCGTGGCCAAGGCCGTCGACATCCTCACCGGGGAGATCACGCGGACGATGCAGCTCATCGGTGTCACCTCGGTGGACGATCTTCGGCGGGAGCACGCGCGACTTCGCCCGATCGGGTGAGCCCGGGGTGGCGCTCCGCCGGAGTTGGGGCCACTGTGGCCGGCATGGGATTCCTGGACAAGGCGAAAGAGTTGATCGGTCAGCACGACGACAAGGTCGACCAGGGCCTCGACAAGGCCGGCGACATGGCCAAGAAGAAGTACGCCGGCCACGACGACCAGATCGACAAGGGCGTCGACTTCCTGCAGGAGAGGACCGGCGAAGGGAACACCACGGCCGCGCCGCCGCCGGCACCCGAGGGCGAGCAGCCGCCGCCCCCGCCGCAGCAGTGAGCCAGCAATGAGCCAGTGACCTGCACCGACCCCACGGCGCCGTCCCCTCGGGCGGCGCCGTCGCCGTTCTCACCAGTCGAAGAGGATCCCCAGCTCGCGCAGGGTCGAGTCGGGGTCGGTGTGCCGCACGCCGACGGCTCCGGCCGCGCTCGCGCCGCGGACGTTGACCGGCAGGTCGTCGACGACAACGCAGTCCCCGGGCGCCAGCCCGAGCAGCTCCGCGGTGCGGCGGAAGGCCTCGGGGTCGGGCTTGCGAGCCCCGGTCGCGCCGCCGAGGACCACGGCGTCGAACCGGTCGGCGTACCCGTCCGGCACGGAGTGGGCGTCCGAGAGCAGCGCGACGCGCAGGCCCGCCTCCCGCGCGCGCAGCGGCAGGTCCGCCATCGCCGGGCCGTCGGTGAGCACGCCGCCGTAGTCGAGGATCAGCCCACGCAGGTCCGTCACGTCAGTCGTCCCTCCACCGCCGCGAGCACCTCCTCGAGATAGCGGCGCACCGCCGGCCGTTCGCCCGGCACCGTCTCCTGCAGGGTGCGGTCGACCCGGTCGGCGACGGTCGCGCAGCGCCGCCTGCCGCTCTCCGTGAGACACACCCGTACCACCCGCCGGTCGGTGGCGTCGCGTTCGCGCCGGATGTCCCCGGCCCGCTCGAGCGCGTCGACCACCGGGGTGAGGGTGGCCGGGGTGAGCCCGAGTCGCCCGGCGAGCTCACGGTGGGGCAGCCCGTCCTCGCCGGTCAGGACGGTGAGCAGGTCGAGTGCGGTCGCCGACAGCCCGTGCGCGGCCACGGCCCGCTGCCGGAACCGCGCGAGCGCGGCGCCGGTCGTGATCAGGAGCCGGTCCAGCGGCTGCTCACCCACGCCCGCACCTTAGTCCGTGAACGATCAGGTGCCTGATGGTTCGGCGGCGAAGTACCGCGATCGGGTCCGGCCGGGCGCGTATCGCCCGCACGCTCGGGCCATGACGCTCACCGCCCCGGCCCCCGCGCTCCCGCTCTTCGGCACGGTCGCCTACGAGCCGGCCCTCGAGCCGCCGGTCTCGCTCCTCGACGGGGAGTGGGGAGGGGACGTCCCGCCCGGGGAGCCGCAGGGCGGGCCGGGCGGGCAGGGCCGAGCTGGTCGCGAGGCGGCGTGGGTGGACGAGAGCGCCGTGGTGGCGGCCGGAGCGGCGGCGGCCGGTCCCTCCGGATCGTCGCCCGCGGGTGACTCGACGCGACTCCCGGCCGGCACTCCGGACGGGCGGGGGCGCCGGGAGCGGGAACGGGCGGTCGCCGCGCGGCGCAGGGCGGAGCTGGTCGTGCGCACGGCGCTGGAGGTGCTCGACGGCCGCCGTCCGGTCCGCCAGCTCGCGCCGTACGCGGCGCCGGTGGTGCTGCGCTACGTCAACGCGGGCGTCCCACGGCGCGGGTACACGACCGCCGCCGGCGCCTCGTTGCGTTCCCTGCACCTGAGCCTGCCCACTCGGACGGCCGCCGAGGTCGCCGCCGTGTGCCGCTTCGGCGCGAAGGTCCGCGCCCTCGCCGCCCGCCTCGAGCTCACCGGCCAGGGCGAGTGGCGCTGCGTCGCCCTCCGGGTGATCTGACGTCAGCGCTGCTTGCGCGCGGCCCGCTCCTGACGCCGCCGCTCGGCGCGGTTGCCACCGGCACCCTGCGGCTGGCGCTGCCCACCACCACCGCGCTGGGCGCCGGCTCGCTGGCCGTCCCGGGTGACGACCTCGCCGCCGTCGTCGCTCGGGCCGCTGTAGCTCAGGTTCTGCTGCGGCGGGCCGGCCCGGAAGGCGGCCGGGAGGACCGAGGTCGGGGTGTCGTCCGGGCGGCCGTCGGCGGCCTGGGCGGCCACCCGCGGGATCCGGCTGGTGACGGGCTCGCCCGCGGCCGGCGCGTTCGCCACCGCCGCCTGCGCGCCCTGCTGCACCCCGGCGCCGTTCTGCCCCGCCCCGTTCTGGCCTGCCCCGTTCTGGCCGGCCCCGTTCTGAGCGGTCCCGTTCTGCCCTGCCGCGGCCCCGGCCGGCACGGGCGCGGCCTCCGGCGACTCCTGGACCTGCACCACGACGTTGAACAGGTGCCCGACCGTCTCCTCCTTGATGCCCTCGAGCATCGCGGTGAACATGTCGTAGCCCTCGCGCTGGTACTCGATCACCGGGTCGCGCTGGGCCATCGCGCGCAGGCCGATGCCCTCCTTGAGGTAGTCCATCTCGTAGAGATGCTCGCGCCACTTGCGGTCGATGACCTGCATGAGGACCTGCCGCTCGAGCTCGCGCATGCCGCCCTGCGCGCCGATCAGCGCGTCCATCTCGGCCTCGCGCACCGAGTAGGCGCGCTCGGCGTCCTCGATGACGGCATCGGTGATCCGCTCGGCGGTCAGGTCGTCGAGGCCGCCGTCCTCCGGGTCGCCGTCGACGAGGTCCTGCCACTTGACCGAGATCGGGAACAGCTGGCCGAGCGCGGTCCAGAGCTTGTCGAGGTCCCAGTCCTCGGCGTAGCCCTCGGCGGTCGCGCCCTGCACGTACGCGGCGATCACGTCGTGCAGCATGTGTCGCGTTTGCTCCTGGACGTCCTCGCCCGCGAGGACCCGGCGGCGCTCGGCGTAGATCACCTTGCGCTGCTGGTTGAGCACCTCGTCATACTTGAGGACGTTCTTGCGGATCTCGAAGTTCTGCTGCTCGACCTGCGTCTGCGCGCTGCGGATCGCCCGGGTGACCATCTTGGCCTCGATCGGGACGTCCTCGGGCAGGTTGAAGCGGTTCATGATCGACTCGACCATGGCGCCGTTGAACCGCCGCATGAGCTCGTCGCCCAGGGACAGGTAGAACCGGGACTCGCCGGGGTCGCCCTGACGGCCGGAACGACCGCGCAGCTGGTTGTCGATGCGCCGCGACTCGTGCCGCTCGGTGCCGAGCACGTAGAGCCCGCCGGCCTCGCGCACCTCCTCGGCCTCGGCCGCGACCTGCTTCTTCATCCGCGCGACGGTGTCGTCCCAGGCGGCCTCGTAGGCCTCGCGGTGCTCGACCGGGTCCAGCCCGCGGCCGCGCAGCTCGAGATCGGCGAGGAAGTCCGGGTTGCCGCCCAGCATGATGTCCGTACCGCGGCCCGCCATGTTCGTGGCGACGGTGACGGCGCCGGCGTGCCCCGCCTGCGCGACGATCATCGACTCGCGCTCGTGGTGCTTCGCGTTGAGCACCTCGTGCGGCACCTGGCGCGCCACCAGCAGCTTCGACAGGTACTCGGACTTCTCCACACTCGTCGTACCGACGAGAACGGGCTGGCCCCGGTGGTGCTTCTCGGCGATGTCGTCCGCGACCGCCTCGAACTTGGCCGCCTCGGTCTTGTAGATGAGGTCCGCCTGGTCGGCGCGGACCATCGGCCGGTTCGTCGGGATGACGACGACGTGCATGCCGTACGTCTGGTGCAGCTCGGCCGCCTCGGTCTCGGCGGTACCGGTCATGCCCGAGAGCTTGTCGTACAAGCGGAAGTAGTTCTGCAGCGTGATGGTGGCCAGGGTCTGGTTCTCCGCCTGGATGTCCACCTTCTCCTTGGCCTCGATGGCCTGGTGCATGCCCTCGTTGTAGCGGCGCCCGGCCAGCACGCGGCCGGTGAACTCGTCGACGATCAGGACGTTGCCGTCCCGGACGATGTAGTCCTTGTCCTTCTTGAACAGCTCCTTGGCCTTCAGGGCGTTGTTCAGGTAGCCGACGAGCGGGGTGTTGGCGGCCTCGTAGAGGTTGTCGATGCCGAGCTGGTCCTCGACGAAGGCCACGCCCTCCTCGGTGACGCCGATGGTGCGCTTGCGCTCGTCGACCTCGTAGTGGGTGTCCTTGCGCAGCAGCGGCGCCATCCGCGCGAACTCCTGGTACCAGCGGGCGCTCTGCTCGGCCGGACCGGAGATGATCAGCGGGGTGCGGGCCTCGTCGATGAGGATCGAGTCCGCCTCGTCGACGATCGCGAAGTTGTGCCCGCGCTGGACCATGTCGGCGGAGTTCCACGCCATGTTGTCGCGCAGGTAGTCGAAGCCGAACTCGTTGTTCGTGCCGTACGTGACGTCGGCGGCGTACATCTCGCGGCGCTGCGCCGGGGTCATCTCGGCGAGGATCACGCCGACCGACAGGCCCAGGAACCGGTGGATCCGGCCCATGTTCTCCGAGTCGCGGCGGGCCAGGTAGTCGTTCGTGGTGACGACGTGCACGCCCTGGCCGGAGATGGCGTTGAGGTAGCTGGGCATGACACAGGTCAGCGTCTTGCCCTCACCGGTGCGCATCTCCGCGACGTTGCCCAGGTGCAGCGCCGCGCCGCCCATCAGCTGAACCGGGAAGGGGCGCTGCCCCAGCGTGCGCCTGGCCGCCTCGCGGACCACGGCGAACGCCTCCGGCAGCAGGTCGTCGAGGCTCTCCCCGTCGGCGTGCCGCTCGCGGAACTCGTCCGTCTTCGCCCGCAGCTCGGCGTCGGACAGGGGCTCGATCTCCTCCTCGAGCGAGTCGACGTGCGCGGCGATCCTGCCCAGCCGTTTCACCAGCTTCGTCTCACCGGCACGGAGCAGGCGGTTCAACAACGGCACTGGTCGACCTCATTCGCGATCGCGGTCTCGGGCGCGGTCCTGTGGGCCCCGACGGGCGCCGGAGGACCGGGGCGGACGCCGGCGCACGGCAGACACCCGCGAACCATGGTAGCCATCGACGCGGCGGCCCCTCACCGTGCAACGACCCCGGACCCGTGCGGGTTCCGGGGTCGTCGCGGTCGGATGCGATGGGCGGGCGCCGCGGCACGGCGGGCAGCCGTGCCCCGGCGCCCTCGTGGGCAGGTCGGTGGGACGCCCGGTCAGCCGCCCAGACTGATCACGCCGTAGTCGTAGCCCCTGCGCCGGTAGACGACCGACGGGGTGCCGCTCTCGGCGTCGGCGAAGAGATAGAAGTCGTGGCCGACCAGCTCCATCCGGGAGAGCGCCTCGTCGACGCTGATCGGTTCGTCGGAGTGCTGCTTGCGTCGCACGATGCGGCCCGGCACGTTCTCGTCCTCCCCGTACCCGCCGGCCGTGTTCCCGTCGGTGTCCGGCCGGTCGTCGAGGTGCTCGGTGTGGGCGCGGGGGCTGGGCACCTCGACCTCCGCGACACCGAAGGCCTCCTCGGTCTCCGGGAGGGTCTCGAGCACGGCGACGCCGGCACCGCCGCGGCCCGCCATGACGCGGGAGCGTCGGTCGTTGAGCCGGCGGCGGTCGTGGGAGCGCCGCATCCTGCTCTCCAGCTTGGACACGGCACAGTCCAGTGCCGCGTAGAAGTCCTGCGCACACGCCTCGGCGCGCACGACGGGGCCCCGGCCCCTTCCGGTGATCTCGACGCGTTGACAGATCTTGGCCTGGCGGCGGTTCGGCTCGTGGAAGAGCTCCACCTCCATGCCGACGATCTTGTGGTCGTACCGTTCGAGGCGGGTCAACTTCTCCTCGACGTGGACCCGGAAGTGCTCCGGGACCTCCACGTTCCGGCCGGTGACGACGATCTCCACTCGACTTCCCTCGCTCTCCGTGCGTTCTCGGCGTCGGGGCGGTGTGCTCGGGCCTGCAGGATCAAGGGGCCGACAGCGGGGCGTGACCCTGAGGAGACCCGAAGCGGACGATCGGTGTTCCCCTCCCGTTGTGGTCTGGGTTACGTGTGCCAGGCACGGTAGTGCGCATCACGCTTTGGCAACAGTCCTGAGCGACGAGTGACGCCGAACCGGGCCAAATCGGCGGATCCCCTTTCCCTGACCTGGGCAAACACGTATCGTGGTGGGGTTGCCCGGGTCACCCGTGGAGGCTCTTCGGCCCGGTGCCGGCGGTCGGTCCGGCTGCTCGCGTCGCACAGGACCACCGCCCCCGCGACCCCGATCCCCACCTCCGCCAGGGCCCGTGCGCAGGCACGCAGAGTGGCCCCGGTGGTCACCACGTCGTCGACGAGCAGAACCGGGCCGGGCGGGTTCTCGCGGGACCGCACGAGGACCCGGCCGGCGAGGTTCGCGGCCCGCCCCGCGGCGTCGAGCCCGAGGGAGTCCCGGGTCCGGCGGGCCAGCCCGAGCAGCCGCACGGTTCGCGTGGGCGCGATCCGCCGGCACAGCCGCAGCACGTGGTCCCCGCCGCGGCCGCGGGCCGCCGCGGGCCGCGAGGGCGCCGGCACGAGCAGCGCGCCCGGCGGCACGAGCGGGGCGAGCACCGCCGCCAGCGGGGCAGCCAGATCACGGCGGCCGCGCTCCTTGTAGGCGAGCAGCGCGGTGCGCAGCGGGCCGCGGTACCGGCCGGCGGCGAGCGTCTCCGGCGCCCCGGGCAGGACGACGCGGTGCGGGCCCGGCAGCCGCGCGGTGCACTCCGGGCACCACCCCGCCCCGCCCGCGCCGCACCCACCGCAGGAGCCGGGCAGCAGGAGGTCGAGCAGGCCGGCGAGGAGCAGGCGCGGGGTCAGGCCGGGCGGGGCCGGAGCGGACGGGGACGGAGCAGACGGGAGCACGGACGGGGACGGGGGTGCGGAGCCGGGGCGAGCCATGCCCCCACCCTGACCCCCCGCACCGACGACCCGGCTCCGGAACGGGCCGCGCGGGCCGAGTTGTCCACAGGTCCGGCCTCGCTCCCAGCTCCGACGTCGTCCACACGGTCGTCCACACGACGGTCCTGCGTGGAGCCGGCGCGGCTCACCCCGGGTAGAGCGGCACCCCGTCCGGCGCCGCGCCGAGCACCTGCCGCCAGCTGTCCAGCTCGCCCCCGTCGTAGCTCCAGATCCCACCCTGGTCGGCGACGAGGAACGGCCTGCTCGACGCAGCGGTCACGGCCTTGAGCGGCGGGGTCAGGTTGCTGCCCGGCACGAGCTGCAGCGTGAGCCCGTCCGACGACACGAGCGACACCGGGCGGTCGGTGCGCGACGAGACCACGATCAGCGACTCGTCGGCCCGCCAGTCCACCCCGACGACGTCGGAGAGGTCCGACGGGCGCAGCCGGCGGACGTTGCGTACCGCGACGTCGCCGTCGGCCGCCCGCACCACGGCCCCGGTGACCAGGCCGCCGTCGACGATCGCGGCGACCCGCATGCCGTCGCGGGACAACCGCAGGTCGGTGAGCGGCCCCAGCGCGGTGAGCGCCGAGACGTTGACCTGCCCGGTCCGCACCGCGCCGGTCGGGTCCACCGTCACCCGCGCGACGACGGCGCCCGGGCCGCCGCCCAGCACCGTCCACACCTCGCCGCCGCTCGGCGTCCAGGTCGGCCGGGACAGCGACGGGCCGGACAACGGCACCGCCTGCAGCATCCCGTCCGTGGGCCCGACCAGCAGGCGCACCCGCCCGCCGTCCCGGGCGACCGCCGCGATCCGGGCGCCGTCGGGAGTGGTCGCCGCCGACGCGATGTCGAACGACCCGTTGCCCGCCTGCCCGGCGATCGGGTCGCCGCCGGGCAGCGCCCGCACCTGGCCCCCCGTCACGACCAGGGCGGGGACGTCGGCGCCGGGCTGCACCGCGGCGCCGGCCCCGACGACGTCGTCGGCCGTGAGGTCGGGCTTGCCGGCCAGGAGCGGGGCACCGTCGACCAGCAGCCGCACCCGCGGGACGTTGATCTCGGCGAGGGTCTGCACGAACTGCGCCGCCATGAGCCGGCGGCGGGCCTCGTCGAGGTCGCCCACCTGCGTGAGGTCGACGACCAGCGCGCCGTCGGGCGTCTCGGTGACGTTGGTCCGCAGCCGGGCCGACGCCGGCACGACGGACTCCGCGGCGTCCTGCAGCGCGGGCGACGGGCCCGTCAGCAGCATGTCGACGGTCCGCGACGGCAGCGCCTGCGCGGGCACCGCCGGGAGGTAACGCAGGTCGGCGACGGTGGCGCGCCGCGCGGGGTCGACGAAGTACCCCTTCACGGTGCGGAAGTTGGTGCGGAAGTCCGAGAGCCGCACGAGCACGCCGGCGGGCAGCCGGTCGATCCGCCACTGCCCGTTCGCGCGGCGGACCGTCACGTCGATCTCCACCGGTGCCTCGGCGGGCTCGAAGGCGCCGAGGGCGTCGAGCGAGCCGACCCGGTCGCCCCGGATGCGCACGGTCGCGGTGTCGGGATCGGTGCTGCTCGTGGGCGGGTAGACCGTGTCGAACTGCTCGTCGAGCACGGTCAGGGAATCGCCGTCGTCCCAGGTCTGCGAGGCCTCCGGGGTGAGGAACCGGCGGGCGGCCCCGTGCCGGTCCACGGTGCTGCCCGAGGCGTAGACGAAGCCGCGGACCAGGTCCAGGGGGTTGGTGCCGTCGACCGGGCCGGCGGGGATGTCCGGGGAGTCGCCGTCGGTGACCTTGCGCAGCACCTGCACCGACGACTCGCCGGGGACGCTGGCGCACCCGGTGGCCAGCACGAGCAAGGCGGCCAGGACGAGCAGCAGCCGACGGGTCACCGGTCGCCCCGCGGGTCCAGGACGGCCGGTTCGGCGGCGCCGTCCTTCCCGTCCGCATGCTCCGCCTCGCGCAGCTCGGCCGAGATCGGGGTGCCCCACGGCGGCGTGGGCACCGAGGCCGGGAGCGGATGCGCCGTGTCCGGGTCGTCGCCCTCGGGCTGCAGGGGCAGCGGACTCGACTCGAGCAGGTCCCCCTCCGTGCGCGGCAGCGTGAGCCGGAAGGCCGAGCCGCGGCCGGGTTCGCCCCAGGCCTGCAGCCACCCGCCGTGCAGCCGGGCGTCCTCCAGGCTGATGGACAGGCCGAGGCCACTGCCGCCGCTGCGCCGCGCCCGGGACTCCTCGGCGCGCCAGAATCGGTTGAACACCAGCCCGGCCTCGCCGGGCCGCAGCCCGACGCCGTGGTCGCGGACCACCACGGCGACCGCGTGCTCGTCGCCGGCCAGGGTCACGTTCACCGGCCGGCCCTCGCCGTGGTCGATCGCGTTGGCGACGAGGTTGCGCACGATCCGTTCGACGCGCCGCGAGTCGACGTCCGCGTAGACGTCGCCGGGCAGGTCCAGGACCAGGGGCGTGCCCGACTCCTCCGCCAGCCCGCGGACCGCCTCGACGGCGCGGGAGACGACGTGCCGCATGTCGAGCCGGTCGGTGCCCAGCTCGGCCACGCCGGCGTCGAGCCGGGAGATCTCCAGCAGGTCGCCGAGCAGGTTCTCGAACCGGTCCAGCTCCGTGACCAGCAGCTCGGAGCTGCGGCGCAGCGCCGGGAGCAGCTCGTCCCGCGAGGCGTAGAGGATGTCGGCGGCCATGCGGACGGTGGTGAGCGGCGTGCGCAGCTCGTGGCTGACGTCCGAGGTGAAGCGGCGCTGCAGGGCGCCGAACTCCTCGAGCTGGCGGATCTGGGTCTGGATGCTGCCCGCCATCTCGTTGTACGACTCGAACAGCCGCGCGACCTCGTCCTCGCCGTGGACGGGCATGCGTTCGTCGAGATGTCCCTCCGCGAACCGCTCCGCCACCTCGGCGGCCTGCCGGACGGGCCGCACCACCTGCCGGGTGACCAGGCTGGCGATGCCGGCGAGCAGCAGGATCAGCACCAGCCCGCCGACGATCAGGGTGCTCTGGACCAGCCCCAGGGTCCGCTGCTCGGCGTCGAGCGGGAACATCAGGTAGAGCTGCAGCTCGCGCCCGGCGGTGCGCACCGGCTGGCCCACGACCAGCGTCGGGATGCCGTCCACGGTGGTGTACTGCGTGGACAGTGCGCCGTTCGCGACGGTCTGCCGCTGCTCGGGCGAGACGTCGTCGAGGTTGCCCGCCGAGATCTCCGGCCCGCTGCCCGCGCCCGTGGTCAACGCGGCGCGGAACTCGCCCGCCGTGGGGGCGCCCGCGGCGTCGGTCGTCGACTGGTTCGTGAGCTGGTCCAGGGCGTTGTTCAGGGTGCCCTGCGCGCCCTCGCGATCCGGGTCGACGCCGGACAGGTCCCGCTCGGAGATCACCCGCGCGGACTCGGCCTGCGCGATGGCCGCGTCGAACTTGCCCTGCAGCAGCCGGTCGGCGATCTGGGTCTGCAGCACCAGGCCCAGGACCAGGGACACCGCCGTGGACAGGGCGAGGGTGGAGACGACGACGCGCAGCTGCAGCGAGCGGCGCCACGCCGCCAGCGCGACCGCGCGGATCTCGGAGACGAGCACGCCGGTCGACGCCGCCGCCCGCTTCGCCCGCCGGGCGAGCGGCAGCCGTGCGACGAAGGACCTCAGTGACACGGGTACCTCAGGAACACGGCACCATCATGCGACCGCGCGGGCTCACGGCGGGCCCGCCTTGTACCCGACGCCGCGGACGGTCAGCACGACCTCCGGGTGCTCGGGGTCCTTCTCGACCTTCGAGCGCAGCCGCTGGACGTGCACGTTGACCAGCCGGGTGTCGGCCGCGTGCCGGTAGCCCCACACCTGCTCGAGCAGCACCTCGCGCGTGAAGACCTGCCGCGGCTTGCGGGCGAGCGCCACCAGCAGGTCGAACTCCAGCGGGGTGAGCGCGATCCGCTCGCCCCGGCGGGTGACCTGGTGGGCCGGAACGTCGATCTCGACGTCGCCGATCGTGAGCTGCTCGGCCGGCTCGGCCTCGGTGCGCCGCACCCGCGCCCGGATGCGCGCGACCAGCTCCTTCGGCTTGAACGGCTTGACCACGTAGTCGTCCGCCCCCGACTCCAGGCCCAGCACGATGTCCACGGTGTCGCTCTTCGCGGTGAGCATCACGATCGGCACCCCGGACTCGGCGCGGATCGCGCGGCAGACGTCGATCCCGTTCATGCCGGGGAGCATGAGGTCGAGCAGGACGACGTCCGGGCGCATGTCCCGCACGGCGGGCAGCGCGCGGGTCCCGTCCCCGACCACGGCGGTGTCGAAGCCCTCGCCCCGCAGGACGATGGTCAGCATCTCGGCCAGGGCCGGGTCGTCGTCGACCACCAGAACGCGCGACTTCATGGGAGGAAGCATCCCACTGAGGTCCGACGGTCCCGTTCCGACCCGCGCCAACCCGGTTCCGCACCTGTTCTGCACGTGCGGAACGGTCACCGCGTCGAGATCCTCCGCCTTCCCCGTCCGCCGAGGTGAACGGTCAGCGCACCGCGCCGCAGCACTTCTTGTACTTCCGCCCGCTCGCGCACCAACACGGCGCGTTGCGGCCGGGCGGCCACGCCACCGCATCGTCGTCCGACAGGGTGTCGAGGTAGCGGGTGCGGGTCTCCTCCTGCTCCGGATCGAGCCCCTCGGTCTCGGCGAAGCGCGCGAGTCCCCGCGCAGTGATGGGGTACAGCCTGATCGAGCTCCCCCCGCTCTCCGCGATCTCCCGCCAGTGACGTTCGACCGCATCGAAGTAGTCGTCGTCGGCGGTGTACGTCGCAGGCCACATGCGGCAGGCCTCGCGGCGTTCCGGCCGTGTGAACACCACGACCCGCACCTGGGTCGGCATGGCCCGAGAGCTCGCGAACCGCTCCATCTTCTTCCTCAGTCGGGCGAGGTCCTCCACGGTCGGCGGTCCCGGAACCAGCTCGTCCGTCGCGTCCGGGGGCAGCCCCAACTCCTCGCGCACCTGGCGGCGGCCCCGCAGCGTCGGGGCCTCCAGCGACATCCACCCCTTCGGTCCCCGGAGCGCGTCGAGATCGTCGGAGGAGAGCCGGGCGACGAACCTGTCGTACCAGGCCAGGGCCCTGGTGAGGAAACCGCGCTCGGCCAGTCGCTCGGCCGTGACCGCGCAGTGACCTCGATCGAGCTCGGGGTGGCGGGCCAGTGCGTCGAGCTCCGCCTCGGCCGTCTTCTCCCGACCGTCGGTGTACAGGACCTCGATCAGGTCGGTCCTCGCCCAGCAGCCGTCCTCGCCACCCTCGGTGACCAGCTCGCGGAGGATCTGCTCGGCGCGGGCGACCTCACCGGCGTCGAGCCAGGCATACGCCGCCTCGCGGAGGATCTCTGCGCGGTCGTCCGGATACTCCGCGACCTGGGCTTCGAGTTCCTCGGCCTCCTTGCGCGCGACGTCTGCCGCAGGGTCTGTCATGCGCGCGACGATAGCGCCGGACGGAAGCGGGTTCGTGTCCCTCGGCGGAGCGTGTCGCACACTCACGGAAGGTCCTGCCCCGGCTCGGCGTTCCGTAGCGCCGCCAGCAGCTCGGGGAGCACCATCTCCTCGTGGACCGCTCGGTCGTGGTGTCTCATCGCCGCGCCCAGCTCGCGGTCCCAGGAGGGCTGGGTCCCGCCGGGACCCAGCCGCAGAACGGCTTCGGTCAGACCTCGTTCGTAGTCCGCCGCGGTCATCCGCCAGGGGACGACACCGACCTCGGCCCGTAGCCGGTCGGCGATCGCGACGCCGGGCCAGTCGAAGTCACCGTGGTACCGAAGGCGGGATCCGCGCAGGGCGCGCAACACATCGAGCACGACGAGCGTGGGCTGCCCGCTTGCGCACACGACGGGGACCGCGATGCCACGCTCGGCGACCGACTCGAGCACCCGGGGGTTCTCGCAGACCAGCACGACCGGCGGTGGCACCAGTCGGCACCGGCGGAGGTCCCAGGCGGTGAGGTGGACCGGATGGCCCGCCGCCGCGGCCAGGTCGAGGCGCTCGGCGACCGGCCCGCTCTCGCCGCGCAGCCCCAGCGTCAGGCAGGTGGTCGAGACGAGATCGACCTGGATGCCGTGGCGTTCCCACAGCTCCCTGCGTGCTGCGGCCGTGCCCGGCGGTGGTTCGCCCGCGCACGCCGCGAGGGCGCGGAGCACGAGGGCGGCCGTCGTGCGGCCGTCGTCCAACGCATGGGAGTCGCCGCACACCGTGGCGGCGAGGTCGGTGCGGGAGGTGGGTGCAGCCGGGTTCTCCGGCAGGCGCCCGAGCACAGCGGCGGCGTACCGGACCGCGGCCACCGGATCGCGTGCGCGTCCGAGGAGCCCGGACCGGCGGACCTCCGCCGCCCACTCCTCGTACCACGAGCGCCCGCCGAGGAGCCGCTGCGCGAGCGCGATCGGCTCCTCCCGCTCGGCCGTGCGCCTCGCCCGTTCAGCGGGCCGGTCACGGAGCCGGCGGCCGGTGGCCGCCTGGACCACCGCCGTCAACCCGCCGACGCCCGAGCGATGCCGTAGCTCCCGATCAAGGGCCTCGAGGTCCACACTGACCCGCTGACGGGTCACCGGCCGGCCGAGCAGGCCGGCGACGGCATGCCGCTCCTGCCTGCTGAGCCCCGCGAGGGCCACCCGCCCCTCCGCCCGGGCACCCCGCTGCTCCAGGCGCTCCCGCAGGACCGCCCAGACTCGGGCCAGCGCCGGATCGGCCCACCAGGGCTCGCTCATCCGACCGCTCGCAGCCGCGTGCCGTCCCAGGTGTGCCGGTACTGGGCGATCCCGCGCTCCGTGGGATCCCGCAGCGCCTCGTAGATCGCGAGCGAGGGCACGGTCGCGTGGTCGCCCCAGAGGCGCTCGCTGGTCACCACGAAGTCGAGATCGAGTTGGACGAGCAGGCCGAACAGCAGCGGGTGCGTACGCACGTCGATCTTCGGGAACGCGTCGTCGAGCAGGACGAACCGCGGTGAGTGCGGCGCCGCGCCCGCGAGCGAGCTGAAGTGGGCGGCCGCCGCCGCGAACAGCGGCAGGTAGCAGACGACCTTCTGCTCCCCCTGGGAGAGCGGTGACCGCCGGTGCAGGTCGTACCAGGTCCCCTCGGTCTCCGGACGGGTGTAGCGGACCCGGAAGGCGAACCAGCGGCGGTAGTCCAGCGCCCGGGCGAGGTGCTCCGAGTACGAGTCCTCCGGGGCCTCGGCGCGGGACGCCTCGATGAGCCGGTGGAGCGCGTCCCGCAGCTCCTGCCGTTCGTCCGGGAGCAGCAGCCCGACGGGACGGCCGAGCAGCTCGACGGCCCGTCGGGCGTCCGGAACCACGTCGTCCCGCAGCGCCCACCGCAGCCGCACCTGGATGCCCTGTCTGGTGCTCACCCCGCCGAGCTGGTTGTTCATCTCGGCGACCAGCTCCTCGGCCTCGACCCGACGCGCCCGCAGGGACTCCCCGAGGTCGCCGAGGATGTGCTCCTCGAACAGTCGCCGTTCGCGGTCGGTGAGCAGCTCGGCGTCCCGGGCGACCGCGGCCGAGAGCCGGGTCGCGAGCTCACCGACGGGCCGTTCACCCGAGTCGTCCCGGCCGACGACGGTCAGGACGCCCGCCACCTCGACGACCCGGGGGTCCACGTCGGCGGCGGGCCCGCTGGCCGCCTCCTGCCAGGCCACGAGGACGGCGTTGTCGGTGCCCGACCGGCCGGCGGGCAGGAGTGCCGCGAGCCGGCGGCCGAGCGCCAGTGTCGGCGCGGGGACGGGCTCCCCGGACACGAATCCCGAGGCCGCGGCGAGGCCCGCGACGAGGGCCGATCGCGACTCGGCAGAGGCGTGCCCCTCGGGGTCCCCGGACTCGAGCAGGCCCGTGGCCTCGGGGAGCGACGCGAGCGCGCGGACGGCCTGGACCAGGACGGGCTCGTGCTCGGCGACCCGGTCCCGTGCGATCCGCACGTCCTGGGCGGCGGCGCCGCCCTCCTCGAGCAGCTCCCGCAGCGTCGCGTCGAGCCGGGCCTGGGCACCGGCCAGGGCCCGGTCCCGATCCTCCGCCTCGTCGATCCGGGCACGGATCTCCAGCAGGGGCCGTCCGACGGTCTCCTCGAGCTCGTCCGCGGCCGCGCGTGCCCGATCGGCGCGGGCCCGGGCCTCGCGCCCCGCCTCGGCGGCGTCCTCCGCATCCCGCAGCGCCAGCTGATGTCGTTCGGCATCCTGTGCCCAGCGGCTCGCCGCCACGGCGAGGTCCCCGCAGCGTCGGACATGCCCCGTGAGCTCCGAGTCGAGCCCCTGGAGGGCGAAGCGCCGCGCCTCCAGCGGCCCCGCCTCCGTCGGCAGGTCATGGCCCGCCGCACGATCGTGCAGCTCACGGCGCGCGCCGGCCTCCACCGAGCGCGCCGCCCGGGCGCCGGCCTCGGCGCCGTCGGCGAAGCGCTCCGCGCGCGCGACGCCGCGCGCGCACTGCTCGGCCTCCGCCCAGGCCGCCACCACCTCGGTGGCGGCCGGGACGGCGCCGAGCCAGGCCTCGATCCGCTCGACCGCGGACTGCGCCGCCCGCTCCTCACGCGCCGCCGCATCCCGGGCCTCGGTGAAGCGCGCGATCGACGCGTCGAGTTCGGCGATGCGGCGGGCACGTTCCGCAGCACGGGCGGTCGCGCCGACGTACTGCGCCGCCTGCTTGCGGGCCCGCCCGTCGAGCACCCCGAGCCGCCAGGTCCCGTCCGTGCCGACGAGCGCCTGGCCTGCCGGCTCGTCGGCTCCGTGCACCGCGATCCGGGCCAGGACCGCACGCACCGTGCCCGCCGACACCGGGCATCCCGGCGGTGGGTCGGCGCGCAGGAGCGAGCCCAGGCCCATCCCGGTCGCCTGTGCGGTCGTGGTGGCCAGGACGGTGTCCGCCCGGTCGTCGAGCACCGCGCCGTCCACCCGGATCCACGCATCGAGCAGGCCCGAGGCCTCCAGGGCGCCCTCGAGCCCGGCCCGCCCGTCCTCGCCGAGCTCGTCGACGAAGTCGACGAGGCTCCAGAAGGGCGCCCCGTCGGCTGCGTTCCGCGGTGCGCGTCCCCACGCCGGTTCGGGCGGAGCGGGGTCGGTCTCCGCCACGGCGGCCTCCCGGCGCACCACGGCGCCCGCGAGGCGCTCCTCCGCCGCGGCGCGGGCCGCCGCCGCGGCCGCCCGCCGCTCCCGATGACCCCGCAGCGGCTCCTCGGCCGCAGCCCGGGCGAGCCCACCGATGCCGGCGACCGCCTCCACCGTCAGCAGCTCCGGCACGCGGAACGGCACCGCTGCAGGCTCCGCCGTCCACGTGGCCAGCGCCGCGGTGTACCGGGACTCGGCCGCGGCCGCGGCGGTCCGGGCGTCGGCGAGCTGCCCGCGCTCCTCCTCGGCGCGCTGCTCCGCCGCCGCGGCGGTCTCCTCGGCTCGTCGTCGTTCGTCCGCCGCCCGGTCGAAGGTTCGCAGGGCCTCTCCCACGACGACCACCGCGGCCTGCAAGGCCCCCAGGGACGAGTGCGCCGTCGCCGCGCCGTCCCGGTGCCTTTCCAGCGCCACGACGGCCGCCTCCGCCTCCCCGGTGGTCGTCGGCGTCGACGGCAGCGCCGCCACGGCGAGCGTCGGACCGGCCCCCACCTCGGCCAGGCCGGTCGCGAGCCGGTGGGCGAGGTCCGAGAACTCCCGCAGGTCCGCCCCGAGACGGTCCGCGTCCTGCGTCAGCCGCCCCCCGGACGCCTCGGCGCGCTCACGGGCGGTCCGCACGGTCCGCTCGGCCCGCGCCGACTCCTCGGCCTGGATCCGGGCGAGCTGCCGGGCGGCGTCCAGCCGCTGGGCCGTCCGCATGAGCGGGTCGGCGCGCAGCTCCCCGAGCCGCGCCGCCAGCGCACGACGCTCGGCCCCGACCTCCTCCTGCTCCCGCTCGGTCGTCCGGCGCCGCTCGGCGAGCTCACGCACCCGAGCCTCCGCCGCCTCCGCGGTGCGGCCGCGCCGGGTGCGTTCGGTGTGCGCCTCGGCCAGGTCCGCGCCGCGCCGCCGCAGGACCTCGCGGGCGTAGGCCGCGTACACCGTCGCCAGCGCCGCGACCCCCTCGGCGGACCGGCGTTGCCGTTCCAACTGCTCGCCGAAGGCCGCCAGCTCGTCGAAGGTGTCGCCCGCGGTGCGGACCGCCTCGTCGTCGAGCTGTGGCAGCGCCTGGATCAGCTGCTCGGCGAGCCGCGCGGGTTCGATGTCCTCGCCGACCTGCGGCTGGCGAAGCCAGTACAGCAGCCGGAGCAGCTCCTCGTACTGCGTGGGCTCGAGCCCGAACAGCAACCGCCCGATGTGCTGTTTGTAGGCACGGGGCTCCTTGACGAAGGTCCCGCCGCCCGCCTCGACCACCTCCCGCAGCCGGTCCTGGGCGAGCGGGCCGGCTTCGTCCTCCAGGTGCAGGTCCACCCCCACCCGGCCGGGGAAGGTGAAGTGCCACGAGGTCGCCGAGCGCGCCGACTGCGAGGCCCGGATCCCGATTCCGCAGGTCAGCGCCTCGTCGCCGCGGGTGAACTCCACCCACAGGTAGCCCGCCCGGTTCTGCCCGCCGTACCCGTCGAGCATGAGCCAGAGAAGACTGGTGTGGTGCCGGGCCGATGCCGTCATCCGGGCCTTGTCCCCGTCGAGGACGAAGGGCAGCAGCATCTCCAGGGTCTTCGACTTGCCTGCGCCGTTGGCCCCGCGCAGCAGGAGCCGGCCGCCCTCGAACTCGAAGACCTGGTCGTCGTACTGCCAGACATTCAGCACACCGGCCCGGGTCAGCCGGAACCGCCCCCCGCTGCTCATCTCTCCTCCTCGGACGAGGACCGCCGAGAGCCGTCCGGGTCGCTGATCGCGGCAGACACCGCGTAGCGCGCGGCGGCCGCGTGCACCCGCCAGCCGCCGTCGCGGGTGGGGCGGACCAGCCCCGCGCCGACCAGCACCTCCCGGGCCTCCGCCAGGGCCGCCGCGGGATCCTCCCGGTGCTCCTTGCGCAGCCCGGCGCCCCACTCCGCCATGACCTCCCGGGCGGTCGCCTCGACGAGCGCGGCCTCCGCGTACCGCCACACCCGCTCGCCGACCGGCGCCTCGCGCGCCGCGGACCGCACTCCGGTCACCACCCGCTCGAGCAGGAGCAGGGCGAGATGGCGCGCCGACCCACCCCCGGGGAAGGACACGTCGGTCAGCTCGCCGTCCGGGTCCAGGGCGATCGCCCCCTCGGCCCGCAGCTCCAGGTCCAGCCCGACGATCTCCGCGAACCACTCGCGTTCCCGGTTGCGGCTACGGCTCCACCACTCCGCCTGCTCCACGGTGAGCTGGTCGACGGACAGGACCGGTGTCTCCACGAGCCGACGACGGATCGCCACCCGAGCGCCACCCGCGGCCGACGGCAGGGCCGCGGCATCGAGCAGGTCCTCGGGCGAGGACACACCGCTCAACGACGCCGCGACCATCAGTGCCAGGCGCTCGCGCCGGACGTCGAGCAGCGACGCCGTGCGCTGGTCCACCCAGTGCTCGAGGTCGCCGTCTCGTTCGTGGAGCACACCCAGATCGACGAGCGCGGACAGCGCGGCGTGCAGGGCACGCCGGTCCACGAGCGCGTCCAGGTCCACCTCGATCCCCGCATCGGCCGCGGTGGAGCGGACCTGGGCGACGAGCTCGTCGACCAGGAGCTGGCCCTTGCTCCGGCTCAACGCGGCGAGGGTCAGGCACAGCAGGGAGTACATCCGCGGGGTGAACGGTGCCCCGCTGCGTCGCCGGAGCGGACGCGTGGCGTCCCGGCCGAGGCCGGCCTTCATCAGCCGGGCCGACCCGGGTTCGACGACGAGGCGGTACCCCAGGCCGTCGGCGAAGATCCGTTCGAGCTCGGCACGATGACGCCTGGCCAACCGGAACTCGTCCGCATGGGGGCCGTCGGCGTGCAGCAGGGGGTGGCACAGCAGGGCGCGCGCGGCACGCCGGCGCTCGGCCACGGCGGCGACGTCCACCGCGGGCGCCGGACGCTCGATCCGCGGTCCGCTCATCCCGTCCTCCGCTCGGCGGCCTCGTGCGGGACGACGGACAGCGTGAGTCCCGCCAGCTCGAGCCTGCCCTCCGGACTGACGATCACGGTATCCGTCCCGGGCGACCGCCCGACCACCAGCCGCCACCGCTCGGTAGGGGTCTCGGCGGTGTCTCCCTCTCCGAGTGGGCGTCCACGGCCGACGAGCGCCTGCGCGTACAGAGCCAGCAGCACTGCTCGGGCTTCGTCGGAGAGCCGGACGACACCGAGCGCCCCGCGATGCGCCTCGATCTCGGAGAGCGCTGCGGCACGCGCCCGCTCCGCCCGCTCCCGCTCGGCGATCCGGGCCGCCTTCGCCACGGCGAAGTCCTCCCGGCGGCCCGCGCGCCCGCGGATCCTGCGCGCCCCGGTGCGGCGCAGCACGAGCGGGACGTCCGCGACCGGGGTCCGCCACCAGGACGCCGTGGCCGGGACCGGATCGTCGTCGTCGTCCGCGGCGAACGCCAGGTGCCTGCACGGGAACAGACCGAAGGCGGACGCCCACAGCGCGTGCGCGGTGTCGTCCTCGGCCTCCGCGAACCAGCCCGCGAGCGTCAGCAGGTCCGCGTAACGGCTCTGTTCCCGGTTGCCCTTGGCGATCCGGCGCAGGTTCACCAGCAGCGCCCGCATCGCCTCCGTGGCGAGCCTGCGGACCCCGGCGGCATCGGAGTCCCGCCCGGACCCACCGACGAACCAGGCGTGCAACCCGCTCCAGTCCTCCGGTTCGAGCCCGCTGGACCGGCGGGCCCGTTCCCCGTCGACACCCAGCAACCGCCGGCCGGAGTTCGCCCGCGCGCACAGCTCCGGGACCGACGGCTCGACGGCGAGAAGGGCCTCGGCGATCTGGGGCGTGTGCCGGGCGATCTCGTCGACGAAGCGCTGCAGGTAGTCCAGCAGCGCGGTCTTGAACGTCTCGAACTCACCGCGGTCGAGGTCGTAGCGGACCAGGACCTGCGCGAGGTAGGTGTAGAAGTCCCGCGTCGAGGACACGAGCCGCTCGAACTGGGCGAACATCGTGCCGATCTCGCGCGCGAGGGTGTCCGGGTCCGCGGTCGCCGGATCGACCCGCGCGAGGCCGTCGAGCCCGGTGAGGATGCCGCCGAGCATCTCGGTGGACACCTCCCGGGCGGACTCGGTGTGCCCGAGGAGCTCCTCGACGAACCGGTGCACCATCTCGCCGCGCTGGGTGAGCTGGTAGCGGGCGCGGTTCTGCAGGTACTCGCGGAGGCTGCGGGCCTCGGTCTCCCGTGGGCTGCGGGCGAGGTTCCCGTGCTCCACGAGGTAGGAGAGCCGATCGTCGACCGTGTCCGTGGGCAGCTCGATGCCGAGCTCGGCGAGCCGGCCCGCGATCTCGGACGCCGACTGGTCCGACAGCAGCCCGGTGACGTCCCCGGTGAACGAGCGCATGATCGCGAGATAGGTGGCGGCCTCCTCCCCGCTGGCGTAGCGGAGAGCGTCGAGCCGCACGCGCTGGACGTGCGTCAGGTCGCTCCACTCGGTCATGGCGCGAGGGTAGCGACGACCACCGACACTTCCGTGTCCTCCGCCCCCCTGGACCGCAGCGGTCGGATCAGCTCGCCACCACGCTCGCCGCGAGGAAGGTCTCCCCCGGCATCTCGCGGCGCAGCCGCCAGACGATCGAGATCGGCTTCTCCCCCTCGTGGGAGACGTAGTCGCAGGTTCCGAGGCAGAGGAACGGCGCGGCGCCGATGTCGTCGTTCTTCGTCTCCCGCACGAACAGGGCGACGTGCGTACCGCGCTCCCGGTGGTGGAGGTAGCGCTGCCCGGTCTCGGAGGCGACGGTGGTCGCGTTCTGCGACTCCCAGTGGAAGAGGTCGGGCCGCTGCGCGTAGTCGCGGTACAGGGTGGTCGGCGAGAAGTCGCGCTCGGTCTTGCGGAGGTTCACGAAGAAGGCGTCCGTCCGGGTCTCCGGCGCCCAGACGACCCCGGCGGCGTGTCCGTACGCCTTCCGCTCGAGCGAGGCCCAGTCCAGCCCCGCGAGCACCTCCTCGCGCCGGTAGTGGGCGTGGCTCCGCAGCGGCACGTGCTGCAGCCCCTCCCCGAGCGACCGGGGCACGTGCCGCGCCCGGTCGAGGGTCAGCGCGACGAGCTCCCGCAGCTCGGCGCACACCGCCGGATGGCGGCGGAGCTGGGCGATGCCGTCCTCGTAGTGCGCGAACCCGCCCCGGTCCGGCCAGATCAGGAAGAACAGCATCCGGGCGAGCCGCTGCTCGCGGTCGGTCAGCTCGGCGTACCGCGGGCCGGCGGGCTCGGCGAGCTGCGCGTAGACCTCGGCGCGCTCCGGGTCGTCGACGTGGGTGAACAACGCCATCCGCTTGAGCAGGGCGCCCTCCGCCGGGCCGGCCTCGGGTGCGGGCAGCCCCGCCTCGCGGCGCAGCGCGGTCCACGAGCCGCCCGAGCGGTAGACGTCGGCCAGGTCCCGGTCCGCCTCGCGCAGGTAGTCCGCCAAGCCGACGTCGCCGTACGAGCGGACGTCGGCCACCAGCTCGGCCTTCCGCAGCCGGAGCTGTCCCTTCACGTTCTCGAGCACCGTCCGCCGGGCGACCGGGTCGAGGACCAGCGCGGACCCGGCGGGCAGGAACGGGAAGCCCTGCTCGACGTCCTCGACCAGCCGCCTCCGCGAGCTGCCGGTCAACGCCCGGTACCGCAGGTCGAAGCGGAACTCGCGGCGATGCTGCCCGATGAAGTCGAGCACGGTGAGCACCGCCTTGCCCGGCGCGCGGCGCAGCCCGCGGCCCAGCTGCTGCAGGAACACCGTCGCGCTCTGGGTGGGGCGCAGCAGCAGGACGGTGTCGATCTCGGGGATGTCCAGGCCCTCGTTGAAGAGGTCGACCGCGAACAGGCAGTTGACCTCGCGCTCCCGCAGCCGCCGCAGGGCCTCCTCACGCTCGGGCCGCGGGGTCGCGCCGGAGACCGCGAGGCTCGGGATGCCCGCCCGTGTGAACACCTCCGCCATGTACTCGGCGTGCGCCACCGAGACGCAGAAGCCGAGCGCGCGCATCCGGCGGACGTCGGTCACCTTGTCCCGCACCTGCCGGACGACCATCGCGGCGCGCAGGTCGTTGCCGGTGTAGAGGGTGTCGAGCGCGGCGGTGTCGTAGGAGCCGCGCTTCCACTCCACGCCGCGCAGGTCCACCTCGTCGGCCACCCCGAAGTAGTGGAAGGGAACGAGGAGGTCGGCGTCGAGGGCGTCCCAGAGCCGCAGTTCGAAGGCGCTGCGGCCGCCGAAGAACCGCCGGACGTCCGTGCCGTCGGTGCGCTCCGGCGTCGCCGTGAGGCCGAGCAGCTCCCGCGGCTGCAGGTGCGCGAGGAGCCGCCGGTACGTGCGCGCCTCGGCGTGGTGGAACTCGTCGACCACCACCACGTCGAAGTGGTCCGGCGGGATGCGGTCCATCCCGTAGGCGTGCAACGACTGCACGCTCGCGAACACGTGCGTCCAGCGCTCCGGCCGCTCGCCGTCGACGTAGACCTCACCGAACGCGCCGTCGGCGAGCACCGCGCGGTACGTCCGGCGGGACTGGTCGAGGATCTCCTTGCGGTGCGCCACGAACAGCAGCCGGTCGCGCGGCAGCTCGCGGCGGAGCCGGGCGTAGTCGAGTGCGGCGACGACCGTCTTGCCCGTGCCCGTCGCGGCCACGACGAGGTTGCGGTGCCGGTCGTGGAGGTCCCGCTCGGCGGCGAGCGCCTCCAGGATCTGCGCCTGGTGCGGCCGCGCGGTGACCTCGAGTCCGGTGAGCGGGGTGACGTCCGTGCGGTTGCGGCCGAGTGCCTGCGCCAGCCGCTCGACGTCGGCGGAATTCTCCGGGTCGTACGGCACGAACTCCGGGTTCGCCCAGTAGCTGTCGAAGGTGGTCTCGAACTTGCGGATCAGGTGCCCGGTGCCGACGGAGGAGAGCCGGACGTTCCACTCCAGGCCGTCGACCAGCGCCGACCGGGACAGGTTGCTGCTGCCGACGAAGGCGGTGTCGAAGCCGGAACGCCGGCGGAACAGCCAGGCCTTCGCGTGCAGCCGGGTCGACGCGCCGGCGTAGCTGATCTTCACCTCGGCGCCGTAGCGGCGGACCAGCTCGTCGACCGCCCGTTGCTCGGTCGCCCCCATGTACGTCGTGGTGATCACGCGGAACGGGATCCCGCGCTCGCGCAGTCGCGTCAGCTCGTCGCCGAGCACCCGCAGCCCGTGCCAGCGGATGAAGGCGCAGAGCAGGTCGACCCGGTCGGCCGAGACCAGCTCCGAGTTGAGCGCCGCCATGAGCGACGGCTCGCCGTGCGCGTTGGTCAGCAGGGCCGCCGACGACAGCGGCGTGACCGGCCGTACGAGCTGGTGGACCCCGGGCGCGACCTGCCGGGTCAGCACCACCAGCTGCTCGACGGCCGCGGCGAGGCGCTGGTCCTGCTCCGAGACCCGGTCGAGGAGGTCGTTGACCAGGGCCACCCGGTGCGCCTCGCTCGGGCTGGCGAGCAGCGCCCGCTCGACGGCGGCGGCGACGTGCCGGGCGAGCACGTGCGGCTGGTCGGCCTCCTCCACCTCGGCCCAGTACGGCACCAGCTCGGCCACGCGGGCCAGATCGGCCTCGAGCCCCGTCGTGCGCAGCCGCTCGTGCACGCCCTCGTTCAGCACACCCGTCCCCCACCCGCGCCCGCCGGAGCGCCCCTCAAGATCGTCGAGGCGGCCACGCTATCGGGTGAGCGGCACACGACCGCAGGGTCTCCGCTACCGTCCGGCCCCGTGGGGCGGCTGATCGTGATCGAGGGGCTGGACGGGTCCGGCAAGGCCACGCTGACCGCCGCGCTGGTGGCCGCGCTGCAGGAGCGCGGGGCACTCGTCGCCACCGTCGCCTTCCCCCGCTACGAGGCCGACGTGCACGCCGAGCTGGCGCGCGACGCCCTGTACGGGCGGCTCGGCGACCTCGCCGACTCGGTGCACGGCATGGCGGTGCTGTTCGCGCTCGACCGCCGCGACGCCGCCTCCGAGCTGCGGGAACTGCTCGCCGTGCACGACGTCGTCCTCGTGGACCGGTACGTCGCGAGCAACGCCGCCTACAACGCGGCCCGGCTGAAGCAGGGGGCCGACGGCGAGGTCGTCGGCTGGGTGCGTGCCCTGGAGATCGAGCGCTTCGGGATCCCCGTCCCGGACCACCAGCTGCTGCTCGCCACCCCGCGGGCGGTGGCCGCGGAGCGGGCGCACCGGCGTGCGGCAGCCGATCCGGGCCGGGCGCGCGACGCCTACGAGTCCGACGAGGGCCTGCAGGAACGCACCGACGCCGTCTACCGCGAGCTCGCGGCAGCCGGCTGGCTCAGCCCGTGGACGGTGCTGGAGGGCGACACCGACGCTCCCGCCCTCGCCGGGACACTCCTCCACCCCTGATCACCGCATCATGGAACCACAATGCGAGAAAACACGGCCTCGACCAGCGTGATGGAACCATAATGCGTTCAGAACGGGCCGAGAATCGCGTCATGGAACCATGAGGCGCCGAGAACCCCGACGTCAGAGGGTGGAGACGCGCGGCCAGCTGGCGGCGAAACCGGGGTGCAGCTCGGGGCCCCCGGGTGTGCCGAGCGCCGCAGCGGGGAACCAGGAGAACTCCACGCTCTCCCCGCCGCGGATCGCGACGGGCAGGGCCTCGGCCGCGCAGACCACGACGGTGGTGTAGCTCCAGCCGCCGTGGTCGTCGACGAACCGGGCCGTCTCGACCAGCGGCCCGGTGTCGAGCTCCGACTCCTCGGCGGCCTCGCGGCGGGCGGCCGCCTCGGCGGACTCGCCGAAGTGCCGGGCGCCGCCGGGGATGCCCCAGGTGCCGCCGTGGTGGCTCCACAGCGCGCGGTGCTGCAGCAGCACCAGCTCACCGGAGCGGACCAGCAGACCCGCGGCGCCGTAGAGGCCCCAGTGCTTGTGTCCCTGGGCGCAGTACTGCCAGCCGTCGCCGCTGGAGCCCGTGGGGATCGGCTCGGGCAGGGGTGCGGCGGTCATCAGGCGAGCCTAACCCGACGACCGCCGCCCCAACCAGTGATCAGCACCGACGCGAGCTCCGCGCTCGGTGCGGACTCGCACTCAGTACCGGTAGTGCTCCGGCTTGAACGGCCCCTCGACGTCGACGCCGATGTACTCGGCCTGGTCCTTGGTGAGCTTCGTCAGCTCGCCGCCCAGCGCCTGCACGTGGATCTTCGCGACCTTCTCGTCGAGGATCTTCGGCAGCCGGTAGACGTCGCAGTTGTACTCGTCCCGCTTGGTGAACAGCTCGATCTGCGCGATCACCTGGTTCGAGAAGCTGTTGCTCATCACGAACGACGGGTGGCCGGTGGCGTTGCCCAGGTTCATCAGCCGGCCCTCGGAGAGCACCAGGATGGAGTGCCCGTCCGGGAACACCCACTCGTCCACCTGCGGCTTGATGTTGATCCGGTGGATGCCCTGGATGCGGGCCAGCCCGGCCATGTCGATCTCGTTGTCGAAGTGCCCGACGTTCCCGAGGATCGCCTGGTGCTTCATCTTCGTCATCAGCTCGACGGTGACGATGTCCTTGTTGCCCGTCGTCGTGATGACGATGTCGGCCTGGTCGATGACGTCCTCCAGGCGCGCGACCTGGTAGCCCTCGAGCAGCGCCTGCAGCGCGCAGATCGGGTCCGCCTCGGTGACGATCACGCGGGCGCCCTGGCCGGACAGCGCCTCGGCCGAGCCCTTGCCGACGTCACCGTAGCCGCAGACCACGGCCACCTTGCCGCCGATGAGCACGTCCGTGCCGCGGTTGATGCCGTCGATCAGCGAGTGGCGGATGCCGTACTTGTTGTCGAACTTGCTCTTGGTGACCGAGTCGTTGACGTTGATCGCCGGGAACAGCAGCAGGCCCTGCTCGGCCAGCTGGTAGAGCCGGTGGACGCCGGTGGTGGTCTCCTCGGTGACGCCGCGGATGTCCGACGCGACCGTGGTCCACTTCTGCGGGTTCTCGGCCAGCGAGCGACGCAGCACGTCGAGGATGACCCGGTACTCGTCGGAGACCGTGAGGTCGGAGTCCTCGACGGTGGGCACCACGCCGGTCTTCTCGAACTCGACGCCCTTGTGGACGAGCAGGGTCGCGTCGCCGCCGTCGTCGAGGATCATGTTCGGGCCGACGAGCTCGCCGTTCTCGTCGGTGAAGTTGAACAGCTGCTCCGTGGCCCACCAGTACTCGGCGAGCGTCTCGCCCTTCCAGGCGAACACCGGCACGCCCTTCGGCTCCTCGGGGGTGCCGTGCGGGCCGACGACGATCGCGGCGGCGGCGTGGTCCTGGGTGGAGAAGATGTTGCAGGAGACCCAGCGGACGTCGGCGCCCAGGCTGACCAGGGTCTCGATCAGGACGGCGGTCTGCACCGTCATGTGCAGCGAGCCGGCGACCCGCGCGCCGTGCAGCGGCCTGGCCTCGGCGTACTCGCGGCGCAGCGCCATCAGACCCGGCATCTCGTTCTCGGCGAGCCGGATCTCCTTGCGGCCGAACTCGTGCAGGCCCAGGTCGGCGACGGCGAAGTCGAGGCCGTTGCGCTCCTGCAGCCGGCCGTGCGGGTCGGTGATGCTGGCGGTCATCGTGAACTGTCTCCTCGTGCTGCGGTCAGGGCAGACGGGAGGGCCCCGCGGTACCGGCGGTGGCGGGATCGGCGGGCGATCGACGCGGGCACGGGCCTCCTCCCGGGAATGGTGGAGGCGCCCTTCTCGTCGTCAGGCCGCGGACCGAGCGTGGCGGACGGATCCGTCCGCTGCAGCGCCTCTCGGTCCGGCGGTGCGTGCGCCGTCCAGGATGGCACGCTCCGCGGCCCGCCTCAACGTGACCCCAGCAGATGGTCGCACAGCAGGGTCTCGGCCGCCGCGCACCGGTCGTGGGCGGCCAGCAGACCCGCGGGGGCGAGCGCGAAGTCGGCGTCGACCAGCACCGACGCCGACGCCAGCAGCGGGGCGAGCACGGGGTCCTGCTGCAGGGTGCCGACCACCGCGCCGATGCCGGCCGTGTCGCGCTGGCGGAAGACGCCGCCGGAGAGCACCACGAGCCCGACCTGACCGTGGTCGGCAGGGTCGTGCTCGGCCGGACCGTCCGTCGGGTCGAGCTCCTCCCGCAGGTGCCGACGCGCGGCGACGACGGCGGCGAGCGCGGCGACCCGGCGGTCCTCGGCCGCGCTGCCCGGGTCGCGCGGGACCGACCCGACCTCCGTCGTCATCCCCCGGACGGTCGCCGTGAGCAGGTCCGCCTCGACGGGGTCGACGATCTCCTCGGCCTGCGCCTCCAGCAGCACGCCCTCCGCGGCGGCCCGCACCCCGAGGTCGCCCTCCACGGTGCGGCGGACGCGCTGCCCGGGCCCGGCGGAGTGCACGTCCGTGGTCGCGCACCCGACGTCGACGACCAGGACCCGCGTCCCGCAGATCCGCGCCAACTCGGCGGTGCCGCGGCGCACCGCGTCGGGCGTCATGACCCGGACCATGCGGCGGAACCGCGGCGCCGCGGCCGGCGCCCGCCCGCCGAGCACGTGCTGGGCGAAGACCTCGGCGAGCGCCGCCCGGGCCGGCCCGGGCACCAGCTCGCCGGGCGCGGGCGCGACGTTCGCGCAGGCCACGACCGTGCGCCCGGTCGCGCGGAGCAGGGCGAGGGCGTCGTCGCGGGCCTCCGCGTTGCCGGCGAGCACGATCGGGAACCGCACGCGGGCCCGGGCGAGCTTGCCCGCGTTGTGCAGCAGGACCGAGGGATCGTCCCCGTCCGACCCGCCGATCAGCAGGACGGCGCCGGGCCGGTGCCCGCGCAGCACCCGGACGTCGGCCGGCTCGAGCGGTCCGGCGTGGACGTGCACGACGTGCGATCCGGCGGACCGGGCGACCCGGTGCCCGGCCTCGGTGGAGATCAGCTTCTCCGAGCCGACGACGGCGAGCCGCAACCCGCCCCCCGCCGACGAGCAGGCCAGCAGATCGGGCTCGGGCTCACGGGCGGCCGCGGCGGTGACCCCGCGGACGGCGGCGTCGACGCCCTCGAGGACGTCGGCGGTCGTGGTGCGGTGCTCGGCGAACCCGACGAGGCCGCCGTCGGGGTGCACGAGCACGGCCTTGGTCCAGGTCGACCCGACGTCGAGGCAGACGGCACCGCTCCCCGGAGGCGCCCCCGCGCCGCCCGCCGCAGCCGCACCGGTCATGAACGGGGAGCGTACCGGCGGTGACGTTGTGCGGTGCCGCTACGACCGTCGGATCTGTCCCGGTGTCGCGGTCCCCCGGTACGGTCGTCGTGATCCACGACACTCCTCGGGAGCGACGATGCTCGGACTGATGCAGGACCGCCCGCTGGCGCTGCCCCACGTGTTCCACCGCGCGGAACAGCTGTTCGGACACAAGAGGCTGATCACGGCCGGGGCCTCGGGCGAGCGGGTCACCACCGTCGCGGAGTGGGCCGTGCGCGTGCGCCGGCTGGCGACGGTCCTCGACTCGCTCGGCCTCTCCGCCGACGCCCGGGTCGGCACCTTCTGCTGGAACACCGACCGGCACCTGGAGCTCTACCTCGCCGCACCCTGCACCGGGCGGGTGCTGCACACGCTCAACATCCGGCTGTTCCCCGAGCAGCTCGTCTACATCGTCAACCACGCCGAGGACGAGGTCGTCTTCGTCGACCGCTCGCTGCTGCCCCAGCTGTGGCCGCTGGTGGACAAGTTCGAGACCGTCCGGCACATCGTCGTGATCGACGACGGTGCGGACCACGAGATCCCCGCGGATCCCCGGGTGCGGGACTACGAGGAGCTGCTCGCCGCGGCCGAGCCGTTCGCCGGGCGGTTCGTGGTCGAGGAGGAGAACAGCGCCGCGGCCATGTGCTACACGTCCGGGACGACCGGCAACCCGAAGGGCGTGGTCTACAGCCACCGCTCGGCGGTGCTGCACTCGTTGATCACCCTGACCTCCGACGCGTTCGCGCTCGCGGAGCGCGACGTCGTCCTGCCGATCGTGCCGATGTTCCACGCCAACGCCTGGGGCATCCCCTACGGCGCCCTCCTGGCGGGTGCCGAGCTCGTCTTCCCCGGCCCGAACATGACACCGGAGGCGATCGTCGGGCAGCTTGAGCGGCACAAGGTGACCGTCACCGGCGGGGTGCCGACGATCTGGATGGGCGTGCGGCCCCTGCTCGCCGACCACGACCTGTCGTCCCTGCGGACGATCATCTGCGGCGGTTCCGCCGTACCGCGCTCGCTGTCCGAGGCGTACCGCGAGGCGATCGGCGTCCCGATGCTGCACGCGTGGGGCATGACCGAGACCTCCCCGATCGCCAGCGTGTCCTCGCGGCGTGCGCACCAGGAGGCGTGGAGCGAGGACGAGCGCGCCGACGCCCGTGCCCGCCAGGGCCAGCCCGTCCCGTTCGTCGAGCTGCGGATCGCCGACCCGGAGAGCGGTGAGGAGCTGCCGTGGGACGACCGCGCCACCGGCGAGCTGCAGGCCGCGGGTCCCTGGATCGCGAAGGAGTACTACCGCGGCGAGGGCGGCGGCACGCAGTTCACGAAGGACGGCTGGCTGCGCACCGGCGACGTCGCCGCCGTCGACAAGTGGGGCTTCGTTCGGCTCGTGGACCGGACGAAGGACCTCGTGAAGTCCGGCGGCGAGTGGATCAGCTCGGTCGACCTGGAGAACGAGATCATGGCGCACCCGGCGGTCGCCGAGGCCGCGGTGATCGCGATCCCGCACGAGAAGTGGACCGAGCGCCCGATGGCATGCGTGGTGCTGAAGCCGGGCGAGTCGCTGACCGGCGAGGAGCTCATCGCCTTCCTCACCCCGCGGGTGGCCAAGTGGTGGTTGCCGGACGCCGTGGAGTTCATCGACGAGGTCCCCAAGACCAGCGTCGGGAAGTTCTCGAAGAAGACGCTGCGGGACAAGTTCGCGGGCTACACCCTGCCCTCGTGAAGCCCTGCCCTCCTCGAAGGTCGCCCACCTGGAGCTCTGCCCTCTTGAGGGGGCCCCGCCGCGGCCCGGCGCCCTCGTGCCGGCCCACGGCGGGTCAGGCCTGCGCCCCGACCGTCCGGTGTACCCCCGGCCGGACTGGCCGCTGCAGCGCCGCTCACCGTGAACAGGTGGTGCTCGTGCCCGTCGGGGCCGTTCACCACGACGAGCCAGCCGAGACACCGTCGACACCCCGGGCGAGATCGCCGGCTGGGTACACACACGGCTCCCACCCGACCCTCAGCGCACCGAACCGCCGATCAGCTGCACCCCGACACAGGCAAGATCGCCGGCTGCGTGCACATACAGCACCCGCCACAACCCTGAGCGCACCGGATCGCCGATCATCCTCGGGCAGTCAGCGGTAGGCGTCCGGGCGGCGCTCGGTGAGGTGGGAGAGCCGGCGGCGGGCGGCACCGAGGGCGGCCCCGACGTCGACCTCGGCCACCGCGATCCCGGCCTTGGCCCAGGTGCGGGCGAGGACCTCGCCGCCGGGCCCGACGACCTTGGCCTGCCCGAGGAAACGCATCCTGCCCATCGACCCCGTCTGGTTCGACGACACCAGCACGACCTGGTTCTCCGCCGCGCGCGAGCGGTCGTAGAGGTCGAAGAGCCGCGACTGGCGGTCCTGCGCCATCCGGGGCGCCCGGTTGGTGATGCTGGTGGGCCAGGCCGAGAGGCAGGCGATGATCTCGGCGCCGTCGAGCGCGAGGGCCCGGGCGGACTCGGGGAACGTCTTGTCGTAGTCGACCAGCATCCCCAACCGCCCGACGGGGGTGTCGAAGGCGCCGAAGCCGTCCCCCGCCGCATAGACCCGTTCCTCGCCCACCGGCTGGTGGACCTTGCGGTGTCGGCCCAGCACACCGCTGCCGTCGACACAGGCGGCGGTGTTGTAGCGGATGCCACCCGGCCCCGCCTCGCACAGTCCGACGCAGACGACCATGTCGCCGGCCAGGTCGGCGACTCTGCGCAGCTCGGGGCCGTCCGGGTCGAGCGCGGGCGGCAGCTCCGCCTCGGCCTCCGCCCCGAAGCCGGAGAGGTAGCCGCCGAGTGCGGCGTCGGGCAGCACGAGCAGACCGACCCCCGAGCGGCGGGCATGGTCGATCAGGGTCTCGACCCGGGCGAGGGCGCCCTCCAGGTCCCGGCCGAAGGCGGCCGCCACGGCACCGATCCTCAGCGCGCCCACGCGCCCCTCCCCGCGCCCCGACAGCTCTCCGACCGGCCCCGACCCGCCCGCCCGTCATCGACACTGGCGAGCACGGCTCGAACGAACGATTCCCGACAGGGGGCGGACGCCAGCCAAGCGAGGCGCCGTGTCCGGGGCGTTTCCCCCGGAACACGGACGTGTGAGGGGCTGTTACCTCCGGGTTACGCCCTCCGCCTGCCGCCGGCCGAGCCGCGAGTGCGAGCGCCCGTACCAGAAGTAGACGACGAAGCCGACGATCATCCACCCGATGAACCGCAGCCACGTCTCGACGCTGAGGTTGAGCATCAACCACAGGCACGCCAGCACCGACAGGATCGGGATCAGCGGGACCAGCGGGGTCCGGAAGGCGCGGTGCAGGTCCGGGCGCGTCCGGCGCAGGATGACCACACCGATCGACACCAGCACGAACGCGAAGAGCGTGCCGATGTTGACCATCTCCTCCAGGGCTCCGGCCGGGAAGAAGGTGGCGACGAGGGCGACCACGGTGCCGACCAGCACGGTCGCGCGCACCGGGGTGCCGTGGCTACCGGTCCTGGCGAGCCCGGACGGAAGCAGGCCGTCCCGCGACATCGCGAACAGCACGCGGATCTGCCCGAGCATCAGCACCATGACGACCGTGGTGAGTCCGACGAGCGCACCGACCGAGATGACCGCCTCGGCCCAGGTCACGCCGAGCTCGCCGAACGCCGTGGCGAGGGTCGAGTTCTCGTCGAGCTGCTTGTAGCTGACCATGCCGGTGAGCACGAGCGCGACCGCCACGTACAGCACGGTCACGATGGCGAGCGAGCCGAAGATGCCCCGGGGCAAGGACTTCTGCGGGTCCCGGGTCTCCTCGGCGGTGGTGGCCACGACGTCGAACCCGATGAAGGCGAAGAACACCAGCGACGCCGCGGCGAGCAGGCCGTAGATGCCGTAGGTGCTGCTCCCGCCGCCGCCGAACACCGACAGCAGCGACTGCGTGAACCCGGACTTCCCCTCACCGGCGGGCGCGGCCGGCGGGATGAACGGCGTGTAGTTCGCGGCCTTCACGTAGCCGATGCCGACGATGATCACCAGCAGCACGATGCCGACCTTGATCACCGTGAACACCGCGCTGACCCGGCTGGAGAGCTTCGTGCCGATGGCCAGCAGCGTCGCGAGGACCGCGACGAGCACGAGGGCACCCCAGTCGAAGGCGAAGAAGCCGCCGAGGGAGAAGGAGGTCGGGACGTTCAGCCCGAAGACGTTCAGCACCTGGTGCAGGTACTTCGACCAGGCCTTCGAGACCACGGCCGCGCCGACCGCGAACTCCAGGATCAGGTCCCAGCCGATGATCCACGCGATCAGCTCGCCGAAGGTGGCGTAGGAGAACGTGTAGGCGCTGCCGGCGACCGGGACGGTCGAGGCGAACTCGGCGTAGCAGAGCGCGGCGAGCCCGCAGGCGATCGCGGCGATGACGAACGCGAGCGAGACCGACGGCCCCGCGACCGTGCCGGCGGTGCTCGCCGCGAGCGTGAAGATGCCCGCCCCGACCACCACCGCGACGCCGAAGACGATGAGGTCCCAGGTCGTGAGGTCCTTGCGAAGCTTGGTGTCCGGCTCGTCCGTGTCCTGGATCGACTGCTCGACGGACTTCGTGCGCCAGATCCCGCGACGCTCGCCCACGCTCGTCATGGCCCGGGAGATTACGTCGATGTGACCGCGACGGCATTCGCTGGCACACGGTGTCCTGGTACGGACGGCCGCGCCTCCTGCCGCCCGCCCGACGGAGGGCTGCCCGGAGTCAGCCGAGGATCTCGGCCACCGTCCGCGAGGGCAGGTCGTGGGCGCGGCCGACCTCGGCGTTGGTCAGCTCGCCGGCGTGCGTGGACAGGCCCTGGGCCAGGGCGGCGTCGCCGCGCAGGGCCTCGCGCCAGCCCTGGTCGGCCAGCCGCGTGACGTAGGGCAGGGTGACGCTGGTCAGCGCGTGGGTGGAGGTGTGCGGGACCGCACCAGGCATGTTGGCCACGCAGTAGAAGACGGCCTCGTGCACCCGGAAGGTCGGGTCGGCGTGCGTGGTCGGGCGGGTGTCGGCGAAGCAGCCGCCCTGGTCCACGGCGATGTCGACGAGCACCGCGCCGGGCTTCATCCGCGCCACCAGCTCGTTCGACACCAACGTCGGGGCCTTCGCGCCCGGCACCAGCACCGCGCCGATCACCAGGTCGGCGTCGAGCACGGCGTGCTCCACGGCGTAGACGGTGGAGTGCACGGTCTCGACCCGGCCACCGTAGCGGGCGTCGAGCGCCCGCAGCTTGTCGACGTCGAGGTCCAGCACGGTCACCCGCGCCCCCATCCCGACGGCGACCTGCGTGGCGTGCGAGCCGGCCACCCCGGCCCCGAGCACCACGACGTGCGCCCGCGGCGCGCCGGGCACGCCGCCCATCAGCACGCCGCGCCCGCCGCCGGCGCTCATCAGGTGGTACGCGCCGACCTGCGGCGCGAGCCGGCCCGCGACCTCGCTCATCGGGGCGAGCAGCGGCAGCTTCCCGTCGGCCGTGCGAACCGTCTCGTAGGCGATCGCGGTGGTGCCCGCGGCGAGCAGCGCGTCCGTGCAGGACCGGGACGCGGCCAGGTGCAGGTAGGTGAACAGCGTCAGGTCGCCGCGCAGCCGGTGGTACTCGCTCTCCACCGGCTCCTTCACCTTGAGCAGCAGCTCGGCGGAGGCCCAGACGGCGTCGGCGTCGGCGAGCAACTGCGCGCCCGCGGCCTTGAACTCCTGGTCCGGGATGGACGAGCCGAGGCCCGCCCCCTGCTCGACGACGACCTCGTGACCGTGTCGCACCAGCTCGTGCACGCCCGCCGGCGTCAGGGCGACCCGGAACTCGTTGTCCTTGACCTCGCGCGGCACCGCGATGCGCATGACCCGTCCTCTCCTCGCTGCGGCCGGCGCTGCGACCGCCTGTCCGCACCCAGTATCGAAGAAACAGCGTCTCTGCAGGAACAAGACCGCAGGAGATTCTGTACTCTGCGCTCATGCCCGAAGGATCCACGGCCGCGTCGGGTTCGAGGCCCGGGCGACCGAACGATGTGCGGCCGCCGCTCGACCCCGTCGACCGCGCGATCCTCGCGGAGCTCGAACGCGACGCACGGATACCCAACAACGCGCTCGCCGAACGCGTCGGTATCGCGCCGTCGACCTGTCTCACCCGGGTCCGCTCGCTGCGCGAGCGCGGCGTGATCAGGGGTTTCCACGCCGACGTCGACCCGGCGGCGACGGGCCGGCCGTTGCAGGCGATGGTGTCGGTGCACCTGCAGGCCGCGGCCCGCCGCCGCATGCGCGAGTTCGAGGAGTACGTGACGTCGCTGCCCGAGGTGCGCGACTGCTTCTTCCTCGCCGGGGTGGACGACTACCTGCTGCACGTGGCGACGGCCGACTCCGCCGCGCTGCGGGACTTCGTGGTCGCGCTCAACGGGCACGAGCAGATCGCCAACACGCAGACCAGCCTGATCTTCGACCACGTCCGGCCGCGGCGCGGCTACTGACCCGCACGCCTACGGTGGCTCCGTGCCCACCCCTCTCCGCCTCGACCGGGCCTTCCCGCTGCCGCCACGCGACGCGGTGGCCCGGCTGCTGGACCGCGACCTCTACACCGACCGGTTGGCCGCGGTGGGCGGGCCCGGGGCCGCGCTCCGCGCGTTCGAGCGCGAGGAGGACCGGCTGCGCATCGCGCTGCGCCAGGGTGTGCCCGCGGGGGCTCTCCCGGCCTCGGTCCGCCGCTTCCTGGCAGGGGCGCTGGTGCTGGAGCGCGAGGAGCGCTGGCGGATCGCGGACGAGCGGGCCGACGGCGAGTTCACCCTGACGGCGGTGGGTGCGCCGGCCGGGGCCACGGGTGCGATGACGATCGGGGCGGACCCGGCCGGCAGCGCCCTGCGCCTCGACGGCGAGGTCGAGGTGCGGGTGCCGCTGCTCGGTGCGGCCCTCGAGGCCGTCGTCGCCGACCGGGCGTTGGCCCTGATGACCGAGGAGATGCGCTGGACGGCCGAGCGGCTCGCCGCCGGGTGAGCGGCGTGGCGGGCCCGTTCAGGCCTGCTGCACCCGCGAGCGGTCGAGGTCCGGCTCGAGGTAGATGACCCGGGCCTCCGGCACCGCCGCGCGCACCCGCGCCTCCGCCTCGTCGATCGCGCGGGCCACGACCTCCACCGAGGACCCGGGCACGAGCGCGAGCTTCGCCGCGACCAGCAGCTCCTCCGGGCCGAGGTACTGGGTCTTGATGTGGATGACGCGCTCGATCTCCGCGCCCTGCTCCAGCTCGGCGACGATCCTCGACAGCACCGGCCGCGCCGCGCCCTCGCCGATGAGCAGGCTCTTCATCTCGACGATCAGGATGATCGCGATGACGCCCAGCAGGCTGCCGATGCAGAGGGTGCCCACGGCGTCCCACACCGGGTCGCCGGTGAGGACCGAGAGGCCGACACCGAGGAGCGCGAACACCAGGCCGATGAGCGCGCCGGTGTCCTCCAGCAGCACGACGGGCAGCTCCGGCACCTTGGCCTGCCGGATGAACTGCCACCAGCTGCCCTCCCCCTTGAGCGGGCGGGACTCCTTCATCGCGGTGCGGAAGGAGAACCCCTCGAGGCCGATGGCCAGCACCAGGATGATCACCGCGACGATCGGCGTGGTCAGCGGCTCGGGGTGCTCCAGCTTGTGGATGCCCTCGTAGATCGCGAACACCGAGCCGAGCGTGAACAGCAGCAGCGCCACGACGAACGAGTAGAAGTACCGGTCCCGGCCGTAGCCGAAGGGGTGCTCGGGGGTGGCGGCCCGCCGCGCCGTGCGGCCGCCGAGCAGCAGCAGGCCCTGGTTCGCGGTGTCGGCGACCGAGTGCACGGCCTCCGCGAGCATCGACGACGAGCCCGTGACGAGGTAGCCGACGAACTTCGCGAGCGCGATGCCGGCATTCGCGCCGAGCGCCGCGAGGATCGCCTTGGTACCGCCGTGTGCCGACACGTTTCGCCCCCTGGGTCCGGATTACGCCGCGGCAGGATATCCGGCGGGCCCCGGCTCACCCGCAGGCGCTCACAGGCCGTCGCCGGCCAGGTGGAGCTGGGTGCCGGGCGCCGCACTCTCGACCTCGACGCCGCTGTCGGTGGCCGCGAGGAACAGTGCCGCCCCCTTCGGGAGCTCCAGCGCCTCCGACCCGGCCCGCACGCACGCCTTGCCGCCCGTCGCCAGCAGGATCCGGGCCCCGCCGTCGGGCACCGGGAGGCTGCCGGTGAGCCCGTCGTCGGACTGCCAGGTGCGCAGCAGGAACTCCTCGGCGGGCGTGTCGTACCGGGTCCACCGGCCCTCGGGCTGGCCGGAGTGCACCGGCGGCGGGCCCGAGGCGAAGTCGAGGACCCGCAGCAGCTCCGGCACGTCGACGTGCTTGGGGGTGAGGCCGCCGCGCAGCACGTTGTCCGAGTTCGCCATCAGCTCGATGCCGGCGCCCGCGAGGTAGGCGTGCAGGTTGCCGGCGGGCAGGAAGAGCGCCTCGCCCGGGGCCAGGACCACCCGGTTGAGCAGCAGGGCGGCGAGCACGCCCGCGTCGCCGGGGTAGCGCTCGGAGAGCTCCAGCGCGGTCCGGGCCTCGCGGGCCCAGTCACCACCGGCCGCCACGAGCACCACGGCGCCCTTCTGCAGGGCCGGGACCAGCTCGTCGAGCATGGACTGCGGCAGCGTGATCCACGTGGTGAACAACGCGCGCAGGCCGTCCGGGCCGGGCTGGGCGGCCAGCAGCTCGACGTGCGGGGCCAGCTCCGGCACGTCGAGCGCGCGGAGGAACCCGAGGGTCTCCATCGGGTCCCGGAAGCCGACGAGCGCGTGGAACTCGGTGAGCGCGCAGATCAGCTCGGGCTTGTGGTTCGCGTCCCGGTAGTTGCGGTCCGAGGCGTCGATCGGGATGCCGGCGGCGTTCTCCCGCGCGAAGCCCTCGCGGGCCTGGTCGAGGCTCGGGTGCGCCTGCAGGCTCAGCGGCTCGTCCGCCGCGAGGACCTTGAGCAGGAACGGGAGCCGGCCCTCCCACCGGGCGCTGCGCTCGGCGCCCAGCAGCCTCTCCGGGTCGGCGGTGAGCTCGTCGAGCAGCGACGCCCGGTCCCCGTCGGCGCGCACGATCCGCGACGGGTCGCCCGGATGCGCACCCAGCCACAGCTCCGCCTGCGGATGCGGAGACGGCACCGACTCGCCGAGCAGGTCGGCGATGACCGTGCGCGATCCCCACGCGTACGGCCGGACCGGGTTCTCCAGCAGCTCCAAGGCACTTCCTCGCTTCGTGCGGCGGTCGGCCCGTCAGGCCGGTTCGATGGCCCGGGTGGCCAGGCCGAGGTAGACGGCGGCGATCTCCAGCCGGGAGGCCAACAGCGCGGTGCGCAGCAGGACCGCGTCCCGGGTGCCGCGCGGGATCTCCTCGACGGGGTGCGCCAGGTCCGCGGGCCAGCCGCGGCCGGTGCGGCGCACCGCCACCTGGCCCGGTTCCTCCTCGGCGGTCGCGAGCAGCACGACGCGGACCGGCGGCGCGTCGGGCCCCGGGTCGTCGAACGGGTCGCGGAAGATGTCCTCGCCGCGGTCGGCCAGGTCCACGGCCCGGCACAACGCGGTGGCCGAGGCCGCCTGGGCGATGTCCGCGGCGTGCGCCACCACCCCGGCGTGCGTGGCGAGCGCGGTCGCCCCGTGCCCGGCGACGGCGGTCGCGGCCGGGTCGGCGCCCCACAGCAGCGGGGTGTGCTCGGCCAGCCGCAGCGCCAGCGACTTCGCCGGGTTCATGAACGGCTCGTGGTTCGGCTGGTTGCGCTCGGCCTCGGCGTCGAGGGCGTCGGCCAGCGGGTCGAGCGACGGGTCCAGCCCGCCCGGCCACAACCCCAGCGACGCCACGACGCTCAGCCCGACGGCGAGCGCCCGCGGCAGGTCCAGGGCGGGCGGCACCGGGATCCGGGGTTCGACGAACCGCGCGCGGCCGGCGCCGGCGGAGGCCACCGGCCCCTCGTCCGGTGCCGACAGCACCACCTCGGCCCCGCGCCCCACGGCACGCGACACCGACTCGGCCAGCTCGACGTCCGTGGGGTCCGCGGAGTGGGCCAGCACGACGTCGAGCGGGCCGATCCACCCGGGCACGACGTCCGCCACCACGACCGGCACCGGGCACAGCGACCCGAGCAGCGCCCCGACGATCTCCGCGGCGGCGCCGGACGAGCCCGGGCGGCGCAGGAACACCAGGGCCCGCGGCCGGTGCCCGGCCAGGTCGCCGACGCCCGCCTCGGCCGCGGCCTGCGCCGCGGAGCGGACCTGGGCGCCCGCCGTGGCCGCCGCACGCAGCACGCCGCCGGTGTCGGCGGAGGCGAGCGCGGCGGGATCGCCGAGCAGGGTGTCGTCGAGCACGGTCGTCACCCGGCGTTTCCGGGGTTCTCCGATGGCAGCGTGGTCTCCGGGGCCGGCGTGTCCTCTGGGCTGAGGGCCTCGTCGAGGAGCAGCACCGGGATGCCGTCGACCACCGGGTAGCGGCGGCCGCAGGCGGTGCACACGAGCTGGTCCCCCGCCGGCGTCAGGGGCGCGTGGTCCTCCGACGGGCAGGCCAGGATCTCGAGCAGCTGGGGGTCGAGCTGTACGGCCACGGTTCTCCTCACCTCACGTGCCGTTGATGCTGCCAGGGCGCGGGCGGGCGCGCCGGGTCCGTCCGGGGTACCCGTGCGGCGCTGATCGATCCGGATCCGGATCTCCGCGGCCGCGGACGACCGCGCTCCGCCGCTGCGGGCGCCGGGGCGCCCGCAGCCCTCAGGCGCGGACGATCGCCAGAACCTCGTCCCGCAGCGCCGCCACCGCGGCGTCGTCCGCGGCCTCGACGTTGAGCCGCAGGAGCGGCTCGGTGTTGGACGCGCGCAGGTTGAACCAGGAGCCGTCCGGCAGGGCGACCGTGAGCCCGTCGAGCTCGTCGAACTCCACGCCCTCGCGCGCCCCGTAGGTCTCGCGGACGGCGGCCACCCGGGCGGCCTGGTCGGCCACCGTCGAGTTGACCTCGCCGCTGGCCCGGTACCGCTCGTAGGCGGCCATCAGCCCGGACAGCGGCTCCTGCTGCTCGCCGAGCGCGGCCAGCACGTGCAGGGCGGCCAGCATGCCGGAGTCGGCCTTCCAGAAGTCCCGGAAGTAGTAGTGCGCCGAGTGCTCGCCGCCGAACACCGCCCCGGTCTCGGCCATCGTCTGCTTGATGAACGAGTGGCCCACGCGGGTGCGCACCGGGATGCCGCCGTGCTCGCGCACGATCTCCGGCACGGCCCTCGAGGTGATCAGGTTGTGGATCACCGAGCTGCCCGGGGCCTTGGCCAGCTCGCGGACGGCGACCAGCGCCGTGATCGCGCTCGGGCTCACCGGCTCGCCGCGCTCGTCGACCACGAAACAGCGGTCCGCGTCGCCGTCGAAGGCCAGGCCGAGGTCGGCCCCCTCCGCGAGGACGGCCTTCTGCAGGTCGACCAGGTTCGCCGGGTCGAGCGGGTTGGCCTCGTGGTTGGGGAAGGTGCCGTCGAGCTCGAAGAACAGCGGCACGATGTCGAGCGGGAGGTCGCCGAGGACCTCGGGCACGGTGTAGCCACCCATGCCGTTGCCGGCGTCGACCACCACCCGCAGCGGCCGGACACCGCTCAGGTCGACCAGGCCGCGCAGGTAGGTGGCGTAGTCGGCGAGCAGCGTGCGCCGGCGCACCGTGCCGCCGCCGGGCCCCTCCGGGACGCCCTGCTCGACGGCCTCGCGGATCGCCGCGAGCCCGGTGTCCTGCCCGATCGGGGTCGCGCCGGCGCGGCACAGCTTGATGCCGTTGTACTTCGCCGGGTTGTGGCTGGCGGTGAACATCGCGCCGGGCACGCCGAAGCTGCCCGCGGCGAAGTAGAGCATGTCGGTGCTGGCCAGGCCGATGTCGAGGACGTCGACCCCCAAACCGGTCACGCCCTCGGCGAACGCGGCGGCGAGATCGGGCGACGAGTCGCGCATGTCGTGGCCCACGGCGATCTCGGTGACCCCGGGGTCCTCCGCGCGCAGCAGCCGGGCCAGCGCCGCTCCGACCTCACGGACCGTGCCGGCGTCGAGCTGCTCGCCGACGACGCCGCGGATGTCGTACGCCTTGACGATCTGGGACAGGTCGGGCACGGGAGCGAAGCCTAGCGGGCGGCCCCGACGGCCCGCGGGACGGTCGTGACGACGGGCACCGGTCGGGTGACGGGCGGTGACCGTGGGTGAACGCGGGGCGGCGGTGCGGGCCGGTCCTCCGAGGTCAATCCTCCGGCGGCGTGGGCAGCACCCGCAGGTGGCCCCGGCGGCCGGTGGTGGCGCCCGGGCCGGCGGTGACGGTGGTCGAGGCCTCGATGGGCCGGTCGGCGCGGCCCGCCTCCCGGACGGCCTCGGCCAGCGCGGTCAGATCGTCGTCCGTGTGCTGCGGCGGGGCGAACTCGCCCTCGAACCGGACGACCTCCCAGCCGCGGGGGGCGGTGAGCCGGTGCGCGTGCGAGGTGCACAGGTCGTACGTGTGGGGCTCGGCCTGAGTGGCCAGCGGCCCGACGACCGCGGTCGAGTCCGCGTAGACGTAGGTGAGAGTGGCCACCGCGAGCTCGGTGCAGCCGCTCCGCGAACACCTCCGGACACTCAGCACGCCCCCGACGATAGCCCCCCGCCCCGACGGTTCCCGACTGCGACGCGCGGGACGGCCCCCCACCCGCCCCGGCGCCGTACGGACGGGCGACACCTCGCGCCCGCACCGGAACGGCGGGGACCCGCCGGGTCGTACTATGCGACGGGTGACGACCGCGCGCCGCATCCCGCGCCGCTCCCCCCGCCGGCGCGACCGCCGGGGCCGGGGTCTGCGTGGCCTGCTGTACCCGGTGACCACGCCCTCCTTCCGCACCCGGGCCGAGCGGTTCGACGCCCGCGTGCTCGAGGCGCTCGAGCCGATCGAGCTGCGCTGGGGCCCCGAGCTGGTGGACCTGGACCTGGCGGTCGACGAGGTCCCCGAGGTCGACCGGACCTCGCCCGAGGAGGTCGTGTGGGGCACCGGGGTGCTCGCCGACGCGGGCGTGCCGCTGGCCCAGCTGGTGCCCGCCGGCGTCGACCAGGCCGGGCTGCCCTCGCGGGCGCGGATCGTGCTCTACCGGCGGCCGCTCGAGGCCCGCGCCCGCGGTGGCGCCGATCTCGGCGACCTGCTGCACGAGGTGCTGGTCGAGCAGGTGGCGGAGTACCTCAACATCGAACCCGACGCCGTCGAGGGCGGGGCGGACTGAGCGCGCCGGTCCGCAGGGTGCCGCACGGTCCGGGCGGGTGTGCCGGTCCGGTGGTGGCGTGCACGGCCGGTTCCGGACACGCGAGAGCCCGGACCGTCGCCGGCTGCGGGCACGCAGCCGGACACGCGTCCGGGCTCGAACGAGGACGGGCCGCGTCGCCCGTCCTTCGGGTTCCTCCCCCCGACGTTGCTGCGGACGCCGGGAGTGGATGTCGTGGGTGGAAGTCCTCCGGTCGACCGGTCTCAGCCGGCCGCCCGGCGCAGGCGACGTCGCTCCCGCTCGGAGAGCCCGCCCCAGATGCCGAACCGCTCGTCCTGCGCCAGCGCGTAGTCCAGGCACTCCGCCCGGACCTCGCACCCCGCGCAGATCCGCTTGGCCTCTCGCGTGGAGCCGCCCTTCTCCGGGAAGAACGCCTCCGGATCCGTCTGCGCGCAGAGCGCGCGTTCCTGCCAGTCCTGCTCGCCGTCGTCCTGACCGTCGACCAGGTTGTCGATCAGGCGAAGCCCCTCCGTGGGGCCGATCCCGAAGTTCTCCGGCGCGACCATCGTCGCTCCGATCGGGTCACCGATCGTGCCCGCCCCCGTGACGAACACGGTGTCCGTGAAAACGTCCACTCGCCCACCTCCCCGCGCCCGGCGAATGACACCGCTGTAAGTACAGCGGTGTCGGTCGGTTCCCCGCAACCCGGGGCTGCCGACCGGGTGACGGGATCCACCCCATCGGACACCCGTTCGGCAGAATGGTCGGGTGCGCGGAGTCTCCAATCGAGTCAGCCCGTGGTTCCTGCTGCTCCTGGCGGTGACCGTCGTCGGCGGGGTCCTCTGCGCGATCGGGACGAAGTCCGCGTTGGAGGGCTCGACCGTCCTGCTGACCACCGGCGTCGTGCTGCTGGTGCTCGGCGGCTGGTGCGTCTCGCTGTGCCTGCACGAGTTCGGCCACGCCTATGTCGCACACCGCGGCGGTGACGACAGCATCGAGAACCGCGGCTACCTCACGCTCGACATCCGCCGCTACGCCAACGTCGGGTTCTCCTTCGTCCTGCCCGTGGTGTTCCTGCTGCTCGGCGGCATCCCGCTGCCCGGCGGCGCGGTGTGGATCAACCAGTGGGCGTTGCGCTCGCGCGGGGTGCGGTCGCTGATGTCCTTCGCCGGGCCGGCCGTCAACCTGGTCCTCGGCATCCTGCTGAGCCTCGCGGTGATCTACCTGCCGATGAACGCGGGGCTGGCCGTCGGGCTCTCCTGCCTCGCCCTGATCCAGATCCTCGCGTTCGTGCTGAACATCCTGCCGGTGCCCGGCCTCGACGGGTACGGGGTGCTCGAGCCCTACCTGTCGCCGGAGGCCCAGCGGCTCGGGCACAGGGTGCGGCCGTGGGCCCCGCTCGTGCTGTTCCTGCTGGTCCTCGGCGTTCCCGGGGTGTCGCGCGTGCTGTTCGGGGTCGGACAGTTCCTCTTCGCCCTGATCGGCGGCGACGCCCAGTACGCCGCCGCCGGCTACAGCCTGTTGCTGTTCTGGCGCTGATCCGACCCGACCCGGCATCGACCCGGCACCGACCCGGCACCGACTCCGCGGCCGGCCCCGATCCGCGGCCGCTCGGTCAGGCGCGGGCCAGCGCGACCATCGCCGGCACCGTGTCCGACTCCGGCGGCAGGGCGTCGAGCGGCCACCAGGCCAGGTCGACCGACTCGTCGCTGATCGCCGGGACCGCCCCTGCCGGCGCCCGCACCAGGTAGCGGACGTCGAGGTGCCGGGTCGGCACGCCGAGCGAGCAGGTCACGGGGTGGACGTCGACGTGCAGCGGGTGCTCGGCGATCTCCAGCCCGGCGATCCCGGACTCCTCGGTCGCCTCGCGCAGCGCCGCCGCCCGCAGCGAGGCGTCGCCCGGCTCGCAGTGCCCGCCGAGCTGGATCCAGCGCCCGACGCGCGGGTGCAGGGTGAGCAGGGTGCGCTCCCCCGCCGCGTCGACCACCAGCGCCGACGCGGTCAGGTGCCCGGCGGCGCACTCGCGGGCGCACGCGTCGTCGGGGCGCGCGAGGCAGAAGGCGATCAGCGCCTGCTGCAGCGCAGCCTGCCCGGCGTCGGGCGGCGACCAGGCCCGGAGCTCCTCGACGGCGCCGGCGGGGCTCACCATTCGAGCAACCCCGCGGCCGGGTCGGCGGGCGGGCGCGGTCCGATCGCCTCGAGCGGCACCCCGAGCGCGACGGCGCCGAGCGGCTGCCAGTCCTCGGTCAGCCCGAGCTCCGCCCGGACCACGTCGGCCGCGAAGATCGTGGAGCCCACCCAGCACGAGGCGAGTCCCTCGGCGGCCAGCGCCACCAGCAACGACTGCACGGCGGCCCCGCCGGCCACGGTGAACATGTCCCGCTCGGCGGCGCGGCGCGGCTCGTCCGGGTACTCGTGCGCACCGTCGCCGGTCCGGAACGGCAGCACCAGCTCGGGGGTCCGGCGCAGCAGGTCACCGCGGGCGAGCCGGCGCTCCACCTCCGCCGCCGGGCGCCCGTCGGCCTCCAGGTCGGCGCGCCACCGCGTGCGCAGAGCGTCGAGCAGGGCGGTGCGCCGCGCGGGATCGCGCAGCCACACGAACCGGAACGGGGCGCTGTGGTGCGGTGCGGGTGCGGTGAGCGCGACGCCGACCGCCCGGCGCACGGACTCCGCCGGCACCTGCTCGGGCGCGAACTCCCGGATGCTGCGGCGCAGCAGCACGGCCTCGCGCCGGCCCTGCGCCAGCGCCTCCTCGGTCCCGAGCCAGAACAGGTCCTCGTCGATCGGCCGGACCAGGTCCCGCGCCGTCGAGCCGTCCTCCCGCAGGCCGAGGCCGCGCACCACCGCGACCGGTGTGCCGCCGAGCTTGCCCTTGACCAGGTCGGCGGCGCCCGCCACCTCGTCGGCCAGGGCCACCTCGGTGACCAGCAGCTCGTTGCCCTCCGCGTCGACCGCGCCGCCGTAGCGGTGCAGCACGGTGAGCCCGGCGGACCCGATCGCGACGTCCGTCTGCCCGACCCGCCACGACCGGCCCATCGTGTCGGTGACGACGACCGCCACCTCGACGCCGAGCCGCTCCCGCAGCCCCTCGCGCAGCCGGGCGGCGCTCGCGTCGGGGTCGACGGGGAGCAGCGCCAGCTCGTCCCGCCGCACGTTGGACCCGTCGACGCCGGCCGCGGCCTGCACGATCCCGAGCTTCGACGCCACGATCAGCGTCTTCCCGCGCCGGGCGAGGATCCGCTCGGTCTCGCCCTCGACGAGCCGGCGGCGCAGCTCGTCGCGCTCCTCCGGGTCGGTCGGCGCCGGGACCAGCCGGCCCTCCGCCTTCGAGAAGATCTTGCTGGTGACCACGACGACGTCGCCGGACTCCAGCCAGGGGGCGGCCTCGGCGACCGCCGCGGTGACGTCCGCGCCCGGGCGGAACTCGGGCAGGCCCGCGACCGGCAGGATCCGCAGACCCTCGGCGGCCCCGTGGTCGGGGACCGGCGCGCCGGGCCCGCTCACGGGGTGACCCCGGCCAGGTCGAACGCCGCGCGTGCCATGTCCGCGGTCGCCTCCACATCCGTCATCAGCAGCGGGACGGCCCGGGTCTCGGCGCCCTCGATCTCGGCGGAGTCGCCCGAGTGGACCAGCCAGCCGTCGAGCAGGCCGCCCTTGCCCCGACCGCCGTAGTGCCGGCCGACGGCCTCGGCGCTGGTCTCGACGCCGATCGCCGAGAGACACGCGTCGGCCATCCCGCGCAGCGGCCGGCCACCCACGATCGGCGACAGACCGACGATCTTGGCCTTCGTGCCGACCAGGGCCTGCGGCATCCCCGGGACCTGGATCATCGTGCCGATGCTGACCACGGGGTTCGACGGCGCGACCAGCACCACGTCCGCGTCGGCGATCGCCTGGGCCGCGGCGGGCAGGACCTTCGCCTCGTCCGCCCCCACCGACGCGAACCGGTGGGCGGGGAACGCGGCCTGGTGGCGTACCCACCACTCCTGGAAGTGCACCGCGACCTGCGGCGGCGCGTCCTCGCCCGGCTCCGGGTTGTCGATCACCACGTGCGTCTCGACCCGGTCGTCCGTGGCGGGCAGCAGCCGCACCCCCGGCTTCCACCGGTGGCACAGCGCCTCGGTGACCTGCGAGAGCGGGTAGCCGGCGCGCAGCATGCGGCTGCGGACCAGGTGCGTCGCGACGTCCCGGTCGCCGAGCCCGAACCAGGTGGGATCGGCCTCGTAGGCGGCCAGCTCGTCCCGCACCGCCCAGGTCTCCCCCTCCCGGCCCCAGCCGCGCTCGGAGTCGATGCCGCCGCCGAGCGTGTACATGCAGGTGTCGAGGTCGGGGCAGATCCGCAGGCCGTGCATCCACACGTCGTCGCCCACGTTGACCACGGCCGTGACCTCGTGCGGGCCCTCGCCGGGGCCGACGGCGGGCAGCCCGAGGGCGGCTTTCACGCCGAGCAGGAACCGGGCGCCGCCGACGCCTCCGACCAGGACGGTGACCTTCACGGCGTCAGGCTACGACGGCCCACCGACGATCAGCGCAGAGGATCGCTCCGAGGCCCGTCAGCCGGGGAGGACGTCGGCGACGGCCGCCACGACCTCGTCGGACTCGGGCTCGGTGCGCGGGCGGAAGCGGGCCTTCACCGTCCCGTCCGGCGCGACGAGGAACTTCTCGAAGTTCCACTGGACGTCGCCGGCCTCGCCCGCCTCGTCGGCGGTGGCGGTCAGCGCGGTGTAGAGGGGGTGCCGGCCCGGCCCGTTGACCTCGACCTTCTCGGTGAGCGGGAAGGAGACGCCGTAGGTGGTGGAGCAGAAGGTGGCGATCTCCTCGGCCGTGCCCGGCTCCTGCCCGGCGAACTGGTTGCACGGCACGCCGAGCACGGTGAACCCGCGGCCGGCGAAGCGCTCCTGGAGCCGCTCCAGGCCCTCGTACTGCGGGGTGAGCCCGCACTTCGAGGCGACGTTGACGACGAGGACGGCCTTGCCGTCGAGGTCCGGGAGGGTACCGCCGTCGAGCGCGGCGATCGGGGAGTCGAGAAGGGCCACGTCCCCGAACCTACCTCCGATGATCGCCGGGGCGGACGATCACAGCTCCCGGTAGTCGCGCGGGCTGAACCGCGGGCCGAAGCGCGGGCGGCGGAACCCGGAGATCTCGACGTACCGCACGGCCCGGTGCCGCTGCGGCGCGTACGGCGCCAGTACCTCGAGCATCCCGCGGTCGTCGAGCGGGCGGCCGACCAGCGCCCAGCCCACCACGGTGGGGATGTGGAAGTCCCCGAAGCTGACGGCGTCGGCGTCGCCCCAGGCGCGCTGGGCCACCTCGGCGGCGGTCCACACCCCGATCCCGGGGATGCGGCGCAACAGGATCCGGCCCTCCTCGCCGCCGAGCTCCACCGCCTTCTCCAGCCGGTGCGCCACCGCGGCGGCGGCCAGGATCGCCCGCCGCCGGGCCGAGTCCACCCCGGCCCTGTGCCACTCCCAGTCCGGGATCGAGCGGATCTGCGCGGGCGTGGGCGGGACGCGCATCCCGCGCGGCAGGGCACCTGCCGGGCCGGGCGCGGGGTCGGAGAACCGCCAGCAGAGCTCGCGCCACGAGCGCCGGGCCTCGATGCCGGTCACCTTCTGCTCGAGGACCGCGGGGACCAGTTGGTCCCACACCCGGCGGGTGGAGCCGAGCCGGATGCCGGGCAGCCGCCGGGCCGCGTCGGCGATCAGCGGGTGGTGGGCGACGAACGACTCGGGCTCGTCGTGGGCGCCGAGCAGGGCGGGCAGGCCGTCGAGCTCCCACTGCGCGCCGGGCCCCCACCCGGCGGCGACGACCGTGCCGTCGCTGCGCCGGGACATCCGGACCGTGGCCGGCCCGTCGGGCGTGGTGGACACCCGCCAGATCGCGGAGCCCTCGCCGACCGAGCGCCAGGACGGGTCGCCCCGCCCGCGCCGCAGCGGGGCGAGCACCCCGGCGAGGTCGAGCCGGAAGTCCGGCCGCCACTCGCGCTCGATCACCCGACCACGGTAACCGCGGCCCGCGGGGGCTCAGACGTCGGCCGAGAACCGGACGCCGTGCGGTGGCAGCCGGACCTCCGGCCACACCCGCACGCCGCCCTTGAGCTCGCAGTGCGCACCGACGACGGCCCGGTCGCCGATCACCGCGTCGCGCACGTGCGCGCCGGCCTCGATCCGCGCGCCGGCCCCGACCACGGACGTCTCGACGACGGCGTGCGGCTCGATCACGGCGCCGTCGAAGACCATGCAGCCCTCGACCTTCGCCCCCGCGCCGATCACGGCGTTCCGCCCGACCGTGGTGCCGCCGAACACGAAGGCGTCCTTCGCGACGGTCGCGCCGGGCAGCACGATCGACTCGCCGGCCGGGCCGGGCAGCGCCGCCGAGGGCGCCACCCCGCGGACCAGGTCGGCCGAGCCGTGCACCAGGTCGGCCGGGGTGCCCATGTCGCGCCAGTAGGCGTTGTCGACGTGCCCGCTCACCACCGCGCCCGCCTCCAGCAGGCCGGGGAAGGTCTCGCGCTCCACCGACACCACCCGGCCCTGCGGGATCTCCTCGATCACCGAGCGCCGGAACACGTAGCACCCGGCGTTGATCTGGTCCGTCGGCGGGTCCTCGGTCTTCTCCAGGAACGCCTGCACGCGACCGTCGGCGTCGGTGGGCACGCAGCCGTACGCGCGCGGGTCCTGCACCCGGACCAGGTGCAGGGTCACGTCCGCCTCGGTCCGCCGGTGCGTGTCGACGACGGCGGTGAGGTCGGTGCCGCACAGCACGTCCCCGTTGAACACCATGACGTCGTCCGTGGTCAGGTGCTTGGCCACGTTCGCGATCCCGCCGCCGGTGCCCAGCGGCTGGTCCTCCACGACGTAGGTGAGCTCGAGATCGAGCGACTCCCCGTTGCCGAAGTGCTCCTCGAACGTCTCCGCGAGGTACGAGGTGCCGAGCACCACGCGTCGCACCCCGGCTGCGCGGATCCGGGAGAGCAGGTGGGCCAGGAACGGCACGCCCGCCGTGGGCAGCATCGGCTTCGGGGCCGACAGGGTGAGGGGGCGCAGGCGCGTGCCCTTGCCCCCCACGAGCACGACGGCCTCGACGTCGTCCAGCACGAACGGTCCTCTCGTCAGCCGGCCGGTCCCCCCGGTCCGGATCTCCGGTCTCACTGGTGTGACGTTTACCCGCGCCCCCGCGTTGCCCGGGCGCGCACCGCCAGCCCGGCCCGCACGGCCGCCCGCAGCGGTGCGTGCCGGACGCCCGGGTGCCGGTCGGCGAGGTAGCGGTAGGCGCTGCGGTGGTGCTCGGCGAGCATCCGGGCCGACACCTCGGGCTTCGAGGTGGAGACCCCGCCGGTGTGCACGACCTCGGCGGTCGGGACGTAGACGTTGAGCCAGCCGGCCCGGCCGAGCCGGTCGCCGAGGTCCACGTCCTCGAAGTACATGAAGTAGCGCGGGTCGAACCCGTCGACCGAGTCGAAGGCGCTGCGGCGCACCAGGATGCACGAGCCGGACAGCCAGCCCGCGGTGCGTTCGCCGATCGCCGCGGCGGCCTGCCGGTAGGTCTGCGTCCACGGGTTGCGGGGCCAGACCCGGCCGAGGACCGCGTGCCCGGCACCGTGGCCCAACGAGGGCAGCAGCCGAGCCGAGGGGTAGACCGTGCCGTCGGGCTCGCGGATCAGCGGGCCGAGCGCGCCGGCGCGCGGCCAGCGACCGGCGGCCTCGAGCAGCGTGTCGATCGCACCCTCGCCCCAGACCAGGTCCGGGTTGGCGACGACGACCCAGCCCACCTCGGGCCCCAGCCCGGCGACGGCCCGGTTGGCGGCCGTGCCGTAGCCGACGTTCTCGCCGATCCGGAGCAGCTCCACACCGTCGCGCTCCGCCGCCCGCTCGGGCGCGCCGTCGACGGACCCGTTGTCCGCCAGCACGACCCGGGTCGGACGCGCGGTCGCCGCCTTGAGCGAGTCGAGGAAGACCTCGAGCGTGTCGCCCGGTGAGTACGTGACGGTCACGACCGCGAGCTCGTCCCCGTACGTGCGGACCGCCGACTCCATGGCGGGTCACCCTAACGGGCCCCGGGGGGCCGGTCGGTGCGGGGACCGGGGGCCGGACCCGATCGGGTCCGGGGACTCAGTCGTCCGCCGGGTCCACGCCGTCGAGCTCCGCGAGGGCCTCGGCGGCGGCCCGGTCGCCCCAGGTCACCGCCATCTCCAGGTACCAGCGCGCCGCCTCGGGCCGCCCGGTGTCGAGCAGGAACCGGCCGATGGTCCAGGCCCAGCCCGGCTCGTTGTGCCGCTCGGCCTCGCGGTACTCGCGGTCGGCCCCGTCGAGGTCGCCGCGCGCGACGAGGAACGCGGCGTAGGCGGTGTGGGCGCGGACGGCGCCGAGCTCGCCGGCGCGCCTGTAGAGGGACTCGGCCTCCGCGTCCCGGCCCTGCACCGCCCGCACGTCCGCCAGCGCGACGAGCGCGTCCGGCCGCCGCTCGTCCGCGTACCGCTCGGCGGCCACGACAGCGGCGGCGAGGTCCTCCGCCTCGAGGTGCAGCGCGACGAGGTTGTCCGGCGCCTGCGGGTCGCCCGCCTCGGCGGCGTCGGTGAGGACCCGGACGGCCTCGGCGAAGCGGCCGTCGGCACGCAGCAGCAGGGCGAGGTCGTTGGCCGCGGGGAGCTCGCGCTGCGCCACGGCGAGGCGCAGCATCTGCTCGGCCCGCGAGTGGTCGCCCAGCTCACCGAACGCCACGCCCAGCCGGCCGGCGAACTCCAGGTGCCCCTGCTCCACGAGCGGTGCGAGGAACTCGATCGCCGCGGTCCAGCTGCCGCTGTCGAGGTACGCACGGACGAGGAGGTCCACCGCACCGGGTTCGCGGCAGGCGACGGCGCGGCGCAGCGGCTCGACCGCCTCCCAGGCCCGGTGCTGCTCCAGCAGCCCCCGGCCCTCGGTCGTCAACGGGCCTTCCGGGGGCGGGACAGGGGTCCGGTGCACGGCATCGGCCCGGGCCACCTCGTCGGGCTGTGCGGTCATTCAGGCCCCTCGCGATGGGAAGATGTGAATGGTCTCACTCCTCCGGTGGTCCAGCAGGACGGGGCCGCGCGTCACCGAGATGATCACACCCAGGTCCGAGTTCGTCACTCTCCGGCGTGGAGGATCGCCCAACGGTGATCTCGAGTGGTCGACACGCCGAGCGACGCGCCGCGATCATGTGCCAGGATGCTGCACCCTCTAGGAAGGCCGGGTGACGGCCGCGCCGTCTACAGGAGACCACGCCCGTCGTGCGGCGGGAGCGAGCGAGAGCGAGGAGGTGGAGTGGACCCGACGTCCGGTGGCCGCTCCTCCTCGGGCGGGCCGCGGCGCGATCGCCGCGCCGGCGCGTCCGCGCTCTTCGGCGAGGGCGGCGCGCTGTCCGGCGGCGGCCCCGACCGCCCCCCGCCGGCCCGCACGACCGGCTCGGCGGAATCGGACGGCGCACCGGCCGCCGGCCGCCGCACGGGATCGGGATCGTCGCGCGACGGCGGATCCGCGTCGGACGGCGAAGGGTCGGGCCGTGCGGGGTCAGGCCGCACGGGGTCGAGCCGCAAGGGTTCCGGCGGCACGGGTTCCGGCGGCACGGGTTCCGGCGGCACGGGTTCCGGCCGTGCACGATCCGGAAGCACGGCATCGGGCCGCACGGGTTCCGGAAGCACAGCGTCGGGCCGCGCGGGATCCGGAAGCACAGCGTCGGGCCGCACGGGTTCCGGAAACACGGCGTCGGGCCGTGCGGGGTCCGAGAGCGCGGGGTCGGGCCGTGCCGGGTCGGGGCGCACCTCGGGCGGCTCCTCGGCCCGCGACCGCGGCTCCGGTGACCGCTCGGCCTCCGGATCCTCCCGCGACCGGTCCGGCGGCGCGGGCGGGGACGCGACCGGCCGGAACAGTACCGGTGGCCCGGCCCGCGCCTCCGATCCGACCGCGCGCGAACGCCGCGGCTCGGCGGGCTCCGCCCGGACCGCGGGCGGCGCGTCCGCCCGCTCCGGCTCCCCCACCTCGGCCCGCCGGACCGCGGCCGACCGGGCCGAGGCCCGCAGGCCCGCCCGCCGGACCGTCGTCGAGCCGACGGTGCGCCGACCTGCTCGGGACGTCGCGCGGGGCACCGCGCCCACCCGACCGCCCACCCGCACGCGTCCGCGCACGCCACCGCCCGCGCCGTCCGGCCCGCCCGCCCCCCCGCCCCGGCGGCCGTCCGGTCGCCTCGTCCGCCGGGCCCGGATCACGCTGTGCGTCCTGTCCGCGCTGGTCGTGGCGGTCACCGGCACCGCGTGGGGCCTCTACCGCGACCTCACCGCGGGCCTGACCACGACCAACGTCATCACCGGCAGCTCCTCCGGCGACGGTCAGAACATCCTGCTCGTAGGGGTGGACAGCCGCACGGACGCGCAGGGCAACCCGCTGCCCGACGACGTCCTGCGCACCCTGCGCAGCGGCGCCGAGTCCGGGGTCCTCAACTCCGACACGATCATCGTGCTGCACCTCCCCGCCGACGGCGGCAGCGCGACGGCCTTCTCGATCCCGCGCGACAGCTACGTCGACATCCCCGGCTACCGCAAGGACAAGATCAACGCCGCCTACCCGGCCACCAAGGCGCTCAAGGCCGAGGAGCTGGTGAAGTCCGGCGTGTCGCAGAAGGACGCCGACCAGCAGTCGTCGGCGTCCGGGCGGACCGCGCTGATCGACACGGTGCAGAACCTCACCGGCCTCACGATCGACCACTACGCCGAGATCAACCTGCTCGGCTTCTACAACCTGACCCAGGCCATCGGCGGCGTCGACGTCTGCCTCAAGGCCCCGGTCGACGACGACTTCTCCGGCGCCCGCTTCGCCGCCGGCCCGCAGACGATCTCCGGGGCGGACGCGCTGGCCTTCGTCCGCCAGCGCCACGGCCTGCCCGAGGGCGACCTCTCCCGCATCCGCCGGCAGCAGGTGTTCCTCGCCGCCGTCGCCGACAAGGTCCTCTCCAGCGGCACGCTCACCAACGGCTCCACGCTGTCCGCGCTCATGGACGTCGCCAAGAAGTCGCTGGTCATCGACTCCGGCTGGGACCTGCTCGGCTTCGCCCGGCAGGCCTCGGACATCGCCGCGGGCAACATCGACTTCATGACCGTCCCGACGCAGGGCGGCGCGACCAACGAACGCGGCGACGTCGTCCTGGTCGATCCGGCGCAGATCCACCAGTTCGTCGAGCAGAAGACCGCGCCGAAGGAGGAGACACCGGAGACCACCGCCGACGCGCCACCCGCCGCGGCCACCGCGGCCACCGTGAACCCGGCGGCCGTCACCGTCGACGTCGGCAACGGCTCCGGCGGCACCGGCCTCGCGGCCCAGGTCGCCGACCGCCTCGGCGGCGCCGGCTTCCAGCGCGGCACCGTCGAGAACTCGGTGAGCCGCTCCACCTCGGTGGTCCGCTACGCGCAGTCCGACGGCGACGAGGCCGCGAAGGCCGTGGCCGCCCAGCTCGGTGGGATCGGCGTCGAGCAGGCCGACGGCGTCCGGGCCGGGCACGTCCAGGTGCTGCTCGGGACCGACTTCGCGAACACCGCCGCGCCCTCCGCGCCCACGGGCGCCGGCTCCCCCTCCTCCGCCCCCGCGCCGACCTCCGAGGTCAACGCGGGCGGCGTACCGTGCATCGACTGACCACCCCGTGTGAAGGACCTCCGTGTCGCTGACCGCCACCCTGCTCGACCCGATCCTCGCCGCGGCCCCGGCGAGGCCGCTGGTCACCTTCTACGACGACGCCACCGGCGAGCGGATCGAGCTCTCCGCGGTCACGACCGCGAACTGGGTCGCCAAGGCCGCCAACCTGCTGCGCGACGAGTGCGACCTCGAGCCCGGCGGGAAGGTGGCGGTGCTGCTGCCCGCGCACTGGCAGACGGCGTCGGCGCTGCTCGCGGCGTGGTCCTGCGGGGCCGAGGTGGTCGGCGAGCCGGCCGAGGCGGACCTCGTGCTGTGCGACGCCGGGCGGATCGACCTCGCGCTCGCGGCGGACCCGTCCGGCGGGGTGGTCGCCCTGTCCCTCGACGCGTTCGGCCGCGGTATCGACGGCCTGCCCGCCGGGGTGATCGACTTCGCGACCGAGGTGCGGCTGCACGGCGACGAGTTCGTGCCCTGGGAGCCGGTGCCGGCCGACGCTGCGGCGCTCGACGGCAAAGCTGTGTCGGAGGTGGCCGCCCGCGCGGCCGCGCGGGCCGCGGACCTGGGGGTCTCGGCGTCGGACCGGGTGCTGTCGACGCGGGACTGGACCGCGCGCGAGGACCTGGTCGACGGCCTGCTCGCCGTCCTCGCCGCCGGCGCCTCCCTCGTCCAGGTCGCCCACGCCGACGCGGGCCGCCTGGAGCGCAAGTTCGAGACGGAGAAGTGCACCACCCGCCTGTGAGCGGGTGTGGGCTCGGCGCGAGCCCCGCCGGTGGCCTGGCTACGGTGGGGTGATGACCAGCGCCCCCGCCCAGAGCGTGACCGCCTCCGACGTCGATGCGGCGGCCGGGCGGTTGCGCGCGGTGATCGGGCCGAGCCCGCTGCAGCTGTCGGCACGGCTGTCCGACGCCGTCGGCGGCGAGGTGTGGCTCAAGCGCGAGGACCTGCAACCGGTCCGCTCCTACAAGATCCGCGGCGCCTACAACCTCGTCGCGCAGCTGTCGCCCGAGGAGCGCGAGCGCGGGGTGGTGTGCGCGTCGGCCGGGAACCATGCGCAGGGCGTCGCGTTCGCGTGCGCGCGGCTGCACGTCACCGCCCGCGTCTACCTGCCCCGGACCACGCCGCGGCAGAAGCGGGACCGGGTCGCGCGGCTGGGCGGCAAGGTCGTGGAGGTCGTGGTCGTCGGCAACACGTACGACGACGCCGCCGCGGCCGCGGCGGCCGACGCCGCGCAGACCGGGGCCACGCTCGTCCCCGCCTTCGACGATCCCCGCACCGTCGCCGGGCAGGGCACGGTCGCCCGCGAGGTGCTGAGCCAGCTGGCGGACCCGCCGGACCAGGTCATCGTGCCGGTCGGCGGCGGCGGACTGCTCGCCGGAACCCTCGCCTACCTGCGCGAACGACACCCGGACGTCCGGGTGATCGGGGTCGAGCCGGCCGGCGCCGCGAGCATGGCGGCGGCCCTGGCGAAGGGCGAGCCGACGACGCTGGCGGAGGTCGAGCCGTTCGTCGACGGCGCCGCGGTGCGTCGGGTCGGCGACACCACCTTCCCGATCGTGCGCGACGCGGCGATCGCCGTCGACGCCGTCGACGAGGGCCGCATCTGCGTCGAGATGCTCGCGCTGTACCAGACGGACGGGATCATCGCCGAGCCCGCGGGCGCGCTCGCCCCGGCGGCGCTGGGCCAGCTGGACATCCCGCGCGGCTCCACCACGGTGTGCCTGCTCTCCGGCGGCAACAACGACGTCAGCCGCTACGCGGACATCGTCGAGCGGGCGCTCGTCTGGGAGGGCCGCAAGCACTACTTCCTGGTGGAGTTCCCGCAGGAGCCGGGCGCGCTGCGCCGCTTCCTCGACGACGTCCTCGGGCCCGACGACGACATCACGCTCTTCGAGTACGTCAAGCGCAGCAACCGGGAGACCGGCCCCGCGCTCGTCGGGATCGAGCTGGGCGACCCGGCGGACCTGGAACCGCTGCTGGAGCGCATGGAGGCGGCGCCCCCGCAGATCGAGCGGATCCCGCCGGACTCCCCACTCTTCCGCTTCATCCTCTGATGCATTATGGAACCATAGGGCGCTCAGGACATCGATTTCCGAGCGTTATGGAACCATAACGCGTATCTGCGCACCGGATTCTGAGCACTATGGAACCATAACGCGCTCACGGGGCAGGATTGTGAGCACTATGGAACTATAACGCGCTCACGCCGTCGGATCCTGAACGCTATGGAACCATAATGCGCATCGGAGCCCCGGTTTCGCGCATTATGGTTCCACAGCGCGCCGGGTCAGCGGAGCAGGGAGCGCGCCATCACCATGCGCTGCACCTGGTTGGTGCCCTCGTAGATCTGCGTGATCTTGGCGTCGCGCATCATCCGCTCCACCGGGAAGTCCTTGGTGAAGCCGGCGCCGCCGAAGAGCTGCACCGCGTCGGTCGTCACCTGCATCGCGGTGTCCGAGGCGAGGCACTTCGCCGCCGAGGAGATGAAGCCGAGGTTCTTCTCGCCGCGCTCGGCGCGCGAGGTGGCGACGTAGACGAGCTGGCGCGCGGCCTCCACCTTCATCGCCATCTCGGCGATCATGAACTGCACGCCCTGGAAGTCGGCGATCGCCTTGCCGAACTGCTTGCGCTCCTTGACGTACGCGATCGCGTGGTCGAGCGCGCCCTGCGCGATGCCGACGGCCTGCGCGCCGATCGTCGGGCGGGTGTGGTCGAGCGTGGCGAGGGCGGTCTTGAAGCCCGTGCCCTCGGCGCCGATCAGCCGGTCGCCGGGGATCCGGCAGTCCTGGAAGTAGATCTCGCGGGTGGGCGAGCCGGCGATGCCGAGCTTGCGCTCCTTCGGGCCGACCTCGAAGCCCGGGTCGTCCTTGTGGACGACGAACGCGGAGATGCCGTTGGCCGTCTTCTCCGGGTCGGTCACGGCCATGACGGTGTACCAGGTCGACTCGCCGGCGTTGGTGATCCAGCACTTGGTGCCGTTGAGGACCCAGTCGTCGCCGTCGCGGCGGGCGCGGGTCCTCATCGAGGCGGCGTCGGAGCCCGCCTCGCGCTCCGAGAGCGCGTAGCTGATCATGGCCTCGCCCGAGGCGATCGACGGCAGGACCTGCTTCTTCAGGTCGTCCGACGCCGAGAGCAGGATCGGGACCGAGCCCAGGCCGTTGACCGCCGGGATGAGCGACGACGACGCGCAGACCCGCGCGACCTCCTCGATCACGATGCAGGCGGCCAGCTCGTCCGCCCCCTGCCCGCCGTACTCCTCGGGGATGTGCACGGCCTGGAAACCGGCCTTGACCAGCGCGTCCTTGGCCTCGTGGGGGAAGCGCGCCAGCTCGTCCACCTCCGCGGCGTGCGGCGCGATCTCCTTCTCGGCGAGCGCACGCACGGCGTCGCGGAGCGCCTCGTGCTCCTCGCTCAGCCGGTAGGCGTCGAAGTCGGCGTTCAGCATCTCTTCTCCCACGTCGGTGTGTCCGGGTGCGCCCCACTCTAACGGCACTCCGTGCCATTCAACAACGTCCCTGCTACCCTCCGTGCCATGTCCAGCGTCACTCCGCGCCGCGGCCGCTCGGCGGAGGGGCGTGCCGAGGTGCGCCGCGACCTGGTCACGGCGGCGGTGAACCTGTTCACCGCGCAGGGCTACGACGAGACGACGGTCGACGACATCGCAGCCTCGGCCGGCGTCGGACGCCGGACCTTCTTCCGGTACTTCAAGGGCAAGGAGGACGCGGTCTCCCCCGACCACGAGCTCGGCCTCGCCCGGATCGCCGAGGTCTTCGCGACGGCGCACCCCACCGAGCCGCTGCTGTCGGTGGTGCTGCGCGCCGGGGAGACGGTGTTCGACCTCTACCTGTCCGATCCCGGAACAGCCCGCAAGCGGTTCGCGCTGGTCCACGAGGTGCCCGCGCTGCGCGACCGGGAGGCCGCGATGGTGCACCGCTACCGGCGGCTGTTCACCAAGGAGCTCGCCGCCCGGCTCGCCGGCGTCGAGGACGGGGACCTGCGGGCGGCCGTGACGGGCGCGGCGGTCGTCGCCGCGCACAACCAGGCCCTGCGCCGGTGGTTGGCGGACGGCGGGACCAGCGAGGGCACCGAGGCCTGCCGGGCCCACTTCCGCAAGGTCGCGGACATGCTGCCGCTGGAGCAGGCACCGGACCTGGAGCAGGTGGCGCGCCGGCTCGAGCGCGCCGCGCGCTCGCTGGAGCGCCGGGCCTGACGGGCGTGCTCCCGGCGGGCCGCACGGGTCCGTACTTCGCCCGGAACGACCCCGGACATGGGTGATCCCCGGGCCGCACCCCGTCGGAGCGGGGAGCGCACGCCGAGCTGGACTGGGCTCGGGCCCGGGGACCACCGGTGACTGCCTGGGATTCGCCGGCACCTACCGGCTTCCACTGGCCGTCAGGAAGACGTCCTGTTGGTGCCTAGCGGGCAGCCACCTCACGTGTCCTGTCGCTAATCAACGTCGGACCACCTCCCTTCTCGTGTACCGCCACCCTACGACCGCGGGCGGGCTCGCGCCACGAATTAGGCGAGTGTGATCAGGCCCCCTGCCCGGACGCCTTGTCGCGCAACGCCGCGTCCTTCTGCAGCACCATCTCCTCGAGCGCGGACTGGAAGGCCTCCATCCGCTCGCGCAGCGCGGGATCGGCCGCGGCGAGGATGCGCACGGCGAGCAGGCCCGCGTTGCGCGCGTTGCCCACGGCGACGGTCGCGACCGGCACCCCGGCCGGCATCTGCACGATCGACAGCAGCGAGTCCAGGCCGTCGAGCACCTTGAGCGGCACGGGCACGCCGATCACCGGAAGCGGGGTCGCGGCGGCGACCATCCCGGGCAGGTGGGCCGCCCCGCCCGCCCCGGCGATGATCACCTGGATCCCGCGGCCCGCGGCGTCGCGCGCGTAGTCGAGCATCCGCTGCGGGGTGCGGTGGGCGGAGTACACGCCGACCTCGTACGCCACGTCGAACTCGGCGAGCGCCGCCCCGGCGGCCTCCATCACCGGCCAGTCCGAGTCGCTGCCCATGATCACGCCGACGCGTGCGCTCACAGCCGCGCTCCCGTCTCGGTGGGGACCTCCGCGGGGGTGCCCTCGTGCACCGACCAGCCGTCGTCCCACGTCGCGGTGGACAACCAGTGCGCCGCGAGGACGGCCTTGCGCCGCGTCTCCGCGAGGTCGCTGCCCAGGACGTTGACGTGCCCGACCTTGCGCAGCGGCCGCTCGCCCTTGCCGTAGAGGTGGACCTTGACGTCGGGGAACCGCGCGAAGAGGTGGTGGATGCGCTCGTCGACGCTCATCTCCGGCGTGACGTCCGCGCCCAGCACGTTGGCCATGACGACGACCGGTGCGGTCATCGTGGTCGTCCCCAGCGGGTAGTCGAGGACCGCGCGCAGGTGCTGCTCGAACTGCGAGGTCCGGGCGCCCTCGATCGTCCAGTGCCCGGAGTTGTGCGGGCGCATCGCGAGCTCGTTGACCACCAGCCCGGAGTCGGTCTCGAAGAGCTCGACGGCGAGCAGCCCGGTCACGTCGAGCTCCTGCGCGATCCGCAGGGCGAGCGCCTGGGCCTCGAGCGCGCGCTCCTCGGGCAGGTCCGGCGCGGGCGCGAGGACCTCGACGCACTGGCCGGCCTCCTGCACCGTCTCGACGACGGGCCACGCCGCGGCCTGCCCGAACGGCGACCGCGCGACCTGCGCGGCCAGCTCGCGGCGCATCGTCACGGCCTCCTCGGCCAGCAGCGGGGTGCCGGCGGCGAGCAGTTCGCGGACGAGATCCGGGTCGGCGGCGCGGAGGAACCAGACGCCGCGGCCGTCGTACCCGCCGCGGGCGGCCTTGAGGACGACGGGCCAGCCGTGCTGGGCCGCGAACTCGTCGACCTGCTCGGGGTCGGTGATCTCGGCGAAGGCCGGCACCGGGAGCCCCATCGCCGACAGCCGGCGGCGCATGACGAGCTTGTCCTGCGCGTGCAGCAGGGCGTCGGGGTGCGGCCGGACCGGCACGCCCTTCGCGACGAGCGCCCGCAGGTGCTCCTGCGGCACGCCCTCGTGGTCGAAGGTCACCGCGTCGCAGCCGACGGCCAGCGCCTCGAGGGCGCCCAGGTCGTCCGCCCCACCGGGCACGACGTCCGGCGCGACCAGGGGCGCGGGCTCGTCCGGCTTGACCGCCAGGACCCGCAGCGACTGGCCCAGCCCGATCGCGGCCTGGTGCGTCATCCGGGCCAGCTGGCCCCCGCCGACCATCCCGACGACGGGGAAGTCCCGGCGCGGTGCTGAGGTGCTCACGGTCGGAGGAGCCTACCCACCGACACGCGGCGGAGCCGGGCCGGACGCCGGTGCGCTGCGGCGTTCTGGCACGATCGATCGAGTGTCCCTGGTCGAGACGACGCTGGCGCGCATCCCCGAGCCCTACCGCGGCATCGCCATCAGGTACCGGGAACTGTTGAAGTTCGCGGTCGTCGGCGGGGCGACGTGGGTGATCGACACTGCGGTCTTCCTCGTGCTGAAGACCACCGTGCTCGACACCAAGCCGATCACGGCGAAGATCCTCGCGGTCCTCATCGCCACGATCGTGTCCTACGTCATGAACCGCGAGTGGTCGTTCCGGACCCGCGGCGGGCGTGAGCGCCACCACGAGGCGCTGCTGTTCTTCCTCGTGAGCGGGATCGGCGTCGCCGTCTACACCGCTCCCCTCGCCGCCTCGCGCTACCTGTTCCACCTGCAGGTGCCGGAGGTGTCGCTGGTCGTCCAGGAGGTCGCGGACTTCGTCAGCGGCCAGATCCTCGGCACGCTCGTCGGCATGGCGTTCCGCTGGTGGGCCTTCCGCCGGTTCGTGTTCCCCGACGAGAACGTGCGCCGCCAGGTCACCGTCCCCGAGCACATCGAGGAGCTGGGTCAGTAGCCCGGCTCACCAGCCGATCGCGCGCAGGAAGCCCAGCAGTGCGGCGTTCACCTCCGCCGGGCGCTCCTGCTGCACCCAGTGCCCCGCGCCCTCGACCAGTACCTGTCCGCGCAGGTCGTCGAGGTACTCCGCCTGCCGGTCCGGCGGCGTCATCCACAGCACGGGGTCCGCGGCGCCCGCGACGAAGAAGCTCGGCGCCGTGACGTGCGCCCCCGCGAGCTCGGCGGTGCGCTCCCAGTTGCGGTCGAAGTTGCGGTACCAGTTGATCCCGCCGGTGAACCCGGTGCGGGCGAACTCCGCGGTGTAGTGATCGAGCTCCGTCCGGGTGAGCCAGCCCGGCAGGGAGTCCGGCTGCGGCAGCCGCTCGACGACGCCGCGGCCGTCGTCCGGCCCGATCAGGCTCGTCCCGTCGCCGGCGACCAGCCCGCTGAGCATGCCCCGCATCGTGCGGGCCGGGTCCTTCGCCATCTCCGCGTCGGCGACGCCGGGCTGCTGGAAGTGCAGGATGTAGAAGAACTTCCCGGCCAGCTTCTCCCTCCAGATCTCGGTCGGCGGCCGTTGCGCGCGGGGCACGAACGGCACGCTCATCCCGCACACGCCCGCGACCCGCTCCGGGTGCAGCACCGCGAGGTTCCACACGACCATCGCGCCCCAGTCGTGCCCCACGAACACGGCGCGCTCCTCGCCGAGGTCGTCGAGCAGCGCGACGAGGTCGCCGGTCAGCCGGTGGATGTCGTAGTCCTCGACCCGTTCGGGCCGCGACGAACCGCCGTACCCACGCTGGTCCGGCGCCACCGCGTGGTAGCCCTCGGCCGCGAGCGCCGGGAGCTGGTGCCGCCAGGAGTACGCCAGCTCCGGGAAGCCGTGCGCCAGGATCACCGGCCGTCCCGAGCCCTCCTCGGTGACCCGCAGCCGCACCCCGTCGCCCACCTCGACCGTCCGCTCCATGCCCGCACCGTACCGAGCGGGCGTTCAGTGGCCCGGCGCCGGGAGCGGCGGTGTGGCCCAGGACGTGCCGCTGCGGCGGCTCGCGCTACCGCGGGGTGCCGGTGGGGCGGGGCGGGCCGACGACGTCGTCGGCGCGGGCGGCGGGGAGGAAGATCGTGAAGGTCGGCGGGCGGGCCCGGGAGAGCTCCAGCCGCCCGCCGTCGGCCTCGACCAGCGCGCGGGCCAGGGCCAGCCCCAGCCCGGTCGACGACTGCACGGAGACCCCCCGGTCGAACACGTGCGGAACCAGCTCCTCCGGAATCCCGGCCCCGGTGTCGCTCACCTCCACGACCAGGGCGTTCGTGCCCTCGCGCGCCGAGATCGTCACGGTGCCGCCGCCGTGGTGCAGAGCGTTGTCGACCAGCGCACCCACCGCCTCGCGGATCCGGGCGGGTGTGACGCGGGCGAGCAGCCCGTCCGGCACCCGCAGCTTGAGCCGCCGCCCGGCGGACTCGAGCGCGGGCCGCCACTCGTCGGCCACCTCGGAGAGGCCCGAGCGCAGGTCCATCGGCTCGGCCCCCGCGGCACGCGCGGCGCGGGCGGCCTCCAGCAGCTCGTCGAGCACCTCGGAGAGCTTCTCGGTCTGCTCGAGGGCGGCGAGGGCCTCCCGGCGGGCGCTGGGGTCGGGGTGGGTGGAGAGCTCGTCGAGGCGCAGGGTGAGGGCGGTGATCCGGCTGCGCAGCTGGTGCGAGACGTCGCCGACCAGAGCGCGCTCGCGCTGCACGAGGTCGGCCAGGGCGCCGGCGGAGGTGTCCAGCACGTCGGACACCCGGTCCAGCTCGGGGATGCCGTGCCGGTCCGGGGCGCGGCGGAAGTCGCCGGCACCGAGCCGCGCGGCCCGGTCGGCGACGTCGAGCAGGGGCCCGGCCAGACGCCGGGCGGTGACGGTGGCGACCACCGCGCCCGTGCCCACGGACAGCACCACCAGGAGGATCACGATCACGGTCACCTGCACCTGTTGGGTGCGCATCACCGAGATCGGCTCGGAGAGCGTGATCGTGCCGCCCGGCCCGAACGGCAGCGACTCGGACAGGATGTCGGGGCTCGCGAGCGCGCCCACCCGCTGCGCCGGCATGCCCGGGACGTCGACCACGAGCTCTCCGCCGGACGGCACCGCGAGCGCGATCGCGGACGAGTCGAGCGGGGCGCCGGGCAGCTTGTCGTCGAGCCGGTCGTCGATCTGCTCGAGCCGCTGGATGAGCTCGGCGCGGGTGAAGTCGTCGACCAGCCGCCAGGTGGTGAACGCCAGCGGACCGCCCAGGACCAGCGCCGTCACCGCGACGACGAACAGGGTCGAGAGCAGGATCCGCCGGCGCACGCGGGGTCAGCCGTGGTTGAAGCGGAACCCGACGCCGCGCACCGTCGCGATGCGGCGCTCGCCGCCGATCTTGCGGCGCAGCCACGACATGTGCATGTCCAGCGTCTTCGACGTCTTCATGTCGGGGTCGTTCCACACCTCCCGCAGGATCTCCTCGCGGGTCACGACCTGCCCGGCACGCAGCAGGAGCACGCGCAGCAGCTCGAACTCCTTGTTCGCCAGGCCGACCTCCTCGCCGTCGACCAGGACGCGGCGGCCGGAGAGCTCCATCCGGACCCCGCCGACCTCGACGGTCTCCGGGGTGAGCCGGCGCAGCAGCGCGCGGACGCGGGCGAGCAGCTCGGCGAGGCGGAAGGGCTTGCCGACGTAGTCGTCGGCGCCCGCGTCGAGGCCGACGACGAAGTCGACCTCGTCCGTCCGCGCGGTGAGCATCAGCACCGGCAGGTCGGGGAAGTCCGGGCGCAGCCGGCGGCAGACCTCGAGCCCGTCCATCCCGGGCAGGCCGAGGTCGAGGACCAGCAGGTCGACGTGCCCCTGCCGGACGGTCTCCAGCGCGGAGGTGCCGTCGGCGGCGACGTCCACCTCGTAGCCCTCGCGTTGCAGGGCTCGGGAGAGCGGCTCCGCGATCGCGGCGTCGTCCTCCGCCAACAGGACGGTGGTCACGTCCGCAGAGCTTAGGCCCGTCCGTGTGTGGCACGCGTGGCATGCTCCCCGCCCGTGACCTCCACCGGACCCGATTCGGACACGCGGGCCGATCTCGCCCTCGCGCTCCAGCTCGCCGACATCGCCGACGCGATCACCCTGCCGCGCTTCCGCGCCGCCGACCTCCGGGTCACGCGCAAGCCGGACCGCACACCGGTGACCGACGCCGACACCGCCGCCGAGGACGCCCTGCGCGCCGCGCTCGGCGGACAGCGGCCGGGCGACGCCGTGCTCGGCGAGGAGCGCGGCGGCTCGCTCGACGCGCTGCCGCCGAGCGGGCGCGGCTGGGTGCTCGACCCGATCGACGGCACCAAGAACTTCTCCCGCGGCATGCCGGTCTGGGCCTCGCTGATCGCGCTGACCGAGCACGGGCGGCCGATGGTGGGCGTGGTCAGCGCGCCCGCGCTGGGCCGGCGCTGGTGGGGCGCCGTCGGCCACGGCGCGTGGACCAGCGACCGCCCGGGCGGGGAGGCGCGGCGGATCTCGGTGACGGGAGTGGCCGAGCTGGGCGACTGCTACGTCTCCACCACCGACCTCAACACCTTCCGCGAGCACGGCCTGCTCGACGCCTGGCTCGCGCTCACCGACGCCTGCTGGGAGACCCGGGCCTTCGGCGACTTCTGGCAGCATTGTCTCGTCGCCGAGGGCGTGCTCGACCTGGCCGTGGAGCCCGAGGCCAACGCCTGGGACCTCGCCGCGGTCCAGCCGATCCTCGAGGAGGCGGGCGGGCGGCTCACCGACCTCGCCGGGCGGCCGGGCTTCGCGGGCGGCAACGGGATCGCCTCCAACGGCCTGCTGCACGACGCCGCCGTGCGCCTCCTCGGCGCGGGGTCCGGTCCCGCCGCGGGTTAACGTTCGTTCATGCCGGATGCTCCCGAGATCGCCTTCGAGGACCTCACGCCGGGCCGGGTCTTCGACCTCGGTGCCGTGACCGTCGACCACGACGAGATGGTCGAGTTCGCCCGCCGCTTCGACCCGCAGCCGTTCCACCTCGACGAGGCGGCCGGCAAGGAGTCGATCTTCGGGCAGCTCGCCGCCTCGGGCTGGTTCACCGCGGGCCTGTGGATGCGGCTCTACGCCGACGGGCTGCTGCTGCGCTCCACCGCGCTCGGCTCGCCGGGCGGCGACGAGATCGCCTGGCCCGCACCGGTCTTCGCGGGCGACCGGTTGTTCGCCTCGCTCGAGATCCTCGAGGCACGGCGCTCGTCGTCGAAGCCGTGGATGGGCCTGGTCACCCTGCGGGCCTGGATGCGCCGGGGTGCCGCGGACAGCGAGGACGTGGTCTACCGCGGCCGCTTCACCGGGATGTTCGGCTCCCGCGAGCACGCCCGCCCGTAGCTACGCCAGGGCCGCGACGTCCACGGTCAGCTCGACCGGCGCGTCGAGCGTGACCGTGGCGCGCAGCTCGCCGGCGACCGCCGGCCGCTCCACGTAGCCCTCGCCCGGGACGCCGAGCGCGAACACCGTGAGCGTCGGGGCCGGCGGGTCGAGGTCGACGACCCAGTACTGCGGGATCCCGGCCTCGGCGTACTCGTACGCCTTGAGGCGCAGGTCGAGGTTTGCGACTGCCCGGCGCGATGATCTCCACGGCGAGCGCGACCTCCGCCGGGTCGAACCGGACGTCGTCCGGGTCGCCGTCCCGCAGGACGACCGTCTGCCGCGCCGCGAGGAGTTGTCCCCAGGGCTCAGGCTCCCGAGAGCGCCTTCACCACGCGCGAGGGCGAGGGGCGGCCGAGCTTCCCCGCCATCCACACGCTGGTCTCCACCAGGGCGTCCAGGTTGGCGCCGTGCCTGATGCCCAGCCCGTCCAGCATCCACACGAGGTCCTCGGTGGCGAGGTTGCCGGTGGCGGACTTCGCGTACGGGCAGCCGCCGAGCCCGCCCGTGGAGGCGTCGACGGTGGTGACGCCGCGGCGCAGGGCGGCGAGCGTGTTGGCCAGCGCCTGGCCGTAGGTGTCGTGGAAGTGCACCGCGATCGTGTCGACGGGCACGGCGCCGGCCACGCAGGCGTCGATCACGGCCTCGGCGTGCCCGGGCGTGCCGGTGCCGATGGTGTCGCCCAGCGAGAGCTGCCAGCAGCCCATCTCCACCAGCCGCCGGCCGACGGTCGCGACCTTCGCGGGCTCGACCGCGCCCTCCCACGGGTCGCCGAAGGCCATGGAGACGTACGCGCGCACCCGCATGCCGTGGTCCAGGGCCCGCTTCACGGTCGGCTCGAACATGTCGAACTGCGAGTCGAGGGTTCGGTTGAGGTTCTTGGCCGCGAAGGTCTCGGTGGCGCTGGCGAACACCGCGACGTGGTCCACGCCGGCCTCGATCGCGCGGTCCAGCCCGCGGTCGTTGGGCACCAGGACCGGGTAGTCGACGCCGGGGCGGCGCTCGAGCCGTTCCAGCAGCTCGGCGGCGTCGGCCAGCTGCGGCACCCACTTGGGGTGCACGAAGCTGGTGGCCTCGAGGGTGGTCAGGCCGGCGTCGGCGAGCCGGGACAGGAACTCGGCCTTCACCTCGACCGGCACGACGGCCTTCTCGTTCTGCAGCCCGTCCCGCGCACCGACCTCGTAGATCGTCACGTGCGCGGGCAGCCCCGCGGTGGGCACGGTCATGGGCAGCTCAGGCATCGTCGGCGACCTCCTGGTAGAGCAGCGAATGCACCTTCTCGACGGCGGGGACGTCCGTGAACTCCAGCGGCTCGTCGGAGGCCGACTCGATGACGAGCGTCCCGCACCCCAGCATGCGCTCCACGGCCGTGTGCCGGAACTGCACGGTGTTGATCCGCGACATCGGGATGTCCATGCCGCTGCGGGAGAGCACGCCCTCGCGGACGAGCACCCGACGGGTGGTGACGACGAAGTGCGTGGTCCGCCAGCGGACGAAGGGCAGCACGGTGAACCGGCCTACCAGCACCACACCGACGACCGCGAGCGCGACCCGGGCGACCGGCGCCCAGCCCTGCGCGCTCACCAGCGCCGCGAGGAACGACGCCGCGGCGACCACCACGAGGAACACCAGCACCGGGAGCACCAGCATCTTCCAGTGCGGCCGAGTGTGGAGCACCACCCGCTCGCCCTCGACCAGCAGCTCGTCCGGATAGGCCACGCACCCACCGTATCCGGGGTGATCACGCGTCGGGACGGTCCGCCGGTCGCAGGTGCACGATGTCGCCCGCCGCGATCGCGCGGCGGTGCCCGTCGGCCTCGAGGACCAGCAGGTGGCCCTGCGGGTCGACGTCCTCGGCCATCCCGACCAGCGCCGTGCCGCCGGGCAGCTCGACCCGCACCTCGGAGCCGAGCGACAGGCAGCCGGCGCGGTAGTCGGCGCGCAGGCCGGACTCGTCGGCGTCGCCGGCGGCGGCACGCCAGGCGGACTCCCGCTCGGCGAGGTTCCGCAGCAGCGTGACGAGCAGCTCCGAGCGGTCCACCGGGGCGCCCTCGGCCGCCAGCGAGGTGGCCGTCGGCGGCAGCGTCCCGGCCGGGGCGTCGACGTTGATCCCCATGCCGAGCACGACGCCGGGGCCGCCACCGGACACGGGCGTCATCTCGGCGAGGATCCCGGCGCCCTTGCGGCGGTCCGTGCCCAGCAGCAGGTCGTTGGGCCACTTGAGGCCGGCCGCGACGTCGGGCGCGACGGCGCGGATCGCGTCGAGCAGCGCGACGCCCGCGAGCATCGGCAGCCAGCCGAGCCGCTCGGCCGGGATGCCCTCGGGCCGCCAGAGCACGCTCACGGCGATCCCCGACCCGCGGGGCGCCTCCCAGGTGCGGTCGAGGCGGCCGCGACCCTTGGTCTGGTGCTCGGTGACCAGCACCGAGCCGTCGGGGGCGCCGGCGAGGGCCTCGGCCATCAGGTCGGCATTGGTGGACCCGGTCTCCTCGACGACGTCGAGCCGGGCCCAGCGGCCGGCGGGGCCGAGCAGGGCGTGTCGCAGCGCGTGCTCGTCGAAGGGCTGCGGCGCGGGGGTGCTCACCGCCGGAACCTATCTCCGCCCGGCCCGTCGTTCCCGTCGCGAGGGGCGGTGAAGGCGCTCGGCGGTGCGGCAGGCGCGTCCGGTGCGCCGAGCGGCGCGCCGAGCGAGCGACCAGCGTCACCGGACGTCACCCGGGTGACCGGCGGGAACGTGACGCAGACCGCTCCGCCGGGCGGCCCGGGCGCGTTACCGCCGGGTTAGGCTCCGCAGCCATGAGCGCTGCAACGGAGCCGATGGGGGACCCGTCGAACGCCCCGGACGTCGAGCCGGACGTGCACACGACGGCCGGCAAGCTGGCCGACCTGTACAAGCGGTACACCGAGGCCCTGCCCTCGGAGGCGGCGGCGGAGCGCCAGCACGCCAAGGGCCGGCAGACCGCCCGGGAGCGGATCGACCAGCTGCTCGACCCCGGCTCGTTCGTCGAGCTCGACGCCCTGGTGCGGCACCGTTCGACCAACTTCGGGATGCAGGAGAAGCGCCCGTTCGGCGACGGCGTCGTCACCGGCACCGGCACGATCGACGGCCGGCCGGTCGCCGTGTTCAGCCAGGACGCCACGGTGTTCGGCGGCTCGCTCGGCGAGGTCTACGGCGAGAAGATCGTCAAGGTCATGGACGTGGCCGCCAAGATCGGCTGCCCGGTCATCGGCATCAACGACGGCGGCGGCGCCCGCATCCAGGAGGGCGTGGTCGCCCTCGGCCTCTACGGTGAGATCTTCGTCCGCAACGTCCGCGCCTCCGGCGTGGTCCCGCAGATCTCGCTGATCATGGGTCCGTCGGCGGGCGGCGCGGTGTACTCCCCCGCACTCACCGACTTCACCGTGATGGTCGACGAGACCAGCCACATGTTCATCACCGGCCCGGACGTCATCAAGACGGTCACCGGCGAGGACGTCGACATGGAGGAGCTCGGCGGCGGCCGGGCGCACAACTCCAAGTCCGGTGTGGCGCACTACCTCGGCTCGGACGAGCAGGACGCGATCGACTACGTCAAGGAGCTGCTCTCCTTCCTGCCGTCGAACAACCTGTCCGAGCCGCCGACCTACCCGGCGCCGGAGCCCACCGCGGGCTCGATCGAGGACGGCATCACCGACACCGACCGCGGGCTCGACGAGCTGGTCCCGGACTCGGCGAACACGCCCTACGACATCCGCGAGGTCATCAACCGGGTGGTCGACGAGGGTGAGTTCCTCGAGGTCCAGGAGCTGTGGGCGCCGAACATCGTGGTCGGTTTCGCCCGCGTCGAGGGCCGCTCGGTCGGGATCGTGGCCAACCAGCCCACCCAGTTCGCCGGCTGCCTCGACATCGACGCCTCCGAGAAGGCCGCCCGCTTCGTGCGGACCTGCGACGCCTTCAACATCCCGATCCTCACCTTCGTCGACGTCCCGGGCTTCCTGCCGGGCACCGACCAGGAGTGGAACGGCATCATCCGCCGCGGCGCGAAGCTGATCTACGCCTACGCCGAGGCGACCGTCCCCAAGGTCACGGTGATCGTCCGCAAGGCCTACGGCGGCGCGTACGACGTCATGGGCTCCAAGCACCTCGGCGCCGACGTCAACATCGCCTGGCCCACGGCCCAGATCGCGGTCACCGGCGCCTCCGGTGCGGTGAACATCCTGTACCGCAAGGAGCTCAAGGGCCTGGAGGGCGACGAGCTCGCCGCCAAGCGCGCCGAGCTGCAGCAGGAGTACGAGGACACCCTCGCCAACCCCTACATCGCCGCCGACCGCGGGTACATCGACGCGGTGGTCCCGCCCTCGCACACCCGCGGGTACGTGGGCCGCTCGCTGCGCATGCTGGCGACGAAGCGGGAGCAGGGCCCGGCCCGCAAGCACGGCAACATCCCGCTGTGAGCGGCGGCGTGGAGGACTCGGTGGACGGCGCGGACGAGACGGACGAGACGGACGAGAAGACCCCGGAGGAGCGCCGCGCGCTCTTCCGGGTCGTCAAGGGCGACCCGACGCCCGAGGAGCTGGCGGCGCTGACCGTGGTTCTCGCGGCCGCGGCGAGCGGCGGCGACACGCCGCCCCCGAAGGCGCGCGACCTGTGGTCGAACCCGGCGGACCGGCTGCGCCGCCCGCTCGAGGCCGGCCCGGGCGCCTGGCGCGCCTCGGTGCTGCCCCGCTGACCCTCGCTCCCACCCGGACCCGAGAACGACGACGGGCCCCCACCCGAGAGGGTGGGAGCCCTTTCGCCGAGGAGCGGGGTCCGTGTCCCGAAGACGCGCGCCGGAGGACCCCGGCGCATCAGCCCGCGACGGCCGTGCGCGACAGCGCGTGCTCGACCAGCGCCACCAGCGACCGGAGACTCGAGTCGGCCTCGCGGGCGTCCATCCACAGCACCGGGGTCTCCGGTGCCAGCGCGAGCGCGTCGCGCACGTCGGCCTCGCTGTGCGCGTCCGACCCCGGGAACCGGTTGACCCCGATGACGTACGGGATCCGCCGGTCCTCGAAGTAGTCGATGGCCGGGAAGCACTCGTCGACCCGGCGCAGGTCGACCAGGACGACGGCGCCGACCGAACCGCGCGCAAGCTCGTCCCACATGAACCAGAAGCGGGATTGCCCGGGCGTGCCGAACAGGTACAGGATCAGCGACTCGTCGACCGTGATCCGGCCGAAGTCCATCGCGACCGTCGTCGTGGTCTTGTCCGGCACCGCGACGGTGTCGTCGACGCCGACCGACGCGGCGGTCATCGCCTGCTCGGTGAGCAGCGGCGGGATCTCCGACATCGACCGCACGAAGGTCGTCTTGCCCACCCCGAAGCCACCGGCCACGAGGATCTTCAGCGGGTAGAGCTCACCCCGATCGCGCACGAAGCCCCTCCAACAGTCTCTCCAGGATCTCGGGGCCGGGGGCGCCGTCGCCCCCGACCTGCGGCAGGTGCACCGCCACGTAGCCGGCGTCGGCGAGGTCGCCGACGAGCACCCGGGCCACGCCCACCGGCACCTGCAGGGCGGCGCCGATCTCGACCAGCGAGACCGGGGCCGCGGCCAGGCCGAGGATCGTCCGGTACTCCAGCTGCAGGTCGGCCGCGTGCCGACCCGAGTGGGTGACCGTCACGAGCGCCTCGACGGGCAGCTCCTTGCCGGCCGAGCGGGTCCGCCCGCCGGTGACCGCGTAGACCGGGACGACCCGGCCGCCCCGTCTCGGGGCCTGGTCGTCCGCCGTCCCGTCGCGCACCTCAGCGGCCCGCCGGTGTCCGTGGCGCCGGGGTCAGCGCGTGGCCGACCCGCGACGCCAGCAGGGTCATCTCGTAGCCGATCATGCCGATGTCGCACGCCCGCTCCGCGTGCACGGCGAGCGTCGCGCCGCGGCTGACCGCGGTGACGAAGAGGTAGCCGCCCTCCATCTCGAGGATGGTCTGGCTCACCGCGCCGGAGCCCAGCAGCTGGGCGGTCCCGTTGGCCAGGCTCACGAGGCCGGAGGCCGCGGCCGACAGCTGGTCGCCCAGGGCCTCGCCGACACCGGGCGAGGAGGCCAGGCGCAGCCCGTCGCCGGAGACGACGACGGCGTTGACGACGCCCGGGACGTCCCGGGTGAACTCCACGAGCAGCCAGTCCAGCCGGCCGGTCGATGTGCTCACGGGTGGGTCCTCCTGTCGGTGATGTGCTGGTCGTGCGCCCCGTCGAGGACCTGGTCGGCGACGGCCTGGGCGGCCTGCCGGCTGGCCTGGTAACGGGACAGTGCCTGGGCGGCACCGGCGTTGGGCGCGGCCGGGGCGGCCGGCGCCGTCGGGGTGGCGGGCTCGGCCGAGCCGCCGCGCAGCTCGGGGGCGAGCGACGCCTGCGGGACCCGCCGCCGCAGCCCGCTGGAGCCGGTGGCCGGTGGCCGCGAGCTCTCGGCCGGGGCCGGCCGCGGGGTCGGGATCGGGACCCGGGCGGTGTCCGGGGCGTCGGCGTCGCCGGACCGGCCGACGGTGCCGTCCGCGCGGCCGTCGGCGCGGTCGCCGGCGCGGTCGCCGGTGTCGGCACGGTCCGGGCGGTCGGTGGTGCGGTCCGGGTCGGTGGTGCGGTCCGGGCGGTCGGTGGCCCGACCGTCGGCGCCTGCCGGGGTGAGGCGGGTGCCGTTCGTGTGGCCGTTGCCGGTGTGCCCGTCGGTGCCGTTCACCTGCACGCGCCCCACGGTCGCCGGGCCGCCGGCGGCCACGGCGCCGTCGCCCCCGAGGAGGGCGTGCCCGTTGCGCGCCTCGCCGCTGTGCCCGGTGCCGTTGTGCCCGTTCCCGTCGTACCCGTTGCCGTCGTACCCGTTGCCGCCGTACCCGTTGCCGCCGTACCCGTTGCCGTCGTGCCCGTTGCCGTCGTGCCCGTTGCGGTGGGGAGCGAGGCCGGTCGAGCCGTTGCGGCCGTTCGCGGCGTGGCCGTCGCCGTTGCCGCCGGGCCGGTCCTCCACGGAACGGCCGGGGGCGCGGTCGGCGGGTGCCGGGTCCCACCAGCCCGACCAGTTGCCGCCCTGCCCGGCCGGGATCGGGGCGGGCCGGCTGATCGGCAGCGCCGCCGGGGTGGCCGGCGACGAGACCGGCGTGGCCGGGGTGCCGCGGCGGGTGGCCGGGACCGGCCGGTCCGGTGTCGACGGCGTGGGAGCCGGCGAGCTCGACGGGGACGGCGACGGGGACGGCGGGGTCCAGGCCGGGGCGGTCGCGGCCGCGAGACCGGGGAGCGGACTGCGTTCGGTGGTCGCGGTGGCCTGGGCGCTGCGGGCGTGCTCCGACGGGGTGTGCTCGTGGACGGCGGCGGCGCGCCGCGTCTGCTCCGGCCCGCTGCCGATTCCGGCGTGCGGACCGGCCTGCGGGTCGGACACGAACAGCGCCGCGGGGAGGATGACGACGGCCGTCAGCCCGGAGCCCGGCGTGGTCGACAGCGACACCTCGATGCCGTGCCGCGCGGCGAGGCGCGCGACCACGTGGAAGCCGAGCCGCTGCGACACCGACAGGTCGACCTCGCGCGGGCGGATGAGCATGTCGTTGGCCGCGGCCAGCTCGTCGTCGGGCATGCCGACGCCCCAGTCCTCGATCGTGAGGACCTGACCGCCGATATCGGCGCGCTGCGGGCGGCTGCGGATCGTGACGGCGGTGTCCGGCGGGGAGAACCGGACGGCGTTCTCGGTGAGCTCGGCGAGCAGGTGGGTCAGGTCGGCGACACTGTGGCCCGTGACCGCGATCCGGTCGTCGACGGAGAACTCCACCCGCTCGAGGTCCTCGGTCTCGGCGATCGCGGCGCGCACGACGTCGCGCATGGAGACCGGCGCCGACCACACGCGGGGCGGCTGCTCGCCGGAGAGGACGAGCAGACTCTCGGCGTTGCGCCGGACGCGGGTGGCGAGGTGGTCGAGCTTGAACAGCTCGGCGAGCGCGTCGGGGTCCCGCTCCTTCTCCTCGAGCTGGTTGATGATGTCCAGCTGCCGGTAGAGCATCGACTGGTTGCGCCGGGCCAGGTTGACGAGCATGTCCGAGGTGAACTGCCGGCGGCCGATCTCGGCGTCGGCGCGGACGAGCTCGCGGCCGAGCTCCTCCTTCTCGTGCTGCTCGTCCTCCGTGATCCGCCAGAAGATCACCATGCCGACGCACGCGCAGAGCACGGCGCCGGAGTGGATGCCGGCCCACACCCACGGTTCACGCTGCGCATCGGGGTGGTTGAAGATCAGCGTCGGCCAGAAGAGCGTCCCGATGCCGTGCGACACCCCGGTGAGCAGGATGTTCCAGAGGAACGGCACCCAGTCCTGGTAGAGGGCGATGAAGCCGATGATGATGAAGAAGTGGAAGTGCGACTCGATCGTGCCGTGCGTGACGGCCACGAGCGTGATCGAGCACCACACCAGCCCGGCGCTGACGCACGACGCCGCGACGCGCTTCGCCGGCACGAAGTGCCCGGCCAGCAGCAGCACGACGACGGGGGCGATACCGGCCCCGAGCACCAGGCCCATCGGGTTGTCGAGGAACAACCCGAACAGGAACAGCACGGGGACGTGCGCGGCCAGGATCCACTGCAGCAGTCGGTGGCGCCTGCGGAACGACGCCTCGTCGAGCGTGTTGCCGCGTGGCAGCCAGTCCAGCAGCCTCGTCATTCGGTCGGCCACCCTCTCGGTCGCATTCGTCCGGCTCGGCGCGCGCACCACCGGCGGGCCACTCACTCTCGGCCAGGCCCCGGCCGGGCGGTCGTCCGATCGGGTCGGGGCCCCGGTGGACTATGCACGCGTCGACGGCGGAAGGTACACGGAGCGTGTCTCGGGCATGACTCGATCGGGTGGAAGTTCATGATCCACAGCCGTGGAGACTGCCGATCGGCGCGGAACGGAGGCCTTTCGCCCCTGTCGGCGGTGCACGGGGCACACCCGTTCGGCACAGTGCCGTGCCGTGTCCGGGGCCGTTGCGACCGCCGGGCTCAGGCTGCCGACCACTCGCCGCGAAAGAGGCTCATTCGGCGAGAGATCGCCCGGGACGCTCGTTGGGCCGCAGTTGCTGTGAGCCCGCGGAGGCGGGCGATAGGCCCTTCGGACGCGTGCCGAGCCGGATCGGCGCGACGACGACCCCGCGTGGTCGCCCGACGCCGGAGCGCGAGAAATTCACCCTGTGGGAGCAGCGACCGAGCCACCCGAGGTGACCGCTCGGCGACGCACCGCGCCCACTTCGGCGTGTCGACGTGCGGAAGCGGGAGCGCGCCACACCCATGACCACCTGCGACGACGTTCCCGCCCCGCAGTCGGGTACCTCCGGCCGGAGTCGATCTTCTGGACCGTTCGGCCCAGTCGATCACCGTCACGATCGAGGTAACGTGCCTCGCGGTCCACGTGCAGCACCGGGAGCACCCCGCGCGCGTTCGTGGTGACCGCGGCGCAGCGTCGCGCCCGGTCGGCAGTGCTCCCCCACTGGTCGATCATCCCGGAGAAGTACGTGAGAATCCTGCTGCTCTGTTCGTCCTACAACGGGCTGACCCAGCGCGTCTGGACGGAGCTCCGCGAGGACGGGCACCACCTCGACGTGCGACTGGCCCACGACGAGGCCACCATCCGCAAGGCCGTCGAGACCACGCGACCCGAGCTGGTGCTCTGCCCGTTCCTGAAGGAGCGGGTGCCCGAGGACGTGTGGCGGGGGTACCGCGTCGTGGTGATCCACCCGGGCCCGCTGGGCGACCGCGGCCCGTCGTCGATCGACTGGGCGGTCACGGACGCGGAGCCGGTCTGGGGCGTCACGGCGCTGCAGGCCGTCGAGGAGATGGACGCCGGCCCGATCTGGGGCACCCGGACCTTCGCGATGCCCGCGGAGCCTCCCCGCAAGTCCGCCGTCTACAACGGACCGGTGGCCGACGCGGCCGTCGAGCTGGCCCGTGAGGTCGTCGCCAAGGCGCAGGACCCGGCGTTCGTCCCGCTGCCCGTCGAGTCGTTCGGCGACGCCGTGATCGGGCGGCTCCGGCCGACCATGAAGCAGACCGACCGGGCCTTCTCCTGGGAGGACCCGACGGACCACGTCCTGCGTCGGGTGCGGGCGGGCGACGGGGCGCCGGGCGTGCGCTCGGAGATCGCCGGCGTCGCACTGTCGGTGTTCGACGCGCACCGCGGCTCGGCGACCCCGGGCGCGCCCGGATCGATCGCCCTGCGCCGGCACGGCGCGCTCCTGGTGCGGACGGGCGACGGGGCGGTGTGGATCGGGCACGCCCGCGTCCCGGGCGGGGTCAAGCTGCCCGCGACCACGGTGCTGGGCAGCGCTCTCGACGGGGTCCTCGACGAGGTGCCCGAGTCGCTCGAGCGGCCGACCGGCCCGTCGGACGGTTACCGCGAGATCAGCTACCGGCGCGTCGGGCCGGACGGCTGTGTGGGCGTGGTGCGCGCCGACCTCTACAACGGCGCGATGTCCGCGGGCCAGGGCCACCGGGTCGCCGCCGCGCTCCGGCACGCGGCCGCGCAGGACACGAAGGTCCTGGTCTTCGAGGGCGGCGAGATCTTCTCCAACGGCATCCACCTCAACGTCGCCGAGGGCCGGCCCGACGCGACGGTGGAGAGCTGGCGCACCATCAACGCCATCAACGACGTGTGCCGCGAGCTGCTGACCTGCACCTCGCAGCTCGTCGTGACCGCGGTGGGCGGGCCGGCGGGCGCCGGCGGCGTGATGATGGCGCTCGGCGCCGACACCGTGCTGCTGCGCCGCGGGGCCGTGCTCAACCCGCACTACCGGAACATGGGCCTGACCGGCTCGGAGTACTGGACCTACGCCCTGCCGCGGCGGGTCGGCCTGGCCGACGCGGTCCGGTTCACCCGCGACTGCCTGCCGGTCGGCGCGGCCGAGGCGCTGCGCACCGGCCTGGTCGACGAGGTGCTCGAGGGCGACCGGGCGGCCTTCGACGAGCAGGTCGTCGAGCACGCCGTCCGGCTCGCCACCGGCGATGGGTACGCCGCCGCCCTGGCCGCCAAGCAGGCCGCCCGCGAGGCCGACGAGCTGCGCCGCCCGCTCGAGACCTACCGGGTCCAGGAGCTGGCCGAGATGAGCCGGGACATGTTCGACGACCGGTTCGGCTACGCCCGGCTGCGGCACGAGTTCGTCACGAAGGCCAAGGACACCTCCTTCGACGACCCGACGATCGCCCGCTCCGTCCGCGAGGCGGCGACCGTGGCCGAGGCCGAGCCGGTCGTGGCGGAGATCGCGGGCTGATCGTGGGCCGGTCCACCCCCGGGTGGAGCCGCGGCTCCACCCGGGTTCGACCCGAGGGCCGACGATCGGCCCGCGGTTCCCGAGCAGGCTTCGGGGCATGGACTTCGCCTCGGGGAACCCCCTGGTCACCGCCCTCGTCGTCGCGGCGCTGCTCGTCTGGGTCGTCACCCGCCAGCTGACCGACCGGCCCGTCACGGACCGGCGGACGATGCTCGTGCCGCTGGTGCTGACGGTGCTCGGCGTGCTGACGCTCCTGCAGGCGCACGCGCCGGTGACCACGGTCGGGCTGGCGTTGACGGGCGTCGAGCTGCTCCTCGTCGTCGGGCTCGGGGTGCTGCGCGGCCGGTCGGTGCGGCTGTTCGTGCGCGACGGCGTGCTGCACCAGCGCGGCGGCGCGGTCACCCTGGCCCTCTGGGTACTCACGATCGGGCTGCGGATCGGGCTGGGCCTGCTCGCCGTCCGGCTCGGCGCGGGCGCGCTCGAGTCGGCGACGCTGCTCGCCTCCCTCGGGCTGAGCCTGCTGGTGCAGGGCTGGGTGCTGCGGGCACGGGCCACCACGGTGACGTCCGTTGACGGGGCCGGGACCCCGCACGCGAGGATCGGGGGGTGATCCTCGACGCGGCCGGTCCGGGGTCGCGCCCCTCCGCCCTGCGGCGGGCCGCGGCCCTGGTCTGGCTGCCGATCATCGTGGCCGCGGCCTATCTCGGGCAGCCACGGTTGCCGGTCACGCCGCTCGCCGTGGTGGCCACGGCGGTGGCCTGCCTCGGCTGGGTGGTCATGGGTGCGCGGCTCGAGCGGCCGGGCTGGGACGCCGGCGGGCTCGTCGCGACGGCGACCGGGGGCTGCCTGATGAGCGCCCTGGCGGGGTCCTGGTCCACGTCGGTCGCCTTCTGCTTCGTCGCGGTCGGTGCGGCGGGGGCGCGGCTGCCCCGGTGGCCCGCCGTCGCGCTCACCGCCGCCACGTCGCTCACCCTCGCCCTGACGATCGCGAACGGCGAGCTCGTGCCGTCGCTGCTGGTCACGCTCGGGCTGGTCAGCGCGATGCTGATCGGTATGAGCCGGCGGGACGCACGCCGCCGCGCCGAGGAGCAGGAGCTCGCCCGCGCCGCCGAGACCAGGGCGACCGAGGAGCACGCCCGCGCGGCGGCGCTGGCCGAGCGCGCCCGGATCGCCCGGGACCTGCACGACGTCCTCGCGCACTCGCTCTCCGCGCTGGCGGTGCAGCTCCAGGGGGCGCGGCTGATGCTGCAGCGCGACGGCGCCCCGGCCGACACGGTCGCCCAGATCGAGCGGGCGCACCGGCTCGCGACCGAGGGCCTCGCCGAGGCGCGGCGGGCCGTGCACGCACTGCGCAGCGAGCCGGTCGACCTCCCCACCGCGCTGCGGGCGCTCGCCGCCGACCACGCCGGCGCGACCCTCGACCTGGCCGACGACCTGCCGGAGGTGTCCCCCGAGGCCCGCGACACCCTCGTCCGGACCGCACAGGAGGCGCTGTCCAACGCGCGCAGGCACGCCCCCGGCGCCCCGGTCACGGTGCGGCTGCGGCGGACGGGCGGCGACCTCGAGCTCGAGGTGGCCGACGTGACCGGTGTCCGTCCCGAGCCCGGCACCGGCGGCTACGGTCTGGTCGGGATGGCCGAGCGGGCGGCACTGGTCGGCGCCCGGCTCGACGCGGGACCGACGGAGGACGGATGGCGGGTTCGGCTCACGGTCCCGGTGACGCCGTGACCCTGCGGGTCGTGCTGGCCGACGACCAGCGGATCGTCCGGGACGGCCTGGTCACCCTGCTCGGTCTGCTCCCGGGGATCGAGGTCGTCGGCGCGGCGGCCGACGGCGCGGGCGCGGTGGAGCTGGTCGCCGAGCACGGCCCCGACGTGCTGCTCACGGACCTGCGGATGCCGGGGGTCGACGGCGTCGAGGCCACCCGCCGGGTCCGGGCCGAGCACCCGGGCACCGCGGTCGTCGTCCTCACGACGTACGTCGACGACGAGGCGCTGGTCCCCGCCCTGCGCGCGGGCGCCGCGGGCTGGCTGTCCAAGGACGCCGACGCCGAGGCCATCGGCCGGGCACTCCGCTCGGCCGCCGACGGGCAGACCACCCTCGACCCGGCCGCCGCCGCCCGGCTCGTCGGCGGGGCCGCCCCGGCGCCCGCCCCGGCCCCGGACGCCCTGCCCGACGGGCTCACCCCGCGCGAGGCGGAGGTGCTCACGCTCATCGCCGAGGGCCTGTCCAACCAGCAGATCGCCCGCCGGCTGGTGGTCGGTGAGGCGACCGTGAAGACCCACGTCAACCACCTGTTCGCCAAGGCCGGGCTGCGCGACCGGGCCCAGGCCGTCCGCTACGCCTACCGGCACGGGCTCGTGGGCGAGTGACCCGCGGCGGGTGGTCGTGGCGGGTGGGGCCGCGGGTGGTGGCTGCAGGTCGTGGCGGGCGGTCGTTGCGGATGGTCGCCGCGGGCGGTCGTTGTGGATGGTCGTGGCGGGTGGTCGCAGCCGCCCCACGTGCCGCGCGGGGGCGCCGGGGGCGCACCTAGAGTCGGCGCGTGCGTCTGGTCCTCGCCTCCGCCTCCCCCGCCCGGCTGTCCGTCCTGCGCGCGGCGGGCCTCGATCCCCTCGTCCGGGTCTCCGACGTCGACGAGGACGCTCTGCTCGGCGCGATCCCCGGCGCCCCGCCCGCCGAGAAGGTGACCACGCTGGCCGGGGCGAAGGCCACGACCGTCGCCCGGACGCTCGACGGGACGCCCGACGACACCGTCGTGATCGGCTGCGACTCGATGCTGCTCATCGACGGCGAGCTGGTCGGCAAGCCGCACGACGTCGACACCGCCCGCACGCGGTGGAAGGCGATGGCCGGGCGGACGGGCGACCTGGTGACCGGGCACGCCGTGCTGCACGTCGTCGAGGGGGAGATCGAGCGGGTCGCCGAGGGGCACGCGACCACCACCGTCCGGTTCGGCACGCCCACCGACGCCGAGCTGGAGGCCTACCTGGCGAGCGGCGAGCCGCTCGTCGTCGCGGGGGCGTTCACGCTCGACGGGCTCGGCGGGTGGTTCGTCGACGGGATCGACGGCGACCCGTCGAACGTCATCGGGATCAGCCTGCCGCTGGTGCGGCGGCTGCTGGGCGCGTTGGGGATCTCCCCGACCGACCTGTGGACGACTCCCCCGGAGGGCTGACCGACCGGCGGCGTCCCGGCCGCCGCGTGGATGGTCGACTCCGCAAGCTTCGTCTCCGCCGGACTACGCTCGCGGCCATGGCTCCCACTGACCCGGACCCCAAGTTCGCCGAGTACGCCCACCCGGAGCGGCTGGTCACCACAACCTGGCTGGCCGAGCACCTCGGCGACCCGGACCTCGTCGTCGTCGAGTCGGACGAGGACGTGCTGCTCTACGACACCGGCCACATCCCCGGCGCCGTGAAGGTGGACTGGCACACCGAGCTGAACGACCCGGTGACCCGGGACTACGTCGACCCGGAGGCCTTCGCGAAGCTCTGCGGCGAGCGCGGCATCGCGCGCGAGTCCACGGTCGTCTTCTACGGCGACCGCAACAACTGGTGGGCCACCTACGCGCTCTGGGTGTTCCGGCTGTTCGGCCACGAGGACGTCCGGATCCTCGACGGCGGTCGCACCAAGTGGGTCGCCGAGGGCCGCGAGATGACCACCGAGCAGCCGAAACCCGCGGCGGTCGAGTACCCGATCGTGGAGCGGGACGACATCGCGATCCGCGCCTTCAAGGAGGACGTGCTGCGCCACCTGGGCGGCCAGCTCGTCGACGTGCGGTCGCCGGGCGAGTACTCCGGCGAGCTGCTGCACATGCCGGACTACCCGCAGGAGGGCGCGGTCCGCGGCGGCCACATCCCGGGCGCCGCCAGCGTGCCGTGGGCCCGCGCGGCGAACGAGGACGGCACGTTCAAGTCCCGCACGGAGCTCGCCGGGATCTACGAGGACGAGCAGGGCCTGGCCAAGGACTCGCCGACCATCGCGTACTGCCGGATCGGCGAGCGTTCCAGTCACACCTGGTTCGTGCTGTCCTACCTGCTCGGGTTCGAGGGCGTCCGCAACTACGACGGCAGCTGGACCGAGTGGGGCAACTCCGTGCGGGTCCCGATCGTGCAGGGCGCGGAGAAGGGCGCCGTGGAGGGCACTACGAAGGGCACTGTGAAGGGCACTGCGAAGGGTTCGTCATGAGCCTGCCCCCCGCCCTGGCGGAGCTCGTCGAGGACTTCGAGGCGGTCGGTCCGAAGGACCGCCTCCAGCTCCTCCTCGAGCTCAGCCAGGAGCTCCCGGACCTCCCCGAGCGCTACGCCGACGCGGCCGACTCGATGGAGCAGGTGCACGAGTGCCAGTCGCCGCTGTTCCTCGCCGTCGAGGTCGACGACGACCCGGACCGGCGCGTGCACCTGTTCTTCTCGGCGCCGCCCGAGGCCCCGACCACGCGGGGCTTCGCCGGGATCATGCACACCGGGCTGGACGGTGAGCCCGCGAGCGAGGTGCTCGCGGTGCCGGACGACTTCTACACCGCGCTCGGGCTCACGCAGGCGGTGAGCCCGCTGCGGATCCGGGGCATGGCGGCGATGCTCGCGCGGATCAAGAAGCAGGTGCGTACCGCCGTCGCGGCCTGAGCCGGGCGTCCCCGGAGCCGCCGGGCCGCGAACCCTAAGCCTTCGTCAAGAACGTTCCGCAGTGGCCTGGGCCACCCCCATGCTGTGCTCGTCCCACAGGACGACCGACCGGGGGGTGGTCGTGATGGCGGTACTCGCAGCACCGGGAGACACCTGGGGCATCGATGGCCCCACCTTCCTGTTCCTCTACGTGGTCCTCGCCGCGGTGGTGCTCGTCGCCGCGGTGCGGGCGCGCCGGCGGATCGCCGGTGCGGAGGCCGGGCGCACCTCCGCCGTGGACCGGGCCGGGCCGCTCTCCGGCCGGCCCCAGGACGTGGCGTACCTGCACGGCGGCCCGGAGCTGGCCGTCTGGTCCGCGCTGAGCGCGATGCACCTGTCCCGCACGGTCGTGACCGCCGGGCGCGGCCTGGTCCAGGCCGTCGGCCGGCCGGAGACCCGGGCCACCGAGCTCGAGCGGGCGATCCACACGACGGCCACCGCACCCACCGCACAGCACCGGCTGCGCTACCACGGCCAGGTCGCCGCGGCGCTCGACGGGATCCGGGCGCGGCTGGTCGCCGAGCAGCTCCTGCTGTCCGAGGCCCGGCGCGGCCGGATCCGCCGGACCGGCGGCTGGATGCTCGCGGTGGCTGTCCTCGGCCTCGTCCGGATCGTCGCCGGGGTGGCCGACACCCGACCGGTCGCCCTCCTGGTGGCCGTCACCGTGGTCGTCGCCGTGATCGGGCTCGTGCTGGTGGTCCGCGTGCCGCAGCGCTCGGTCGCCGGGCAGCGGGCGCTGGAGTTCCTGCGCGCCGAGCACTCCGACCTGTCACCGGACATGAAGCCGGACTGGGTCGCGCACGGCGCCGGGGCCGCGGCGCTCGCCGTCGGGATCTTCGGGATGGGCGCCCTGTGGGCGTCGGATCCCGTGTTCGCCGACGAGCTGGCAGCCCAGAAGGCCGCGGCCGCGACCGGTGGGTGGAGCGGTGGCTACTCCGACTCCGGCAGCAGCAGCTGGGCCTTCGGCGGCGGTGGTGACGGCGGGGGCGTCAGCAGCTGCGGCGGGGGCGGCAGCAGCTGCGGCGGCGGGGGCGGCTGCGGTGGTGGAGGCGGCGGTGGCTGCGGCGGCTGACCGTCCCGGGCTCCCTGCGCTCCGGTCCGCCGGATCGCCGATGGCCGCGCTCTCGGCGGGCCGGTCCGCCGGATCGCCGCCGGTCGCCGGCCTCGGCGTCGGCTGGCGGCCCGAGATCGCCGGGGTCGTCGCGGGGGTGGCCGGCCTCGGGTTCTGCGAGGTGATCGCGGAGTCGCTCGACCTCCGGCACCCCGACCGTCCGCCCGCAGGTCCGTCTCGTGGGGTGACGGACCTGCGGAACCGCGGGATCCCGGTGATCCCGCACGGGGTGCGGCTCGGCCTGGGCGACGCCGCGGGCGTCGACCCGGGCCGGGTCGCCCGCCTGGCCACGTGCGCCCGGGCGCTCGGCGCGCCGCTCGTGAGCGAGCACGTCGCGTTCGTCCGTGCCGGCGGCCGCGAGGCCGGGCACCTGCTCCCGGTGCCGCGCACCCGCGAGGCGCTCGACGTGCTGGTGGCCGGCGTCCGCCGCACCCAGGCCGAGCTGGAGGTCCCGCTCGCGCTGGAACCGATCGCAGCGCTGTTCGACTGGCCCGACGACGAGTACGCCGAGGGCGACTTCCTCACCGAGCTGCTCGACCGCACCGGTGCGCTGCTGCTGCTCGACGTCGCCAACGTGTACGCCAACGCCCGCAACCGCGGGCAGGACCCGTCGGCCGTGCTCGACCCGATGCCGCTCGATCGGGTGGCGTACGTGCACGTCGCGGGCGGGGCCGTGCGGGACGGGCTCTACCACGACACGCACCTCGACCCGGTCCCACCCGCGGTGCTGGCGCTGCTCGAGGAGGTCCGCGAGCGCGGCGCCGCCCCGGCGGTGATGCTGGAGCGGGACGGCCGCTATCCACCGGCCGCCGAGCTGCACGGTGAGCTCACGGCGATCGCCGCGTCGGCACGGCTGGAGCCGGTCCCGTGACGGACGGCCCGGTCGGTCCCGCGGAGGCAGGCGCCCTCGCGGCCCGGCAGGCCGCGTTGGTCGCGGCCCTCGTCGACGGCGCCCCGGACCCGCCCGGCTTCACCGGCGATCGGCTCGCCGCGACCCGCGAGGCGTTGCTGCGCAAACGCTCCGGGCAGGCCGCCGCCGCGTGGCCGCTGCTCGCCGCCGGCCTCGGGCCGGAGTGGACCCGCTTCGCCTGCACGGTGCTCGCCGGGCGTCCGGTGGCGGGGGCGCTGCGCGACGGCTGGGACGTCGCCCTGGCCGCCCGGGCGGCGGCCCGGCTCACCGAGGGCGCCCGGCGCGAGCTCGCCGACCGCGAACGAGTCCTCCGGTACGACGGCGTCCGGGCCCCACGCCGGCGGCCGACCGCCCGGCTCCGCGGCCTGCTGCGCCGCTGATCCACGTTTCGTCGGCCTCCCTCCGGGGAAGGCCCGGCGTCGGAGAGACGGTCAGCCGTGACCGTTCGATGACGGATGCCACATCCGCTCGCGTTCGGTGTTCGCTGGGTGAACTCCTAGACTCCGCGGTAACCAACGCGCCGACGCAACGGGGGTCGGCCGCGAGCCACGAGGAGACCGAACGTGCCTGAACTGCGCAAAGTTCTCGTCGCCAACCGCGGGGAGATCGCCGTACGGGTGATCCGGGCCGCACGGGACGCGGGCCTTGCCAGTGTCGCGGTCTACGCCGAGCCGGACCGGGACGCGCTGTTCGTGCGTCTGGCCGACGAGGCGTACGCCCTGGGCGGCACCACCGCTGCCGAGTCCTACCTCGACATCGACAAGGTCATCGGCGCGGCCAAGCAGGCCGAGGCCGACGCGATCCACCCCGGCTACGGGTTCCTGTCGGAGAACGCCGAGTTCGCCCAGGCCGTGATCGACGCCGGGATCACCTGGATCGGCCCGTCGCCGCAGTCCATCCGCGACCTCGGCGACAAGGTCACCGCCCGCCACATCGCGATGCGCGCCGGCGCGCCGCTGGTCCCGGGCACCGCCGACCCGGTCTCCGGTGCCGACGAGGTGATCGAGTTCACCAAGGAGCACGGGCTGCCCGTCGCGATCAAGGCGGCGTTCGGCGGCGGTGGGCGCGGCATGAAGGTCGCCCGCGAGGAGAAGGAGATCGCCGAGCTCTACGAGTCGGCGGTGCGCGAGGCCACCGCCGCGTTCGGGCGCGGCGAGTGCTTCGTCGAGCGCTACCTGGACAAGCCGCGCCACGTCGAGACCCAGGTGCTGGCCGACACTCACGGCAACGTCATCGTGGTCGGCACCCGCGACTGCTCGCTGCAGCGCCGCTTCCAGAAGCTCGTCGAGGAGGCGCCCGCGCCGTTCCTCACCGACGAGCAGCGCAAGACCCTCTACGACGCCTCCAAGGCCATCGTGAAGGAGGCCGGCTACTACGGCGCCGGCACCGTCGAGTTCCTCATCGGGCAGGACGGGCTGATCACGTTCCTCGAGGTCAACACCCGGCTGCAGGTCGAGCACCCGGTGTCGGAGGAGACCTCCGGGCTGGACCTGGTGCGCGAGCAGTTCCGCATCGCCGAGGGCAAGGAGCTCAACCTCCTCGACGACCCGGAGCCCCGCGGGCACTCGATCGAGTTCCGGATCAACGGCGAGGACGCCGGCCGCAACTTCCTGCCGGCCCCGGGCACCGTGGAGACGATCGCCTACCCGGCCGGCCCGGGCGTGCGCGTCGACGCCGGCGTGGAGGCCGGCTCGGTCGTGGGCGGGCAGTTCGACTCGCTGCTGGCCAAGCTGATCGTCTCCGGCTCGGACCGCAACCAGGCCCTCGAGCGCTCGCGGCGGGCCCTGGCGGAGTTCCAGGTCGGCGGCATGGCCACGGTGCTGGAGTTCCACCGCCTCGTCGTCTCCGACCCGGCCTTCGCGGCCGACCGCGAGGAGGACTTCACCGTCCACACCCGTTGGATCGAGACCGAGTGGAACAACACCGTCGAGCCGTTCACCGGCACGAGCGAGGCCGACGAGGACGCGGCGCCGCGGCAGAACGTCGTGGTCGAGGTCGGCGGCAAGCGCGTCGAGGTCTCGCTGCCCGGTGACATCTCCTTCGGCGGCGGGGGCGGCGCGGCCGCCGGCGGTGCCGCGAAGGCCAAGCCCCGCAAGCGCGGCGGGGGCGGCGGCGGGGCCAAGGCCTCCGGCGACGCGGTCACCGCGCCGATGCAGGGCACGATCATCAAGGTCGCGGTCTCCGAGGGAGACACCGTGTCCGCGGGCGACCTGATCGTGGTCCTGGAGGCCATGAAGATGGAGAACCCGGTCACCGCGCACAAGGACGGCACCGTCACCGGGCTGTCCGCCGAGACCGGCTCCTCCATCTCCCAGGGCACCGTCGTCTGCGAGATCAAGGACTGACCCGCGGGTGCCGGGTGCCCCTCGAGGGCACCCGGCACTCCGGCTCCGCGATGGAACCCGTCGAGATCAACGCCGGGACCTGGTACCTGCGGGCGCTACGCGCCGACGACCGGATCACCGACGTCCCCGCCCTCGCCGAGGCCGGCGTGCCCGACCCGGAGGCACACGTCCGGCTCCGGGCCGCGCAGTGGTCGTCGGACACGGGCTGTTCGTGGGCCGTCGCCGAGCCGACGACCGGCGAGATGCTCGGGGAGATCGCGCTGACCGGGCTCGACACCGGCACCCCCGAGATCACCTGCTGGGCGCTGGAGCGCGCCCGCGGCAGGGGCATGACCACCACCGCGCTGGGTGCCGTGCTGCGCTTCGCGACCGGCGGGCTCGGCCTGGAACGGATCCGCTGCGGCGGCTCCGGACCGGCCGCGACCCGGCTCGCGGCGCGGTCCGGTGCGCCCGATCTGCTGATCATGGATTGACGTCGCCCTGCGCGTCGGGTTGACTTCGCACCGCCAGGTTCGACCGTGTTCGGCGCCTGCGCTGCACAAGTACACAGCGCCCGACACGCACCCGTGTGATCATCCCACGGGGCCCGGTCCCTCCGCCACGCGGCCAGGACCGCGCCGCGGATCCCGCCCGACACGAGGCCACCTCGTCGCGGGCACGTCCTCGACAGCCTCGAGAACCAGGATCCGTCATGCCCCCCGACATCCCGTCCGACCCGACGACCCTGTTCGTCACGACCCACATCCACACCGACGGGCCCATCCCGGGCCCGCACTCCCTGCTCACGCTGACCTCGGCGGCACACCGTGCCGACGGGGTCCCGACCGGGACGTTCACCGCGAACCTGCGGGAGCTGCCCGGCGCCACCCTGCACCCGGCATCACTGCAGGACTGGCGCACCCGGGCCGGGGACTGGCTCGCCACCCGGCGGGCCGCGCGTCCCCCGGCCCTCGCGACGATCGCCTACGCCCGCTGGGTGGAGCGGCTGCCCGGCCGCGCGGTGTTCGTCGCGGAGCACGACTCGCAGGACTACCTGTTCGTCTACTGGTACCTGCAGCGCTTCGCCGGTGAGTGGCCGTTCGCGGGGAGCCTCTCCGCCGCGTCGTCCCCGATCCGGCCGGCGCGGGCAGCCGAGGCGTGCGTCCTCGCGTCGTGCCGTACGGCGCCCGGCCCCGGCCTCGCCGCGGCGGGCTGAGCCCGACCGGCGCCCCCGGTGGACACCGTCCGCCGGGGGCGCCGTGTCGTCGGGGCGTCCGTGGACCGTGTCGTGGTGTGGGCGCCGTGTGGCGTGGGCGGTGTCGTGCGGGCACCTCAGTCGCGGTGCGGGCGCACGTCCGGGCGGCCCAGGATCGCGCCGCCGACGCCGGCCAGCACCGTCAGGCCCGCGACGATGATCGAGACGAGCCCGAGCCCGCTGAGCAGCAGCCCGACGCCCGCCGAGACGGCGCCGACGGCGAGCCCGGCGCGCGGCACGGCGGCGCCCTGCAGCTTCGTCGTCACCAGGCGGGCCGCCCCGGCCGTGAGCACGATCGCCAGGATCGCCGCGGCGCCGGGGAAGGAGGGCAGGAACACGAACAGGAGGTCGTCGGCGAGCTGCCCGGCGACCCCGGCCGCGACCACCGGCAGGACCGGCACGCGGGTGGGGACGGGAGTGGTCATGCGTCCACGGTCCGCCGCGGGGCAGGCGGCGGGATCGGGGATGACCCCGAGAACTCCCTTAGTCCAGGTCGCTGTGCTGCATCAGCTGGCGGCCGGCCTCGGTGATCGAGCCCGACAGCGAGGGGTAGACGGAGAAGGTGTGGGCGAGGTCGTCGACGCCCAGCCCGTTCTGCACCGCCATCGCGATCGGCAGCACGAGCTCGCTCGCCACCGGGGCCACGACCACGCCGCCGATCACCACGCCGGTCGCCGGGCGGCAGAACAGCTTGACGAAGCCGCGGCGCAGCCCGCGCATCTTCGCCCGCGGGTTCGTGGCCAACGGGAGCATCACCGTCCGGGCGGGGACCTCGCCGGCGTCGATCGCGCGCTGGCTGATGCCGACGGTCGCGATCTCGGGCCGGGTGAAGACGTTCGACGCCACGGTGCGCAGCCGGATCGGCGCGACGCCCTCGCCGAGGGCGTGCCACATCGCGATGCGGCCCTGCATCGAGCCGACCGACGCCAGCATGAGCAGGCCGGTGCAGTCGCCCGCGGCGTAGATGCCGGGGACCGACGTGCGGGAGACCCGGTCCACGGGGATGAACCCGCCGCGGTCGAGCTCGATGCCGATCTTCTCCAGGCCGATGTCGCGGGTGTTCGGCACGGACCCGACGGTCATCAGCGCGTGCGAGCCGCGGACGACCTCACCGCCGGCGAGGGTGACGACCACGCCGTCGCCGTCGCGCACCACGGACTCCGCGCGGGCCTTCGGGATGATGTCGACCCCGCGCTCGGCGAAGACGTCCTCGAGGACGGCCGCGGCGTCGGCGTCCTCGCTGGGGAGGACCCGGTCCCGGCTGGAGATCAGCGTGACCTTGCAGCCCAGCTCGACGTAGGCGGAGACGAACTCGGCGCCGGTGACGCCGGAGCCCACCACGATCAGGTGCTCCGGGAGCGCAGGGAGGTCGTAGAGCTGGCGCCAGGTGAGGATGCGCTCGCCGTCCGGCCGGGCGGAGTCGAGCACGCGCGGGGTGGCGCCGGTCGCGATGAGCACGGTGTCCGCCGGCAGCTTCTCGACGGTGCCGTCGTGGTGCCGGGCCTCCACGGTGTGCGGCTGGCGGCCGCTCGTCTCGTCGAGGAAGGAGGCGGTGCCGTGGATGATCCGGACGCCCTCGCTCTCCACGCGGGCCCGGATGTCGGCGGACTGGGCCAGCGCCAGGCCCTTCACGCGGCCGTTGACCTTGGGCAGGTCGACGCCGGCCGTGTTGCGGTCGAGCAGCACGCCCAGGTCCTCGGCGCGGTGCAGGTCCACGCGGACGGCCGCGGAGGAGATGAAGGTCTTGGAGGGCACACAGTCGTGCAGCACGCAGGCGCCGCCCATACCGTCCTTCTCGACGACGGTCACGTCGCTGCCGTGCTGGGCCGCGACCAGCGCCGCCTCGTACCCGGCGGGGCCACCGCCCATGATCACGATGCGGGTCACCGTACGCACGCCCCTCCGAGAGACAGCCGATCCGAGCGGCCGGTCCTGGATCGATCCGACCGGCGCGGACGCCGCCGGGCGCCCGTTCATACCGTACGCGCGTCCGCCGAGCGGTCCCGAAGGGCCCGGACGGGGCGGGCGCCGTTACCCTGTCCTCGTGCCGCTGTACGCCGCCTACGGGTCGAACATGGATCCGGGCCAGATGAAGGAGCGCGCCCCGCACTCGCCGATGGCGGGCACCGGGTGGCTGATGGGCTGGCGCCTGACCTTCGGCGGCGAGGACTACGCCTGGGAGGGCGCGCTCTCCACCGTGGTCGAGCACCCGCCGTCGCAGGTCTTCGTCGTGCTCTACGACGTCCCGGACCACGACGCCGCCCAGCTCGACCGCTGGGAGGGGGGCGAGCTCGGGCTGCACAAGAAGCTCCGGCTGCGGGTGCAGACCCTCGAGGGCAGCGTGCTCGCCTGGATCTACGTGCTCAACGCCTACGAGGGCGGCCTCCCCAGCGCCCGCTACCTCGGCGTGATCGCCGACGCCGCGGAAGCCGCCGGCGCCCCCGACGACTACGTCACCGAACTCCGCAACCGCCCCAGCCAGAAGAGCGTGTAGCCCGGGAAGACCCCGCGAGTCGACACCTTCAGTCGTCCGAACCACACATCCCGGGAGACGACCTCCAGGCTGGCCCTCACGCGCCGCGTGGCTCGCGATGCCGTCGTGGTCGCAACGCGTTCATGATCCGCCGGGACGTGTCGACGCCACGGCGGGCGAACGCCGCGTCGAGCGCCCGCTCCAGGGGCCCCGTGTTCACCAGGTCGGCCTTGCGCACCCTGATCACGATCCAGCCCCGAGCCTCCAGATCGGCGACGCGCGCCAGATCCTCGGCCTCGCGGTCGACGTGCGCCTCGTAGCCGTCGTACTCCACCGCGATGCGCAGCTCCGGCCAGCTAAGGTCGAGTCGGTGGATCGGGACGCCGCGCAGATCGTGGACCCAACGGTTCACCTGCGGCACGGGATAACCCAGATCGACCACACGCCACAGCAGATGGCTCTCGGGCGGGGACTCGGCGCGCCCTGTCGCCAGGTCGAATAGGCGCGCGCCGATCAGCGTGCCCCGCGGGTCGGACCGGGCGCGCAGGCGCGCCCGCACATCCGCTCGGAACTCGGCCGTCTCCGCCTTCGGCACGAGCGCCAGGGCTTCGTCGGCGACGGCGAGAGCGTGCCACGGCGCAGCGGTACATAGGAGGTCGGTGACCACCCGCTCGAGCCGCAGCGTGGGCAGGCCCCGAACGACGACGTGGTCGCCGGCAAGGTCCGGACCGTTGTGCACGACGAGACCCGGCCGAGTTCGGCGGCGGGTCTCGTACGGCACGACGAGATGCACCGGCTGGGGCGGGAGCGCCGTGCATCCGTGCAGGTGAGCCGCCGACGGTCCGGCGACCACTGCACCACCGCCAACGGCAAGCCACGCCGCGGCGACCATCGTGAGTGAGTCCGTGGCGCACGCCGGGTCCGCGAGCACCCCTGGCCACGGCACCAGGGCCTCACCGGTGCTGACCGCTCGGCGGACCCGGTACTCACCGACGGCATCGACGAGGACGCTGCGCAAGCAGGCGCCCGCCGTACCCAGTTCCCAGGGAAGCACCACGCCGGCGTCGGGCACCCGGAGCCACGCGGACGCGATCGGGCGCAGCCTGTGGATGGCGGAGCCCGCCTGTGGACAACCGATCTACCGAGATGTGCAGTTCGGTCGCCCGGAAGTGCCGACTCGCGGGGGTTATGCCAGGGCTTGCAGGGCGCTGTTGACCAGGACCCGGACGCCGAAGGGGAGGGCGCGTTCGTCGAGGTCGAAGGTGGGCTGGTGGATGTCCTTCATCGGGCCCACCCCCGGCCACACCCCCAGCCGCGCCATCGCGCCCGGCACCTTCTCCAGGTACCACGCGAAGTCCTCGCCGCCGCTGGACTGCTCGGTGTCGGCGGCGGCCTCGGGACCGCCGGTGAGGATCGCGGCGTCGCGGAGCATGCCGGAGCTGACGACCTCGTTGACCACCGGCGGCACCCCGCGGATGTGGTCGATCACGTACCCGACGCCGAGCGGCGCGAGGACGGCTGCGACCAGCGCGCGGAACTTGTCCTCCAGCTCGGTCCAGGTGGCGTGGTCGGCGGTGCGCAGCGTGCCGCGCAGCACGCCGTGCTGCGGGATCGCGTTGGCGGCCTCGCCGGCCTGCACCGCGCCCCACACCAGGACGGTGCCCGAGCGCGGGTCGACCTGGCGGGTGAGCAGCAGCGGGAGCTGGGTGATCAGCAGCCCGAGCGCCTCGACGAGGTCGGCGGTCAGGTGCGGGCGGGCGGTGTGCCCGCCGGGCGAGGTCAGGCGGATCTCGACGACGTCGCACGCCGAGGTGATCGGCCCGACCCGGGTGCCGAGCCGGCCGACCTCCAGCCGCGGGTCGCAGTGCAGCGCGAAGATGCGCTCGACGTCGTCCATCGCGCCGTCGGCCACGACGTCGATCGCGCCGCCGGGCTGGACCTCCTCGGCGGGCTGGAACACCAGCCGCACGCGGCCGGGCAGGGAAGGCGCGGAGGCGAGCGCGAGGCCCGCGCCGAGCACCATCGCCGTGTGCGCGTCGTGCCCGCAGGCGTGCATCACGTTGGGCACGGTCGACGCGAACGGCAGCCCGGTCTCCTCGCCGAGGGGCAGGGCGTCGAGGTCGGCGCGCAGGGCCACGCAGCGGTCGCCGCGGCCCACGTCGCAGACGAGGCCGGTGCCGCCGGGCAGGGTGCGGGGCTCGAGGCCGGCGACCATCAGGCGACGGGCCACGAGGGCGGTCGTCCGGTGCTCGTCGCGGCCGAGCTCGGGTACGGAGTGCAGCGACCGGCGGACGGCGACGACGTCGGACCGGTGGGCCGTGAGCCACTGGTCCAGCCAGGCCGGGCCGGTGCCCGCGCCGAGGTCGGTGACCACCTGGTCACCGCTGGTCGCGAGCTCGGGGTGCGCCTCGAGCAGGGTCACCGGACATCACCGGCCCGACCCGCCCCTCGAGGGCTCTTCGCTCTCTCCTGCATTGCCCCATGGTGCTCACCCGGTCAGCGGTGTACCAACCTGAAACCGGACGTTCACCCGGTATCCGCGCCGAGGGGTCGGCGTCCGGCGGCGGACGGCGAACCTGTCCGTGACGAGCGGTTGTCGCAGGTTGCGACGAACGGGCGGCCCTGCCGCTCGGCGACGGGAACGAGGCTGCACAGCGTCGTCACCCGGTCACGTGACGTGCCCGTTTGCGCTGGTCCAGGCCCCGTCCGAGTCGTCCGCAGGCGTACCCGCCCGCACACACGTGCGGGCCGTCGCCGACAATGGTCACGTGTCCACGCAGGAAGACGAGCAGCCGGGCCGCGTCGTCGGCGACCGGTACCGCCTCTCCGCGCAGCTCGGCAGCGGGGCGATGGGCACGGTCTGGTCGGGGTACGACGAGGTCCTGCGCCGCCGGGTGGCGGTCAAGGAGCTGAAGGTCCCGCGCGGGATCCCGGAACGCGAGGCGCTCGGGATGCGCGAGCGGATGCTCCGCGAGGCGCGTGCCCTCGGCGGGTTGTCGCACCCGAACGTCATCACGGTGTTCGACGTCGTCGACGCGGCCGGCGAGCCGCTCGTCGTCCTCGAGATGGTCCCGTCGCGCAACCTCGCCACGATCATCTCCGAGCAGGGCCGGCTGAACCAGCGCCAGGCCGCCGTCGTCGGCTACGCCACGGCCGCGGCGCTGCGGGCCGCGCACCGCGCCGGCATCACGCACCGGGACGTCAAGCCGGGGAACGTCCTCGTCGCCCACGACGGCCGCATCAAGCTCACCGACTTCGGCATCGCGCGCAACGCCTCCGACGCGCCGATGACCACCGCCGGGCTCGTCCTCGGCTCCCCGGCCTACATCGCCCCCGAGGTCGCGATGGGCGCCGCCGTCACCCCCGCCGCGGACCTCTGGGGCCTGGGGGCCACCCTCTTCGCCGCGCTCGAGGGCCGCCCGCCCTACGACGTCAAGGGCGACCCGGTCTCCACCATCACCGAGGTGGTCGACGGCGAGGTGCCCCGCCCGCGGGAGTACGGCCCGGTCTCCGAGGTCATCGCGGCGCTCATGGTCAAGGACCCCGACCAGCGGATGCCGCTCGACGAGGTGCGCCGCCGGCTGCGCCCGCTGCTCGACGACCCGGACGACCCGCTGTACCCCGGCTCCCCCGACGCCCCGACCACCTACTCCACGGTCGCCCGGCCGGAGGCGGTGCCGGAGCCGAGGGTGGCCGCGTCGGGCCCGATGGCGGCGCCGGAGCCCTGGGGCGGCACGTACGGTCCCGCCGGCTCGACCCGGCTGCCGGCCGCGGACCCGCCGCAGCCCGCCCCGCGCGGCCTCGCCGCCGCACCCGGCCCGCTCCCCACCCCGACGGGCGCCCACGCACCGGCCCGCCCGCCCGTCCGCCCCTCGCCGACGTCGACGGCCGCCCCCGTCCGCCGCACCACGACGGTCGCGATGCCGACGCGCTGGGCGCTGCCGCTGGCCGTCGCGGGTGCGGTGCTCGTCCTGCTCGGCGCCGCCGGCGGCTACGGTCTGGTCCGGACGCTGGCCGGGCAGTCCCCGGCGTCGACCGTCACGGTCACCACCGACCGCAGCCCCACCACCGTGCACTCCGACCCCGCGGGCTGGAGCGTCGCGGTGCCCTCGAGCTGGGCGCAGTACCGCGACGGCGACGCGTACCCCGTCGTCCGCTTCGTCTCGGCCGACGGGTCCGAGGCCCTCGCCGTGTGGAAGGCCGGGTCCGAGAACGAGGTCACCGCCGGGCTCACCGCAGCGCACCTCGGGGTCGACGCCGTCGACGCCGGCCCGGCCGAGCCCGTCGCCGGTGCCCCCGCCGGGGTCCGCGAGCTGCGCTACACCACCACCGAGGGCTCCCAGCGGCGCACGACGGTCCTGCGCACGGTCCCCGCGGCCGACGGGCTGTGGGCGCTGTCCCTCACCGTGCCGGCCGACCGCGCGGACGACCGCTCGGCAGCGCTGTTCTCCGCGCTCGCCTCGACCTTCACGGCACCGGCCGCCGGGTGATCACCCGTACCCTGCGCGCATGAGCATCGCGCAGCAGGCCGCGCAGGCGCTGGCCAACGCGACCGGGGTGGAGCGGCACGACGTCGCGGTGGTCCTGGGCTCCGGGTGGCGGCCCGCCGCGGACGTGATCGGCGTCGGGGCGGACGTCCCGATGGCCGGGCTGCCCGGGTTCGTCCCGCCCGCCGTCGAGGGCCAGAGCGGCACGGTCCGCTCGCTGGGCGTCGGCGGCCGGAAGGTCCTGGTGATGCTGGGGCGCACGCACGGCTACGAGGGACACCCGGTCGAGGCCGTGGTGCACGGGGTCCGGGTGGCGGCGGCCGTCGGGTGCCGCACGATCGTGCTGACCAACGCGGCGGGCGGGATCCGGGAGGGCATGTCGGTCGGGCAGCCGGTGCTGATCAGCGACCACCTCAACCTCACGGCCCGCTCGCCGCTGGTCGGCCCGCGGTTCGTCGACCTCACCGACCTCTACTCGGTCCGGCTGCGCAAGCTCGCGCGCGAGATCGACCCCTCGCTCGAGGAAGGGGTGTACGCGGGGCTGCCCGGCCCCCACTTCGAGACGCCCGCCGAGATCCGGATGCTGCGCACGCTCGGCGCCGACCTGGTCGGGATGTCCACCGTCCTGGAGGCGATCGCCGCCCGCGCCGAGGGTGTCGAGGTGTTCGGGGTGTCGCTGGTCACGAACCTCGCCGCCGGGATGACCGGGCAGCCGCTCGACCACGAGGAGGTGCTCGAGGCCGGGCGCGCCTCGGCGACCCGGATGGGCGAGCTGTTGCGCGAGCTGGTCGCGCGCGCCTGACATGGGTCTGGACCCCGCGCTGCGGGACGCGGCGATGCGCTGGATCGCCGACGACCCCGACCCCGCCACCCGCACCGAGCTGCAGAAGCTCCTGGCCGCCGCGATGACCGGGGGCGACGCCGGCTCGACGGTCGGCTCCGCAGGCTCCGCCTCCGGCCAGACGGTCGGCTCCGCACGCTCTGCCTCCGGCCAGACGGTCGGCTCCGCACGCTCCGCCTCCGGCGCCCTCGCCGACGCCCTCTCGGGTCCGCTGCGCTTCGGCACCGCCGGGCTCCGCGGTCCGGTACGGGCCGGCCCGTCCGGCATGAACATCGCCGTGGTCCGCCGGGCCACCGCCGGCCTGGCCGCCTGGCTGGTCGCGCGCGGCGCACGGGGGCGGACGGTCGTCGTCGGGCGGGACGCGCGGCACGGGTCCGAGGCCTTCGCCCGCGAGACCGCCGGGGTCCTCGCCGCGGCCGGGTTCGCCGTGCACGTGCTGCCCGGGGCCGTCCCGACCCCGTTGCTCGCGTTCGCGGTGCAGCAACGGGACGCCGCCGCCGGGGTGCAGATCACCGCCTCGCACAACCCGCCGCAGGACAACGGCTACAAGGTCTACCTCGGTGCGGGCGTGGGCGACGCCCCCGGCGCCCAGCTCACCACCCCCGCCGACGCCGAGATCGAGGCCGCGATCGCCGGCGCCCCCGCTGCCGTGGCCATCCCGGCCCACGGCCCGACGACCGTCGACGACGTCACCGAGGAGTACCTGGACCGGGTCGCCGGGCTCGGCATCGCGACCGCCGCCTTGCGGATCGCGCTCACGCCGATGCACGGCGTCGGCGGGGCCATCGCCGTGCACGCGCTGGCGCGCAGCGGATTCACGGACGTCCACGTCGTCGCCGAGCAGGCGGCGCCGGACCCGGACTTCCCGACCGTCGACTTCCCGAATCCGGAGGAGCCCGGCGCCACGGACCTGCTGCTCGCGCTGGCCGGGCGCACCGGCGCCGACATCGCGATCGCCCTGGACCCCGACGCCGACCGCTGCGCCCTCGGCGTCCCGACGCCCGCGGGCTGGCGGATGCTCACCGGCGACGAGACCGGCGTCCTCCTCGGCGACCACCTGCTGCGCCGGCGCAGCGGCCTCGTCGCGACCACCGTCGTGTCGAGCTCGATGCTGGCGAAGGTCGCCGCCGCCCACGGCGCCCCGTCCGCCGAGACACTGACCGGCTTCAAGTGGATCGTCCGCGCCGGCCCCGGCCTCGTCTACGGCTACGAGGAGGCCCTCGGGTACTGCGTGGACCCGGAGGCGGTGCGGGACAAGGACGGGATCGCCGCGGCCGTCGTCGCCGCCGACCTCGCCGCCGGGCTGAAGGCCGCGGGACGGACCCTGCTCGACCGGCTCGACGAGCTCTCCCGCGCCCACGGTGTGCACCGCACGGTCGGGATCTCGCTGCGGATGGCCTCCGTGGAGCGCGACGCCGTGGTGGCCCGCCTGGCCGGCGCGCCGCCGGAGGGCTGGAGCGCCGACCGGCCGGCCCCTTATGTCCTGCGGCTGCGGCACGACGGCCTCCGGGTGGTCGTGCGTCCCTCGGGCACCGAACCGAAGCTGAAGGCCTACCTCGAGGTCGTCGAGCCGCCCACCGACGACCTGGTCGCCGCCCGGGCCCGCGCCGACGAGCGGATGGCGGCGCTCCGGGAGGAGATCACGGCCCTCATCGGGTAGGACGGGGCCCGTGGCAGTCCTGCTGATCGTCCACCACACGCCGTCGCCGGCCACCCAGGAGCTGCTCGACGCCGTGGTCCGCGGCGCGAGCGACCCGGAGATCACCGGGGTGGAGGTGCGCCGCCGGGCCGCGCTGGCCGCGACCGCCTCGGACCTGCTGGAGGCCGACGGCGTGGTGCTCGGAACCCCGGCCAACATCGGCTACATGTCCGGGGCGTTGAAGCACTTCTTCGACCAGGTCTACTACGTCTGCGGCGACGACACCCGCAAGCTGCCGTACGGCCTCTACGTGCACGGCAACCAGGGCGTGGAGGGCGCGGTGAAGGCCGTCGGCACGATCGCCTCGGGCATGGGCTGGGAGCAGGTCGCCGCCCCGGTGGAGGTCATGGGTCCGCCGGACAAGGCGGCACTGGAGGCCTGCTGGGAGCTGGGGGCGACGGTGGCCGCGGGGCTCAGCGACTGACGGCCGGGGTCACCGGCTCGACCGGCGCCGCCCGCCGCTGCGCCAGCCAGCCCTCGATCTCCGTGGTCCACATCGCCGCGATCTTGCGGTAACCGCCGGCGTTCGCGTGCAGCCCGTCGGCGAAGTCCCCGGGGGACAGCAGCGTCGAGGTGTCCACGAACTCCAGGGAGTGCCCGAGCGCGCGGTGCCGGGCGACGACCCCGGGCGTCAGCCGGGCCAGCTCCGCGCGGTCCTTCGCGTGGGCGGTCAGCGGCGCCCAGATGCCCGCGACGATCACGTGGGTCTGCGGTGCGGCCTCGAAGACCTTGTCGAGCAACGCGTCGAGCCGCGCCGCGGCGACGCTCCCCGTCGCCCCGGAGTTCACGTCGTTGGTGCCCATGTGCATCAGCACGACGTCCGGGTCGGCGGCCTTCACCCAGGCCCCGACCGCCGGGATCATCTTCGCCAGCGTCCAGCCGGAGTGCCCCTCGTTGTCCCGGTCGGCCATCCCCGGGGGGCCGTCGTGGCGCGAGCCCACGTAGTCGACGCGGATGCCGTCGGCGGTCAGCTCGGCGAACAGAGGGCCGCGGTACCCGGCGGTGGCGGGGCTGCCGATGCCCTCGGTGCTCGACGCGCCGAGCGGCATGACCCGCAGCGTGGCCTTCGGCCCCGCGCCCTCGCCCGCGGTGCGCACCCCGGGTGCCGCGGCGCCCTCCTGGGCGGGGAGGGCGGCGACGACCAGGCCCGCGACGAGCAACGCGGTCAGCTGCAACGGAACCCGCCAGCGAAGCCCCCCGACCCAGCGCACGCCGACCTCCCGCCGGGGCGCCACCGGTCGGCGCGACCCACGAGAAGATCTCCCGAACGGTCCCGCGCGTTACTCGCCCGTGGAGCTCGACCCGACACGGTTTCGTCACGCCCCCGTGTCCGGTCCGTGACCGCACCGTGAACGGGCGGGACCCCCGGGAGGAGGGGTAGCCTCCGCCGGTGCCCCGGCCCAAGGTCCACGACGACGTGTTGCGCACCAAGCTGCGCGCCCGCGCGGCGGAGCTGCTGAGCGCACACGGTGTGACCGGGCTGTCGCTGCGCACCCTCGCCGCGGACGTCGGGACGTCGACCACCGCGGTGTACGCGCTCTTCGGCGGCAAGCCCGGCCTGGTGAAGTCCCTGGTCGACGACGCGTTCCGGCGGCTGGGCCGGACGTTGGCCGACGTGCCGCCCGCCGGCGACCCGGCCGAACAGCTCGTCGCGCTCGGCGAGGCCTACCGCGCCGACGCCCTGCACGACCCGCACCTCTACGACGCGATGTTCGACCGCGACCAGCTCGACGCCGAGTCGCGCGAGCTGCAGGAGGCGGCGTTCGGCCCGCTGGTCGAGGCGGTGGAGCGGGCGGTCGACGCGAAGGTGCTGCGGCACGACGCGCACCCGCCCACGGTCGCGCTCGGGCTCTGGTCGGCGCTGCACGGGCTGGTGTCGATCCAGCTGCACGCGCACACCCCCGACGCGGTCGACGACCCGGCCACGGGCTTCGCGGCCGTCCTGCGCGCGGTGGTCGACGGCTGGCGGGCCTGACCCCGCCCGAACCCGACCCGACTCCGCTCAGACCGCCCCGAACTGCCGGTCCCCCGCGTCGCCGAGGCCCGGGACGATGAAGGCGGAGTCGTTGAGCCGCTCGTCGATCGACGCGGTGATGAGCTGAACGGGGAGCCCGCTCGACTCGAGGGTGCGCACGCCCTCCGGTGCGGCGAGCACGCACACGGCGGTGACGTCGTCGGCACCCCGGGCGGTGAGCAGCTCGACGGTGTGGACCATCGACCCGCCCGTGGCGAGCATCGGGTCGAGCACGAACACCGGCCGCCCGACGAGCGAGGCCGGCAGCGACTCCATGTACGGGGTCGGGCGGTGCGTCTCCTCGTCCCGCGCCACCCCGACGAACCCCATCTGGGCCTCGGGGATCAGGTTCTGCGCGGCGTCGACCATGCCGAGGCCGGCGCGGAGCACCGGTACGAGCACGGGCGGGTTCGCGAGCCGGTACCCGGTCGTGCGGGCCACCGGGGTGTGCAGCGGGAACTCCGCCACCTCGAAACCGCGGGTCGCCTCGACGATCAGCAGCAGGGTGAGATCGCGCAGCGCGGCGCGGAAGGCGGCGTTGTCCGTTCGCGCGTCGCGCATCGTCGTGAGCCGAGCCCTGGCCAGGGGGTGGTCGACGACCCGCACGTCCATGGGCCGGACAGTAGCGGGCGCCGGACCGATTCCTCAGGGGCGCTCGCGGCCCGGGGTGGCGCTCGTCCACCGCCAGCGGCCGTCCGCGCCGGGCCGGGCGACGATCCGGTCCTCGAGCACCGGGTCGCGCTCCTGCGCCAGACAGCCCGTGGCGGCCCAACAGTCGATCCGGATCTCCGGAGAGTCCCCGGCCGTGGCGTCGAGCCGCAGGAAGCTCTTGAGCATCGGCGGGCGGTCGGTGTCGTAGAGCATGGAGGTCCAGTTCTCCGAGCGGCCCTTCGGCCCGCCCAGCACCCGCTCGGCCGCCCGCCGCGCCCGCGGCGAGATCTCGGCCGGCGGGGTGCCGGTCCGCGGCGGCGCGATCCCGATCCGCTCGGCCATGATCGTGGTCGCGTCCGCGGGCGAGACGACGGCGGTTCCGGTCCCGAACCGGCGCAGCGCGTCGTAGCGGCGGCTGAAGTGCGCCAGCGAGTCGCCGCGCAGCGGGTAGCAGCGGAAGCCCTCCTCGGAGCACTCCGGCACCAGCACGTCGACGTTCGGGACGGGATGGGTGGCGGAGAGGTAGGCCCCGCTGCCGCCCGCGACGAGGTGCAGGATCTCCCGGCCGTCGGCCAGCCGGACCGGGTAGCGCTGGTAGTTGTGGTCGTCGCCGCCGATCACCGCGACGACGGAGGCGCGCGGGTCGCGGACGAGCTCGGCCACCGTGCCGCCGCCCTCGATCGGGCACGGGTGGTGCTCGGCGTAGGTGATCAGCGGCTTGCCGGTGAGCACGACCGTCGGCCGGCCGGCGGCGAAGAGGGTGTCGCGCAGCCACTCCCCCTGGTCCCGGTCGAGGCCGCCGCGGATCCCGGTGTCGATCAGCACCAGCCGGACCGGCCCGGCGTCGATCGCGCAGTAGGGGCCGGGCTGCAGCGCGCGCTGCCGCTCGGCCGGCCGCCAGGCTCGTGCCGCCTCGAGGTCCGCGGTCCGCCCGCGCGGCCCCCGGCGCCACAGCAGCCCGCGCAGGAACGCGTTCCAACCGGTGCCCGGGACGGCGGGAGCCCGCTCCTCCGGCGGGATGCCGCAGAACCAGCTCATGAAGCCGGTCAGGCCGTCGTACCAGTCGTGGTTGCCGGGCAGGCCGTAGATCGGGCCCGGGTAGTCCGCGTAGGGGCGGGCGTGCTTGGCCGCGTACTCGCGCAGCCCGCCGGCCGGGTAGATGACGTCGGAGACGACGACCGCGAGATCGGTGTCCCCGGCCACCCGCTGCAGCACCGGCACCACGCAGTACTGCGACGCGTCGCCCTCGCCGGGGTCGCCGAGCAGCGCGACCGCGATCGCGTCCCGCCCGGCGAACCGGTCGACGAGCCGGGCGGGGTCGGGGCCGCGCTGCGTGTCGAGCCGGCGCACCCACTCCCGGCGCATGTCGTCCGTGGGGTCGCCGAGCAGCCGGACCAGCCGGTCGTTGCGGGACTTCCACAGCGGGCCGGGCCGCAGCCAGGACATCCGCGCGCCTCCCGGGACGGCGGCGATCCCCGTGCCAGGATGCTCGCAGCCGTACCCGGTGTTGGCCTCGTCGAGCCGGGAGGGGTCGTGCACCCGATGATCGTCGCAGGGGCGCCGCCCCCCCTCGACCACCCGCCGGTCCGGGTGGGGACGACCGGCGTCCGGTCACCCTGTGTACGCCTGCGGGCGCCCGGTGCGGCCGTCCGCGCGACGTCGTGTGCACCGCGCGGACGACCCTCGATCCGGTCCCCCGGCCACCCTGGGCACACGAGACACCATGATCGACTTCTCCAGCCCGATTTCGATCACACGCCGTGCCCGGCGTCCGGAGGTGACACCAGTGATCAAATGGATCGTGCGCGCATCGCACCGGACTTCGCACCGGCCGTGACCACAGGTGCCATTTATCTGACCCGAACGGGTGGTATGGCACGGACACTGTCACGCCGGGGCCGTCGCCGACGCTGTACTAGGTGACAAGGAGGTGATCCGGTGCCGGAGAACACGACTTCGGACGAGCAGACCCTGGTGGCTGCCGCCGAGAAGCTCACCCAGTGCGACGGGTACGTGGTGCTCGCCGTCGACCCGCAGACCGGGGAGGTGGACGCGCACGGGCCGTTCGACGGGCTGACCGCGACGGTGAAGGCCGACCAGCTGCGGCGGGACTTCGACCGCGGCGGTCTGGAGGACGTCACGGTGGGCGTCGTCCGTCTGCACAGCTCGACCTGACGATCCGGGCCGGCACCGGCCGCCCGCCCGCACCGCGGGCGGGCCCACCGGTTCCCCGGCCCCGCGAGGAACCGCCCGTGCCGGACCCGGCACCACGCTCCCCCGGCGCTCCCCCCAGCAGGCGACCCGGCCCCGCACCAGGTGCACGTCCCCGGGACCGGCCGTCGGGGATCCTCCCCGGTGTGGGGCACCCCCGCCGTCGGCGGGCAGTGCCACCGGCTACTGCCGCCGGCACCGACACCCGCCCCGGCGACGCGTCGTCGGGGCGGCACTCAGGTACCGCCGCTAGCATCGCCGCGTGGCAAGCGACATCGTCCCGATCCAGCTGTCCCTCACCGAGGGCGACCTCGTCACCCTCTGGGCGCCGCGGTGGCGCGAGGACGGCGAGGAGTGGGAGGCCTTCCTCGGCGACGACGACGCGGTGTTCGCGTTCCCGGAGGTCGCGCAGCTCGCCGCGTACGTCCGCACCCGGACCGAGCACGACCTGGCCGACCATCCGGCCTGGTCGGTCGTGCCCACCCTGACCGTCGCGGAGCTGACCCCCGAGGAGACCCGCCGCTTCGACGTCATCGGCGTGCCCGAGCTGGTCGCCGAGGAGCCGGACACCTGGACGATCGGCGAGCTCGCCGAGATCACCGACATGGTCCGTTCCTTCGCCGACGTCTGCGACCTCGAGGAGGTCACGGCCGTCCTGGACTCCGCCCCCGGGTTCGGGCTGCTCGGCCAGGGCACGCTGCCGTTCGCCGGGCGCGAGGGCCGGCGGCTGTGGACCCAGCTCGCCCAGACCGTGCAGGACCGCTGGGACAGCGTCGTCGACGCGCTCGACGCCCTGACCGCCACCCCCGAGGTCGACGCCCGCGCGCTCGCCGGCGCGGAGAAGGAGGCGGAGGCGCTCGCCGCGCGCATCGCCGAGGCCGAGGCGGCGCTCGACCTCGACGAGGGCGACGACACGGACGACGAGACCCTCGAGGAGGCCGCCCGCGAACGCGCCGACGAGGAGGCGCTCACCGAGCAGGTCGCCGAGGACGAGGCGGAGCTCGAGGAGGCGGAGGCCGAGGGGCCGGTCGGGTTCTGGGAGGAGATCGGCATCGACCCCATCCGGATCACCACGTCCGACGGTCGGTGGGTCACCCTGCGCTGCTACCTCGACGACAAGCCGGTCTTCCTCGGCTCCGGCGGCCGCGTCGACGTCTTCGACTCCGAGCGGGCGCTGGCCCGCTGGCTCGCCGACGGCGGCAAGGACGACAACGACCTCGTCGCCGCGTCGACCTGGCAGGACGTCCTGGACAGGGCCGCGGTCGGCGAGCTCGACGTGGTGGTCGACGACCTCAACGACTACGTGCTGGCCGGGATCGACGAGGACATCGCCGAGGGCACCCTCGAGGTCGACCCGACCCAGCTGGACCTGGCCACCGAGCTGGTCCTCGACGTCGCCGAGTGGGCGGGCGACCCGGAGCCGGCCCGCGCGCTCGCCGAGTCCGAGAGCCTGGGCTGGCTGGTCTCCTTCGTCATCCGGCCCAACCCGACCCGGCTCGCGCCCAGCCCGCCCTTCGACGCCGAGGCCACGCGCTGGCGGGAGCTGGTGCACGCGACCGAGGCCCGGCTGCACCGCCGCTGACCCGGGGGCGGCCGCCCCTCACGCGGTGAGCGCGTCGTACCCCGGCTTGATCACCTCGTCGATGAGCGCGAGCCGCCGGTCGAAGTGCAGGAACGCGCTCTTCATCGCGTTGATCGTGAGCCAGCGCAGGTCCTCCCACCCCCAGCCGAAGGTGTCGACGAGCGCGGCCATCTCCGAGGTCATGGAGCAGCCGGACATCAGCCGGTTGTCCGTGTTGACGGTGACGCGGAAGCGCAGGTCGCGGAGCAGGCCGATGGGATGGTCGGCCAGGCTGGTCGCGGCGCCGGTGTGGACGTTCGACGTCGGGCACATCTCCAGCGGGATCCGCATGTCCCGCACCCAGGCCGCGAGGCGGCCGAGCTCGGCCGTCCCGTCGGACCGGACGGTGATGTCGTCGACGATCCGGACGCCGTGGCCGAGCCGGTCCGCCCCGCAGAACTGCAGCGCCTCCCAGATCGAGGGCAGCCCGAAGGCCTCGCCGGCGTGGATGGTGACGTGCGCGTTCTGCTGCCGGACGTAGTCGAACGCGTCGAGGTGCCGGGTGGGCGGGAAGCCCTTCTCCGCGCCGGCGATGTCGAACCCGACCACCCCCGCGTCCCGGTAGCGCACGGCCAGCTCGGCGATCTCCTGCGACCGGGCGGCGTGCCGCATGGCCGTGAGCAGGCAGCGCACGGTGATGCCGCGGCCGGCGGCACCGCGGTCGAAGCCCTCCAGCACCGCCTGCACGACGCCGTCGAGGTCCAGGCCCCGCTCCACGTGCAGCTCGGGGGCGAACCGGATCTCCGCGTACACCACGCCGTCGGCGGCCAGGTCCTCCGCGGCCTCCTGCGCGACCCGGACCAGCGCCTCGCGCGTCTGCATCACCGCCACCGTGTGCCCGAACGTCTCCAGGTACCGTTCCAGTGACCCGGAGTGCGCGGCACCGAGGAACCAGCCGGCCAGCTCCTCGGGGTCGCGGGTGGGCAGGCTGTCGTACCCCACGGCGTCGGCGAGCGCCACGACGGTGGCGGCCCGCAGGCCTCCGTCGAGGTGGTCGTGCAGCAGGACCTTCGGGGCGGAGCGGATCGAGTCCGCGGTGAGCGGGACGGCCACCCGCGCACCGTATACCCCCTTCCGACCAGGCCGGATCGGGCGAACGAGGCCGGTCGGGTGCCACCCGGTCGGCCTAGTGGTGACTCCGTGTCTGCCGGTTTCGTGGGGTCGCTACCCTCAGTGCAGCGTTCCCCGCTCCCCCATCCGGATCACAGGAAGCACCAGGCGCCAATGAGCGATAACTCGACGATGTCGTTCGACCGGATGCGCGGCATGCTCATGCGCGCGGCCGAGATCCGCGACTCCGAGCAGCAGCAGATCTTCGACTCCCTGGACGAGATCCACGCCCGGCTCTCCGCCCTCGACGCACTGGGCACCGTCCGCAAGCGGCTCACCGAGCTGCCGGACCGCACCGAGGTCGGCGTGCTCGCCGAGCGCCTCGACGAGACGGTCCAGAAGGTCGACGCGCAGGAGGCCGTGCTCGCCTCCCTGCTGCGGGCGATCGAGGGGTTGCCGGACAAGCTCGCCAAGCCCTTCGCCCAGCTCGACGGCCGGCTCGACGGCATGGCCGGACGCCTCGAGGGTGTCTCCGGGCGGATGGACGGGCTCGACGACCGGCTCGGCGGCCTGCACAAGCGGCTCGACGACCTGGACAACCGCCTCGACCGCCACGAGATGCGGCTCGACGCGATGCCGAACGCGGTCGCGTCGCCGATCAAGGAGCGCGTGGACGGCGTCGAGAAGATGGTGCGCGAGCAGCTCGACGGCGCGCTCCGGTCGATGGACGAGTCCAACGAGGGCGTGCGCAACCTCCTCGGCGACACCAGCGTCGGGCTGCACCGCCGGCTCGAGGACCTCGCCGGGCGGCCCGCGGTCGACCCGACCGAGGCGCTCGACTCGCTGGCCGAGCGGCTGGAGATCCTCGCGGGGCGGCTCGAGGCGGTGGCCGGCCGGGTCGACGCCGTCGAGAGCGGGCTGGGCGACAAGCTCGGCGAGCTCACCGGCGCGGTCGACGAGAAGATCGCCGCGCTCGGCAGCTCGGTCGACGGCAAGCTCGGCGACCTCGACTCGGTGCTGCGGGCGCGCCCCGACACGACCTCGGTCACCGCGCTCGTCGCCAAGGCCAACGAGGAGTCCGAGCGGCGCAACGCCGGCCAGCTCGACGAGGCCATGGCCACCTTCGCCGAGCTCATCCTCGGCCGTGGCCACGGCGGCCCCGCGCCGACCCCGCCGCCGCCCCCGCGCCCGGCGCAGCGCCGGGCCAGCCGCAGCCGCGCCACGGTGAAGAGCTCCGCCAACGGGCACGCCCCCGCCTCGGACGTCACGGACGACCCGGACGACTGAGTCCCGCCCGTTCCCCGGGAGCCCCCGCCGCACGCCGCGGCGGGGGCTCCCGCTGTCTCGAGGGCGTTCAGGGGGTCCGGGCGGTGGCGGACGCGAAGCCCAGCCACGTGTGCCGGTTGCCCGCCCAGCACCAGCCGACCTTGGGGGCGTCGCGGCGCTCCCGGCCGTCCCGCCCGGTCCCGTTCGAGATCCAGAGCGCGGGGGTGCGGGCGTCGAGTCGGCCGTTTCGCCGGCGCAGGCGCGAGCCGATCGTCATGAAGCAGGCGTTGCGCGCCAGCGCTCCGGGATCCTGGAGGACCCACTGAACGCCCTCGGTGAGCAGCAGCGGGGTGCGACCGGTGCGGGCGAGCTCGGGGTAGGCCTCGTCGGGACTCCGGTTGGCGAGATGGTCGCCGCGGTCGAGGCCCTCCACGAGGTAGACGGGTGCGTCCGGCACGGCGACGTCCGGCAACGGGGCGAAGTCCTCGGCGTCCGTCATGTCGGTGACCACGAACCCGGCCTTGTCGCCGCGCCGCAGCAGGGGCGCGAGGACGGACGGCGCCGCGCCCGCGACGACGAGCAGACCGGGCCGGTCGGGCAGGTCCTTCGCGGCGATCCGCAGCTCCTCCGCGGTCAGCGGCGCGGTGGCACCGAGGGAGACGAGTCGGTCGACCTGGGCGGCGACAGCGGGCAGCACGGGACCTCCGGGGATCGGCGACGGCGTGTTCCCAACGCGGGTGCCCCCCGCCGTGTTCCCCCGGGGGTCAGCCGCGGCGGAGCCGGGCGGGCAGCCGGCGCCAGAGCGGCTCGAGTTCGCGGAGCCTGAGCAGCTTCATCCCGACCAGCAGGAGCGGCGTCGCGACGACGAGTGCCACGGCCAGCACCAGCCAGGCCGAGCCGGCGGAGTCGCCGCCCGTTCCGGCCTGGATCGCGCGCCCGACGAGCCAGGCCACCAGCCCCGCGGCGATCGAGGCCGCGAGCGTCCGCCAGAGCGTCGAGAGCACCTCGCGGCTGCGGACGTGCCCGAGCCGGCGCGCGATCACGAACTGGCCGAGGACCGCGCCGACCACGAACGAGAAGCTGTTCGCCGCGACCAGGCCCAGCACGACGTCCTGCGGCGCCAGGAAGACGGGGCAGAGCAGCAGCAACGGGATCTTCACGACCACGATCACCAGCATGATCAGCGTGGGCGTGCGGCTGTCCGTCATCGCGTAGAACACCCGCAGCTGCAGCAGCGTGACGGCGTAGGGCAGCAGCCCGAAGGCCGACCAGGCCAGGGCGGTGCCCAGCCGGGCCGCGCCGCCGCCCGCGTTGCCGGCGCCCAGGGAGAACAGCGCCAGGCCGACCTCGGTGCCGAAGAAGGTCAGCAGCACCGAGATCGGGACCAGGAACACCGTCGACAGGCGGCTGCCGAGGGACAGGTCGGACACGACGTCGTCGAACCGGTTCTCGGCCGCCGCCCGGCTCATCCGCGGCATCAGCGCGGTGAGCAGCGAGACCCCCAGCACGCCGTACGGCACCTGGAGGAGCAGCCAGGCGTTGGAGTAGATCGCGTAGGCGCCGGCGTCCGAGGCGGTCGCGACCCGGGTGGTGACGATCAGGCCGGCCTGCCCGACGAGCACGTACGCGATCACCCACAGGGCCAGCCCGCCGGCCGAGGAGAGCCGCGGGTCCCAGCCCCAGAGCGGTTTGAGGGGGATGCCGACGCGGCGGACCGCGGGGAGCATCACGAGCGCCTGCACGGCGATGCCCAGCGTGGTGCCGACGCCCAGGACCAGCAGCTTCGTGTCGCCCATCCGCACCGGGTCGAGGCTGATCTCCCCCGGCACCAGGGCGTAGACGACGAGCACCCCCAGCATGACGACGTTGTTCAGCACGGGCGCCCAGGCGAAGGCGCCGAACCTCCCGCGGCTGTTCAGGATCGCGCCGAACAGCGCGCCCATGCCGTAGAAGAAGATCTCCGGCAGCAGCAGGACGGCGAGCGCGGTCGCCAGCTCGGGGTTCGCGTTCGCCGTGGTCTGGCTGCCCATGTACAGGGCGACCAGCGGTTTCGCCGCGAGCATCGCGACGACCGTGGCGCCCAGCAACGCCAGCCCCGCCATGGTGAGCAGGCGCCGGGTGTAGGCCTCGCCGCCGTCCGCGTCCTCCTTCTGGGCGCGGATCAGCAGCGGGATCATCACGCTGGTCAGCACACCGCCGAGGAGCAGCTCGTAGACGATGTTCGGCAGCGTGTTCGCGACCGTGTAGGAGCTGTTGACCAGGCCGAACGACAGCACCGCCGCCAGCGCGATCTGGCGCAGGAAGCCGGTGACCCGGCTCGCCAGGTTCGCGACCGCCATCAGCGAGCTCGACCGGGCGAGCGACTGGCCCGTCGGCGGGCCGGGCTCGGCCTTCGTACCGCGGCCGTCGGCGCGCTCGATCACGTCGGTCGGCCGGTCGAGCGGAGCGAGCAGCTCGGTGGGGTCGTCGAAGTTGCTGCCGGGCACGCGCTGCCACGGCGGCGGGACCGGCCGGCGCTGCGGCCCGCGGCTCACGGCGGCGGGGCGGGGGTGGTCCGCGGCGGGGCCGCCGTGGACCGGGGCCGTCGCGTCGGGGTCGGGCGGGCGCGGGCCGCCGGGTGGGGCGGGCCACGGGCCGGGACCCGCCGGGCGGGGCGGGGGGCCGGGGCGGCGCGGACCGGGGTGCGGCTGGTTCCTGGGCGGTCCGGGATGACCGACGCCCTCCTGCCGCGCCGCCCGCTCCCGCGCGGTCGGCCAG
>NZ_JAJTTE010000029.1 GCF_021343995.1 Pseudonocardia terrae | reverse complement strand
CACGACGCCACGGTAACCACGCGAGGCTCGGTTCGCCTACCCTTCCCCGAGGTATGTGTAGGCAGGCCGTACCGCGAGTCCGATTTACGTCGTTCCGGTTCGGACACAAGGGATGGAGCGAGCGACGACCGCGGCACCCGCACGCCGTCAGGGGGCCACGCGGAGGTGGCGCGGCGGGGTCGCGGGGACGAGCGTCGGGCAGATCCCGTCGCCCAGACCCTCCGTCATGCCCACGGCCCGGTCCAGCGCCGTGGGCGCGGTCACGCGGGTGCCGCGCAGCGCGGCGTCGGCGGCCAGCGAGAAGATCCGTCGCGCGCGCTCCGGGTCCCGCCAGCGGTGCCTGTCCGCGAACTCCACCCAGCGCGCCGGCGGGATCGTGGTCTCCTCCGGGTACTCCAGCTCCGCCCAGGTCACCGCGGTCTCGAACAGGTCGACGACGGCGTCCGGGTCGGTCTCGACGTCGAGCAGCCGGTCGTGGTGGGCGCGCCACGGATGGTCCGCGCGACACTCGGCGGGGCAGGCGAGCCGGGCCGGGACGGGCATCTGCCGACCTGCGGGCTGCTCGGGCACGCGGGCCTCCGATCCGGCGGGCGCTGGGGACTCCCCAGTTCTAGATCGCGACCGGCACCGGGCGGTTTCCGGACTGTTTCATCCGGATGAAGGAGGCCGCCGGACCCGCTCCGCCCCGGGCTCAGCCGAAGAACACCTCCGCCTCGGCGTAGAGCGCCGGGTCGACCGTCTTGAGCTGCTTGGTCGCCTCCAGGAGCGGGACCATCCGGATCTCGGTGCCGCGCAAGGCGGTCATCATGCCCCACTCGCCGGCCTCGACGGCGTCGATCGCGTGCAGGCCGAAGCGGGTGGCGAGCCAGCGGTCCCGGGCGGTGGGCGTGCCGCCGCGCTGGACGTGCCCGAGCACGGTGGTCCGGGCCTCCTTGCCGGTGCGGCGCTCGATCTCCTGGGCCAGCCAGTCCCCGACGCCGCCGAGCCGGGCGTGCCCGAACGCGTCCTTCTGGGCGCTCTGCAGCACCTCGGCGCCACCGACCGGCATCGCGCCCTCCGACACGACGATGATCGACGCGTAGGCGTCCCGGAAGCGGCTCTCCACCCACGCCTCGACGCGGTCGACGTCGAAGGGCTGCTCAGGGATGAGGATCCCGTTGGCGCCGCCCGCCATGCCCGCGTGCAGCGCGATCCAGCCCGCATGCCGGCCCATGACCTCGACGATCAGCACACGGTGGTGCGACTCGGCCGTGGTGTGCAGCCGGTCGATCGCCTCCATGGCGATGGAGACCGCAGTGTCGAAGCCGAACGTGTAGTCCGTGCCGCCCAGGTCGTTGTCGATGGTCTTGGGCACGCCGACGACCCGCACCCCGTCGTCGTGCAGCCTGGCCGCGACCCCGAGCGTGTCCTCGCCGCCGATCGCGATCAGGGCGTCGACGCCCTGCGCCTCGATCGTGCCGCGGATCCGGGCCACGCCGTCGTCGGTCGCGAAGGGGTTGGTCCGCGAGGAGCCGAGGATCGTGCCGCCGCGGGGGAGCAGGCCGCGGACGTCCGGCACCCCGAGCGGGCGCACGTCGCCCTCCAGGACGCCGCGCCAGCCGTCGCGGAACCCGACGAACTCGTGTCCGTACGCCGCCGCGCCCTTGCGGACGATCGCCCGCAGCACGGCGTTCAGCCCGGGACAGTCGCCCCCACCGGTCAGCACCCCGACTCGCATGGCGGGCCTCCGTTCTCCATCGATGCAGAAACGCGCTGATGTTACCGTCGTCACATCAGCGCGGCCGGGTGGGTCCGGGCATCCGGGACAGCCGCGGTTCGGGCCTCGGGGCCAGGGGTACCGATGGACATGAGCACGACCGACGCCGCCCCGTCCGACACCGTCTCCCGCTCCGTCGACGCCGCGCACTCCCGCCCCGAGGGCGCCTCGGACGAGCTGGTCGCGGCCGCCGGCAAGTTCTCCGAGATGCTCGAGCGGATCGAGCGGGCCCGCGGCGCGCTGTACGAGTTCCACCAGCTCATGGGTGGCGCCGACGCGATGCTCGACGACGTCGTGGACAAGCTGCGTGAGTGCGGTCAGCAGGAGTGGGCCGAGCGCATCGAGACGGAGCTCATCGGGCGCAACGCGATCGAGGGGCGGTGGAGCTTCCAGATCGTCGAGGACTTCGACGACAACTACTACGCCCCGCTCAAGGACACCGAGCGCGCGCTGCGCGACGACCTGATGGACGGGCGCCGGCACGTCTTCGAGGCCGAGATGAAGCAGAGCCGGCGCACCCACGGCCACCCCCACCACACCGCCACACCCGACTCGAAGGACTGAGGCGGAGGGTGGGAGTAGCCGCGTCCGGTCAGGCCGGCACGTAGACGAGGCTCCCGCTGAAGTCACCGGCTTGTGCGTCCGGCGCGGCGGTCACCTTCATCGTTGCGGTCAGGGCGCCCTCAGGTGCAGAGATCGGGATCCGGGGCGCCCGAGCCGGCGGAGCGCTCGAACGACACGTGCACGTGGTCGAAGTGGTTCTCGGTCGTGCTGCCCCGGTTCTCCATGGGCTCCCAGCCGTCGCCGTAGTTGATCCGCTGCTCCCAGATCACGTACGAGATGCCGAGGGCCTCGCGGTTGGCGAGGGCACAGGCGGCGATCCGGTCGCCGTGCGCGCCGGTCGTCATGAGGTCGATGGCCCGGCCGGCGGGGTGGTCCGAGACGCGTCCGCGCCCGGCGACGCCGATGAGGTCCGGCTGGTCGTAGAGGCAGGACAGGAACCGGGCGGCGTCGCGCACCCACGGCGTGACGGCACCCAGCCCGGAGAGGTCCACCCCGCAGTTCGTGCGGGCCTCGCGGGCCAGCCGCTCCTCCTCGGCCCGGCGGGCGGCGTCGTTGAGGCCCGCGGACTTCAGCAGGTTCTCGGCCGCGGCCAGCCCCGGCGGCTCGGCCTCGCGGCGGACCGGCAGGACGCTCGCCGCCAGTGCGGCGCCGTCCGCGGCGAACAGCTCGTCGTCGACGACGTCCGACGACGCCAGGTCCACCTGGGCGGACTCGACCGTGGAGGAGGTCCCCGTGCCCAGCAGCGACACCGCCGGAGCGAGCGCGGCGAGCGCGCCGCCGGTCACCGCGGCGGCGGTGGCGCCACGACGCAGCGCCCGACGACGGCTGCGGGGCGGCGGGGCGCCGGCACCCGCGAGCAGCCGGCGTACGTCGACCGTCCCGCGACCGGGCGCGCCCGCGGCGGGGGAGCGGTGCCGCGACACGTCCTGCCTTCTCGGTGCGAGGCCCGGGCGGACCGCCGGTGCGGGGACACCGGGCGGAGGGTCTCCGGGTCCGTCGGGGGAACCGGGCCGTCGCGTCGTGCCCGGAACGTAGCGGAGAGGTCACGAATGGCCCGGTATCCGTGACTCACCGTGAGGCGTGCGTGCCCGCGGGCGCGGCGAGCGGTCGGCCCGCGCGTCGAGTGCGGCCCACTGGCCAGCGGGGCTCACCCGTCGAGTGCAGCTCAACCCGTCGAGTGCGGCTCACCCGTCGAGCGTGATGATGTCCGCGAGCACGGACGACGCCGTCGGCCGCCGGTCCGGCCCGGGACTGTCGTGCACCACCAGCAGCCGCGCCGGCCCGGTCCCGGGCATCAGCGAGATGCCCTCGGCGTGGTCCTCGCCCTGCCCGTGCGGGAGCTCGCCGAGCAGCGGGAGGCGGTCCCGGCGGACCAGCCCGCTGCGGTCCGTCGCCGCCGCGTCGCGCCACCGGTACAGCCGCACCGGCCCGGACAGTGCCATGCTCGGCCCGGCGAGGACGAGCAGGTCGTCGCCGTGCGGGCAGAGGTCGCGCACGCCGAGCCCGCCCAGGTCGAGCAGGTGGGTGCGGTACCGCTCCCCGCCGGGGAAGGCGCCGAGGACCAGTTGCCCGTCGTCGGCCGGGTGCGGTTGCGGGAGCAGCTCGAGGACGACCGCCCAGCCGCGCAGCACCGGGCCGCGCAGCCCGACGTAGACCGAGTCGCCGTGCACGGCCAGGCCCTCGACGTCGAACCCGTTGTCCTTGCCCGGGATCGCCAGGAACGGGCCGAGCCGAGGGTCGTCGGCGAGCAGGTCTGCCAGGCCGATGCTGCCGGGTGCGCCGACGAGGGCCGAACAGGCGCCCGCGGCGGTGCGCAGCCGCAGCTCGGGCGGCCCCTCCGTGTACGCCTCGACGGCGAGCCGCGCGAGGACGTACCGGTTCTCCTCCCGGCGGACCTTCCCCAGCCGCTTGAGGGCCTTGGGCACGTCGTCGTGCGGGCGGACGCGGCGGCGCTTGAGGCTGTGCGAGCCGATGGCCCACAGGAAGGCGCCGGACCGCGCGAGGCCCTCGATGTCCGCCTCCTGGTCCGGCGGCCCGGGCAGCCGGACCAGCTCCGCGAGCGGGAACGTGACCGGTTTGTCGGCGACGGCGAGCCCGTGGTCGAGCTCGAGCCGCTCGACCGTCGCGGTCTCGTCCCCGGCGAGCCACAGGGCGGACCCCTCCACGCGCACGGCCGAGAGGTTCACGTGGTTGCCCGTGCGCACCGTGTCGCCCGCGAACCGGAGCTCGAGCTGCCGTTCGAGGCGGAGGAGGCCTGGGTCCATCCCCCAGTTCTACCGGGGCGGCGGGGTCGGGGTCAGCAGGTCGCGGGCCGCCCGCACGGCGCCGACCTCTCGAACGACACGTGCACGTGGTCCTCGTGGTCGGCCGTGGGGCTGCCGCGGTCCTCCATGGCCCGCCAGCCGCTGCCGTAGTTGATCCGCTGTTGCCAGATCACGCAGGAGACGCCGAGGGCCTGCATGTTCTGCAGCGCGCAGTCCGCGATCGCGTCCCCGGTCGCCCTGCCCACCATGAAGTCCGCGGCGAGGCCGGACGGGTGGTCCGAGGCGTTGCCGCGGCTGCCGCCCCCGAGCGTCTGCGGCTCACCGAACCGGCAGCCCAGGAACTCGACGGCGTCGGACACCCAGGGCTTCACGGCGCCGAGGCTCCCGGTGCTCAGCCCGCAGGAGGCGCGGCCGGTGCCCGTCTGCAGGGTCCGGCCGGCGAGCGCCTGCGTCGCGCGTTGCCCGGCCTGCGCGGCCTCGGCATCCTGCTCGTGCTGCCGTGCGGCCTCGGCGGCGGCGTGCTCGCCCGCCTTGCGGGGCGGCGACGACGCCACCCGCGGCGAGCGCGAGCGCGGAACCGCGGCGGGCGGGTCCGGGGAGCGACCGGACCGCGTCCCCCACCCGCGCGGGACGGCGCCGCGGGGAGCCCGGCGCCGGCTGCTGGTGGGGGATCGCGGTGCGGCCTCGTGGGGAGCGATGCCGGGCCACGACGACCTCTCGTGTTCAGCTGTCGGACGGCGACCGGGCCGCGGGCGGTTCGAAGGGGATCGGCCCTGCTGGGGAGGCGGGCGTTCGGGGCGCCCAGGGCCGTTCGTGATCGTTCCGTGATCCGGTCGCGGTCGACGCTAGGGCTTCCGGCCCGGGTCGTGTGGGGAGGTTGCTCCTGCTGAGACGATCGGATCGAGCGGAGCGGCGAACGGCCGTTCGGGTGGTGACGGTCTCGCCGGGTGGCCTGCGCCGTGGTCGCGTTCACCGGTGAGGTGCCGTTCGGCGCGTGGTTCGCGACGGTTGCGGCCGCTCTTCGGCCGGATGTCCGGTCCGGGCGGCCATGTCCTGCGTCCGTTCGATGCAGCGTCCTGAGTGGAGCCGGTGTGGATCCGAGCGGTGGGGCGGGCGGCTCCGAGGAGCTCCGCGCCTGCGGCGGGAAGGCCCACGGGCAGTCCGGCGCGCGGTCAGGCGCTGCGATGCCGGCCGTGGAGCGTCCCGGGCAGCCCGCCGCGCTGGATGTACTCGGCCTCCTCGGCGACCTCGCGGGTGGCGCACGGCCACGCCGCGGCGATACCCGACGCCTCGCGACACTCCCGGCAGTACCCGTGCGGGTCGGGGGTGTGCTGCGAGAGCGTCCGCTGCAACAGGTCGGGCATACCGGACAAGATCGACGCAAGCGCCACTGACTGTCACCTCCTGGAACTGTGGCCGCGAAAGTAGTGCCGCGACTACGCGAGGTGACAGCCAGGGGCGTGGTGAACCGGTTAACGGGGGCCTGCTATCGGCGTACGGCCGAGGGGTCCGACGGGCGATCCGTGGGCGGGCGAAACGGTCGGCCGAAGCCCTTGCTGACCGCCCGTTCTCCGTTTCCCGCGGACAGGGACGGAACCACCCGCCCGGGCCCCGCATAGGACCGGACTCTCACGAAGTAGTACGGGAGACAGTCCGTGGACGAAGCAGGGTGGTGCCGGTCAGGGTGGACGGGCGCCGCCCGTCGTACTCGGACACGCCGTCGAGCTTCCACAGCAGCGCCTCGCGACCCTGCCGGAAGGAGTGGAGCAGCTCGGCCTTGACGGTCGTTCCGCCGTCCTCCCGGCTCACGCCGGGACCGGCACCTTCTTCCCGCGCCGCAGATTGGCGACCACGGCCAGCTCCTCGGTGAACCGCCCACGCAGCAGCACCAGCACACCCGCGGCGGCGAGGACCCCCGCCACGCCGGCCGCGAGCAGCGTGAGCACGTCCGACCCGGCCGGGCGCACCACGGACGCGACCGCCCAGCTCGCCAGCGCGACCGCCACGACCGCGGGCACGTGCTTGACGTACATCCGCAGCACCGCGCCCATCAGCCCGTCGGACACCCGCGCCGAGAATCGCAGCATCACCAGGAAGTGCGCCAGGATCGCGACCGACGCCCCGACGGCCACCCCGTCGACGCCCCACAGCCGCGCACCGATCGAGCACAGCACCACGACCTCGGCCGCGTAGAGCCACTGCCGCCACGCCGCCCGGTACACCGCCCCGGTCGCGCGGGTGAGCGACGTGCTGATCTTGTAGGACGTGCGCGGCAGCAGGACCAGCGCGAACACCTGCACCGGCAGGATCACGGCGTCCCACTGGCCGCCGAGCAGGATGTGCACGACCTCGGGTGCGAGCACGAACAGCAGCACGGCGGCGGGTGCGGTAACCAGGGCGACGAGCGAGGACGTGCGGACATAGGCGTGCCGCAGCCGGGCGCCGTCGTCGCGCACCCGGGCCATGGCCGGGAACAGCGCCTTGTCCGCGGCGCCACCGATCACGTTGGCGGGCTCGGAGAGCAGGTTGTAGGCCCGGGTGTAGACGCCGAGCGGGCCGGTGCCCAGGACGTTGGCGACGACGAGGTTGTCGGCGTTGAGGGCGATCCAGTTGCCGAGCTGGGTGAGGGAGTACCCCGAGCCGAAGTTCAGCATCGGGCGCAGCCGCCCCCAGGCCGCGGAGGGCGCCTCGACGGCCACGGACGGCCGGGTCAGGGCCAGGTACCCGACGCATTTGATCACCGCCGCCGCGATCTCCGCCCACGCCAGCGCCGTGGCACCGAAGCCGAGCAGCGCCAGCACCACGGACACGCCGATGATCCCGGGCCCGGCCGCGAGCAGGTCGACGACGGCCATCGGCCGGAACCGCAGGTCCCGCTGCAGCAGCCCGGTGGGCACCGCGGTGGCACCGGCGAGCACGAGCGTGACCGAGAGCATCCGGAGCAGCCCGGAGTCCGCGGGCAGGCCCACCAGCCCGTTCAACGCCGGCGCGAACCCGAACAGCAGCGCCGCGAACACGGCCGACAGCACGATCGAGAACCAGAAGGCCGCCGCGACGTCCCGGTCGGTGAGCTCCCGTTGGTGCACGAGCGCCGCGGCCACGCCCAGCTGCGTGACCAGCTGGGTCAGGCCGACGACGAGCAGCGCGGCCGCGACCGAGCCGAACTGCTCCGGCGTGAGCAGCCGGGCGAGCACCACGGTCGCCGCGATCTGCAGCACCGCCTGCCCGACCGACCCCGTGAAGGACCAGGCGAACCCGCGGACCGTCCGGGCGGTGAGGCTCGGCTTCGACGGGCGGCCGGGGTTCGGGATCGGCTCCGTGGGCGGTTCCGGCGGCAGGGCCGGCGGTACCGTCATCGGCGCATCGCGGGGTGCACGCGGCCGGCGACGGCGAGCCCGGCGTACCAGGCGAGCTGCGTGGCGGCGCGGCGCACGGTCTCGCCGCGGCGCGGGGGCCCGAACAGGCTCTCCGGGGACAACCCGGACACGGCGGGATGGAACACCGAGTTCCCGACCCCCTTCGTCAGCATCAGGTCCGGCAGGCCGTCGCCGATCCGGCGGAGCTCGCGCGGGACCCCGTGGAAGCTCCAGCACTCCGCGAGCGGCGGCACCGGCCCCGGGTAGTCGAGCACGAACTCGAGATCGAGCACCTTGAGGCCCGCGTGAGCGTCCCACATGAGGTTGTGCGGGGAGAGGTCGAGCACGAACTTGCCGCGGTCGTGCAGGTCCCGGGCGAACCGGGCCAGCTGCCGGACGACGTCGGGCCGCAGCTGGTGCATCTCCTTCACCCCGGACAGCGGCCGCACGAGGTGCCGGCCGACGTCGGTGTAGAAGGGCGTGAGCAGCCAGTTCGGGCCGTGCTCGAGCAGCTCGGGCACCTCGGGCAGGTCGGCGAGCTCCTGGCGGGCCCGCAGCTCGCGTCGGAACGAGTCGAGCGCACCCGGGCGGAAGATCTTGCACACCGTCCGGCCGTGCACCGGGTGGTCGACGAGCGCGACGCGCGCCCGGTAGCCGGGGGAGTCCGGCGCCAGCATCCGCACGAGCGGGAACGGCACGGAGCAGGCCTCGATCAGCGCGGTGACCCGCGGGAGCAGCCGGGCCTGGACGCCGAGGTCGCCGAGGACCTCCAGGAAGTCCAGCGCCTGCTGCGGCCCGGTGGAGACGTGCAGCGGCTCGTAGTGCTGCTGCGGCGGGAGCTGGTGCAGGAGGCGGTGCGTGGTGCGGGCGCGGACCTCGCCGATGCGGTCGGCCATGCTCCGCACGCCCTGCACGACGCCGACCGGCGGCGCGACGTCGCAGGCGACCACGAAGGTGTGCGGGCCGCCGCCGGGCACCGGCTTGCCGCCCGGTCCCCAGTCGGCGCCGGCCAGCCCCGTGCGGGCGGCGGCGCGCTGCGCGGCGTCGAGCTCGATCACGTCGAGGATCTCCAGGCCGCGGGCGATGCCCGCCACCGCCTCGTCGATCTGGTGCGCCGCGGCCTCGCGGACCACGAACACCACCAGTCCTCGCCAGGCCGGGATCTCGGCGGCCGGCCGGGCCGCGAGGCCCCTCGGCGGTGTGACCGCGTCGCGTGCGTCGTCGATCGTCATCGTCCCCCCATCGGCCCAAGCAACGGCCGGACGGGGCGAGCATACGGGTGAGGTGAACTCCCGGTGAAGGAACCCTGACCGGGCGTCGACGATCACGCGTTCGAGCCATGACCTGGGATGATCAATACACGTCGCGCACGTAACGCCCGTCGGCGACCAGCTGCTTGACGTAGGCCGCGGTGCGGTCGGCGTCCATGCCCCCGTGCGCGGCGACGACGTCGCGCAGCGCGAGGTCCACGTCCTTCGCCATCCGGCCGGCGTCACCGCAGACGTAGAAGTGGGCGCCGTCGGCGAGCCAGCGCCACAGCTGCGCGCCGTGCTCGCGCATCCGGTCCTGCACGTAGACCTTGTGCCGCTGGTCGCGGGAGAAGGCGACGTCGAGCCGGGCGAGCGTGCCGTCGGCCCGCATGCCCTCCAGTTCCTCGCGGTAGTAGAAGTCCGTCGCGCACCGCTGCTCGCCGAAGAACAGCCAGTTCGGCGCCGTGTGCCCGCGCGCCCGCCGGTCCTCGAGGAACCCGACGAACGGGGCCACCCCGGTGCCCGGCCCGACCATGACCATCGGGGTGGCGGGGTCGGCGGGCGGCCGGAACCGGGGCGACGACCGCACCAGCACCGGCGTCGGCCCCTCGCCCGCCGCGTCGGCGAGGAAGGTGGAGCACACGCCGCGCCGGCCCCGGCCGTGCCGGCTGGTGAACCGGACCACCGACACGGTCAGCGAGACGGCGTCGGGGCTGGTCAGCGGGCTGGAGGAGATCGAGTACCAGCGCGGCTGCAGCGCGGTCAGGGTGTCCGCCCACTCCTGCGCCGGGGCCCGCACCGGGAACTCGGTGAGCACGTCCGGGGCCTGGCGGTCCCACGTCCAGCGCGCGAGGTCGGTGCCGTGCCCGGCCCGCAGCAGCTCCTTGAGCACGCGGTCGCCGGTCCGCTCGGCGACGAACCCCAACAGCGCCGGGGAGATCCGGGTGATGTCGAGGTGCCGGCCCAGCGCCTCGGCGAACGCCATGTCCTCGCCGCGCACCGTCACGGCGTCGTCGGCGGGCAGACCGGTCAGCTCCAGCCATTCCTCGACCAGGTCGGGGTGGTTGACGGGCCGGACGCTGAGCGCGTCGCCCGCCTCGTAGGCGAAACCCCCGTCGCCGGCCAGGGTGAAGCGGCGGATCTCCTTCGCCGAGCCGGGCAGGCTCAGCAGCCGGGTCTCGCGCAGCACGGCGTCCACGGGCACCGGCGCGGGCGTCGGCTCGGCGGCCGGTGCCGGCGGTGCGACGGGCCGGGTGGTGGCCGGGGCGCGCGTCGCGCCGTCGTCGGAGGTCAGCAGGGCCACGACCTGCCCGGTCCACGCGTCGGCGGGGGCCTCGAAGTCGGGGTCGCAGTCCACGCGGTCGAGCAGTCGGGTGCCGCCGAGCTCGGCCAGCCGCTCGTCGACCCGGCGGCCGTGCCCGCAGAACTCCGAGTAGCTCGGGTCGCCGAGCGCGAGGACCGCGAACCGGACGTCCCGCAGCGGCGGACGGTCGGCCGCGAGGTCCGCCCAGAAGTCCGCGCCCACGTCCGGGGAGTCGCCGTCACCGAACGTGCTCGTGACCACGAGGAGGTCGGCGTTCGGGGGCAGGGCGTCCGGACAGGTGTCACCCATGCAGACCAGCTGTGGTGTCCGCCCGACGGCGTCGAGTCGCGCCGCGACGGAGGAGGCCACGGCCTCGGCGTTGCCCGTCTGGGAGGCCCACAGGACGAGCAGGGGCCGCCGCCCGCCCACCCCTGGCTCCTTCGGCTCGCTCGCGGCCAACCGTGAGAAGGTGCCGGCGAGCATCCCGTTGATCCACGCGGCCGTGTCGGTCCCCACCGGCGCCCCGGCCGGCAGGACCGGCACGCCCGGCGCCCCGCCCCGGTCGACGCCGGCCAGGAAGCCCGCGAGGTAGCGCCGCTCGGCGCCGGTGAGCACCGGCGGGGTGAGGTCGAGCCCGAACACCGCTCCGACCTCCCGGGGGCCCTCGTCCGCGCTCGCCGGGAGTTCGGCGGGCGCGACCCTCTCCAGCGCGACGGCGCACGCCTTGAGCTCGGGCTGCAGCGAGGCGGGGTCGACGGCGTCGTTGGTGACGGCGTTGACCGCGAGGTCCTCGCCGAACAGATCGCTCCAGTGGAAGGGCGCCCAGCAGGTACCGGGCCGCATCCGGTCGGTGACCACGGCGGGCAGTACGGCGCGGCCGCGCCGGGAGGCCACCGCCACCCTGTCGCCGTCGGCGATGCCCGCGGCCTCGGCGTCGGCGGGGTGGATCTCGACGAACGGGCCCGGGTTGAGCCTCGTCAGCGCCGGGACCTTGCCGGTCCTGGTCAGCGTGTGCCACTGGTGCTGCAGCCGGCCGGTGGTGAGGACGAGCGGGTGCTCGTCGTCGGGCAGCTCGGCCTGCGGCATGTGCGGGCGGGGGAGGAACTGCGCCCTGCCCGACGGCGTGGCGAAGGACAGCCGCCCGTTCTCCGGCCGGCGACGCCGGCTGATCCCGTCGTTGAGGTAGCGGACGGGGTTGCGATCCGGCCCGTCGGGCGCGGCCGGCCACTGCACCGGGGTCCCGCGCAGCCGCGCGTAGCTCACGCCCCGGACGTCGTACCCCGTGGCGGGGTTCCAGGCCCGCTTGAGCTCCTCGAAGACCTCCTCGGCCGAGGAGTAGGTGAAGTGCTCGGCGTACCCCATCTCGCAGGCGACCCGGGCGATGATCTGCCAGTCCGGCAGCGCCTCGCCCGGCGGCGTGACCGCGGGCTGCAGGAGCGTCAGGTTCCGCTCCGAGTTGATCATCACGCCCTCGACCTCGGCCCACATGGCCGCCGGGAGCACGACGTCGGCGTACGCGTTGGTCTCGGTGGCCTCGAAGACGTCCTGGGTCACCACGAAGTCGCAGCGCTCGAGCGCGTCGACCACCGTGCCCCGGTTCGCCACGCTGGCGACCGGGTTCGTGCAGACGATCCAGCAGGCCTTGATCTCGCCCTCGGCCATCCGCGCGAACATGTCGATCGTCCCGGTGCCGACGTCGGCGCGGATCGTGCCCTCCGGCACCGCCCACAGCTCCTCGACGAAGCGGCGGTCGTCGGCCGAGAGCACGGCCCGCTGGCCGGGCAGGCCGGGGCCCATGTAGCCCATCTCCCGTCCGCCCATGGCGTTGGGCTGGCCGGTGAGCGAGAACGGCCCGGAGCCGGTGCGGCAGATCGCCCCGGTGGCGAGGTGCAGGTTGACCAGGGCGTTCGTGTTCCAGGTGCCGTGGGTGCTCTGGTTGAGCCCCATCGTCCAGCAGCTCGTCCAGTTCGCGGCGCCACCGATCAGCCGGGCCGCCTCGCGCAGGTCGTCCTCGGGCACGCCGGTGATCGAGGCGACGGCCTCGGGCCCGTAGTCGGCGAGGAACTCCGGCATCGCCTCCCAGCCCTCGGTGAACCCGGCGACGAACTCCTCGTCGACCGCGCCCTGCTCCACGAGCAGGTGCAGCAGCCCGTTGAGGAGCGCGAGGTCGGTTCCCGGCTCCAGCTGCAGGAACAGGTCGGCCTTGGCGGCGGTCGCCGTCCGGCGGGGGTCGACGACGATGAGCTTCGCGCCCTGCTTGACCCGGTCCATCATGCGGAGGAAGAGGATCGGGTGGCAGTCGGCCATGTTCGCCCCGACGACGAGGAAGACGTCGGCGTGGTCGAGGTCGGCGTACGAGCCGGGCGGCCCGTCGGAGCCGAGGGACTGCTTGTAGCCGGTGCCGGCGCTGGCCATGCAGAGCCGGGAGTTCGACTCGATCCATCTCGTCCGCCAGAAGCCCTTGGCGAGCTTCGTGGCGAGGTACTGGGCCTCGAGGGTCATCTGGCCGGAGACGTAGAGCGACAGCGCGTCCGGCCCGTGCTCGTCGAGGATCTCCCGCAGCCGGCGGGCGGTGTCGGTGATGGCGGCGTCGACCGGCGTGGGCTCGGCCTGCGCCCCACGCTCCGGGCGGCGCAGGGCGGTCCGCAGCCGGCCGTCGGCGACGAGCATCTCGGCGCTGTGCGCACCTTTGGTGCACAGCCGGCCGGCGTTGGCGGGGTGGTCGGCGTCGCCGCGGACCTTGCGGATGCGGGTGGCCCCGTCCGGGCCGGGCTCGAGGTCCAGCACCATCCCGCAGCCGACGCCGCAGTAGGAGCAGACCGTCCGAACGCTGGTGAGCGGGCCGGGGTCCGGTGTGCCCACGCCTGTTGTCCTCCGTGCGTCGTGCTGCCCGACCTGGGGCGGGCTCTCGCCACCCGCCCGGCCGACGCTAGGAACGGGGGATTGCGGGCACGTCAGCGGAATCGGTCCGCCGTGTCACATCCCCCTCACCGCGCCGTGTGCGGGTGTGTGCGGCAGTGGGCCGGGTCACGCCGGGCGCGAGCCGGGGACGGATGCGGTCCGGCCGGGACCGCTGGAGAACGAGAACGGCCCCTCACCCTGTTCTCGCTGGTGAGGGGCCGTATCCGCTGTGGCACTGGTGGTGCCCCCGGCAGGATTCGAACCTGCGCTCCCGCCTCCGGAGGGCGGTGCTCTATCCCCTGAGCTACGGGGGCGACTCCCGCTCGCCGCGTTCCCGCGGCGTGCAGGAGAACCCTACAACACCCTCCGGATCAGTTCTGCGGGAGGGGCTGGGCGCCGCGTGCGGCCAGCAGCTGCCGCATGAGATCGGCTTCGGAGGTCTGCGCGGTGAGCGCCTGCGCGGCCAGGTTGCGGACCTCCGGCAGGGCGGCGTGGTCGGCCGCGTACTGCAGCATGTCCGTGCCGCCGAGGTGGTGGCGCAGCATCAGCTGCAGGAACAGCGTGTCGAGCTGCGCGCCCTTCGCGGCCCGCAGGTTCGTGAGGTCCTCGTCCGTCGCCATGCCCGGCATCCGGGCCGCGCCGGCCCCGGATGTGCCGGACATGCCGGACATGGAGTGCCCGTGGCCGCTGTCGCCGGGCTCGGCCATCCACGTCATGTACTGCCGGCCCGTCGGGAAGGCCGGGGCGCCCCAGAGCCCGAGCCAGCCCTGCATGCGCCCGATCTGCTGCAGCTGCGTGGTCTCGATGTCGAAGGCCAGCTGCTTGACCTGCGGGTCCGTGGTGTGGTCCCGGGCCCACGAGGCCATCTCGACGGCCTGCTCGTGGTGCACCGTCATGTCCTGCGCGAACCCCACGTCGACCGAGTCGGCCGACGGCGTGGTGGTCGCGGCGGATCCCGGCAGGCCGACCAGCATCCCGGCGGCCCCGCCGATCAGCAGCAGCGCCACGGCGGCGGCGATCACGACCAGGGGACGGACCCACCGCGGCTCGCGGCGGCCGGGTTCGGCCACCGCGTCCGGTTCGAGGTCCGTGGCCACGGGGCTCACTGGCCGCCCGGCGCCTTGCTCGGGTCGGCCATCGTGCCGCCGGTCGTGCCGGCGCCGCGCTCGGCCACGATCGTGCCCCCGTTGATCTCCGAGACCGCCGGGGTCGGCTCGAACGGCGGCGGGTTGTCCTGGTCGAACGCGCCCGGGCCGAGGGCCTGGCAGGTCGCGCCGATCTCCGGGTAGTTGTACTGGTTGCGGCGCAGCGAGGCGATGAACTGGTCGATCCGCGGGTCGTTCGCGTCGCTCAGCTTGAGCTGGTGGTTCCAGGCCTGCAGCGAGATCGGCTGGTCGAGACCCGGGTAGGGCGCCATCACGGTGTACGGCTGGCCGTCGACCTTCTTCGCGAGGGTGTCGAGCGCCGCCCCGCTGACCTGGTCGGGGTTGTAGGCGATCCAGATGGCGCCGTGCTCGAGCGAGTGCACGAGGTTCTCCTGGCGCACCGCCGTCTTGTAGACGATGCCGGTGCACGCGGCCCAGTACTGGTCGTGGTCGCCGCCCATCGGCGGCGTGTGGGTGTAGGCGACCCGGGTCGGGCCGACGACGTGGCCCTGGCCGGACCCCGTGTAGTTGTCCGTGACCACGCCGGGGATCTGCGCGGACGGGTCCTTGTTCGTGTCGCTCGGCGTGTACGCGGCGAGGGCGTCCTGGGCGGCGCTGTTCTCGTTGTTCCGGTAGACCGCGTAGCCGAAGATCGCGCCGGCGAACAGCACGACGACCAGCACGCCCGCGATCAGGCCCCACGGCGTCGACCGCTGGGTGACGACCGAGTTGCGGGCCTTGTTCCGACTCGCCTTGCTGCTCTTGCCGCTGGCCATGAACCGTCCAGTTGATCGGGTTTCGAGGGCGACCTCACCCAATTGGCGGTCGCGGCCCCGCAGTCTAGGAGCGCCGCCTGAGAAACCGCCGAGTGCCACCTCCTATCCTCGTGGGGTGACTCCCGACGTGCTCGCCGACCTGGTCCGTGTCGCCGCGCTGGACGTGCTGGTCGCGCGCGGTCTGGCCGCGGACGCGCTGCCCGCCGACGCGGGCGTCGAGCGGCCCCGCAACCCCGAGCACGGCGACTACGCGACCAACGTGGCGCTGCGCACGGCGAAGAAGGCCGGCGTCCCCCCGCGGGACCTCGCGGGCTGGCTGGCCGAGGACCTCGCGGGCCGCGCCGGGATCGCCTCCGCCGAGGTCGCGGGGCCGGGCTTCATCAACCTGCGGCTGGCGGCGGACGCGCAGGGCGCGCTGGTCGGCGAGGTGCTGGCGGCGGGGGAGTCCTACGGCACGGGCGACGAGTACTCCGGGCACAACGTGAACCTGGAGTTCGTCTCCGCCAACCCCACGGGCCCGCTGCACCTGGGCGGCACCCGCTGGGCCGCGGTGGGCGACGCGCTGGGCCGGGTGCTCACCGCGCGGGGCGCCAAGGTGACCCGCGAGTACTACTTCAACGACGCCGGCGCGCAGATCGACCGGTTCGTCGCCTCCCTGGTCGCCGCGGCGAAGGGCGAGCCCGCGCCGGAGAACGGCTACGGCGGCGCCTACATCGCCGACATCGCCGCGCGGGTGGTCGAGGCCGAGCCCGCGGCGCTGGGTTCCCCCGACCAGGACGAGATCTTCCGGCACGTCGGCGTCGGGTTCATGTTCGCCGAGATCAAGCAGGACCTGCACGAGTTCGGCACGGACTTCGACGTCTGGTTCCACGAGAACTCGCTGCACGAGTCCGGAGCGGTCGACACCGTCGTCCAGCAGCTCAAGGACTCCGGCGCGCTCTACGAGGCGGACGGCGCCTGGTGGCTGCGGACGAAGGACTTCGGGGACGACAAGGACCGGGTCGTGATCAAGAGCGACGGCCGCCCGGCCTACATCGCCGGCGACCTCGCCTACCTGCGGGACAAGCGGGCGCGCGGCTTCGACCTGTGCATCTACATGCTCGGCGCGGACCACCACGGGTACATCGGCCGGCTCAAGGCGGCGGCCGCGGCGTTCGGCGACGACCCCGCCGTCGTCGAGGTGCTCATCGGGCAGCTGGTGAACCTGGTGAAGGACGGCCAGCCGGTGCGGATGAGCAAGCGGGCGGGCACCGTCGTCACGATGGAGGACCTGGTCGAGGCGGTGGGCGTCGACGCCGCGCGGTACTCGCTGATCCGCTCGTCGGTCGACTCCGCGCTCGACGTCGACCTCGACCTGCTGGTCAAGCGCAGCAACGACAACCCGGTCTTCTACGTGCAGTACGCGCACGCCCGGCTGGCCTCGCTCGCCCGCAACGCCGCCGACCTCGGCGTCGAGCCCGGTTCCGCGTACGGGCTGCTCGAGCACTCGCGCGAGGGCGACCTGATCCGCACGCTCGGCGAGTTCCCGGAGATCGTGCGCGCGGCCGCCGAGCTGCGCGAGCCGCACCGGGTCGCGCGCTACCTCGAGGCCCTGGCCAGCGCGTACCACAAGTTCTACGACAGCTGCCGCGTCCTGCCGATGGGCGACGAGGAGGTCACCGAGCTGCACCGCGCCCGGCTCGGCCTGTGCGTCGCCGCCCGGCAGGTGCTGGCCAACGGACTCGGGCTGCTCGGCGTGAGCGCACCGGAACGGATGTGAGGACGGACCCGTGAGAGCGCACCCCGCCGGCCCGCTGCACGGCGGCATCCAGGCGCCGCCGGAGACCGCCGGCCCCCGCCCCACCGGCGCCGCCGAGCTCGACCACCTCGCGCCGGCCGTGTGGCCGCGCAACGCCGCACGCGGCGCCGACGGCGCGCTGCGCGTCGCCGGCGTCGACGTCCGGGAGGTGGCCGAGCGCTTCGGCACCCCGCTGTTCGTGGTCGACGAGGCGGACTTCCGGTCCCGCGCGGCCGAGTTCGCCGCGGCGTTCGGCGCGGAGTCCGTGCACTACGCCGCCAAGGCCTTCCTGAGCACCGAGATCGCGCGCTGGGTCGCCGACGAGGGCCTGTCGATGGACGTGGCCAGCGGCGGCGAGCTGGCCGTCGCGCTGCGGGCCGGCTTCCCGCCCGGGCGGATCGCGATGCACGGCAACAACAAGTCCGTCGCCGAGCTGACCGCCGCCGTGGAGAGCGGGGTCGGACGCGTCGTGCTCGACTCCTTCCACGAGATCGTCCGGCTCGACGCCGTCGCGGCCGAGCAGGACGTCGTCCAGCCGGTGATGATCCGGGTCACCGTGGGCGTCGAGGCGCACACCCACGAGTTCATCGCGACCGCGCACGAGGACCAGAAGTTCGGGTTCTCCCTCGCCGGCGGCCCCGAGTCCGACGCCGCCGAGGCCGCCCGCCGGGTGCTCAAGGCCGGCAACCTGCGGCTCGTCGGGCTGCACAGCCACATCGGCAGCCAGATCTTCGACACCGAGGGCTTCGAGGTGGCGGCCCACCGCGTCGTCCGGCTGCTGGCCGACCTGCACCGCGAGCACGGCGCGGCGGCCCTCGCCGACCTGGCCACCCTCGACCTCGGCGGCGGGATCGGCATCGCCTACCGGCCGGACGAGGACCCGCTGTCGATCCCGGCACTGGCGAAGGAGCTGCGCGGGATCGTCGAGCGCGAGTGCGAGGCCGCGGGGCTCGACCTGCCGGAGGTCGCCGTGGAGCCCGGGCGCGCCATCGCCGGCCCCGGCGGGATCACGCTCTACGAGGTGGGCACGCTCAAGGAGGTCCCGCTCGGCGTCGGGGCGCGGCGCTACGTCAGCGTCGACGGCGGGATGAGCGACAACATCCGCACCGCCCTCTACGACGCGCTCTACGACTGCCGGCTCGTCTCGCGGTCGTCGGCCGTCGACTCGCTGCCCGGCGGCGACCGGCCCGCGCTCTCGCGGGTGGTCGGCAAGCACTGCGAGTCCGGCGACATCGTGGTGCGGGACTGCTGGCTGCCCGCGGACCTCGCGCCCGGCGACCTGCTGGCCGTGGCCGCCACCGGCGCCTACTGCTACTCGATGGCCAGCTCGTACAACCGGCTGCCGCGGCCGGCCGTCGTCGCGGTCCGCGACGGCGAGGCGCGGGTGATCCTGCGCCGGGAGACCGACGAGGACCTGTTCCGGCTCGAGGTCGGCCCGTGAGCGTGGGCACCCCGGACTGTCGCGCGGGGCGCCGGACAGGGATGATCCCCGGTCGGAGCCGGTCGGTCGGACCGGCCGGACCGGCCCGCACCACCGTCTCAGGAGGATCGTCGTGACGTCAGACGCGCCCGTGCGGGTCGCGCTGCTGGGCTGCGGGACCGTCGGGTCCGAGGTCGTCCGGCTGCTCGAGGACCAGGCGGGGGACCTCGCAGCCCGCGTCGGCGCGCCCGTCGAGCTGGCCGGGGTGGCCGTGCGCCGCCCGCACCGGCACCCGACGCTGAACCCCGACCTGGTGACCACGGACGCGTCCGCGCTGGTCACCCGGGACGACGTGGACGTCGTCGTCGAGGTCGTCGGCGGCGTCGAGCCCGCCCGCACCCTGCTCCTGCAGGCGATCAAGGCGGGCAAGTCCGTGGTCACCGCGAACAAGGCGCTGCTCGCCGAGGACGGGGCCACGCTCGCCGAGGCCGCCGACGGCGCGGGCGTCGACCTCTACTACGAGGCCTCCGTGGCCGGGGCGATCCCGCTGCTCCGTCCGCTGCGCGAGTCGCTGGCCGGCGACCGCATCACCCGGGTGGCCGGGATCGTCAACGGCACCACCAACTTCATCCTCTCCGCGATGAGCGCCTCGGGCGCCGGCTACGCGGAGGCCCTCGAGGAGGCCACCCGGCTCGGGTACGCCGAGGCCGACCCGAGCGCCGACGTCGACGGCTACGACGCCGCCTCCAAGGCCGCGATCCTCGCCACGATCGCCTTCCACACCCGGGTCACCGCGGCCGACGTGCACTGCGAGGGCATCCGCCGGGTCACCGCCGCGGACATCGCCGCCGCCCGCGGGCTCGGCTGTGCGATCAAGCTGCTCGCGATCTGCGAGCGCGTCCCCGGCTCGGGCGGCGCGCCCGAGTCGGTGTCCGCCCGCGTCTACCCGGCGATGATCCCGCTCAGCCACCCGCTGGCGGGCGTGAACGAGGCGTTCAACGCCGTGTTCGTCGAGGCCGACGCCGCCGGCCAGCTCATGTTCTACGGCCAGGGCGCGGGCGGCGCGCCCACCGCCAGCGCCGTGCTGGGGGACCTGGTCGCCGTGGCCCGCAACCGGGTCGGCGGCGGGCGCGGGCCGCGCGAGTCCGCCTACGCGAGCCTGCCCGTGCTGCCGATCGGCGACGTGCACACCCGCTACCACGTGAGCCTCGAGGTCGCCGACCGCGCGGGCGTGCTGTCCGCGGTCGCGGGGGAGTTCGCGCGGCGCGGGGTGAGCATCGCCGCGGTGCGCCAGACCGGCGGCCGCGAGGACGGGGACGTGCCGGAGACCGAGGCCGCGGAGGAGGAGCAGGCCGCGCGCCTGGTCGTCGTGACGCACGGGGCGCCGGACTCCGCGCTGCACGCGACGGTCGAGGCACTGGCCGGGCTCGACGTGGTCCGCGGCGTGGAGAGCGTGCTGCGCGTGGAGGGGCTGGGCCGTCCGGTCAGCACCCTCGGCGTGGCCGGATGAACGCGCGGGCGAGCGCCGCGCGATGACGGGAGAGACTGTGAGCACCGCCGTGAACCGGCTGGCCCCCTGGCCGGGCGTGATCGAGGCCTACCGCGACCGGATGCCCGTCGGGCCGGACTGGGAGATCGTCACCCTGGCCGAGGGCGGCACCCCGCTGATGCCGGCGCCGGTGCTCTCGGAGCGCACCGGCTGCGAGGTGTACCTGAAGGTCGACGGGCTCAACCCGACCGGGTCCTTCAAGGACCGCGGGATGACCATGGCCGTGACCGCGGCGCTCGCCGAGGGCAAGCAGAGCGTGCTCTGCGCGTCGACCGGCAACACCTCCGCCTCGGCGGCCGCGTACGCCGCCCGCGCCCGGATGACCAGCGCCGTGCTGGTGCCGCGGGGCAAGATCGCGCTGGGCAAGCTGGCCCAGGCCGTCGCGCACGGCGCCCGCATCCTGCAGATCGACGGCAACTTCGACGACTGCCTCGAGCTGGCCCGTAAGACCACCGCGGACTACCCGGCGATCGCGCTGGTCAACTCGGTGAACCCGACCCGGATCGCGGGCCAGGCCAGCGCGGCCTACGAGATCTGCGACGCCCTGGGCCGCGCCCCCGACGTGCACTGCCTGCCGGTGGGCAACGCGGGCAACATCACCGCGTACTGGAAGGGCTACCGCGGCTACCACGCCGACGGGCTGATCTCCGCGCTGCCGCGCATGTTCGGCTTCCAGGCCGCCGGCGCCGCGCCGCTCGTCGAGGGCGCGCCGGTGAAGAACCCCGAGACGATCGCCACGGCGATCCGGATCGGCGCACCGGCGTCGTGGAACGGCGCAGAGACCGCCCGCGAGGAGTCCGACGGCCGGTTCGCCGCCGTCACGGACGACGAGATCCTCGCCGCGCACCGGCTGCTGTCCACGCGCGAGGCCGTGTTCGTGGAGCCGGCGTCGGCGGCGAGCGTCGCCGGGCTGCTCCAGGCCTCGGCCAACGGCTGGCTCGACCGCGGGCAGCTCGTGGTGTGCACCGTCACGGGCAACGGCCTCAAGGACCCGGACAGCGTGCTGGCCACCGCGCCGGCCCCCGAGATCGTGCCGATCGACCCGAGCGCGGTCGCCGCGGCCCTGGAGCTGGTCTGATGGGACGGCCGACCGAGGTGCGGGTGCGGGTCCCGGCGTCGTCGGCCAACCTCGGGCCCGGCTTCGACTCGCTCGGGCTCGCGCTCGGTCTCTACGACGACGTCGAGGTCTGCGCCACCGCCGAGCCCGGCGTCCGCGTCGAGGTCGAGGGCGAGGGCGCCGACCAGGTGCCCTGTGACGAGACGCATCTTGTGGTGCGCGCCATGCGGACCGCGTGGGCGCTCTTCGGCGACGAGCCGGCGGGCCTACGGATGCGGTGCCGCAACGCGATCCCGCACTCGCGCGGGCTCGGCAGCTCGGCCGCCGCCGCGGTGGCCGGCGCCGTCGCCGCCTGTGTGCTCTCCGGTCGCGACCCGAAGCTCGAGCAGGAGGCGTTGCTGCAGGTCACGGCCGGGATGGAGGGACACGCGGACAACGCAGCGGCGAGCCTGCTCGGCGGGTTCGTGGTCGCCTGGGAGACACCGCAGCAGGTCGGGAACACCTTCGGAAACCTTCCTGCCCGGTTCCACGCCGTCCGTCTCGACGTGCACGCCGGCATCGCGCCGATCGCACTCGTCGCAGGGGTCGAGTCCTCCACCAAGACGACCCGCGGTCTGCTGCCCGAGCTGGTCCCGCTGCCCGACGCGGCGTTCACCGGGAGCCGGACCGCGCTCTCCGTCCTCGCCTTCACCCAGCGGCCCGAGCTGCTGATGGCGGCCACGGAGGACCGGCTGCACCAGGGCTACCGTCGCCCGGCCTACCCCGAGTCCGCGGACCTCGTCGACGCGCTGCGCGCCCACGGCGTGCCGGCCGCGATCTCCGGCGCCGGACCGACCGTCCTCGCGCTGACCTCGGCGGGAACGCTGCCCGAGGAGCTGGACACGACCGGGTTCACCGCGCTGCCGCTGCCCGTCGACACGCTCGGCGCGCAGGTCGAGATCGGCTGAGGTTCCCGGCCGACACGCCGGGCCCGACCGGGGGTTGTTGTTGCCGCGGAACCGTGGACGGTCTACCCTCGGCCTCGCACGGCGATCCACGCGTCATCCGCGTGGCCTCTCGAGCCGGAACCCACTCACTGCAGTCCATGCGGTCGGAATCCGGACCGGACCGAGCGGCCTCTTCCCCGCGACCGTCGCACTGGTCGCCGCCCCTGCACATCGCCGACGGCGGCTCTCTTCATGCCGCCCCGGCGTCGTTGTCCGGCGGAGGAGCCGGACGTGACGTGTGGAATCCGCTGGTCCCGGCACCGCCTGCGGGCCGGTCAGGAAGGAACTTCGTGAGCGAGACCGATCTCGTCAGCACCCCGGCAAGCGCAGAGGGTGCTGCCCCCAAGAGGCGGGGCGGACTGTCCGGAATGGTCCTCGCCGACCTGCGTCAGCTCGCCGGAGAGCTGAACATCCCGGACATCGCCGGGATGCGGAAGGGCGACCTCATCGCCGCCATCAAGGAGAAGCAGGGCGCCGCGCCGGCGCGCCGGACCTCGAAGAAGGCCACCGACGCCGACCAGCTCCCGCTCGACGGCGGCGAGGACTCCGCGCCCGTCAAGCAGCGCCGCACCCGGGCCACCAAGGCCGCCACGGCCGAGGCGCCCACGGCGCCCACGGCCGACTCCGCGTCTTCTGCGGCCTCTGCGGCCGTGTCCGCGGCTCCGGCCGAGAAGCCCGCCGAGGCCCCGGCCGAGCAGGCCGCCGAGAACCCCGCCCCCACCCGGCGCCGCCGCGCGGCGAGCCGGCCCGCGGGCGCGCCCGACCCCAAGCCGACCCCCGGCGTCAACGGGGTCACCCCGGCCGCCGAGGTGAACGGGCAGGTCAACGGGCACGCGCCCGAGCAGCCCGCCGACGGTGCCGCCGCCCCCGCTGCTGAGCAGTCCGGCGAGACCGCCGCCACGGAGGGCGAGGAGGGCGGCCGTCGCCGGCAGACCCGCCGCCGCTCCGGTGGCGAGCCGCAGTCCGACACCCTCGAGGCGGTGGCCGCGAGCGTCGGTGCGCCCGACAAGGAGAAGAGCGACCGCGGCGAGCGGTCCGACCGCGACGGCGAGGGTGGCGGGCGCAACCGCAACCGCAACCGCAACGAGCGGAACGCCGAGGGCGGCGGCCGCAACCGCGGCGACCGCAACGAGCGCGGCGACCGCAACGAGCGCAGCGACCGCAACGACAACCGTGCCGACAACCGCGGCGACGGCCGGAACGAGCTGCGGGACTCCCGCGCGGACGAGGACGGCGACGACGACGGCGACGGCCGGGGCCGCCGCGGCCGCCGGTTCCGGGACCGCCGCCGGGGCCGCGACCGTGACACACGCGGTGGCGAGCGCAACGTCGACACCGAGGTGCGCGAGGACGACGTCCTCCTCCCGGTGGCCGGCATCGTCGACATCCTGGACAACTACGCGTTCGTCCGGACCACCGGCTACCTGTCCGGCCCGAACGACGTCTACGTGTCGCTGTCGATGGTCCGCAAGCACGGCCTGCGTCGCGGCGACGCGATCACCGGCGCCGTCCGCCAGCCGCGCGAGGGCGAGCAGCAGCGGCAGAAGTTCAACCCGCTGGTGCGCATCGACAGCATCAACGGGCGGGACCCGGAGTCGGGGAAGCAGCGGGCGGAGTTCACCAAGCTCACCCCGCTCTACCCGAACGAGCGGCTGCGCCTGGAGACCGAGCCGTCGAAGCTCACCACCCGGGTCATCGACCTGGTCATGCCGGTCGGCAAGGGCCAGCGCGCGCTGATCGTCTCGCCGCCGAAGGCCGGTAAGACGATGGTGCTGCAGTCGATCGCCAACGCGATCACCACCAACAACCCCGAGTGCCACCTCATGGTCGTCCTCGTCGACGAGCGGCCGGAGGAGGTCACCGACATGCAGCGGTCGGTGAAGGGCGAGGTCATCGCCTCGACCTTCGACCGCCCGCCGTCGGACCACACGGCCGTCGCCGAGCTCGCGATCGAGCGCGCGAAGCGGCTGGTGGAGCTGGGGCACGACGTCGTCGTCCTGCTGGACTCGATCACCCGCCTGGGCCGCGCCTACAACCTGGCCGCCCCCGCGTCGGGCCGGATCCTGTCCGGTGGTGTCGACTCGACCGCGCTCTACCCGCCGAAGCGGTTCCTGGGCGCGGCGCGCAACATCGAGGACGGCGGCTCGCTGACCATCTTCGCCACCGCGCTGGTCGAGACCGGCTCGACGATGGACACGGTGATCTTCGAGGAGTTCAAGGGCACCGGCAACGCCGAGCTCAAGCTGGACCGCAAGCTCGCGGACAAGCGGATCTTCCCGGCGATCGACGTCGACGCCTCCGGTACCCGGAAGGAGGAGCTGCTGATGTCCGCGGACGAGTTCGCGATCAGCGTGAAGCTTCGCCGGGTGCTCTCGGCCCTTGACCACCAGGCGGCGATCGACCTGGTGCTGGGGCAGCTCCGCAAGACCCGCACCAACATCGAGTTCCTCATGCAGGTCCAGAAGACCACGCCGGGGAACTTCGGCAACGACGACTGACCGCGCTCGGCGACCCGGCCCCGGTGGGAATCCCCGCCGGGGCCGGGTGGTTGAATGAGGTCGTACGCATCCGGCTCCGGTTCACCCACATCCGGGGGCTCTGCCCCCGGAACCCCCTGAAGAACGAGGGGTGTGAGACCCGGCGGCCGATCTTCGAGAGGAACATCCCATGCGTGAGGGCATCCACCCCCAGTACGTCGAGACCCAGGTCACCTGCGGTTGCGGCAACTCGTTCACCACCCGCAGCACCAAGACCAGCGGCGTGATGACCGTCGAGACCTGCTCCGCCTGCCACCCCTTCTACACGGGCAAGCAGCGGATCCTGGACTCCGGTGGCCGCGTCGCCCGCTTCGAGGCGCGCTACGGCAAGCGCAAGGCCGCCAAGTAGCTTCTCCGTCCGGCGCCCGTCCCCGCACCTGGGGCCGGGCGCCGTTCGCATGTCAGGGGTGACGACGAGGAGAACGGGAGCATGTGGTGGCGGTGAGCAGCAGCGCGGCAGGCGTGGATGCGCTGATCGACGAGTATGCCGAGCTGGAGGCCCGGCTGGCCGACCCGGCCGTACACGCCGACGCGGCCACGGCCCGCAAGCTCGGCCGGCGCTACGCGGAGCTCGGCCCGGTCGTCGCCGTGGCGCGCGAGCTGGCGGGGGCGCGGTCGGACGAGGCCGCCGCCCGGGAGCTGGCGGCCGAGGACCGGGCGTTCGCCGAGGAGGCGGACGAGATCGCGGCGCGGATCCCGGCCCTGGAGGCGCGGCTCGCCGAGCTGCTGGTCCCGCGCGACCCGCACGACGGCGACGACGTCGTCATGGAGGTCAAGTCCGGCGAGGGCGGCGAGGAGTCGGCGCTGTTCGCGGGCGACCTCGTGCGGATGTACACCCGCTTCGCCGAGCGGCACGGCTGGAAGGTCGAGGTGCTCGACTCCGTCGGCTCCGACCTCGGCGGGTACAAGGACATCACCCTGGTCCTGCGCTCGCGGACCCCCTCGGCCGACGGTGTGTGGTCGGCGCTGAAGTTCGAGGGCGGGGTGCACCGCGTGCAGCGGGTCCCGGTCACCGAGTCGCAGGGACGGATCCACACCTCCGCGGCCGGCGTGCTCGTCTACCCCGATACCGGGGAGGACGCCGAGATCGAGGTCGACGAGAACGACATCCGGGTCGACGTCTTCCGCTCGTCCGGGCACGGCGGGCAGAGCGTCAACACCACGGACTCCGCGGTGCGCATCACGCACCTGCCCACCGGGATCGTCGTGAGCTGCCAGAACGAGCGCTCGCAGCTGCAGAACCGGGCCCGTGCCATGGAGGTGCTGCGGTCCCGGCTGCAGGCGCTGCACGAGGCCGAGCAGGCCGCGGCAGCGTCGGCGGAGCGGAAGTCGCAGGTCAGGACCGTCGACCGGTCCGAGCGCATCCGCACGTACAACTTCCCGGAGAACCGGATCTCCGACCACCGGGTCGGCTACAAGGCGCACAACCTGTCCACGGTGCTCGACGGTGACCTCGACGACGTCGTCGCCGCGCTGACCCGGGCCGAGCGGGCCGAGGCGATCGCCGCCGCCGAGGAGGGCGCGTGAGGCCGGCGCGTTATGGAGCCATAACGCGTTCGAGGCGTCGGGCTGGGCTGCGTTATGGAGCCATAACGCGCTTGGCGTGCCGAGCCGGGGCGCGGCATGGACCCGCACTGCGCGCGGGGTGCGCGTGAGTCGGCAGCCGCTGCGGGTGGCGATCGCGGAGGCCGAACGGGCGTTGGCGGCGGCGGGGGTCGAGTCGGCCCGGGCGGAGGCGGAGTTCCTGGCGTCGTATGTCGTCGGGGTGCCGCGCGGGCAGCTGATGCTGCACCCCCTCGTCGACCCGCCGCAGGTGGAGGAGCTGCGCCGGCTCGTCGCCCGGCGCGTCACCCGCGAGCCGCTGCAACACGTCCTGGGCACGGCGGTGCTCGGACCGGTCGAGGTCGCCGTCGGGCGCGGGGTGTTCACACCGCGTCCGGAGACCGAGCTGCTCCTCGAGTGGGGCCTGCGCGCGCTCCGCACGGTCGAGAACCCGCTGGTCGTGGACCTGTGCACCGGGTCGGGCGCGCTCGCGCTCGCCTTCGCCGAGAGCCGGCCCGACGCGCGGGTGCACGCCGTCGACATCGACCCGGGCGCGCTGAGCTGGGCGCGGCGCAACATCGCGGCCCACGGTGACCGGGTGACGCTGCACGCCGCCGACGTCCGCTGGCGCGACCCGCTGCCCGCGCTCGAGGCCCGCGTCGACCTCGTGGTGTGCAACCCGCCGTACGTGCCGGAGGGCACCCCGGTGCCGCCCGAGGTCTCCGACTGGGACCCGGCGGTGGCCGTGTTCGGCGGGGCCGACGGGCTCGCTCTGATCCCGGCGGTCATCTCGTTGGCCGCGACCCTGCTCCGCTACGGCGGCGGCCTCGCGATCGAGCACGACGACACCCACGGCGAGGCCGTCCCGGCCCTGCTCCGGCGGCGGAAGGTGCTCATGGACGTCCAGGAGCACCACGACCTGGGCGGCCGCCCCCGCTTCGCCACCGCCCGCCGCACCACCCCCGCCTGACCTCCCGCGAGTCGGACCCTGGGCTTCCGCGAGTCGCGAGATCTGTCAGCGCGAGTCGCGAGTTCCGGTGACGCGAGGCGGGTGTTGCGGCGGTGCGGGTCGCGAGTCGTGACGGCGCGAGTCGGAGTTGCCGCATGTCACGGGGGTGCGGGCGGGGCGTCCCGGGCGCGGTCGTAGGGTGCCGGGCGTGACTGCTCCGGCCGTTCCCGTCTACGACTGCTCCGACCCCGACGCCCGCCTCGAGGGGCTGGCCGCCGCCGCCCGCGCCGTGCGGGCCGGGCAGCTCGTGGTGCTACCGACGGACACCGTGTACGGCCTGGGCTGCGACGCGTTCTCCTCGACCGCGGTCCGCAGCCTGCTCGCCGCGAAGCACCGCGGCCCGGACATGCCGGTGCCGGTCCTGGTCGGCTCGTGGTCCACGATCGACGGCCTGGTCCTCGGCGTCCCCGCGACCGCGCGCTCCCTGATCGAGGCGTTCTGGCCCGGCGGGCTGTCCCTCGTGCTGCCGCACGCGCCGTCGCTGTCGTGGGACCTCGGCTCCACCAAGGGCACCGTGATGCTGCGGATGCCGCTGCACCCGGTGGCGCTGGAGCTGCTGCGCGAGGTCGGCCCCATGGCCGTGTCCAGCGCGAACATCTCGGGCCGGCCGCCCGCCAGCACGGCCGCCGAGGCCCTCGACCAGCTCGCCTCGTCCGTCGCGCTCTACCTCGACGGCGGCCCCAGCGGAGACCCCGTCGCCTCCACGATCGTCGACCTGACGGGGAAGCAGCCGCGCATCCTCCGCGAGGGCGCCGTCACCCGTGCCCAGGTCAGCGAGGTCGTCGGCCAGGACGTCCCCCTCGGCTGAGCGGGGCGCCAGAGCTGTTCGATCATGAATCCGCAGCTCTCGTGTGAGCGTGTGCGGTAGGTCGAGCGGGACGTCGGAGCTGTGATCGAACAACCGCTGAGGTCCCGGTTCACACCGGCAGGCCCACTTCTGCGGCGAGGCGGGTGGTGAGGGAGCGGAAGTGGGCCTCGTGCGCCACGACGACGTTGTGGGTGTGGCCGAAGAGCTCGAAGCCGATCGCGCCGAAGAGGCCGGACCAGGCCAGGACCAGGCGCCCGCCGAGACCGGTGTCGTCCGGGAGGCCGAGCTCGTCCAGCAGGCCGGGGGCCATGACCTGCGGGTCGTCGCCGGGCGGGGGAGCGACCACGCCGGACGCGATGCCGTCGGCCACCACGCGTGCGAGCACGATCGCCACCCGGCCGGCGGGCGCGATCGTGTCCTGCGGCGCCGAGTAGCCGGGCACGGGGGAGCCGTAGAGCAGCGCGTACTCGTGCGGGTGCGCGAGCGCCCAGGTCCGCGCCGCACCGCAGGCGGCGTGCCAGCGGCCGAGGAGGTCCTCCCGGGCGGCGGTGGCCTCCGCGACCTCGACGGCGTCGCCCAGCGCGTCGTACCCCTCGACGATGAGCCGGGTGAGCAGGTCGTCGCGGCTGGGGAAGTACCGGTAGACCGCCGACGACACCATCCCCAGCTCGCGCGCGACGGCCCGCAGCGACAACGCCGCCGCGCCCGAGGTGGCCAGGTGCGTGCGGGCGACGTCGACGATCTCGGTGGTGAGCTGCGCGCGGACGCGCTCGCGGGCCGTGCGGGGCGCGGAGCGGGGGGAGGTCATGCGCAGCAGTCTCCCAGCGGAGCGGAGCGGTGTCCACATCGGCGAGCACCGATCCGGAATCGAGGTGCGGGATCGAACGGTCCGTGTATGGCGCGGTGACGCTCCGCAGAGCTCTCCGACATCCGAACGGGTCCTCGACGGACGGGGAGGAACCGCAGGTAGCCTGGTGCACCGTGAGTGCGCACAGCGAGAACGCCCCCGCTCAGGACGTGCCGTTCTGGGGTCCGGACTTCGGAGCCCTGCAACAGGAGGACCCGGAGATCGCCGGCGTCGTCCTCGACGAGCTGGAGCGCCTCCGCGGCGGTCTGCAGCTGATCGCCAGCGAGAACCTCACCAGTCCGGCCGTGCTCGCGGCGCTGGGCTCCACGCTCTCGAACAAGTACGCCGAGGGCTACCCCGGCCGCCGCTACTACGGCGGCTGCCAGGTGGTGGACCGCGCCGAGGAGATCGGCAACGCGCGCACCAAGGCGCTGTTCGGCGCCGAGCACGTCAACCTCCAGCCGCACTCCGGCGCCAGCGCGAACCTCGCCGCCTACGCGGCCTTCGCCAAGCCCGGCGACACCGTGCTGGCCATGGACCTCAAGCAGGGTGGCCACCTCACCCACGGCTCCAAGGTCAACTTCTCGGGCCTGTGGTTCCACGCCGTGTCCTACACGGTGCGCGAGGACTCCGAGCTCATCGACTACGACCAGGTCCGCGACCTGGCGCTCGAGCACAAGCCGAAGATCATCATCGCCGGCGCCACCGCCTACCCGCGGCTGATCGACTTCGCCCGGTTCCGGGAGATCGCCGACGAGGTCGGCGCCAAGCTGATGGTCGACGCGGCGCACTTCATCGGCCTGGTCGCCGGCAAGGCGATCCCGTCGCCGGTGCCGTTCGCCGACGTCGTCACCGCGACCACGCACAAGGTGCTGCGCGGCCCGCGCGGCGGCATGATCCTCGCCCGCGCGGAGCACCAGAAGGCGATCGACAAGGCCGTCTTCCCGTTCTCCCAGGGTGGCCCGCTGATGCACTCGGTCGCGGCGAAGGCCGTCGCGATGAAGGAGGCGTCGCAGCCCGCCTACCAGGCCTACGCGAACCAGGTCATCGCCAACGCCCAGGCGCTGGCGAAGGGCCTCGAGGCCGAGGGCATGCGCGCGGTCTCCGGCGGCACCGACACGCACCTCGCGCTGATCGACCTGCGCCCCATCGGCGTGACGGGCGGCGAGGCCGAGGCCCGCTGCGACCTCGCCCGCATCACGCTCAACAAGAACGCCATCCCGTACGACCCGGCCCCGCCGATGAAGCCTTCGGGCATCCGGGTGGGCTCGCCCAGCACGACCACGCAGGGCATGGTCGAGTCGGACATGGCCGAGATCGCCTCGCTGCTGGCGCGCGCGGTCAAGGCCGAGCACGGCACCACCGCGGGCGACCGCGAGCTGGCCGACGTCGCGGAGGCCGTCTCGGCGCTGGTCTCCCGCGCCCCCGCCTACCCGCGCGGCTGACCCGGCCCGCGCGCACGCGGTGGTGCTCGCCCAGGCCTCGTACGGCCAGTCCTCCTTCGGGCTGGGCCTCCCGATCCGGGAGTACCTGCTGGTCGGGCTGGCCGCCGCCGTCGTGACGTTCCTGCTGGTCGGCCTGGTCCGGGTGCTGGCGCTGCGGCTCGGCGCCGTGGCCTGGCCACGCGGCCGGGACGTCCACGTCACGCCGACGCCGCGCTGGGGCGGGCTGGCGATGTTCGGCGGCGTGCTCGCCGGTATCGGGCTGGCCGCCCAGCTGCCGGCGCTGCGCCTGGCCTTCGACTACTCGCGGGACGTCCAGGGCGTGCTGCTCGCGGCCGTTCTCCTGGTCGCGGTGGGCGCCCTGGACGACCGCTTCGAGCTCGACGCCATCACCAAGGCCGCCGGTCAGGTCACCGCGGCCGGCGTCCTGGTGCTGTTCGGCGTGCAGTTCTCGGTGTTCTGGATCCCGTGGGGCGGGGGAGGCACCGGGATCTCCGGCTCGATCCTCTCGCTGGGACCCGAGCAGGGCGTCGCCCTCACGGTGGTACTGACCGTCGCCCTGGTCAACGCCATGAACTTCGTCGACGGCCTCGACGGGCTCGCCGCCGGCATCGGCCTGATCGCCGCGACCGCGACCTGCGCGTTCGCGATCGGCCTGGTCCGTGAGAACGGCAACGACGCCGCCGCCTACCCGCCCGCCCTGATGGCCTCCGTGCTGGCCGGGGCCTGCCTGGGGTTCCTGCCGCACAACTTCAACCCGGCCCGCATCTTCATGGGCGACTCCGGCTCGATGCTGATCGGGCTGATGCTCGCCGCCGCGACGACGAGTGCCTCGGGCAAGATCCCGATCACCACGACGACCGACGGCACGGACGTCCTGGCGCTCTTCGCCCCGCTGATCGTGCTGGCCGCGGTGGTGTTCGTGCCGCTGCTCGACCTGCTCATGGCGGTCGTGCGGCGCACCCGGGCCGGGATGAGCCCCTTCTCGCCGGACAAGATGCACCTGCACCACCGGCTGCTGGAGATCGGGCACAGCCAGCGGCGCGCGGTGCTCCTGATCTACCTGTGGGCGGGCATCCTCGCGTTCGGCGCGGTGGCGCTCGCCCTGATCGACGACCCGGCCTTCGTGCTGTGGGCGGTCGCGCTCGGTCTCGGGGTGGCCGTTCTCGCCACCGCGGTACCCCGGGTGCGGACCACGTCGAGATCACGGTCGCAGCCCGGTCGACGCCCTCCCGCGGGAATCGGACCAACGGGACAGAGTGACCTGCCCGACAATCGTACGCACAGGTCAGGGGGGTCGAGTTAGCGCTCATTCGCTGTGATACCGTCCGCACGAGGTCGGAGCACCGGCCCGGTTCGTCCCTGTCGGCAGTCTCCCGCTGCGCCACACCTTCGGGGCCGAACCAATCTCCGGTCGATGCGAGGAGTGGCGGTTGCACGCTGAGTTCCAGGGTAAGAGCAGCCCCGTACGAGGCGGCTGACGGGTCCGGTGGACGGTGGCCAGGGTCCCCAACTGGGCGATCTCCTGTCCATGGGCGTCACCATGGCGCTCTGTCTCGTCGCCGGGTTCGGACTCGGATGGCTGGCCGATCGACCGGGGCACACGTTCCCGACGTTCGCGCTGGTGGGCCTGGCACTCGGAGTGGTCGCCGCGGTGCTCTTCGTACGCCGTCAGTTCAAGCGCTACCTATAAGACCAACGAGAGGATGACGAAGAGGTGAGACATCCGTGGTGACGGGAGTTCCCGGGTACGTTCCGCCCGTGACCAAGGCGACATTCCGCCGGTCGCTCTACGGTGCTGTCGCCATCGCGGTGATCGCCCTGGCGGTGCTGATCCCGCTCGGTTACCTGCTCCCGGCCGTCTTCCTCTGCGTCGGAGTCGCCCTCGGCCTGCTGAACACCGTCTTCGCGATGCAGTCGGTCCTCCGGTTCTCCCGGGGTGAGACCCAACCCTCCAAGGCGAAGTTCTCCGGCTCGGTCCTCGCCCGCCTCGCGGTGATCACGGTGATCGCGGTCGGTTGTGCCTACCTGTTCCGGCCCAGCGGGATCGCGGTCTTCGGGGGCCTCGCGCTGTTCCAGCTCCTGGCGACCGTGAGTTCCACGCTGCCGCTGATCAAGGAGATCCGTAGGAAATGAGTGACTACGTCCTCGCCGCAGAGGACATCACGCCCGGCCAACACTGGACGGGGAGCCTGTTCGGCCTGACGGTCAATCTCGACACGATCATCGCGACGCTCATCGCGTCCGTGATCGTCTGCGGTTTCGGGATCTACATGGCGCGCCGGGCGACGAAGGGCAAGCCCTCCGGCCTGCAGGTGGCGTTCGAGGCGCTCACCGGCTGGGTGCAGGGCCAGGTGCGGGAGGGCATGGGGTTCCGCACGCCGCGCGGTGTCGTCGGCCTGTGCGTCACGCTCTTCGCGTTCATCCTCATCTGCAACTGGCTCGCCGCGTTGCCGTCGGAGCACTGGATCCCGCCGCCGACCGCGGACGTGAACCTCGTCTACCCGATGGCGCTCCTCGTGATCGTGTGGGTCAACGTCGCGGGCATTCGCAAGAACGGGGCGAAGCGCTACTTCTCGCACTTCACCAAGCCCTACGCGTTCCTCGCTCCGATCGAGTTCATCACCCAGTACTTCTCCCGCCCGTTGTCGCTGGCCCTGCGGCTGTTCGGCAACATCTTCGCCGGCGGGATCATGGTGTCGGTCATCGCGCTGATGCCGGCGTACATCCTCTGGGCCCCGAATGCGGCCTGGAAGCTGTTCGACATGTTCATCGGCGCGATCCAGGCACTGATCTTCACCCTGCTCACGCTGATCTACTTCAGTGAGGCCGTGGGCAGCGAGAACGAGGCCCACTAACGGTGGCCGCCGAGGCCCCCATCCCGACGAACTCGCGCCACGCGACGGCGCGGTACGAGAAAGCACGAGGAGAGTCATGAGCGTCCTTGCAGCCACGCTGGCCCAGGCGGCGACGGCGGCCCCGTCCAACACGCTGGGCCTGGCGATGGTCGGTGGTGGTATCGCACTCGGTGGTGGCGCCATCGGTGCGGCCATCGGTGACGGTCTCGCCGGTTCCGCGGTCATCCAGGGTGTCGCCCGCCAGCCCGAGGCCGCCGGTCGCCTGAACACCACCATGTTCCTGATCATCGGTCTGGTCGAGGGCATGTACTTCATCAACCTGGCGTTCATGGCGCTCTTCGTGTTCGTCACGGGCGCGAGCTGAGCTCGACATGACGACCGAGGTCGTGGCGGCGGGATCGAACAACTTCCTGCTGCCCAATTTCACGATCGTCATCGAGTTCGTGATCTTCCTCGCCGTCCTGTTCGTCTTCTACCGCTTCATCGTCCCGCCGCTCACCAAGGCGATGCGCGAGCGGGACGAGATGGCCAAACAGCAGGCGGAGAACCGCGCGAACGCGGTCCGCAGGCTGCGGGAGGCCGAGGAGCGTTACGACAAGGCGCTCGTCGAGGCCCGGGCCGAGGCCTCCGCCATCCGGGACGAGGCGCGCGCCGACGCGCAGCGCATCCGGGAGGAGAGGCGGTCGGAGACCGAACGCGAGGTTTCCGAGATCCGCAGGCGCGGCGAGCAGGAGATCGCGACGCAGCGCGAGCGGGCCGTCGGTGACCTCCGCCCCGACCTCGGGGCGCTGTCCACGCAGCTGGCCGGCCGGATCCTCGGCACGCCGATGGGTGAGGGCGGACCACAGGCCGAGACGGTGCGGCGCTTCCTGGCCGGGCTCGAGAACCGGTCCGGTGGCGTCGACGCCCCGAGCGCGGGAGGCAGGAGCTGATGGCCGTCATCATCGCCGAGCTCGTCGGCTTCGTGGTCATGCTCATCGTGATCTACCGGCTGGTGGTCCCGATCGTCAGCCGCATGGTCCGGCAGCGTCAGGACGAGGTGCAGCGGCTGGTCGAGGAGGCCGACGAGGCCGAGCGCAGGCTCGACGAGGCGCAGAAGCGCTTCGACTCGGCGGTCGCCGAGGCTCGCGACGAGGCCTCTCGGATCCGCGACGACGCGCGGGTCGAGGCCACCCGGATCCGCGAGGAGCTCACCGAGCAGGCCGAGCGCGAGATCGAGCGGATCAAGGCCCGGTCCGAGGAGCAGCTCGCGGCCGAGCGCGACCAGACGGTCCGCAGGCTGCAGGCCGAGATCGGCGGGCAGGCGTTGCAGCTCGCCGAGCAGATCGTCGTCGAGCACCTGTCCGACGAGCGGCGGCGCAGCGCGACGGTCGACAGCTTCCTGGAGAATCTCGAAGGGCTGCCGCACGGGAGCGCGGCGGCGGCCGGCGTGCAGGGAGGAAGGGCCTGATGGCCGCGGTTCTGCAGTCCGCCAGCCGCGAGGCGCTCGCGCAGGCGCGAGGGCGACTCGACGACGGGATCGACCGGTCGTCGGCTTCAGAGTTGGCCCAGCTCGGCGACGATCTCTTCGCGGTCTCGCGGTTGCTCGACGCCGAGGTGGTGCTCCGCCGGCACCTGGCCGACGCGACGGTCCCGGCGGCCTCCCGGACGAACCTGGCCGACCGGCTGCTGGACGGCAAGGTCGGGCGTGCGGCGCTCGATGTCGTCTCCGACCTGGTCTCGGCGCGCTGGTCGCGCCCCGGCGACCTGGTCGTGGCACTCCGGACGCTCGGTCGGCAGGCCACGCTGGCCGTGGCCGAGAAGGACCGGTCGCTGGACGAGGTCGAGGACCAGCTCTTCCGCTTCGGCCGCATCGTCGAGCGCGAACCTCAGCTGGGCAGACTCCTCGGAGATCGCAACACACCCGCGGAGAAGCGGATCGGCCTGCTGCGCACCGTGCTCGGGCGCAAGGTGTCCACCGTCACGGCGACGCTTCTCGAGCAGGTCGTCCGGGACCCGGGCGCCCGGGGCATGGACCTCGAGGCCGAGGAGCTGTCCGAGCTGGCCGCCGCCCGGCGGGACCGCTCGGTGGCCCACGTCAGCACCGCGGTCCGGCTCTCGCCTGGCCAGGAGCAGCGGCTGGTGGACTCGCTGACCAGGCTGTACGGCCGGCCGATCTCGCTGCAGGTCGAGCTCGACCCCTCGCTGTTGGGCGGCCTGGTGGTCCGCATGGGTGGCGAGCTGATCGACGGCAGCGTGGCGGGCAGGCTCGCCGCCGCACGCCGAAGCATGCCGAGCTGACCCGCGCACGCCACAGCCGCTGACCCGCACCACGAACAGAAGGAAAGACGACAGCCATGGCAGAGCTGACGATCTCCCCCGAGGAGATCCGGAGTGCGATCTCCGGCTACGTCTCGTCGCTGGAGACCGAGACGTCCCGCGAGGAGGTGGGCACCGTCGTCGACACGGGCGACGGCATCGCCCACGTCGAGGGTCTGGCCTCGGCCATGACCAACGAGCTGCTCGAGTTCGAGGGCGGCGTGCAGGGCGTGGCACTGAACCTCGACGTCCGCGAGATCGGTGCGGTCGTCCTCGGCGACTACACCGGCCTCGAGGAGGGGCAGTCGGTCAAGCGCACCGGCAACATCCTCTCGGTCCCGGTCGGCGACGGCTTCCTCGGTCGCGTGATCGACCCGCTGGGTGCCCCGATCGACGGTCTGGGCGACATCCCCGCGGAGACCACCCGCGTCCTCGAGCTGCAGGCCGCCTCCGTGATCGACCGCCAGTCGGTCAAGGAGCCGCTGCAGACCGGCATCAAGGCGATCGACGCCATGACGCCGATCGGCCGCGGCCAGCGGCAGCTGATCATCGGCGACCGCAAGACGGGCAAGACGGCCGTCTGCGTCGACACGATCATCAACCAGAAGCAGAACTGGGAGTCGGGCGACCCGAAGAAGCAGGTCCGCTGCATCTACGTCGCCATCGGCCAGAAGGGCTCCACGATCGCCGGTATCCGGCAGTCGCTGGAGGACGCCGGCGCGCTGGAGTACACGACGATCGTCGCCGCCCCGGCCTCCGACCCGGCCGGCTACAAGTGGCTGGCCCCCTATACCGGCTCGGCCCTCGGCCAGCACTGGATGTACCAGGGCAACCACGTCCTGATCGTCTTCGACGACCTGTCCAAGCAGGCCGAGGCCTACCGCGCGATCTCGCTGCTGCTGCGCCGCCCGCCGGGGCGCGAGGCCTACCCCGGCGACGTCTTCTACCTGCACTCCCGCCTCCTGGAGCGCTGCGCGAAGCTCTCCGACGAGCTGGGCGCGGGCTCGATGACCGGCCTGCCGATCATCGAGACCAAGGCAAACGACGTCTCGGCGTACATCCCGACCAACGTCATCTCGATCACCGACGGCCAGGTCTTCCTCGAGTCGGACCTGTTCAACCAGGGCGTCCGGCCGGCGATCAACGTCGGTATCTCGGTGTCCCGGGTGGGCGGCTCGGCCCAGGTGCGGGCCATGCGCTCGGTCTCCGGTTCGCTCCGCCTGGACCTGTCCCAGTATCGCGAGCTCGAGGCCTTCGCCGCCTTCGGCTCCGACCTCGACGACGCGTCCGCGCGGGCTCTGGGTCGAGGCGAGCGGCTGGTCGAGCTGCTCAAGCAGCCGCAGTACTCGCCGTACGCGGTGGAGGACGAGGTCGTCGCGATCTGGCTCGGGACCTCCGGCCAGCTCGACTCGGTCCCGGTGGGCGACGTGGGCCGCTTCGAGAGCGAGTTCCTCGCCCACCTGCGCCGCAGCCACGACGGCGTCCTCACCGAGATCCGGGACACCGGTAAGCTCGAGGACTCCAACGTCGAGCGGCTCACCGGCATCGTGGCGGACTTCAAGCGGCGGGACTTCACGGCGGCGGACGGCTCCTCGGTGGTGCCGAAGGATGCCAAGGCGCTCGACGAGGACGAGGTCGACCGCGACTCGGTCAAGGTCAACAAGCCGGCACCGGCTTCGAGCTGAACGGATAGCGACCCATGGCGGCACAGATCCGGGTGCTGCGGCGGCGGATCCGGTCGACGCAGTCCATCAAGAAGATCACCCGCGCGATGGAGCTCATCGCGACCTCGCGGATCGCGAAGGCCCGCGCGCGGGTGGACGAGGCGAAGCCCTACGCCGAGCAGATGACGGCGGTGCTCACCGAGCTCGCGAGCAACTCCGCGCTGGACCACCCGCTGCTCGTCTCGCGGGAGAACCCGCGGCGCGCTGCGGTCCTCGTCGTGACGAGTGACCGTGGCCAGGCGGGCGGTTACAACGCGAACGTGCTCAAGGAGGCGGAGCAGCTGCAGTCGCTGCTGCGCGAGCAGGGCAAGGAGCCGGTCCTCTACGTGATCGGACGTAAGGGCGTGCAGTACTTCCGGTTCCGCAAGCGCCCGGTGGCCGCCTCGTGGACGGGCTTCTCCGAGGAGCCCCGCTACGCGAACGCCGCGGAGGTGGCGCGGACGCTCGTCGCGGCCTTCATGGCGGGCGCCGACCAGACCGCCGAGGTCGAGGGCGAGGGCGAGGTCGAGGGCGTCGACGAGCTCCACCTGGTGTACACGCAGTTCCAGAACATGGTCACCCAGACGCCGCAGGCGCGGCGGATGGCGCCCCTCGAGGTCGAGTACACCGAGCAGGACGAGGCCCGCGACTCGGAGGGGCCGAGGGCGCTCTACGAGTTCGAGCCCGACGCCGACACGCTGTTCGACGCGCTGCTGCCGAAGTACGTCGGCGCCCGCCTGTTCGCCGCCCTCCTGGAGTCCGCGGCCTCGGAGTCGGCCAACCGCCAGCGTGCGATGAAGGCGGCGACGGACAATGCCAACGAGCTGATCCGTAACCTGACCCTCGAGGCCAACCAGGCCCGCCAGGCACAGATCACCCAGGAGATCAGTGAGATCGTCGGTGGGGCCGACGCTCTCGTGAGTTCAGGAAGTGAGAGCTGATGACCGCCACCGCCGACACTGGCACGATCACCGGCCGCGTCGTCCGGGTCACCGGCCCGGTCGTCGACGTCGAGTTCCCGCGCAACCAGGTGCCGGACCTGTACAACGCGCTCACCGTCGACGTGACCTTCGGTGACCTCGCGAAGAAGCTGACCCTGGAGGTCGCCCAGCACCTGGGCGACAACCTGGTCCGCGCCATCTCGATGCAGCCGACGGACGGCCTGATCCGCGGGCAGGAGGTCACCGACCTCGGCCGGCCGATCTCCGTCCCGGTCGGCGACCAGGTCAAGGGGCACGTGTTCAACGCGCTCGGCGACTGCCTGGACCAGCCCGACCTCCAGATCACCGGCGACCTGTGGGGCATCCACCGCAAGGCCCCGTCGTTCGACCAGCTCGAGGGCCGCACCGAGATGCTGGAGACCGGCATCAAGGTCATCGACCTGCTCACCCCGTACGTGCAGGGTGGGAAGATCGGTCTGTTCGGCGGCGCCGGCGTGGGCAAGACGGTGCTCATCCAGGAGATGATCACCCGCGTCGCCAAGAACTTCGGTGGTACGTCGGTGTTCGCCGGTGTCGGCGAGCGCACCCGTGAGGGCAACGACCTCATCACGGAGATGACCGAGTCCGGCGTCATCAACGACACCGCGCTGGTGTTCGGGCAGATGGACGAGCCGCCGGGCACGCGTATGCGCGTCGCCCTGTCGGCCCTGACGATGGCGGAGTACTTCCGCGACGAGCAGAACCAGGACGTGCTGCTCTTCATCGACAACATCTTCCGGTTCACCCAGGCCGGCTCCGAGGTCTCCACGCTGCTGGGCCGCATGCCCTCCGCGGTGGGCTACCAGCCGACCCTGGCCGACGAGATGGGCGAGCTGCAGGAGCGGATCACCTCGACCCGCGGCCGCTCGATCACCTCGATGCAGGCGATCTACGTGCCCGCGGACGACTACACCGACCCCGCGCCGGCCACCACGTTCGCCCACCTGGACGCGACGACGGAGCTCTCCCGCCCCATCTCGCAGAAGGGCATCTACCCGGCGGTGGACCCGCTGACCTCGACCTCGCGGATCCTCGACCCGCAGTACATCGGCGAGGAGCACTTCCGCGTGGCCAATGAGGTCAAGCGGATCCTGCAGAAGTACAACGACCTGCAGGACATCATCGCGATCCTCGGTATCGACGAGCTGTCCGAGGAGGACAAGCAGCTCGTCGGCCGGGCCCGCCGGATCGAGCGCTTCCTGTCGCAGAACCTGCTGGTCGCCGAGCAGTTCACCGGCCAGCCGGGCTCGACGGTCCCGCTGAAGGAGACGATCGAGTCCTTCGACAAGATCGCCAAGGGCGAGTTCGACGACGTGCCCGAGCAGGCCTTCTTCCTCTGCGGCGGCCTCGAGGACCTCGAGAAGAACCGCAAGAAGCTCGAGGGCTGATCGCGTATGGCTGAGATGACCGTGGAGCTCGTCGCGGTCGAGCGGCGGCTCTGGTCGGGCAAGGCGAGCTTCGTCCTCGCCCGCACCACCGAGGGCGAGATCGGCATCCTGCCCGGCCACGAGTTCACGCTCGCGCAGCTGGAGGAGGCGGGCGTCGTCCGGATCGACCCGATCGACAGCGCCTCCCTCACGGTGGCGGTGCACGGCGGCTTCCTGTCGGTCACCCCGGCGGGTGTGTCGATCCTCGCCGAGTTCGCCGAGCTGGCCGAGGAGATCGACGTCAGCCGTGCCCGGGCGGCGCTCGACCGCGCGGACACGTCGGACGCCGAGGGTGCGGCGGCGCACAAGCGGGCCGAGGTACGGCTGCAGGCGGCCGAGTCCGCCTCGGCGGGGCAGTAGGCCCGGGCAGCAGGCGGGAGCGTCGACGCAGCAGTGACCGAGACCGTGGCGATCGTGGTCGGGGTCGTGCTGCTGGTGCTCGTCTGTCTGCTGCTGGGCTGGCTCGCCGTACGGCGGGTGCGACTCATGCGGGGCGGCGGCGTGGACCTGTGTCTGCGCCGCCGCTTCGCCGTTACGGACTGGCACTTCGGCGTCGGGCGCTACCGGGGGGACGAGTTCGCCTGGTACCGGCTCACCAGCTTCCGGGTGGGGCCGACCGCGGCCATCGACCGCACCCGGGTCGAGATCGTCGACCGGCGGGCCCCGCGGCCCGAGGAGTCCTTCGCCATCCCCTACGCCACCGCGGTGCTGCGGTGCCGTGACCACGGCGAGGACGTCGAGCTGGCCATGTCCGACGACGTCCTCACCGGCTTCCTGGCCTGGCTCGAGGCCACCCCGCCCGGGCGGACGGGCTACCGGCAGGCCAGCTGAGCGGCCTGCCCTTCGGGCCGGGGCCCGCACGGGCGACGGCGGCTAGGCTCGGTCCATGGCCGTGCACCTGACCAGGATCTACACCAAGACCGGGGACGACGGGACCACCGCGCTCGGCGACTTCAGCCGCGTCCCGAAGACCGACCGCCGGCTCGCGGCCTACGCCGACACGGACGAGTGCAACGCGGCCGTCGGCGTCGCCGTCACCGTCGGGCAGCTCGAGGAGCGGCTCCTGGTGCCGCTGCGGCAGGTGCAGAACGACCTGTTCGACGTCGGGGCGGACCTGTGCGCGCCGGTCGTCCCGGACCCCGAGTACCCGCCGCTGCGGATCGACGAGAAGTACGTCACGCGACTCGAGGGCTGGTGCGACGAGTTCAACGCCGAGTTGCCCAAGCTCGCGTCGTTCATCCTCCCCGGCGGCACGCCCGGCGCCGCCTACCTGCACGTGGCCCGCACGGTCGCGCGGCGGGCGGAGCGCAGCGTCTGGGCGCTCCTCGAGACGGACCCCGAGCGGACGAACCCGCTCACGGCCAAGTACCTCAACCGGCTCTCCGACCTGCTGTTCATCCTGTGCCGCGCCGCGAACCCGGACGGCGACGTGCTCTGGCAGCCGGGTGGGCCCGAGGGCGGCAGCTGAGCCGCGAGCCGATACCGTCGGGCGTCGTGACGGAGCATTTCGCGGTCCGCGGCGGGGCCCGGCTGTCCGGGACGGTCGACGTCGTCGGGGCCAAGAACAGCGTGCTGAAGCTGATGGCGGCGGCGCTGCTGGCCGAGGGCACGACCACCATCACGAACTGCCCGGAGATCCTCGACGTCCCGCTCATGGCGGACGTGCTGCGCAGCCTCGGCTGCACGGTCGAGGTCGCGGGGGACCGGGTCACCATCGACGTGCCGGCCGAGCCGGGTGCTCAGGCGGACTACCGCTCGGTGTCGCGCCTGCGCGCCTCGGTGTGCGTGCTGGGGCCGCTCGTGGCGCGCTGCCGCAAGGCGGTCGTCCCGCTGCCGGGTGGCGACGCCATCGGGTCGCGCCCGCTGGACATGCACGCCAACGGGTTGCGCAAGCTGGGCGCGACCACGGAGATCGAGCACGGCCGCGTCGTCGCCCAGGCCGACGACCTCCACGGCGCGCAGATCTGGCTGGACTTCCCGAGCGTCGGCGCCACCGAGAACATCCTCATGGCCGCCGTGCTGGCCGAGGGCACCACCGTCATCGACAACGCCGCGCGCGAGCCCGAGATCGTCGACCTGTGCGTGATGCTGCAGCAGATGGGCGCGAAGCTCGAGGGCGTCGGCTCGTCGACGCTGACCGTGCACGGCGTCCCCGGCCTGCAGCCGACCACCCACCGCGTGATCGGCGACCGGATCGTGGGCGCCACCTGGGCGTTCGCCGCGGTGATGACCCGTGGTGAGGTCACCGTCCGCGGGGTCGACCCGCACCACCTCGAGCTGGTCCTGGACAAGCTGCGCAGCGCGGGTGCGGAGACCCGCGCCGGCATCGACGAGTTCTCCGTGGCGATGTCCGGCCGGCCCCGGGCCGTCGACTTCGTGACGCTGCCGTACCCGGGCTTCGCCACGGACCTGCAGCCCATGGCGATCGCGTTGTCCGCGGTGGCCGACGGCACCTCGATGATCACCGAGAACGTCTTCGAGGCGCGCTTCCGGTTCGTCGACGAGATGGTCCGGCTCGGGGCCGACGCCCGCACGGACGGCCACCACGCCGTCGTCCGCGGGGTGGAGCGGCTCTCCAGCGCCCCGGTGTGGGCGAGCGACATCCGGGCCGGCGCCGGGCTCGTTCTCGCCGGGCTGTGCGCCGAGGGGGTGACCGAGGTCTGGGACGTCGACCACATCGACCGGGGCTACCCGCGGTTCGTCGAGAACCTGGTCTCGCTGGGCGCGGACATCCGGCGGGTGGCGGCCGACCCCGAGCGGTAGCAGCGCCGGCTCCTCCTGTCGGAGCAGTCCGAGATGCCGGATCCCTCCCGGCGTGCGACAGTCCGCGTCACCTCGGGTGAGTCCTCACCCGGATGCGTGACCGCCGGAGGTGTCCCCATGACCGACGTCAGCCCGGACCGTTCGTCCCGCCTGTCGCGCAGGCACGCGGCGGGGCGGAGTCCGGACGGGCCGTCGGACCGGGACGGCACGGCGGACAGCACGTCGGTCGGCACGTCCTCCGGCGGCGTCGGCGAGAAGGTGGGCGAGGTCGCCGGGTCCGTCGGCACCGCGGCCCGCGGGGCGCACCGGCAGGCCGCGAAGGCCGCCCGCAGTGAGCCCGTGCGCAAGGGGGCGCGGGTCGGGATCGCCGCCCACGGTGTGCTGCACCTGCTCATCGCGTGGCTCGCGTTGCAGGTCGCGTTCGGCGGCGGCGGGGAGGCCGACCAGAGCGGCGCGGTCACCACGCTCGCGCAGCAGCCCTTCGGGCGCGTGCTGCTCTGGGTGCTGTTCCTCGGGTTCGTGGCCGTGATGATCTGGCGGATCTCCACCGCGCTGTTCGGCTTCGGCTACGTCGACGACGGCAAGAAGAAGCTGGTCAAGCGCCTGACCAGCGCCGGTCAGGCCGTCGTCTACGCCGCGCTGGCCGTCCTCACCGTGCGCGCCGCGGTGCAGGGGAGCGCGCAGGGCGGCGGGGGCAGCAAGGCCACGGCGGGCGTGCTCGGCCTGCCCGGCGGGCAGATCCTCGTCGGGATCGTCGGCGTCGGTGTGGTGATCGGTGGCGCGGTGATGATCTGGCACGGCGCGAAGAAGAAGTTCACCGAGGACCAGGACCTCGCCGGCGTCCAGCCGCAGGCGCGGAAGCTCGACGAGCGCACCGGGCAGGTCGGCTACGTCGCGAAGGGATTCGCGATCGGGGTGCTGGGCGTGCTGATCGTGTCCGCGGCCGTCACCTTCGACCCGGCCAAGGCCAACGGCCTCGACAGCGCGCTGAAGACGCTCGCCGGCCAGCCCTTCGGCGTCGTCCTGCTCACTCTGGTGGCCCTGGGGATCGCGGCCTACGGCGTCTTCTGCTTCTTCGACGCGAAGTACCACCGGGTCTGAGGGGCCCGTCCGATCGGACGGGCCGCCACCTCGGATGCGTACTTTTCCGCGCACGTCGCGTACTTTTCCACTCAGACAGGTGTGACGAGGCCCGGTCGACTGGGGTGGCGGAGGCTACCGGCCAGTACGATCCGGGGGTCCCCGCTGGCGTGGCGAGACGTGGAGGTGTCCGGTGCCGTACCCGACCGATCGAGAGCGCGACCGCCCCTGGGTGATCCGGACCTACGCCGGTCACTCGTCGGCGGAGAAGTCCAACGCGCTCTACCGGCGCAACCTCGCCAAGGGGCAGACGGGTCTGTCCGTCGCGTTCGACCTGCCGACGCAGACCGGCTACGACCCCGACGACGAACTCGCCAAGGGTGAGGTCGGCAAGGTCGGCGTGCCGGTCAGCCACATCGGCGACATGCGCACGCTCTTCGACGGCATCCCGGTCGCCGAGGCCAACACCTCGATGACGATCAACGCCCCGGCGATGTGGCTGCTCGCGCTCTACGTCGCGGTCGCCGAGGAGCAGGCCGAGGCCTCCGGGCTGGACCACGCCGAGGTGCGCGCGAAGCTCGCCGGCACCACGCAGAACGACATCGTCAAGGAGTACCTGTCCCGCGGGACGTACGTGTTCCCGCCGGCCCCGAGCCTGCGGCTGATCACGGATATGGTGGCCTGGTCGGTCACCGAGATCCCGAAGTGGAACCCGATCAACATCTGCAGCTACCACCTGCAGGAGGCGGGCGCCACGCCGGCGCAGGAGCTCGCGTACTCGCTGTCCACCGCCATCGCGGTGCTGGACTCCGTGCGCGACTCCGGTCAGGTGCCGCCGGAGCGGTTCGGCGACGTCGTCGGGCGGATCTCGTTCTTCGTCAACGCCGGGCTGCGGTTCGTCGAGGAGATGTGCAAGCTGCGCGCCCTCGGCAGGCTGTGGGACACGATCACCCGCGAGCGCTACGGCGTGGAGAACCCCAAGCAGCGGCGGCTGCGCTACGGCGTGCAGGTCAACTCGCTGGGGCTCACCGAGGCCCAGCCGGAGAACAACGTCCAGCGGATCGTGCTGGAGATGCTCGCGGTGACCCTCTCGAAGGACGCCCGCGCCCGCGCGATCCAGCTGCCCGCGTGGAACGAGGCGCTCGGCCTGCCGCGCCCGTGGGACCAGCAGTGGGCGCTGCGCATGCAGCAGGTGCTCGCGTACGAGACCGACCTGCTCGAGTACGAGGACCTGTTCGAGGGGTCGCGCGTCGTCGAGGCGAAGGTCACCGAGCTGGCCGAGGCCGCGCAGGCCGAGATCGACCGCGTCCAGGAGATGGGCGGGGCGGTCGCGGCCGTCGAGAACGGCTATATGAAGGGCGAGCTGGTCAGCTCGCTCGCCGGGCGGCGGCGGCGCATCGAGTCCGGCGAGGAGATCGTCGTCGGGGTCAACAAGTTCGACACCACCGAGCCCAGCCCGCTGCAGGCCGAGGGCGCGGCGTCGATCGAGACCGTCGACCCGGAGACCGAGGCCGCCGCGATCGCCGCGATCCGGGAGTGGCGGGCCTCGCGGGACCAGGGCGCCGTGTCGGAGGCGCTGAAGAAGCTGCAGGACGCGGCGAAGACCGACGAGAACCTCATGCAGGTCTCGATCGACTGCGCGAAGGCGGGCGTCACCACCGGCGAGTGGGCCGGGGCGCTGCGCGAGGTGTTCGGGGAGTTCCGGGCGCCGACCGGGGTGTCGGCGGCCGTCGCTTCGGGGGAGGCGGCCGTGGAGATCGCAGAGGTGCGCGAGCGGGTCCGGGCGACCGGCGAGGAGCTGGGGTCGCGGCTGCGCATGCTCGTGGGCAAGCCGGGCCTCGACGGGCACTCCAACGGCGCCGAGCAGGTCGCCGTGCGGGCCCGCGACGTCGGCTTCGAGGTCGTCTACCAGGGCATCCGCCTCACCCCGGCACAGATCGTCGCGGCCGCGGTGCAGGAGGGCGTGCACGTGGTCGGGTTGTCGGTGCTGTCCGGCTCGCACCTCGAGGTCGTGCCGGCGGTCGTCGAGGGCCTGCGGGCCCAGGGCGCCGACGACGTCCCGGTGATCGTCGGCGGCATCATCCCCGCCGAGGACGCGAAGGCACTCAAGGACAAGGGCGTCGCCGCCGTATTCACGCCGAAGGACTACCAGCTCACCGAGATGATGGACGAGATCGTCTCCCTCGTCCGCCGGGAGCACGGGCTGGACTGAGCCCATGATCGCGATCCGGGCGGGGTCAGCCTCGCGGACCGAGGCCCCGCCCGCCCGGCTCGTGCTCACGGATGTCCGCGGCGACGCCTGGTGCGGGCGGTGGTTCTCATGGCGCATACCGGCCGGGCGCCGCCCATCTGCAGCGGCCGGTGGCCAGCAGCTGGACGCCTCTCGTCCACGGCGGCACGTGTCGCAGGCGGACGCGCACATCTGCAGTGGCGCACCACATCCGCTGCGGCCGTGCGGCACATCCGGAGTGGGCGCGACACATCCGGTCGACGGGGTGTGGGCGGCCCGAACGCGTGCGTGAGCAGCTGGTCGCTGGTTCGAGGGCCGGCCCGCCTGCATGCCTGTCGGAATGCGGCATCGAACGGCCCGGCTCGCCGGCCGGGACCTCGCACACCCGGTCGGGCCGGGTACAGTCCGTCGACGACCTGTGCGGCGAACGCCGCGGGTGTGAGGGCGGGCTTGGACGGGTGTGCCGCGCTCGATGGAGTGTGGGACAGACCCGGCCTGGTGCCATCACCGGGAGCGGCGGCGCGCCGCCGCGACAAGGGAGCGCGGTCCGCGGCCGGGGAGTGCTGCGGGCGGGTGGGGTGTCGCGTCAGGCCTCGTCGCGCTCCTCGCCGCGGCGGCGGAAGAAGCTGAAGCCGGGGATGCCGTTGATGGCCTGCCGCACGCCCTTGAGCTCCTCGAGCAGCTCGTGGACGTCCGGGCCGACCCGGTCGAGGGTGGCGAGGATCGGCATGATGTCCGACTCCAGGTGCTCGGTGAGCGCCGGGAGCTGGTCGACCATGCGGATCGCGGCGTACAGCTCCTCCTCGGAGAACTCGTCCACGAACCTCCTGGCCAGCGGCGCGGCCCGCTCCGCGATGGGACGGTAGGTCGCGAGCAGCGCGCCCGCCTGGTCGCTGAGGCCGGAGGCGTCCCCGACGAGCCTGTCGGCGCGGTCGGCCACGCCGGCCGCGCGCTGGACCAGGCCGGAGGCGTCGTCGGCGACCGAGCCCGCGCCGGCGACGATCGTGCGGGCGTCCTCGGCGACCGAGCCGGCAGAGGCGACGATGCGCTCCGCGTCGGCCGCCACGCCGCCGACCCGCGCGACGAGATCCTCCGCCGACGTCGCGGTCGTGGTCACCCGCGTGATCAGCTCCTCGGCGGAACTCGCCGTACCGGAGACCCGGGTGATGAGCTCGTCGGCCGAAGCCGCCGTCCCGGACACGCGCGTGATGAGTTCTTCGGCGGACCCGGCGGTGCCGGAGACGCGGGAGATGAGCTCCTGGGCGGACTCGGCGGTGACCCCGACCTGGCCGAGCAGCTTCTCGGCCGACTCGGCGGTGCCGGCGACTCGCGTGATCAGCTCGTCGGCCGTGCCTGCGGTGCCGCGGACCCCCGCGATCAACCCCTCGGCCTCGTCGGCCACCGCACGGACGCTCGAGACGAGCCCCTCGGCGTCGGACGCGGTCGTGGCGACCCGGGTGATGAGCGCGGTCGCGTCGGCGGCGGTGCGGTCGACCCGCGCGATCAGTCCCTCCGCCGTGCCGGCAACCCGGTCGACCCGGCCGATCAGTCCGTCGGCCCGGTCGGCGACACCGTCGACGCGGTCCAGCAGGCCCTCGACCCGGCCCGCGATGTCGTTGACCCGGGCGAGCAGGGCCGAGACCTCGTCGAGCAGCCCGACGGTCCGCTCCGGCAGCCCGGCCGCGACGCCGACCGCCCCGCCCGTCCACTCGGCGACGGCCCGCGCCCCGTCGAGCAGGTCCGAGGGGCCCGGGACGGGCAGACCCGCGATGCGAAGTGCCATGCGGTGATCCTCCCGTATCGGCGCGGCCCCGGCCGGGTCGCGTACGTCCGTGTGCCGGACCGGTCACTCTGCGCGACCACCGGGCTCGACGAACGGTGCACATGGTGGCCGTTCGTCACAGTCGCGTAACGACCGTGTGTGACCACCTGATCGACCACCTAGGTTCGATCTCCGTTGCCGGTCACCGGCGCAGGGGGTGTGCCCGGGCCGGCCAGCTCGAGACGACGACGTCGACAGCCGAAAGGGTGCCTGCCATGTCCGGATCCGCCTGGACCCGCCGAGAGTTCTTCCGCCGCAGTGCGATCGCGGGCGCCGTCGCCATCGGCGGCCCGGTGCTGCTGTCGGCCTGCACGCAGACCAGCACCGGTGGTTCCGGCGCGGGCGGCACGCTCGACCGCGCGAAGTCCGCCGGCACGATCAAGGTGGGTATCGCCAACGAGGCGCCGTACGGATTCACCGACAGCACCGGCAAGGTCACCGGGGAGTCCGTCGAGGTCGGTCGCGCGGTGCTGAAGAACCTGGGGATCAACGACCTCCAGGCGACCACGGTGGACTTCGGCTCGCTCATTCCCGCGCTGAACGCCAACCAGTTCGACATGGTCACCGCGGGCATGTTCATCAACCCCCAGCGCTGCCAGAGCGCGGCCTTCTCCACCCCGGACTACACCGCGCCGACGGCCTTCCTCGTGCCGAAGGGCAACCCCGACGGCGTGGCCACCTTCGAGGACATCAAGAACAAGAACCTCCGGCTCGCGGTCCTCAGCGGCGCCGTCGAGCAGGGGTACGCCCAGAAGAGCGGCGTGCCGGACGGCCAGATCCAGGTCTTCGACTCGCAGAACACGCTGCTGCAGGCCGTGACCTCGGACCGGGCCGACGCGGCCGCGCTGACGAACATCTCGCTCAACGACGTCGTCTCCAAGAACCCGGGCGCGAACGTCGAGGTGACGAAGGGCTTCTTCCCCACCATCGACGGCAAGCAGACGGTCTCCGCGGGCGCCTTCGTGTTCCGCAAGGCGGACACCGACTTCGTCAACGCCTTCAACACCGAGCTGACGAAGCTGCACCAGAGCGGGCAGTGGCTGCAGATCGTCCAGCCGTTCGGGTTCAGCCAGGACAATCTCCCGGGGCCGGACGTCACGACCGAGAAGCTCTGCGCGGCCGCCTGAGCGTCGGCACGGGGCCACGGTGGACAACCTCCCGCAGATCGTCTCCGTCCTCGGGGACGGCATACCCGAGACCGTGATCGCGACGCTCGGGGGCGTCCTGCTGACGATCGTGCTGTCGTTCGGCGCGGGCCTGCTGCTGCTCTCGCCGTCGCGCACGGCGCGGGGCGTGACCCGGGTGTACGTGGAGGGCTTCCGCGGCACGTCCGAGGTGGTCCAGCTGTTCTGGATCTACTTCGTACTGCCCGTGCTGGTGGGCTTCCAGCTGCTGCCGCTCTTCGCCGGCATCGTGGTGCTGGGGCTCAACCACGGGGCGTACGGCGCCGAGATCGTGCGCGGCGCCATCCAGTCCGTGCCGCGGGCCCAGTACGAGGGTGCGATAGCGCTCAGCCTGTCGCCGGCGCAGCGGATGCGGCGCGTGATCTTCCCGCAGGCCTTCGTGGAGATGCTGCCGCCCTTCAACAACCTGTTCATCCAGCTGCTGAAGTCGACGGCGATCCTCGCCCTGATCACCGTGCCCGAGGTGACCCGCCAGGCCCGGGAGGTGCTGATCCCGAACTACGGCTCGGACACGCTGCTGATCTTCGGCGTGACGTTCGTGATCTACCTGATCCTCGCCGCCCTGATCACCCTCGGCATGCGCCTGCTGGAGCGCGCGGCCTCGGCGCGGCTGGGCCGCCGGCCCTCCCGCGCGGCGCGGCTGGCGGCGAAGGCCACCGCGGGGGTGGCGTCCTGATGCCGCTCTGGGACTGGAACTACGCGTTCGACATCCTGCCCGACCTGGTCCTGGCGCTGGTCACGACGATCGAGATCACGCTGCTCGGCTCGGTGGTCGCGCTCCTGCTCGGGCTGGTGTTCGCGGTGCTGCGACGGCTGCACATCCCCGTGCTCGACCAGGTGTTGTGGGCCTTCATCGAGGTCGTGCGCTCGACCCCGCTGCTGGTGCAGGTCTTCTTCCTGTTCTTCGTGCTGCCCCAGTTCGGGATCACCCTCAGCGCGTTCGTGGTCGGCGTCGTCGGGCTCGGGATCCACTACGCGACCTACACCTCCGAGGTGTACCGCGCGGGCATCGACGCGATCCCGAAGGGGCAGTGGGAGGCGTGCACGGCACTGTCCCTGCCGCGCCTGCGGGTGTGGACCGGCGTCATCCTGCCCCAGGCGGTCCCGCGCGTGCTGCCGGCGCTGGGCAACTACGTGATCTCCATGTTCAAGGAGGTCCCGCTGCTGCTGGCGATCGGCGTGGTCGAGGTCGTCAACGAGGCCCGCGAGATCGGTTCCCTGACCTTCCGCTACACCGAGCCCTACACCATCGCCGGCCTGTTGTTCCTGCTGCTGAGCTACCCGGCGTCCATGCTGGTCCGACGACTGGAGCGCCGCCGTGCCGCCGCCTGACACCACCGAGTCGACGACCGAGCCGATGACCGAGCCGACGACCGAGCCGATGATCGTGTTCGACGGCGTGGAGAAGCGCTTCGGCACGAACGTCGTGCTCAAGGACCTGAGCTTCACCGTGGCGCCGGGCGAGCACGTCACGCTGATCGGCCCGTCCGGCTCGGGCAAGACGACGATCCTGCGCCTGCTCATGACCCTGGAGCAGCTCGACGAGGGCACGATCTCGGTGGGCGGACGCTACCTCTCCCACGAGCTGCGCAGCGGCACGCTGGGCCCGCCGCGGGAGAAGTACCTGCGCGACGTCCGCAAGCACATCGGGATGGTCTTCCAGCAGTTCAACCTGTTCCCGAACATGACGGTGCGCGGCAACCTGGTCGAGGGCCCGACGCGGGTGCTCGGGCTCTCGAAGGACGAGGCGAACTCGCGCGCCGAGGAGCTGCTGGACCTCGTGGGGCTGAAGGAGAAGATCGACGCGCACCCGACCCAGCTCTCGGGTGGGCAGCAGCAGCGTGTGGCGATCGCCCGGGCGCTGGCCATGCGGCCGGACGTCCTGCTCCTCGACGAGGTGACCTCGGCGCTGGACCCCGAGCTCGTCACCGGGGTGCTGAAGCTGTTGCAGGACATCGGCGACACCACCGACATCACGATCCTCTGCGTGACCCACGAGATGGGCTTCGCGCGGGACTTCTCGGACCGCGTGATGATGTTCGACGGTGGTCGGGTGCTGGAGGACGCGCCCCCGGACAAGCTCTTCACGGACCCGGACCACCAACGCACCAAGGACTTCCTGCAGGCGGTACTCGACCACTGACCCGCGGGCGGCGCTCACACGCTCGGGTTGCCCGCGCAGATCGCCTCGGTGGTGAGGTCGGCGGGCGGGACGTTCTCGGCGCCGAACCCGAAGGGCCGCACGACGTCGAGCCAGCGACCCGAGGCCTGCAGCTCGGCCAGGCCGGCGTCGAAGGCCGTGCGCAGGTCGGCGTCACCGGGGCGGAAGGCGAAGGCGCCCACCGGGTAGCTCCGCCGGCCGTCGCCGTCGACCGTCGCGGCGACGCCCGGGGTGACCTGCAGCGGCGTGCCCGGGTTGCGGGCCAGCTCGTCGAGCAGCGAGATGCGGGTCAGGGCGGCGGCGGGGACTTCTCCGCCCGCGACGGCCCGGAACAGGGTGCTCTGCCCGTCGTAGGTGCGGACCGCCTCCGCCGGGACGCCGGCCGAGAGCGCGTACTCCTGCTCCGCCGACCCGGTCAGCACGCCGAGGGTGATGCCCGCACGTCGCACGCCGTCGAAGGTCCGGATGCCGTGCGGGTTGCCCGCCGGGACGAGGAAGGCCACGGGGGCCAGGAAGTCCGGGCGGGAGAACGCGACGCGCGCGCAGCGTTTCGGGGTGATCGTGGTGCCTGCGGCGACGATGTCGAACTGCTCGGCCAGCAGGCCGTCGAGCAGGCCGGCGAAGGGGACCTGGATCGCCTCGATCCCGCCGACCCCGAGCCCGGCGAGGACGGCCCGTGCCACCTCGGGTCCCTCACCGGTGACCGAGCCGTCGGCGGCCGAGAAGCCGTAGGGGCGCTCGCCGGCGATCCCGATGCGGGCCACGCCGTCGGCCCGCATGCGCTCCAGTGCCGAGGCCGCGCGCGACCCACAGCCCGCCAGCGCGGCGGCGCCCCCGAGCGCGGCCGCCCCGGCGAGCAGCGATCGTCGGGAGACCAGGTGCATCGCGCCGAAGACTAGTGGGCGGTCAATCCGGCCAGACGGGGTGCCGCTTCTCGAGGAACGACGCCATGCCCTCCTTCGCCCCTGCGGACTGCGACATCGCGGCCATGACCTCGACGGCGATCGCGTAGGCGTCGGCCTCCGGGCGGTCGAGCTGCGCGTAGAGCGTCTGCTTGCCGACCTCCTTGCCGAACCGGCTGCCGCGGGTCGCGCGGGCGAGCAGCGCCTCGGTCCGGGCGTCGAGCTCGGCGTCGGGCACGACGTAGTTGACCAGGCCCCAGTCGGCGGCGGTGCGGGCGTCGATCGGGTCGCCGGTCAGGGCCAGCTCCATCAGCCGCTTGCGGCCGACGTTGCGCGCCACCGGGACCGCCGGGGTGTGGCAGAACCAGCCGCCCTTGCCGCCGGGCAGCGCGAAGGCGGCGGACTCGGCCGCGACGGCGAGGTCGCACGTGGCGACGAGCTGGCAGCCGGCCGCCGTCGCGATCGCCTGCACCTTCGCGACCACCACCTGCGGCACCGCCTGGATGGTCTGCATCAGCTCGGTGCACAGGGTGAGCAGCTCGCGGACGCCCTTGAGGTCCCGCGCGGCGACGTCGGCGAAGTCGTGCCCCGCCGAGAAGGCCTTGCCCTCGGCCCCGAGCACGATCCCGGTCGCGGCGCTGCTGCCGGCGGTCTCGAAGGCGTCGAGCAGCTCGCGGAGGTGGTCCTCGGAGAGGGCGTTGCGGCGCTCCGGCCGGTTCATCGTGATGCGGACGGTCTCCCCGTCCTCCTTGACCAGGAGGTGCTCGTAACCCATGGGTTCACGGTAGCTGGACGACCGGGGGTAAGGGGTCTACCGTGACCGCATGACCGGATCGGCACTTTCAGTCACCGGGTCAACGGGGGCCGAGTCACGGGAGGACCGGCTCCTCGACGCCGCGGCCGATCTGCTGGTCCGGTGGGGCTACCAGCGCGTGACGATCGACGAGGTCGCCCGCCGGGCAGGGATCGGGAAGGGCACGGTCTACCTGCACTTCCGCACCAAGGAGGCGCTGTTCCTCGCCGTCCTGATGCGCAGCCACCGCACCGTGACCGCGGGCATGGCGGACCGGATGGAGGCCGATCCCGCCGAGGCGCTGCCCGCGCGGGCCGTCCGCTCGATCTACCGCGAACTGCTCGACGACCCGGTCACCCGGCCGCTCTACCTCGGCGACCCGGAGGTGCTGGGCCGGCTCGCGCACGAGGCGGCCGAGGCGCTGGGCGGCCTCACGGCCCGGCGCACCGAGGTGGGCCGGCGCTGGTTCTCGCTCGTGCGCGAGGCGGGCCGGATGCCCACCGACCTGCCGATCGACGCGCAGATGCACCTGTTCTCCGCCGTCACGACCGGCTTCTTCTTCCTCGACGGCATGCCGTCCACACCGGGTCCCACCGACCCGGACGCGCGTGCCGACCTGCTCGAACACGCCCTGCGGAGCGCCCTGGAGATCCCGGGCGCACCGCTCACGCGCGAGTGCGCGGCGGAGTGCGCCGCGCTCTTCCGCTCACTGCTCGACGACATGCCCACCCTGAGCGAAACCAGGTGACCACCATGGCCGTGCTCGACGCACCCGCCCTCACCGACCCGGAGCTCCTCGCCGACCCCTGGAACGCGTTCGGCCGCCTGCGCGAGCAGGCACCCGTGTTGCGCAGCCGGTTCGGGCTGGGTGGGGACGAGACGCCGCTCTGGCTCGTGACCCGCTACGCCGACGTCCGCGCCGTGCTGGGCGACCCGCGGTTCGTGAACGACCCCGCGGACGTCGCGGGTGGCCGGGACCCGCGCAAGGAGCTGATGGCCGCCATCGGGATCACGCCCGATCTCGCGGAGTACATGACCCGGAGCGTGATCGACGCCGACGGCGCCGACCACACGCGGCTGCGCAAGCTCGTCTCCCGGGCGTTCACGGTGCGCCGCGTCGGCGACCTGCGGCCGCGCGTCGAGGAGATCACCGCGGGGTTGCTCGAGGAGCTGGCGGTCGCGGAGCAGCCGGTCGACCTCGTCGAGGCCTACGCCTACCCGCTGCCCATCACGGTGATCTGCGAGCTCGTCGGGATCCCGGAGGCGGACCGGCCGAACTGGCACGTCTGGGGCCGGGAGCTGGTCTCGGCCGACCCCGAGCGCGTCCCCGGGGCCCTCCGGGCGACCGTGGACCACATCCACGACCTGGTCGCCCGGCGCCGCGCCGAGCCGGCCGACGACCTGCTCGGTGCCATGCTGCGCGCCCAGGAGGAGGACGGGGACCGGCTGTCGGAGTTCGAGCTGGTCACGATGGTCCTCTCCCTGGTCTTCGCGGGGCACGAGACGACCGCGCACCTGATCGCGAACTCGGTGGCCGCCCTGCTGAGCCACCCCGGCCAGCTGGCCCGGCTGCAGGCCGAGCCCGACCTGTGGCCGAGCGCGGTCAACGAGCTCATGCGCCTGTGGGGCCCGGTCAGCCTGGTCCGCGTGCGGTACGCGACCGAACCGGTCGAGATCGGCGGGGTGCAGATCCCGGCCGGCGCCGCCGTACAGCCGGTCCTGCTGTCCGCCAACGGCGACCCGCGCGAGTTCGACGACCCGGAGACGATCGACGTCGGGCGGCGGGCCGAGCGGGGCGAGGGGCACGTCGGGTTCGGCCACGGCGCGCACTACTGCCTCGGCGCCGCCCTGGCCCGGCAGGAGGGCGAGGTGGCGCTGCGGGCGTTGTTCACCCGGTTCCCGTCGCTCGAGCTCGCCGTGCCGCCGGAGGAGCTGGTGTGGCAGCCGGTCCCGGGCTCCCGCCGCCTGACCGCCCTCCCCGTCCGCCTCTGACACCGGCGCACCAAGGAGCCATAACGCGATCTCAGGCCGTCCCTGTGCGCGTCATGGTTCCATGACGCGATTCGAGAGCCTGAGCCAGCGCGTCATGGTTCCACAACGCGACCTCACAGCGTCGGTTCGTGCGTCATGGCTCCACACTGCGGTGTCAGGGTCGGCGGTCGCGGAGCTGCAGCAGTTGGTAGGCCGCGATGGACTGGGCGTCGGTGATCTCGCCGCCCGCGATCATGGCCTCGAACTCGGTGATCGTGAACCACGCCTGCCGCATGTCCTGCTCGGTGTGCTCGCGCTGCGCCTCGCCCTCGGTGAGGTCGGTGGCGAGGTAGACATGGCCGCGCTGGCTGGACATGCCGGGGGCGACGTCGAGCGTGCCGATCTTCTCCATCCGGCCCGCCCGCAGCCCGGTCTCCTCGACCAGCTCGCGCACGGCCAGCTCGGCGGGGTCCTGGGCGGCGCGGTCGGGCGCGGTGCCCGCCGGGAACTCCCAGCGCCGCAGACCGATCGGGTAGCGGAACTGCTCCACGAGGTGCAGCCGGTCGCCGTCGCGGGGGATCACCAGGGCGTAGGTGGGCTTGTCGATGACGCCGTAGACGCCGTCCGAGCCGTCGGGGCGGCGGACGGCGTCCTCGCGGACGGTCATCCAGTTGTTCGCGTAGACCTGCCGGGTCGAGAGGGTCTCCACACGGTCAGCCTCCCACCTGCGACGATCGAGCCGTGCGCGCGTCCCGGCTGATGGCCCTGCTCTTCGTGCTGCAGCGGCGCCGCGCGGCCACGGCGGCCGAGCTGGCCGCGGAGCTCGAGGTGTCCGAACGGACGATCTACCGGGACGTCGCCTCGCTGAGCGAGGTGGGCGTGCCGATCTGGACCGAGCCCGGGCCGGGCGGCGGGATCCGGCTCGTCGACGGCTGGCGGACCCGGCTCGACGGGCTGACCTCCCGCGAGGCCGCGGCCATGCTCACCCTGGGCGCGCCGCAGCTGCTCGCCGAGCTCGGCCTCGGCACCGCGCTGGCCGGGGCCCAGGCGAAGATCCTCGCGACGCTGCCGGAGGAGCTGCGCGCCCACGCTCGCGTCGTCGCCGAACGGGTGCACCTCGACGCCCCGGGCTGGTTCCAGAACCCCGCCGAGGTCACCCACCTCGCCGTGCTCGCCGAGGCGCTGTGGGAGCAGCGCCGGGTCCGGATCGCCTACGGACCGCACGCAGGATCGAGGGTCGGCTCCGCAAGCTCCGCCTCCGTGCACCGCGAGGTCGAGCCGCTCGGGCTCGTGCTCAAGGCCGGCGTCTGGTACCTCGTGGCCGGGGTCGACGGCGACGTCCGCACCTACCGGGCCGCCCGGATCGCCGAGGCCGTGCCGCTCGACGCGACCTTCGCACGGCCGGAGGACTTCGACCTGCCGGCGTGGTGGGCGGAGTCGGCCGCCCGGTTCGCCGCGGCGATGCTGCGGGAGAAGGTGCGGATCCGGGTCTCGCCGGCCGGGTTGCGAGGGCTGCCGCACGTCACCGATCCGGACGCCGCGCACGCCGCCGTCGCCGCCGCCGGCGAGCCCGACGACGACGGCTGGCGTGAGGTGCTGCTCGACGTCGAGTCGCTGCAGGTCGCCGCCGGGCAGCTCGTCGCGCTGGGCGGGGAGGTGGAGGCGCTGGAGCCGCCGGAGCTGCGGGCGCGACTCGCCGAGCACGGGCGGGCGCTGGCCGAGCGCAACGCACCTCTAGGGTGACGGCCCGTGCGCCTCGTCATCGCCCGCTGCCAGGTGGACTACGTCGGCCGGCTCACCGCACACCTGCCGATGGCCCCGCGGCTGCTGCTGGTCAAGGCCGACGGATCGGTCAGCGTGCACGCCGACGACCGCGCCTACAAGCCGCTCAACTGGATGAGCCCGCCGTGCTGGCTCAGCGAGGAACCGGGTGTCTGGACGGTCCGCAACAAGGCCGACGAGTCGCTGGTCATCACCATCGACGAGGTGCTCCACGACTCTTCGCACGAGCTGGGCGTGGACCCTGGCCTGGTGAAGGACGGCGTCGAGGCGCACCTGCAGGAGCTGCTGGCGGCGCACCCGGAGACCTTCGGCGAGGGCTGGACGCTGGTCCGCCGCGAGTACATGACGGCGATCGGCCCGGTCGACCTGCTCTGCCGCGACACCGCGGGCGGGCACGTGGCGGTGGAGGTCAAGCGGCGCGGGGAGATCGACGGCGTCGAGCAGCTGACCCGCTACCTGGAGCTGATGAACCGCGACCCGCTGCTCGGGCCGGTGGCCGGGGTGTTCGCGGCACAGCAGATCAAGCCGCAGGCGCGCACCCTCGCCGAGGACCGCGGCATCCGCTGCGTGACCGTGGACTACGACGCGCTACGGGGCCTCGACCCGAAGGACCTCCGCCTCTTCTGAGGTCTCCTCGTAGGGCGGGACCAGCGCCCCACGCAGCTGGAGCAGCGTGAAGTCGCGGAGGTCGCCCGCGGTCGAGTCCGGCCGGGTCAGGACCTGCAGGAGCAGGGCGTTGGTGTGGTAGCGGGCGGTCCGGTCGGCGTCGAGGTCCAGCCCGAGCACGTCGGAGGCGTGCCGCAGCGCCGTCTCCAGGATCAGCGGGATCTGTGCGATCACGCGGACGTCATCCGGACCGTGGGGCGGCCCGTCGCTGCGGATCGCGTCCTCCTGCAGCGCCGCGAACAGGGCGAACGTGAGCGTACGCCGGGCCGTCAACATCAGGACCATCTCGCCGACGGCGACCCGGACGATCTCGTGCGCCTGCGCGCCGGCGACGATCCGGTCCTTCACCCGCGCGACGGCCTCGGCGATGCGCGGCGCGAAGAGGTGCCCGATCAGGGCGTGCTTGCTGCCGAAGTGGTTGTAGCAGGTGGCGGTGGCGACGCCGGCCCGCGCGGCGACCTCGGTGATCCGGGTGCCCTGCCAGCCCTGGGCCGAGAACAGCTCCTCGGCGGCGCGCAGGATGGCCCGGCGCGTCTCCGCGTTGCGCTCCTCGCGCCGCCCGGGCCGCCTCTCGGTCATCGCCGGAGGTTAGCCCAGCGCATTCGCGTTGTGGAGTACCTGGAACGCGTTATAGGTTTCCCCTCCGCGCGGGTTCACCGGGACCCGTGTCCCGAGCGCGGACCGAGGGCGCGGCCCTGTGCGGAGGAGGGGTCCGCGCAGCGCCGCGTCCCGTCCCGGACCCGGCCGTCGGCGATGGTCCGCCCGGGTCGCCGGAGGCACACGCGGCCCCTCGCGCCCGCCCTACCCTGACCGACGTGACCGCCAGCACCGAGGCTCCGGCCAGCACCAGCACCGACACCTTCGACTCGCTCGACCCGCGGACCGGCGAGGTCGTCGGCACCCACCCGGTCCACGGCGAGGCCGACGTGCTCGCCGCGGTCGCCCGGGCCGAGGAGGCCGCGCGGTGGTGGCGGGGGCTCGGCTTCAGCGGCCGCCGCGAGCGCCTGCTGGCCTGGAAGAAGGCGCTGGTCGCGCGGCTGGACGAGGTCGCGGGCGTGGTCGCCGCCGAGACCGGCAAGCCCCTCGACGACGCCCGGCTCGAGCTCGTGCTCGCCGTGGACCACGTCGACTGGGCAGCCAAGCACGCGAAGAAGACGCTTGGCCGGCGGAAGGTGTCGCCGGGCATGCTGGGCGCCAACCAGTCCGCCACGCTGGGCTACCCGCCGATCGGGGTCGTGGGCGTGATCGGGCCGTGGAACTACCCGGTGTTCACCCCGATGGGCTCGATCGCCTACGCGCTGGCCGCGGGCAACGCCGTCGTGTTCAAGCCGAGCGAGCTCACCCCGGGCGTCGGCGCGATCCTCGCCCGCACCCTCGCCGACGCCGTGCCGGAGACGGTGCTGCTGGAGGTGGTGACCGGGTTCGGCGAGACGGGCGCGGCGCTCTGCCGCGCCCCGGGCGTCGGCAAGATCGCCTTCACCGGCTCGACGGCCACCGGCAAGCGGGTCATGGCCTCCTGCGCCGAGACCCTCACCCCGGTCCTCATCGAGTGCGGTGGCAAGGACGCGCTGATCGTCGACGCGGGCGCCGACGTCGAGGCCGCCGCCGACGCCGCGGTGTGGGGCGGGATGTCCAACGCCGGCCAGACGTGCGTCGGTGTCGAGCGGGTGTACGTCGTCGAGTCCGTCGCCGAGGAGTTCACGGCGGCGCTCGTGGCCAAGGCACGGGCGCTGCGGGCGGGCACCCAGTTCGGCCCGATGACGATGGCGTCGCAGACCGAGGTCGTCCGCCGGCACGTGCGCGACGCGCTGGAGAAGGGCGGCCGGGCGGTCGTCGGTGGCGAGGACTCGGTGCGGCCGCCGTTCGTGGAGCCGGTCGTGATCGTCGACGTGCCGGAGGACTCCTCCGCCGTCACCGAGGAGACCTTCGGCCCGCTGGTCGTCGTCAACCGGGTTCCGGACGTCGCCGAGGCGGTCCGGCGGGCCAACGGCACCGGCTACGGCCTGGGCGCCAGCGTGTTCACCGGCTCGGCGAAGGAGGGCGAGCGGATCGCCGAGAGCCTGCGCTGCGGCATGGTGAGCGTCAACGGTGTGATCGCCTTCGCGGGCATCCCGTCGCTGCCGTTCGGCGGGGTCGGCGACTCGGGCTTCGGACGCATCCACGGCGAGGACGGCCTGCGTGAGTTCACCCGCCCCCAGGCGGTGGCCCGGCAGCGGTTCGCGCTGCCCGTCCCGGTCACCAGCTTCACCCGCACCGCCACGCACATGGGCACCCTGATGGGGCTCGTCCGGGCACGTCACGGCCGGTAGACCCTCCGTCCGGAGGGGTGTTCCCGGCCTCATGCGTGGGTTACCAAACAACGGGGGATGAGAGGATTACCGCTCGGTAGAGACCCTCGAGGCAGCGGGAGGTAACGGCGTGGCACGCGAGTTCCGGACGGTCGGTGTGGTCGGCCTGGGCACGATGGGTGCGGGCATCGTGGAGGTGTTCGCCCGCAACGGCCTGGACGTGATCGCCGCCGAGGTGGACGCGGCCGCCGTCGAGCGCGGGAAGGCGCACCTGGAGACCTCGACGAAGCGGGCGATCGAGCGCGGCAAGCTCACCGAGGAGCAGGCGGGCGAGCTGCTCGGCCGGATCACCACGACCACGTCGCTGGCCGACCTGGCCCCGTGCGACCTCGTCGTCGAGGCGGTCCCGGAGTCGCTGCAGCTCAAGGCGTCGGTGTTCGCCGAGGTGGACAAGCACGTCGGCCCGGAGACGATCCTGGCGTCGAACACGTCGTCGCTGTCGGTCACCGAGCTGTCCGTGCGCACCGCCCGCCCGGGCAAGGTCGTCGGGATGCACTTCTTCAACCCGGCGCCGGTGCAGAAGCTGGTCGAGCTGGTGCGCACGGTCGTCACCGAGCCGGACGTGGTCGAGGACCTCCAGGCCTTCGCCGCCACGCTGGACAAGGTGCCGGTCGTGATCGGCGACCGCGCCGGGTTCATCGCCAACGCGCTGCTCTTCGGCTACCTCAACCATGCCGCGCGGATGTACGAGTCGCGCTACGCGAGCCGCGAGGACCTCGACGCCGCCATGCGCTACGGCTGCGGCTACCCGATGGGCCCGCTCGCGCTGCTCGACCTCATCGGCCTCGACACCGCGTACGAGATCCTCGAGACGATGTACGCGCAGTCGCGCAACCTCATGCACGCCCCGGCGCCGGTCTTCAAGCAGATGATCACCGCGGGCCTGCTGGGCCGGAAGAGCGGCCGCGGCTTCTACACCTACGAGAAGCCGCACAGCAGCAAGATCGTGCCCGACGCGCTGACCCCGGGCTCCGTCGTCCCCGAGGACGTCCCGACGCGCGAGGTCCAGCGGGTCGGCGTGGTCGGCACGGGCACCATGGCCAGCGGCATCGTCCAGGTGTTCGCGCAGGCCGGGTTCGACGTGGTGGTCCGGGGGCGCAGCGACTCGAAGGTCGAGGCGTCGATCGGCGGCATCCGCAAGGCGCTGGACAAGGCCGTGGTGCGCGGCAGGCTCACCGAGGAGGAGCGGGACGCCACGCTCGGCCGGATCACCGGCACCACCTCGCTGGAGGACTTCGCCGACGTCGACCTCGTCGTCGAGGCCATCGCCGAGGAGCTCGAGGTCAAGCGGGCCGTGTTCGGCGCGCTCGACGAGATCTGCAAGCCGGGCGCGATCCTGGCGACCACGACGTCGTCGCTGCCGGTGGTGGAGTGCGCCGCGGCGACCCAGCGCCCCGCCGACGTGATCGGGCTGCACTTCTTCAACCCGGCGCCGGTGATGAAGCTGGTCGAGGTGGTGTCCACGATCAGCACCGCGCCGGAGGTGGCGGCCACCGCGCTGGCGCTCTGCCAGAAGCTCACGAAGGTGCCGGTGTCCTGCGGGGACCGGGCCGGGTTCATCGTCAACGCGCTGCTGTTCCCGTACCTGAACGACGCGGTGAAGATGCTGGAGGCGCACTACGCCACGGCGGACGACATCGACGCGGCCATGAAGACGGGCTGTGCGCTGCCGATGGGGCCGTTCGAGCTGCTCGACGTGGTCGGCCTGGACGTGTCGCTCGCCATCGAGAAGTCGCTGTTCTCCGAGTTCCGCCAGTCCGGCTTCGCCCCCGCCCCGCTGCTCGAGCACCTGGTCACGGCCGGCCGGCTCGGCCGCAAGACCGGGCAGGGCTTCCGGGACTACACCGCACGCTGAGCTGTGACCCCGCCCGGCGCCGCGCACGCGACGGTGCCGGGGCGGTTACGGTCGGACACATGGCACGCGGTCGACGGCCCCGCCCCTCGGAACGGGGGCGGGGTCGTCCCGTGTCCGCACCCCTGTCGTCGGGGATCGTCACCCGCGCGGAGTCGGGGCCCGACGGCGAGTGGGCCGTCCGGCACGTCCCCGGCGGGTCGTCGGTGAAGGACTACCGCTGCCCGGGCTGCGACCAGCTCATTCCCGCCGGCGTCGGGCACGTGGTGACCTGGCCGACGGGGGAGTGGGGCGGCGTCGAGGATCGCCGCCACTGGCATCTGCCGTGCTGGAACGCGCGCGGCCGCCGGCGCCCGGGCGTGCGCCGCCCCCGCTGACGGGCACGCTTCCTCCGCCTCGCACACGGCATCGACGCGCCGCACAGACGCTCTCGCGCGTGTGCGGTACGTCGAATGCGTGCGGGTCAGGCGCGCGCCGCGGCCGGGTGGGGGCGCGGGCGGCGGGACTGCTCGCTCGCCTGCGCGGGCACGGCGGCCCCGTCCGACGGCGCCCCGTCCGTGTGCCCGCCGTCCGTGTGCCGGCCGTCCGTGTGCCGGCCGTCCGTCCCGCTCTCGTCGGCGAGCGGGCCCAGGGCCGCCAGGTCCGCGACGAGTGCGGCGCGGGCGTGCGCGAGCTGCTCGGCGACCCGGCCGCGCAGGTCCGTGAGCTCGGCGACCCGGCGCTCGGCCTCGCGGACGAGCCGGTCGGCCTCGGCGCGGGCGTCGGCGACGATCCGTGCGGCCTGCTCGTCGGCGGTGCTGCGGGTGGTGCGGGCGTACTCGTCCGCCTCGGCGCGCAGCCGGGCGGTCTCCTGCTCGGTCGCCGTGCGCTCGGCCCGTAGCGCCTCGAGGGTCTCGGTGCGCCGCTGGTCCATCGCGATCCGGAAGTCCTCCTGGACCTGGTCGCGCTCGGCGGCGGCCGCCGCGGTCGCGGCGGTGATCGCCGCGTCGGACTCGGCACGGCGCTTCGCGATCGCCTCGTCGTTCGCGAGCTTGTCCTGCGCGGCCTGCGCCTGCAGGGCCTTCGCCTCGGCGACGATCCGCTCCGCCTCGTTCCGGGCGTCGGCGAGCAGCGCCTCGCGGCGGCGCTCCGCGTCCGTCCGGCGCTCGGCCAGCTCCTGGTCGCACTCGGCGCGCAGCCGGGTCACCTCGGCGTCGGTCTGCGTGCGCGTCTCGGCGACCTCGTCCTCGGCCAGCCGGAGCATCGAACGCATCCGCTCGCTCAGGCCCTGGACGCTGTCCGGCGGCCCCGACAGTCGGCGCACCTGCTGGCGCGTCGACTCCAGCCGGCCGCGGGTCTCGTCGAGCTCCCGGGTCAGCCGGGTCACCTGGGTGACGGCGGCGTCCCGGTCCGCGGCGAGCAGCCGGACGTCGGCGTCGATCCGGTGCAGGTGCCCGTCGACCTGCTCCTGGTCGTAGCCGCGGCGGACGACCCGGAAGCCGGCTGTGGGCTGGTCACCGGCGTCGGGACGAGGGTTCTCCGGTTCACCGACCATGAGCGTCACCGTACCGGGCTACCGCGTTTCGCAGAGCGTCACGCGCGCCTCTGCGTGGGCTCCGTCACCCGTCCGGGCGTGGGCCGATCTGCGTCCCGCGCTGCGACATCCGCAGTACGGCCCCCTCACGCTCGATCGTGCGCCCGCCCGCCGCACTGTGGCTCCCCAACGGCACGCCGACCCCGGGCTCCGAGTGCGGTGTGGCTCCACAACGCACCGGGACGGGATCCGGGAGTGCGTTGTGGAGCCATTCGTGCCGAACGGGCCGGATCAGACGCCGCGGAAGCGGTTGATCGCGTCGAGGTGCTTGGCCCGCTTCTCCGGGTTCGTCACGCCGAGGCCCTCCTCGGGGGCGAGGGCGAGGACGCCGACCTTGCCCTGGTGGGCGTTCTGGTGGACGTCGTACGCCGCTTGTCCGGTGTCGGCCAGCGGGTAGACCTTGGAGACGGTCGGGTGGACGAGGCCCTTGTCGATCAGCCGGTTCGCCTCCCACGCCTCGCGGTAGTTCGCGAAGTGCGAGCCCACGATCCGCTTGAGGTTCATCCAGAGGTACCGGTTGTCGTACTCGTGCATGTAGCCCGACGTCGACGCGCAGGTCACGATCGTGCCGCCCTTGCGCGCCACGTAGACCGACGCGCCGAAGGTCTCCCGGCCCGGGTGCTCGAAGACGATGTCCGGGTCGTCGCCGCCGGTGAGCTCGCGGATCCTGGCCCCGAAGCGCTTCCACTCCTTCGGGTCCTGGGTCTGCGGGTCCTTCCAGAACCGGTAGCCCTCGGCGTTGCGGTCGATGACCAGCTCGGCACCCATGGCCCGGCAGATCTCCGCCTTCTCCGGCGAGGAGACGACGCAGACCGGGGTGGCGCCGCCGTTGAGCGCGAACTGGGTGGCGTACGAGCCGAGCCCGCCGCTCGCACCCCAGATCAGGACGGTGTCGCCCTGCTTCATGTCGGCGCCGTTGCGGGAGACCAGCTGGCGGTACGCGGTGGAGTTGACCAGGCCGGGGCTCGCCGCCTCCTCCCAGGTCAGGTGCTCGGGCTTGGGCATGAGCTGGTTGGACTTGACCAGCGCGAGCTGTGCGAGCCCGCCGAAGTTGGTCTCGAAGCCCCAGATCCGCTGCTGCGGGTCCATCATCGTGTCGCCGTGCCCGTCCGGGCTCTCCAGCTCGACGGACAGGCAGTGCGCGACGACCCGGTCACCGGGCTTCCACGCGTTGACCCCGGGCCCCGTCTTCAGCACGACGCCGGCCAGGTCGGACCCCACGATGTGGTACGGCAGGTCGTGCCGCTTGGCCAGCTCGGACTCGCGCCCGTAGCGCTTGAGGAAGCCGAAGGTGGACACCGGCTCGAAGATCGAGGTCCACACGGTGTTGTAGTTGATCGCGCTGGCCATCACGGCCACGATCGCCTCGCCCGGGCCGAGCTCGGGCGTCGGCACCGTGTCCAGGTGCAGGCTCTTGCGCGGGTCCTTGTCGCGGGTGGCGATGCCGTCGAACATCTCCGTCTCGTCGGCGTGGACCGTCATCGCCTGGTAGTGGTCCGGCACTGACAGCCCGCCCACGGCGTCGAAACGCTCGGCGAGAATGGCGTCGAGGATCTCCTGCACGGCCTGGCCTCCGGTGGCATGAGTCGTGTGTCTTGCTTGGGATACCGATCAGTTACCGCTCAGTATGGTACCCGAGGCATTGTGGCCGTGCGCTGCTCCGATAGGGCCGATCGTGACGCAGCCCACCGACTGGATCAATGAAGCAGCCCCTCCGGCCGGGCGGGAACTGCCTGATCGGAGGGGCTGCGGAAGACCGGATCGGCAGGACCCGGAGCTCGGTGCCGGCCTCGGAGCCGGCCTCAGTGCGCGCCGGCCGCCGGCTCCACGAGCTCGACGAGCACGCCGCCGGCGTCTTTCGGGTGCACGAAGTTGATGCGCGAGTCGGCCGTGCCGCGGCGCGGCTCCGGGTAGAGCAGGCGCAGGCCCTTGGCCTCGAGCGCCTCCATCGCGGCCTCGATGTCGGTCACCCGGTAGGCGAGCTGCTGCAGGCCGGGCCCGTTGCGGTCGAGGAACTTCGCGATCGTGGAGTCCGGGCGCAGCGGGGCCAGCAGCTGGATGCGCGTCGCGGAGGCGGGGTCGGTGCCGGGCGCCGCCAGCATCGCCTCGCGGACGCCCTGCTCCTCGTTGACCTCCTCGTGCGTGTTCACCAGCCCGAACACGTCGTGGTACCAGGCGATCGCCTCGTCGAGGTCCGCCACCGCGATGCCGACGTGGTCGATCTGCGTCAGCAGGGATCCGAGCGCGCCGTGGGCCGATTCCGTCTGTGCCGTCATGCCCCGGAATGTAATGCTCGGTGCCGGGCCCGACGCCGTGTGTGGCTGCTCACCCCCTCCGTTCGGCCCGTCTCCCGGCCTGTGACCGGCGGGTATCGTCCGTGCCGATTCCCGTGTGCCAACGCAGTTGCTGGAGGTCGTCGTGGCGCAGTCCGTGATCGTCGCTGGTTCCCGAACGCCGGTGGGCCGGCTGCTCGGATCGCTCAAGGGGTTCTCGGGCGCGCAGCTCGGCGGAATCGCGATCAAGGGCGCCCTGGAGAAGGCCGGGGTGGCCCCCGAGCAGGTCCAGTACGTGATCATGGGTCAGGTGCTCACCGCCGGCGCCGGCCAGATCCCCGCCCGCCAGGCCGCCGTCGCCGCCGGCATCCCGATGGACGTCCCGGCGCTGACCGTCAACAAGGTCTGCCTGTCGGGCATCGACGCCATCGCCCTGGCCGACCAGCTCATCCGCGCCGGCGAGTTCGACATCGTGGTCGCGGGCGGGCAGGAGTCGATGACGCAGGCACCGCACCTGCTGCCGAAGTCCCGCGAGGGCGTGAAGTTCGGCGACACCGCACTGATCGACAGCATGTCCTACGACGGCCTGTTCTGTGCCTTCGACCAGGTCGCGATGGGTGCGTCGACGGAGAAGCACAACAGTCGCTACGACGTCACCCGCGAGGACCAGGACGCCTTCGCCGCCCGGTCGCACCAGCTGGCCGCCGCGGCCGTGAAGAACGGCGTGTTCGACGAGGAGATCACCCCCGTCGAGATCCCGCAGCGCAAGGGCGACCCGATCGTCTTCTCGCAGGACGAGGGCGTCCGCGCCGAGACCACCGGGGAGAGCCTGGCCAAGCTGCGCCCGGCCTTCGCCGCGGACGGCACGATCACCGCGGGGTCGTCGTCGCAGATCAGCGACGGCGCGTGCGCGGTCGTGGTGATGAGCAAGGCGAAGGCCGAGGAGCTGGGCCTGAGCTGGCTGGCCGAGATCGGCGCGCACGGCGTGGTCGCCGGGCCGGACACGAGCCTGCACGAGCAGCCGGCCAACGCCATCGCCAAGGCCTGCGCCAAGGACGGCATCGACCCCAAGGAGCTCGACCTCGTCGAGATCAACGAGGCGTTCGCCGCGGTCGGCCTGGTCTCCTCGCGCAAGCTCGGCCTCGACGAGGAGAAGGTCAACGTCAACGGCGGCGCGATCGCCCTCGGCCACCCGATCGGCATGTCCGGTGCCCGGATCACCCTGCACCTGGCGCTGGAGCTCAAGCGCCGCGGCGGCGGCGTCGGCGTGGCCGCGCTGTGCGGCGGCGGCGGGCAGGGCGACGCGCTGATCCTCCGCGTCCCGGCCTGATCCCTTGGCCCAGCAGTCCCCGCAGGAGCTGGTCGACCGCGCGCTGGAGGGCCAGCAGCGCGCGGTCGCCCGGCTGATCTCCCTCGTCGAGAGCGGCTCGAAGGACCTGCCGGAGGTCGCCGCGCTGCTCGCCCCGCACACGGGGCGGGCGCAGGTCGTGGGCCTGACCGGCTCGCCGGGCGTCGGCAAGTCCACCACCACGTCGGCGCTGGTCACCGCGTTCCGGGAGCAGGGCAAGCGGGTCGGCGTGCTCGCGGTCGACCCGTCGTCGCCCTTCTCCGGCGGCGCGCTGCTCGGCGACCGGGTCCGGATGGGCGACCACGCGGTCGACGAGGGCGTGTTCATCCGGTCCATGGCCACTCGCGGACACCTGGGCGGCCTGGCCTGGGCGACCCCGCAGGCCCTCCGGGTCCTCGACGCCGCGGGCTGCGACGTCGTGCTGGTCGAGACGGTCGGGGTCGGACAGTCCGAGATCGACGTCGTCTCGCTCGCGGACACCACGGTCGTGCTGCTCGCCCCCGGGATGGGGGACGGGGTGCAGGCCGCCAAGGCCGGGATCCTCGAGATCGCCGACGTGTTCGTGGTCAACAAGGCGGACCGCGACGGCGCCGGCCAGACCGTGCGTGACCTGCGCTACATGATGTCGCTCGGCGAGCGGCGGGACGCCTGGAAGCCGCCGGTGTGCCGGACGGTCGCCGCCCGCGGTGAGGGCGTCCGGAAGGTCGCGGAGGCGATCGACGAGCACCGGGCCTGGCTGGAGTCCTCCGGCGAGGGCCCGCGCCGGCGCCGCCGGCGGGCGGAGAACGAGATCGAGGCGATCGGGCTGGAGAAGGTCCGCGCGCGGCTCGGCGACGTCCGCGGCGGCGCCGCGCTCGAGACGCTGGCCGAGAAGGTCGTGGCCGGCGAGCTGGACCCCTACCGCGCCGCCGACGAGCTGCTGGACGGCCTGTAGCTCAGCGGAAGTCGCCCGACGCGGCGCGGATGCGGCCGAGCAGGTCGAACAGCTGGGACTTGCCCTGCGCGTCGAGCCCCACCAGGCCGAAGTCGACGTCCGTCACGGACTTGGTGGCCTGCTCGAGCCGCTCCAGCCCGTCGGCCGTGATCTCCACCAGCGTGGCCCGCCGGTCGGTGGGGTGCGGGGTCCGGCGCACCAGCCCGTCGGCCTGCAACCGGTCGACGATGTTCGTGACGCTGGTCGGGTGCAGCTGCAGACGCTCGCCCATCACGCGCATCGGCAGCTTCTTCGCGCGCGAGAAGCTCAGCAGCACCAGCGCCTCGTAGCGGGCGAAGGTGAGGGAGTGCGGCTTGAGCGCGGCGTCGACGGCGGAGAGCAGGATCTGCTGCACCCGCATCACGCTCGTGACGGCGGCCATGGTGTCCGAGGGGCCGATCCGCTCGGCCCAGAGCTCCGCCGCCCGGTCGATCGGGTCGAAGGGGAGCGGATCGCGCGCGGCCATGACCGCGAACGCTAGCAGGGCGGACACCCACGGCCCGAGATCATGGGGCAGGCTGGCGGCATGCTCGTAGCGTTCAGCATCGCGCCGTCCGGCAGCTCGGCCGCGGACGGCAGCGTGGGCGACGCCGTCGCCGAGGCCGTCCGCGTGGTCCGGGAGTCCGGACTGCCCAACGAGACGACGTCCATGTTCACCACCATCGAGGCCGAGACCTGGGACGAGGCGATGGCCGTGGTGGGCCGGGCGGTCGAGGCCGTGCAGGCCCGGTCCCCGCGGGTGAGCCTCGTGCTCAAGGCCGACATCCGCCCCGGGTACACCGGCCAGCTCGGCGCCAAGGTCGAGCGGATCGAGAAGGCGCTCGGCACGGATGGCTGAGCCGGAGTTCCTGCTCCTGCACGGGGCCTGGCACCGCGGGTCGAGCTGGGCGCCGCTGCAGGCGGAGCTGCGGGCCCGCGGCCGCGCGTCGGTGGCGCCGGACCTGCCCGCCGACGAGCCGGGGGCCGGCGCCGCCGAGTACGTCGCGGCGGCGCTCGCCGCGGCGCCCGCGGAGGGGCCGGTCGTGGTCGTCGGGCACTCGCTCGGCGGGCTCACCGCGCCGCTGGTCGCCGCGGAGCTCGGGGCGCGCACGCACGCCCTGGTGCTGGTCGCGGCGATGTTGCCCGAGCCCGGCCGGGCGCACAACGACCTGCTCCGCGAGGACCGCACGATCATGGCGTCCGGTCGCGGGCCGGGCCCGGAGCGCGGCCCCGGTGGCACGACGAGCTGGCCTCCCGAGGCCGCCGAGGCGTCCCTGTACGCCGGGGTGGCTGAGGAGCTGGGCGCGGCGGAGCCGGTCCGGGAGGCGATCGCGGACCTCCGCCCGCAGGCGTGGGTGATCGGCAAGGAGGTCACCCCGCTGACCGCGTGGCCGGCGGTGCGGACGGTGTCGGTGATCTGCGGGGACGACCGGATGGTGAACCCGGAGACCTCGCGCCGGCTCGCCGGCGCGCGGGGCTTCGAGGTGCGCGAGCTGCCCGGCGGGCACTTCCCGATGCTCACCCGTCCGGCCGCGCTGGCCGACCTGCTCACCGGGCTGTAGGAGCCGCCGAGAGCGCCGACGACCGGCGGGATGGTCCCGCCGGTCGTCGGTCGGCTGCTCAGGCGATGTTGAGCGTGAAGAAGAAGACGCCGACGAGGATCGCGGCGAAGCCGAGCGCCATCGCGATCTTGGCGAGCTTCGCGGTGTCCGGGTTGCGCACCGCGGCGATGCCGACCCCGATCGCGGCCAGCCCGCCGACCCAGCCGACGATCGAGATCGGGCTGGCGACCAGCGCGACGATGCCGATCACGAGCGCGACCTTGCCCAGGACCGGGCTCTGCCGGCGGGCGGTCTTCTTGCGCGCCTCCGCCAGCAGGCGGTCGGCGACGGGGTTCTCCTGGCTCATCAGATCCTCCGGTCAGGGGACGGTCCCGGCGCGGATCCGTCCGGCGGGCACGCCCGGTGACGTGCCGTCTCTTCCCCGGACTCAACGAGTGCGCGCCGTCGCTGGTGCTCCGCCGGTCCGGTGATCGGCGGTCCGCCGCCGCGAACCGCGGGTGCCCGCCACCACCGGAACGGCGCAACCTCGACCCCTGGATCCGGGATGGTCGGACGTCCTACCGTCGTGGGGAGCACGACGACGGGAGGCGCCATGACGACCCGGACCACCCCTGTGACCAGCCCGGAGGCCGCGGGCGGCGAGCACCGGGCCCGCCGGATGTGGCGGGCGTTGGAGCCGTTGCACGCGGTGACCTACTTCGCCCCGGAGGCGCGGGCGACGGGGGAGTCGCTGGGGCTGCGCGGCTTCTGGCGCGGCTACTTCGGACAGCGGGCCGCACCGCTCGGCCCGGTCCCGGCCGAGGTGGTGACCGCGCTGTTCTACAACTTCGCGCCCGGCTTCGTGGCCCGCTCGGTGCCCGAGGTCTGGTCGGTGGCCACGCCCGCGCAGCTGCTCGACGCCCGGCTCGCGGCGGTCGACGCCGCCCTGCGCCGCGCCCTCGGCGACGTCGGCTCCGCGGAGGTCGCGGAGGCGGCCGAGCTGGCCCGCGCGGCCGCGGCCGCGGCGTCGACGGCCGGCCGGGCCCTCGCCGCGGCCAACGCCGCCCTGCCCTGGCCCGACGCGCCGCACCTCGTCCTGTGGCAGGCGCAGACGATCCTGCGCGAGCAGCGCGGCGACGGGCACGTCGCCGCCCTGGTCGCCGCCGGGATCGACCCCGTCGAGGCGCTGGTGGTGTTCGCGGGCGCCCAGGACCTGGCCGGCGACTGGCTGCGCGAGCGGCGCGGCTGGACCGTCGAGGAGTGGGAGGCCGCGCGGGCCCGGCTCGCCGACCGGGGACTCGTCGAGCCGGGCGCCGGGGAGACCGTCGCCGACACCGTGCTGACCGAGGCCGGCCGGCGGCTGTGCGCCGAGGTCGAGGCGCGTACGGACGCCCTCGCCGACGAGGCCTGGCGGGCCCTCGGTGACGCGCGCGCCGAGCGCCTGGTCGCCCTGGCCGGGCCCCTGGTGGAGCGGGTCCTCGCGGCGGGCGACTTCCTCGAGCGCAACCCGATGGGCATGCGACCGCTGGTGTCGGCCGGCTCCGGCTGATCCCCGGCGCGCCGGTGGGGCGGGCGACGGGCGGGGCGGATGAGGATCGTGCCAGGATGGACGGCGTGTCGCGACCCGATCCTCGTCAGGCAGCTCAGACGGCGGCCCTGTCGTCCGCGTTGGCGGGCGCCGTCGATCTCTCCGCGCTGAAGGCCCGCTCCGAGGCCGCGGCCCGCCAGCAGGCCGCGGCCGCGCAAGGCGGTGCCCCCGGTGGGGCCCCGGCGGGTTCGCCGGGCGGCGGCCGGTACGTCGTCGAGGTCACCGAGCAGACCTTCCAGCAGGACGTGCTGGAGGCGTCCCTGCAGGTGCCGGTGATCGTCGACCTCTGGGCCACCTGGTGCGAGCCGTGCAAGCAGCTCTCGCCGGTCCTGGAGCGGCTGGCGAACGCCAGCGGCGGCGCCTGGATCCTCGCGAAGGTCGACGTCGACGCGAACCAGCGGATCGCCCAGGCCTTCGGTGTGCAGTCGATCCCGATGGTGGTCGCGGTCGTCGCCGGCCAGCCGGTCGACGCGTTCCAGGGAGCCCTGCCCGAGCCGCAGGTCAAGGACTGGATCGCGCGGATCCTCGACGCCCTGCGCGACCGCATGCCCGCCATCGCCGAGGGCGAGCGCCGGGCGGCCGCGGGCGGCGACGCGGTCCCGGAGGAGGAGCCGGAGGACCCGCGCTTCATCGAGGCGGAGGACGCCCTCGAGCGCGGGGACTACGCCGAGGCCGAGGCCGCTTACCAGCGGATCCTCGACCAGGAGCCGGCCAACGAGATGGCGCAGGCCGCGCTCTCCCAGGTCCGCTTCCTGGCCCGCGCCGAGGCGGCCGACCCGTCGGCCATCGACCGGGCCGACGCCGCGCCCGACGACGTCGACGCCCAGCTCGCCGCCGCCGACGCCGAGGTGGCCCAGGACCGGGCGGAGTCGGCCTTCCAGCGGCTGGTCGCCGCCGTCGGCCGGACCTTCGGCGACGACCGGGAGAAGGTGCGCAGCCACCTCGTCGGGCTGTTCGAGCTGTTCCCCGCGGACGACCCGCGGGTGAGCACCGCCCGTCGCGCCCTGGCCCGCGCGCTCTTCTGAGCGCGAGGCGCGCGGCCGGGCGCGGGCCCGGCCGACTACGGTCGGCAGCCGTGTCGACGACCAGCCCGCAGCCCGTCGCCGATCCGCCGCGGCCCCCGGCCCGGCGGTGGCCGGCGGCCCGCGTCGGCGCCGTCGTGCTGGCGGTGGCGGCGCTCGCGCTGACCGCCGTCCTGCACGCCACGCACCACAACTGGCTGGTCCTCGGCCTGTCCTCGACGGACATGCGCGAGCTGCACGCCGACTTCGACACCTTCTGGCACTCCGCCGTCGCGTTGACCCAGGGCGGCGACATCTACGCGACGCCGGCGAAGCTGCGCAACCTCAACCCCCCGGTGCTGAGCCTGCTGCTCGCGCCGCTCGCGGGGCTCGACGTGGTCGTGGCATACCGGGTGTTCGCCGCCCTCACCCTGGTGTTGATCGCCGGCGCGGTGCTGCTGGTGTGCCGCGAGCTGCGGCTGTCGTGGTGGTGGACGGCGGGCGCCACGCTGGCGATGCTCGCGTCCTCCCCGCTGCACGGCACGCTCTACCTGGGCCAGATCTACGGGATGCTCCTGGTCGGGCTGGTCGCGGGGTGGCTCGCCGAGCGCCGCGGGCACCCGCTGCTCGCCGCCGCGCTCTACGGCGTCACCGTCGCGCTCAAGCCCTCGCTCGCCCCGGTCCTGCTGCTCCCGGCCGTGCAGCAGCGCTGGCGGCCCTTCTGGGCGGGGATCGGCGGCGCGGTCGTCGCCACGCTCGTGGGGGCGCTGGCGGCCGGGCCGTCGAGCGCCCTGGAGTGGCTGCGGATCGGGTTCGGCGAGCCGGTGCCCGACGTGCTGGACAACGCCGCGTTGCCCGGCGAGGCGGTGCGGCTCGGCCTGCCGTCGGCCGTCGGGACGGTGCTCGGCGCGGTCGTCCTGATCGGGACGCTGGTGTGGCTGGCACGCCGCACCCGGACGGGCGCGGCGGACCCCGCCGGCACCGCGCCGTGGGCCGTGCTCGCCGCGAGCCTGCTGATGTCGCCGATCTCTTGGCACAACTACTTGCTACTGCTGTGGCCGGGCGTGCTCGCCGTGGTGGCGGTGTCGGCCGCGGGGAGTGCGCGCCGGGCCTGGGTGGCCGCGCTGCTGGCGCTGCCGCTGATCCCGGTCTCGTGGGGCGACCTCTGGGCGCCCGACGACCCGTGGACGCCGGTGGGCCGCAGCCTCTACTGCGCCATCCTGCTGGCCTACTGGATCACGCTGCTCACGAGCGCCGACCGCAGTACGGAACCATAACGCTCCAAATCCCGGCTCCTGATCGCATTATGGTTCCATAACGCGGAAAAGGAGCCGGGTGAGCCGCGTTATGGAACCATACGGCAGCGGTCAGATGTCCCGGACGTCCTCGTCGGCCGGGCCGATCTCCTTCTGCACACCCCGCATCAGGTCCGGGGTGTGCGCGGCGCCCGCGGGCGGCGCCTCGACGGCCGGCTCGGTCGCGGCGGACCGGGCGGGCCGCTTCGGGTGCACCGGGCCGCCGGTCTCCTCCGGGACCAGCCACAGCACGCCCGACGGGGGCAGCCGCAGCACGGCCGACGCGGGCCGCCCGTGCCACGCGGACCGCTCCGCCTCGACCGTGCCCAGGTTGCCCACCCCGGAGCCGCCGTAGTTCTCCGCGTCGGTGTTGACGAGCTCGCGCCAGCGGCCGGCGAACGGCAGGCCCACGCGGTAGTTCTCCTTCGGCTGGCCGGAGAAGTTCGCGATGCAGGCCAGGACCGCCGGGCGGCCGTCGTGGTCGGTGCCCTGCCGCAGGAAGCTCAGCACGTTGCCGGCGGCGTCGTTGGCGTCGATCCACGAGAAGCCCTCGGGCGAGTGGTCCGCGGTCCACAGCGCCGGGTGCTCGCGGTAGGTGCGGTTGAGGTCGCCGACGAGGCTCTTGATGCCGCCGTGCAGCTGGTCGGCGAGCAGGTCCCAGTCGAGCGAGCGCTCCTCGGACCACTCGCGGACCTGGCCGAACTCCTGGCCCATGAACAGCAGCTGCTTGCCCGGGTGCGCCCACATGAAGGCGAGCAGCGCGCGGACTCCCGCGGCCTTGTTCCAGTCGTCGCCCGGCATCCGGGTCCACAGCGAGCCCTTGCCGTGCACGACCTCGTCGTGGCTGATCGGCAGGACGTAGTTCTCGCTGAACGCGTACATCAGCGAGAAGGTCATCTGGTTGTGGTGGTAGCTGCGGTGCACGGGGTCGCGCCCGACGTAGTCGAGCGTGTCGTGCATCCAGCCCATGTTCCACTTGAACCCGAAGCCGAGCCCGCCCATGTAGGTGGGCCGCGTGACGCCCGGCCACGCGGTGGACTCCTCGGCGATCGTGACGACGCCGGGGTGCTCCCGGTAGACCGTCGCGTTCATCTCCTGCAGGAAGGAGACGGCCTCGAGGTTCTCCCGGCCGCCGTACTGGTTCGGCAGCCACTGGCCGTCCGGGCGGGAGTAGTCGAGGTAGAGCATCGAGGCCACGGCGTCGACCCGCAGGCCGTCGATGTGGAACTCGTCGAGCCAGTACAGCGCGTTGGCGACCAGGAAGTTGCGCACCTCGCGGCGGCCGAAGTCGAACACGAGCGTGCCCCAGTCCGGCTGTTCGCCGCGGCGCGGGTCCGCGTGCTCGTAGAGCGGCGAGCCGTCGAACCGGGCCAGCGCCCACTCGTCGCGCGGGAAGTGCGCGGGCACCCAGTCGACGATCACGCCGTAGCCGTGCCGGTGGAGCGTGTCGACGAAGTACCGGAAGTCGTCCGGGGTGCCGAAGCGGGAGGTCGGCGCGTAGTAGCCGGAGACCTGGTAGCCCCAGGAGCCGCCGAACGGGTGCTCGGCCACCGGGAGCAGCTCGACGTGCGTGAAGCCCGTCTCGCCCAGGTACTCGACGAGCTGGTCGGCGATCTCCCGGTAGCCGTTGCCCTGCCGCCACGAGCCGATGTGCAGCTCGTAGACGCTCATCGGCTCGGCGTGCGGCTGGCGGACGGCGCGGGCGGCCATCCACTCCTCGTCGCCCCACTCGTGGGCGTTCGTGGTGACCACGGACGCCGTGGCGGGCGGGACCTCGGTGGCGAACGCCAACGGGTCCGCCTTGTCGCGCCACACGCCGTCGCGGCCCAGGATCCGGTACTTGTACCGCGTCCCGACGCCCACGCCGGGCACGAAGATCTCCCAGACGCCGGCGCCGCCGAGGGAGCGCATCGGGTGCGCCCAGCCGGCCCAGCCGTCGAAGTCGCCGGTCACGCGCACGCCCTGGGCGTTGGGCGCCCAGACCGCGAAGCTGGTGCCGGTGACCTGGCCGTTCGCTGTGTCGTAGGTGCGCACGTGCGCGCCGAGCACGTCCCAGAGGCGCTCGTGGCGGCCCTCGCCGATCAGGTGGAGGTCGACCTCGCCGAGCGTCGGCAGCCAGCGGTAGGGGTCGTCCGTGACGTCGACGCGGTCGCCGTAGCGGACGCGGATCGTGTAGTCGCCGCCCGGTCCGTCGACGACGCCGGAGAACAGGCCGGCGTCGTGCACCTTGACGAGCGGGTGCGCGTCGTCGGGGTCGCCGCCCCGCAGCACCCACACCTCGTCGGCGTGCGGGCGCAGCACGCGGACGACGGTGCCGCCGCCGGCCGTCGGGTGCGCGCCCAGCACCCCGTGCGGGTTGTGGTGGGCACCGCCCAGGAGCCTGTCGGTCGTCGCCTGGTCCGGGGGGCAGGGGTCGATCGTGCGGGTGTCCTCGTGTGCCACCCGGGAACCCTATTGCGGACGCCCGGAACGTGCCCACTGTGGTCCGCCGAACGGGTTGCGGCCCTTGGCCAAACCCGTTCGCGCGAACTTTTCTACAGCGAGATCTGCGGGTCGGACTCCGGATCGGTGGTGTCCACGCCCTTCTCCTGCGCCTCCTCCACCAGCCGCGCGATCGAGGTCAGCGGGATGCTGGCCCAGGTCGGGCGGGAGCGGGTCTCGTAGACGACCTCGTAGACCGCCTTGTCCAGCTCGTAGGCCCGCAGCACCGCGGCCTCGGCACGCGGGTCCCGGCCGGAGGCGAAGGCATAGCCGTCGCAGAACGCCGAGCGGTTGCGGACCGCCCACTCGTCGGCGCGGCGGAAGAGCTGCTGCTGCTCGTGCTCGTCGGCGTCGGCCAGCGTGACCTGGTGGTAGACGGCGTAGTCGAAGGACCGCAGCATCCCGGCGACGTCGCGCAGCGGCGAGTCCATCCGGGTGCGCTCGGCGAGCGGGGCCGCGGGCTCGCCCTCGAAGTCGATGAGCAGCCAGCCGCGCGGGGTGCGCAGGGTCTGGCCGAGGTGCAGGTCGCCGTGCACCCGCTGGGTGGGGATCTCGCCGGTCAGCGCGTCGTACACCGCGCGGATGCCGTCGACGTGCTCGCCCAGCGCGGGCACCTGCGACGCGGCCTCGGTCAGCCGGGCGGTGAGCGCGGCCCGCAGCTCGTCGGCGTCGCGGGTGCCGGTGCCCAGCGCCGCGGCCAGCTCCGTGTGCACCAGCGCGACCGTCTCGCCGAGCCGGCGGGCCTCGCCGGCGAAGTCGCCGCCGACCTCGTTCGCGAACAGGTCGCCCTCGGCGAACAGGTCCCGCACGCTGGTCAGCGCCATCGCCCAGCCCTCGGCCGAGTTCGACGCGAAGTCCTGCAGCATCCCGAGCGTGGCCGGCCGGCCGTCGAGCGAGCCCTCCACCGCGCCCTGCAGCGACGCCACCTGCTCGCTGCCCTCAGCGCGCAGCGCGCGGTGCAGCTCGAGGTCCGGGTTCACCCCCGGCGCCACCCGGCGGAACAGCTTGAAGATGCTCCGGTCGGCGAACGCGACCGAGGTGTTGGACTGCTCCACGCCGAGGATCCGGCCGGCGACCCCGCCCTGGATCTCGACGCCGGGCTCCGGCACGAACCGGACGTCGCCGTAGGTGCGACCCTCCCGGATGGCCTCGTGCAGGAAGGCCGTGGCCTCCTGGTCCCACATCGCGTCGTACGCGATCCGGTCGCCGACGGCGCCGATCGTGGCGTACTCCAGGTCCGGCGCGGGCTGGTACCGCCGCCCGACCAGCAGCTGGTAGTGCTCCGGCGCGGTGCCGTCGGCGAAGGTCACCCGGAGCAGGCACAGGTCGAGGAGCAGCTCGCCCTCGCCGATCAGGGCGGTCGAGCTCGCGACCGCGACGGACTCGACGGGCCTGCCCTTCGCCGGGAACCAGCGCTGGCGCGCCAGGTAGTCGGGCAGGTGGGCCGGGAGCTCCTCGGCGAGCGCCGTCATGCAGTGTCCTCCGCGGGCTTGATCGAGAACCAGTAGAAGCCGTGCCCGGGCAGCGTGAGCAGGAACGGCAGCTGGCCGATCCGCGGGAACGGCACGCCGCCGGTGAGCTCGTGCGGGATGTACCCCTCCCAGGTCGAGAGGTCGAGCTCGACCGGCTGCGGGAACCGGCTCATGTTGTTCACGCACAGGACCGTGTCGTCGCCGTACGTGCGGGTGTACGCCAGCACCGACGGGTTGGACCCGCCCAGCTCGTGGAAGTCGCCGAGGCCGAAGGCGTGGTGGCGCTTGCGGGCCTCGATCATGTGCCGGGTCCAGTGCAGCAGCGAGGTCGACGAGTTCGACTGCGCTTCGACGTTCACCGCCTGGTAGCCGTACACCGGGTCCATGATCACCGGCAGGTACAGGCGGCCGGGGTCGCACATGGAGAACCCGGCGTTGCGGTCCGGGGTCCACTGCATCGGGCTGCGGACGGCGTCGCGGTCGCCGAGCCAGATGTTGTCGCCCATGCCGATCTCGTCGCCGTAGTACAGGACCGGCGAGCCGGGCAGCGACAGCAGCAGCGCGGTGAACAGCTCGAGCTGGTTGCGGTCGTTCTCCAGCAGCGGGGCGAGCCGGCGGCGGATGCCGATGTTCGCCTTCATCCGCGGGTCCTTGGCGTACTCCGCGTACATGTAGTCGCGCTCTTCGTCGCTGACCATCTCGAGCGTGAGCTCGTCGTGGTTGCGCAGGAAGATGCCCCACTGCGCGCCGGACGGGATCGGCGGCGTCTGGGCCAGGATCTCCGAGATCGGGAAGCGGTTCTCCCGGCGCACCGCCATGAAGATGCGCGGCATCAGCGGGAAGTGGAAGGCCATGTGGCACTCGTCGCCGCCCACCTCGGGGTCGCCGAAGTACTCCACGACGTCCGACGGCCACTGGTTGGCCTCGGCGAGCATGACCCGGCCCGGGTACTCGTCGTCCATCACCTTGCGGCAGCGCTTGAGGAAGCCGTGCGTCTCGGTGAGGTTCTCGCAGTTCGTGCCGTCCCGCTCGTACAGGTAGGGCACGGCGTCGAGCCGGAAGCCGTCGATCCCGAGGTCCAGCCAGAACCGCAAGACGTCGATCATCGCCTCCTGCACGGCCGGGTTGTCGTAGTTGAGGTCCGGCTGGTGGGAGAAGAAGCGGTGCCAGTAGAACTGGCCGCGGACCGGGTCGTAGGTCCAGTTCGAGGACTCGGTGTCGACGAAGATGATCCGCGCCTCGGGGTAGCGCGTGTCCTCGTCCGACCACACGAAGAAGTCCCCGTACGGGCCCTCGGGGTCGCGGCGGGAGGCCTCGAACCAGGGGTGCTGGTCCGACGTGTGGTTCATGACCAGGTCCGTGATCACGCGGATCCCGCGCTTGTGGGCCTCGTCGATGAGCACCACGAAGTCCTCGACCGTGCCGAACTCCGGCAGCACCGCGCGGAAGTCGCGGATGTCGTACCCGCCGTCGCGCAGCGGGGAGTCGTAGAAGGGCGGCAGCCAGAGGCAGTCCACGCCGAGCCACTGGATGTAGTCCAGCTTCTCGGTGAGCCCGCGCAGGTCGCCGAAGCCGTCCCGGTTCGAGTCGTTGAACGCACGGACGAGCACCTCGTAGAAGACCGCCGTCTTGAACCACTGCGGGTCGACCTCGAGGGCGCGCGCGTGCCCGTAGTCCTCGGCGTCCGGCTCGTTGACGACGAGCTCGCCGCTGTCCGTCTCGACCGTCTCACTCATCGGTTGCGGACTCTATCCGGGCCGGCCCGGTTTCTCAGTCTGGAACGCGGGCCGACCACCGCCCTTTCCGTTCGCGACCGGATCACCCTCCGCTCGCGGCCGTGGCGGCGTGCTGCGAGTCGACGGCCTTGCGCAGGGCCTTGGGGACGGGGCCGGTGCGGGCGGTGAGCGCCTCGATGCGGTCCTTGCGCTGCTTCGCATCGGCTCGGCCCACGACCGTCCGCAGCCGGGCCGCCGCGGCGAGGGCGACCGCGGCGGCGTCGGCCTCGGCGATCCCCTCGGGCCGCACGCCGTGCCGGGCCGAGCGGGCGGAGTCGAGGAGCGCCGCGGCGCGCAGCAGCAGGCCGCGCTCGCCGGAGCCGGTGAAGCGCTTGCGGGTCGGGTCGTAGCTCAGCAGGTAGAGCTGCTCCGCCAGGGAGAGCGGGGTGGTCGGCACGGGTCCTCCTCCGGTGTCCGGGCGGGATCAGTCCTCGGGGTGCTCGCCGGTGTCCCGCTCCTCGCGGCGGGGCCGCCCGGGGCGGCGCATCGGCCCCGCCGACCCGGGCAGCCGGCCGGCGTCGGACAGCGCCCGGCGGAGCAGGAACTCGATCTGGGCGTTGGTGCTGCGCAGCTCGTCGTCGGCCCACCGGACGAGCGCGTCGTGCACGGCCGGGTCGAGGCGCAACAGGATCTTCTTGCGCTCGGAGGGCATCCGGTTACGAGTAGAGCGAGCCCGTGTTGACGACGGGCTGGGTGTCGCGGTCGCCGCAGAGCACCACCAGCAGGTTGCTGACCATGCTGGCCTTGCGCTCCTCGTCGAGGTCCACGACCTCCTGCTCGCTGAGCCGGTCGAGGGCCTGCTTGACCATGCCCACCGCGCCCTCGACGATCTTCTCCCGGGCCGCGACGACCGCGCCGGCCTGCTGGCGGCGCAGCATCGCCTGGGCGATCTCGGGGGCGTAGGAGAGCCGGGTGATGCGGGACTCGATCACCGCGACGCCCGCCGACTCCACCCGCGCCGCGATCTCCGTCGACAACCGGCCGGTGATCTCGTCGGCGTTGTCCCGCAGCGAGAGCCCGGGTGCGCCCTGGTTGTCGTACGGGTAGCTGGTCGCGATGTGCCGGACCGCGGTCTCGGACTGGATCGCGACGAACTCCACGAAGTCGTCGACCTCGAAGCTCGCCTTCGCGGTGTCCCGGACCTGCCAGACGACGACGGCGGCGATCTCGATCGGGTTGCCGTCCGCGTCGTTGACCTTGGCGAGCTCGGTCTCGTGGTTGCGGATCCGGGTGGAGATCTTGCGCCGCTGGGTGAACGGGTTGAGCCAGCGGAAGCCGCTGGTGCGGATCGTGCCGAGGTAACGGCCGAACAGCTGCACCACGCGCGCCTCGCCGGGTGCCACGGCGGTGAGCCCGCCGGCGAGGATCAGGCCGACCACCAGCGCGAACGCGCCCAGACCGGTGCCGACGGGGCCGAGCACTCCGCTGAGGGCGAGCAGTGCGATGCCGCCGAGGACGAGCACCAGGACCACGGCCAGCATCCCGAAGCCGCCGGCTCCGGTGAGCGGGCGCTCCTCGACGTGCGGCTGCGGCATCTCGGGAACGTCGGGGGCCGGGGCGAGGGCGGGGGAGTCGGACATGGCGGGCTCCTTTCGTGACATTCCCACCATAGCAAAGTGATATCAGTTTTTGCCACCACGATTCGGCACACACGACCCGGCACACACGACCCGGTACACACGACGACGCCCGCTCCGCACGGGTGCGGGACGGGCGTCGTCGGGAAGGGGGCGGGGTCAGCCCCGGTGCACGCGCAGGATGTGCGCGACGTTCTCCAGCGGCTGCAGCCGCACGTAGTTGCGCTCCTGCCAGCGGAAGATGTCCCCGGTGATCTCGTCGGTCACGGTGAACGAGTCGTTCCAGCCCAGGCCCAGCTCCGGCATGTCGAGCCGGACCATGCCGTCGCGCACCTCGTGGGAGTTGAGCGTGACGACCACGATCACCGCGTCGCCGCTCTCCGGGTCCCGCTTCGAGTAGACGAGCAGCTCGGGGTTGTCCACCTCGTGGAAGTGGATCTCGCGGATCTGCTGCAGTGCCGGGTGGCCGCGGCGGATCTCGTTCAGCCGGCCGAGGAACGGCTCGAGCGAGCGGCCCTCGTTCAGCGCGGCCTGGAAGTCCCGCGGGCGCAGCTCGTACTTCTCCGAGTCGAGGTACTCCTCGCTGCCCGGCTTGACCGGGGTGCCCTCGAACAGCTCGAAGCCCGAGTACACGCCCCAGGTCGGGGACATGGTCGCGGCCAGCACGGCGCGGATCGCGAACATCGCGGGGCCGCCGGTCTGCAGCGACTCGTGGAGGATGTCCGGAGTGTTGACGAAGAGGTTCGGCCGGCACTCGTCCGCGCGCTCGGCGTGCATGAGCGCGAACTCGGCCAGCTCCTCCTTCTCCGTGCGCCAGGTGAAGTAGGTGTAGCTCTGGGTGAAGCCCAGCCGCGCGAGCCCGAAGAGCCGGGCCGGGCGGGTGAACGCCTCGGCCAGGAACAGCACGTCGGGGCAGCGCGCCTTGACCTGCCAGATCAGCCAGTGCCAGAAGTTCGGCGGCTTGGTGTGCGGGTTGTCCACCCGGAAGATCCGGACCCCGTGCTCGACCCAGTGCAGCACGACCCGCAGCGCCTCGGCGTAGAGCCCGGCGGGGTCGTTGTCGAAGTTGATCGGGTAGATGTCCTGGTACTTCTTCGGCGGGTTCTCCGCGTAGGCGATCGACCCGTCCGGCCGCACCGTGAACCACTCCGGGTGGGCCTCGACCCACGGGTGGTCCGGCGCGCACTGCAGCGCGAAGTCGAGCGCGACCTCCATGCCCAGGTCCTTGGCGCGGGCGACGAAGGAGTCGAAGTCGTCGAGCGTGCCGAGCTCGGGGTCGATCGCGTCGTGCCCGCCGTCCGCGGAGCCGATGGCCCACGGGGAGCCGACGTCGCCGGGCTCGGCGTGCACGGAGTTGTTGCGCCCCTTGCGGTGCACCGTGCCGACGGGGTGGATCGGCGGCAGGTACACGACGTCGAAGCCCATGCCGGCGATCCGGTCGAGCTCCTTCGCCGCGGTGACGAACGAGCCGTGCACGGCGCGGCCGGTCTCGTCCCGCCCGCCGGTGGAGCGGGGGAAGAACTCGTACCAGGAGCCGAACAGCGCCCGCTCGCGGTCGACGTAGACCTGCTGGGTGCGGCCGCGGGTGATCAGCTCGCGCACCGGGCGCTCGGTCATGATCGCGTGCACCGCCGGGAAGAGCGCCGGGGCGACGCGGGCGTGCAGCGGCAGCGCGGTGTCCCGCAGCGCGTTGGCGGCGCCGAAGAGCAGGTCCCGGTTGGCGCGCTCGCTGGGCCGGCGGCCCACGCGCTGCAGCAGCCGGGCGCCGCTCTCCAGGTCGTTGGCCAGCTCGTCGGCGGTCTGGTTGGCCTTGAGCTTGGCCTCGACGGTGTGCCGCCAGGTGGCCCACGGGTCGCTCCAGGCGTCCACCCGGAAGGTCCACAGCCCCGGCTCGTCCGCGACGACGGTGGCGGCGAACCGGTCCGTGCCCACCCCGTCCGGCAGCATCCGCACGTGCTCGGCCTGGGCGGTGGAGCCGAGCCGCTTCCACACGACGTTGGCGGCCACGGCGTCGTGTCCCTCGCGCCAGACCGTGGCGCGGACCGGGATCACCTCGCCGACCACGGCCTTGCTGGGATGACGGCCGTCGCCCACCGCAGGACTGACGTCATCGATCCCGAGCCGACCGGTCATCGACGCCACCCCCGCTTTCGTTGATCGGATTGCACGCCGTCGACCCGCATCGCGTGCGTCACAACCGTACCTACCCCGTCCACCGCCGCGTGTAACGGGACCGGGCGCGGCGGCACAGGTTCACACGCTCTTCACCGAGCCGCCGGGACCGCCCGGCGACCCGCCCGCGGCGAGCGGTCGATCCAGCTGCGCAGCGTGACGGCGCGCGAGCCCGGCGGCCTGCACGGCACCCGTCCGCGCGTGGGCACGACTCCACCCGATCGTGATCGACGGGAGGTCCCGCCGCCCCCCCGCGTCCCGGGCGGGGGGTACCGCTGGATCGGTCACCTGACCGATCCCGTACTACTCTCCGCCCCCGTGAGAGCCCTCCGCCGCTTCACCGTCCGTGCACAGCTGCCGGAACGGCTGGCCCCGCTGCAGACCCTGGCGACCAACCTGCGGTGGAGCTGGCACCCGGCCACCCGCGAGCTGTTCGCCTCGCTCGATCCCGACGCGTGGGAGCGGTCGGGCGAGGACCCGGTGCGGCTGCTCGGCGAGATCCCGACCGCGCGGCTGACCGAGCTGGCCGAGGACGCCGAACTGGTGTCGACCGTCGCCGGCCTGGCCGCCGACCTGGAGCGCTACCTCACCGAGGACCGCTGGTACCAGGGCGAGGAGGGGCGCGGGCGGGCGGGACGACCGGATGCGATCGCCTACTTCTCCATGGAGTTCGGCGTGTCCGAGGTGCTGCCGAACTACTCCGGGGGCCTCGGCGTGCTGGCGGGCGACCACCTCAAGGCGGCGTCGGACCTCGGGGTGCCGCTGATCGGCGTCGGGCTGCTCTACCAGTCCGGGTACTTCCGCCAGTCGCTCTCCCTCGACGGTTGGCAGCTCGAGCACTACCCCGTCCTCGACCCGCAGGGCCTGCCGCTGCAGCTGCTCACCGGCGCCGACGGCGAACCGGTGGTCGTCGAGGTCGCCATGCCCGAGCGCCGCACGCTGGCCGCTCGGGTGTGGCAGGCCGCCGTCGGGCGGGTGCCCCTGCTGCTGCTCGACGCCGACATCGAGGCCAACGACGCCGACCTGCGGACCGTCACCGACCGGCTCTACGGCGGCGACCAGGACCACCGCATCAAGCAGGAGATCCTGATCGGCGTCGGCGGCGTGCGGGCGGTGCGCGCGTACTGCGCCGCGACCGGGCACCCGGAGCCCGAGGTCTTCCACACCAACGAGGGCCACGCCGGCTTCCTCGGCCTCGAGCGCATCCGCGAGCTCCGCTCGGCGAAGGGCCTCGACTTCGACCAGGCACTGGCCGCGGTCCGCTCCGGCACCGTGTTCACCACGCACACCCCGGTCCCGGCGGGCATCGACCGCTTCCCGGTCGACCTGGTCCGCCGCTACCTCACCGACGCGCTGCTGCCCGGCCTGCCGACCGACCGGCTGCTCGCGATGGGCTCCGAGGACGACCCGGCCATGTTCAACATGGCGCACATGGGGCTGCGGCTCGCGCAGCGCGCCAACGGCGTCTCGCGGCTGCACGGCGAGGTCTCGCGCGGCATGTTCGGCGGCCTCTGGCGCGGATTCGACGCCGAGGAGGTGCCGATCGGCTCGGTCACCAACGGCGTGCACGGGCACACCTGGGAGTCCCCGGACGTGGCCGCCCTGATCGGCGAGCCCGGCGCCGGCTTCGCAGCCTCCTCCACGTCGAGGGTCGGTTCCGCACGCTCCGCCTCCGCCCTCGACCACGTCGGCGACGCCGAGCTGTGGGGCCTGCGCAACGCCCTGCGCGCCCGGCTGGTCGACGAGGTCCGCCGCCGCGTGCGGGCCGCCTGGCTGGAGCGCGGGGCGTCCACCCCGGAGCTCGGCTGGACCGACCACGTCTTCGACCCGGACGTGCTCACCGTCGGCTTCGCCCGGCGCGTGCCGACCTACAAGCGGCTCACGCTGATGCTGCGCGACCCGGCGCGGCTGCGCGACCTGCTGCTCGACCCGCACCGCCCGGTGCAGCTGATCGTCGCCGGCAAGTCCCACCCGGCCGACGACGGCGGCAAGGCGCTCATCCAGCAGATCGTCCGGTTCGCCGACGACCCGGCCGTGCGGCACCGCATCGTGTTCCTGCCGGACTACGACATGTCGATGGCCCGCTACCTGTACTGGGGCTGCGACGTCTGGCTGAACAACCCGCTGCGCCCGCTCGAGGCCTGCGGCACCTCCGGCATGAAGTCGGCGCTCAACGGCGGGCTCAACCTCTCCATCCGCGACGGCTGGTGGGACGAGCTCTACGACGGGAGCAACGGTTGGGCGATCCCCACCGCCGACGGCATCGACGACCCGCACAAGCGCGACGACCTCGAGGCCCAGGCGCTCTACGAGCTGCTCGCCACGCAGGTCGCCCCTGCGTTCTACGAGCGCGACTCCGGCGTGCCGCCGAAGTGGACCGCGCTGGTCCGGCACACCTGGGAGACCCTGCGGCCCCAGGTCCAGGCCACCCGGATGGTCCGGGAGTACGTCGAGGACTGGTACGCGCCGGCCGCCGAGGCCGCCCGCACCGTCACGGACTCGGACTTCGCCGGGGCGAAGGAGATCTCGTCCTACCGCGAGAAGCTGAACGGCGCGTGGACGAAGGTGCAGGTCACCGGGGTCGACGCGTCGGGCCTGCCGGACACCCCCGTCGTCGGCGCGCCCATGACCGTGCGGGCGGCGGTCGACCTCGGCGGCCTCTCGGCCGACGACGTCACCGTCGAGGCGATCGTCGGCCGGGTCGACGAGGCCGACGAGCTCGACGACACGGTCCGCATCGCGATGAAGCACGTCGGCGCCACGGACGGCACGGACCGCTTCGAGGCCGTGGTACCGCTGCCGCACGCGGGCCTGGCGGGCTACACGGTCCGGGTCCTCCCGCAGCACCCGCTGCTGACCTCGCCCGCCGAGCTGGGCAAGGTCGTCCTCGCCTGAGGGCTGTGCACGAACGGACGGCGCTCCCGCACCTCTCGTGAGCGGGAGCGCCGTTCGTGCAGGTGGGCGTCGACCTCCCGTGGGTCGCCCTCGCGTGGGGTCGACCTCGCGTGGGGTCAGCCGCAGCCGCAGGCCCCGCCGCAGCAGCCGCCCCCGCCGCCCATCGGAGCCATCGCGGGGCCGGCGCCGGCACGACCGCCGGCACGGCCGCCGAGCGAGACGGTGGAGAGCAGCTTGACGGTGTCGCCGTGGCCCTGCGGGCAGGCGGCCGGATCCGAGGCCGCGGCCATGGGGCGGTCGACCTCGAAGGTCGTGGTGCACTCGCGGCAGCGGAACTCGTAGCGCGGCATGGTCGGAAGAGTACGCCGCGGGGCCCGGTCACAGCCATGATCCGCGGACGGGCAGCGGGACGACCGGTTCGTGGACGTTCTGCCGCCGCGGCGTGGATCAGGGCACCGTGGATCGGCGCGGCGTCGGATCAGTGCGGCGTCGGATCAGTGCGGCGTCGGATGACCGGGGTGTCGGTCACCGGCGCGGGGTGTCCGCGTCCGGGTGGCCCAGCACGCGGTCGAGGCCGTGGATGAAGGCTGCCCACTCGCGGCGCCGGGAGGTCAGGATGCGCCGACCCAGCGGCGTCAGCGAGTAGTGGCGCCGGTCGGGCCCGAGCGTGATCAGCCGGTCGTTCTTCAGCCGGTGCAGGCGGCGGTAGGTGGTCTGCAGGGAGGGACGGAACACGCCGTCGCTGCGCTCGCGGAGCAGGTCGTGCACCACGCGCCCGTTCTCCGGCCGCTCCTCGGCGATAGCGAGGATCAGCAGGTCCAGCTGGCGGGTGTCCCGCAGCCGCACCTCGCCGTAGCGGCGGGTCCTGCGGGCGGCGTCGGCCCGTTGCGGGGCCGGCGAGCCGCTCCGCCCTCGGCTCGTGGTGGTTCGGCGGTCCCCGCGGTCGTCGTCCGCCCGGGGACGCGCGCGCGAGCGGCGCTCGGTCCTGTCGTCGGGGGAAATGGGTTCGCTCCTCGGGTCGGGGTCAGGGGCATCGGTGGTGCCGGCGTCCTCGTCGCCGGCCTCGTGATCGGCGTCGTCGGTGCGGGCGCCGGTGTCGGCGTGGTCGGTGTCGGCTCGATCGGTGTCGGCGACTTCGCGGTCGGCTCTCTCCGTGTCCGCGTCTCCTGTGGCCTCGTCGATGTCGTCCTCGGCGTCGTCGTCGGCGTCGTCCTCCGGGTCGTCGACGGCGGCGTCCTCGGCGGGCGCGCCGGTGCGACGACCGGCGGGCCGTCGGCGGCGGCGCGCCGGACGGAGGGCCGCGGCCGGGGCACCGAAGGCCGAGGACAGGTCCCGGGTGGGCCGGTTCATGCCCGTGCCTTCCTCCGTGTCCGGCCGCGCGGCCGTTCGGCCTCCTCGGCGGCCTGCAACGCGGTGAGCACCTCGACGCCGAGCGCCCGGTAGTCGCCGGCGACGCTCGCGGCCGTCGCGGAGATCCGCCTGGTCCGAGTGCCCGAACGCAGCTCCTCCCACCAGGCGGGCTGGGCGGCGGCCTCCACCTCGAGCTCGTGGGCGAGCTTGCCCAGCCGTCGCGCGTCCTGGGCGGTGCGCTCGGCGTGCCGGATGGCGGTCTCGAACCGCGGCGAGGAGCCGCCGAAGGCCTCGTCGATGGCTGCGAGGGCCTCGCCCTGCACCGCGCGGGCGCGACTGCCCGTGGCGAACAGCACCACGCCGAGCAGCCCGAGCCGGGCGTTGATCTCGCGGGCGAGGGTGAACCGCTCGGCGACGAGCGTCATGCCGAGCAGCCCGCCGAGGTCGGACTTCGTGGGCATCAGGACCCAGCGGGCCGACCCCAGCGCGAGGTCGGTGAGGATCGTCGACTCCGGCGGGCAGTCGACGAACACCACCTCGTAGTCGGTCGCGACCGGCGCGAGCACGTCGCCCAGCACCCGGAACGCCTCGCGCCCGTGGTGCTGGAGGCGGGAGACCATCACCGGGGTCAGGTCCTCGAGCCGGGCCCCGCCGCACACCACGTCGAGCTGCGGCCGGACGTCCCGCGCCGGGTGCAGCGGCGTCCCCGCGATGATCGAGGCGAGCAGCCCGGCGCCCTCGTCGTCGATGTCGGAGCCGCGGTAGCCGAGGTCGTCGGCCAGGTTGGCCTGCCGGTTGAGGTCGAGGAGCAGACAGCGGTAGCCCGCACCGGCGAACTGCCCGCCCAGGTTCGCGGCGATCGAGGTCTTCCCGACGCCGCCCTTGTCGTTCACGATCGCGATCACGCGGGACAGCGCGGACTCGCGCTCACGGTCGCTCGAGCGCCCGGCCACGGGCCACCTCCGCAGTGGTCGACGACGGGCGGTCCGGAACGCGCCGCCCGGGAGCAGGGTCCTGCGCTGGTACCCGACCGCGCGCACCGACACACCCCCACGCGACGACGGCGTCCGACCTGGTCAGCGGAATGGTGCGGACGTCGCAGTAGTGAGTAGGCCGAGCGAACCAGTGCTTCTCGGTGCTACTCAGTCCGGGTTCGATCCGCGCCCGCGCCGTCGGGCCGTCCGTTCCCCGCCGCCGCTGCGACCCGAGGAGCCACTCCGGGTGCGCTGCGCCCGTGTCCCGCGACCGGCCAGACCCCGCTGGCTCGTCACCCGCGAGGGGCGGGTGCGTGGGGTGAGGAGATCGCGGAGCTCGTCCTCGGAGGGCTCGGCGTGGTCGACGGGCTCGTCGTCCTCCTCGGCGGAGTCCTGTTCTTCGGCGGAGTCCTCGTCCTCGGCGGAGTCGTCCTCTTCCGCGGAGTCCTCCACGTCGGCGGAGTCGTCCTCGGCGGTGTCGTCCTCGGCGGTGTCGTCCTCGCCGGTGTCGTCCTCGTCGGCGTCCTCCTCGTCGGCGTCCTCCTCGTCGGCGACGTCCTCGTCGGACTCGGCGGTCAGGGACTCGTCGTCGGCCTCGTCCGTGTGGTCGTCGGCGTCGGCGGAGTCCTCGTACTCGTCCTCCTCCGAGTCCTCGTCCGAGTCCTCGTCGTACTCGTCGTCGGCGGGCTCGGATTCGTCGTCGGCCTCGTCCGAGTCCTCGTCGTACTGGTCCTCGGCGGGCTCGGACTCTTCGTCGTACTCGTCGTCGGCGGGCTCGGACTCTTCGCCGGCCTCGTCCGAGTCCTCGTCGTACTCGTCGTCGGCAGGCTCGGGCTCCTCGGCGGTGTCGTCCTCGGAGCGGTCGTCCTCGTACCCGGCCTCTTCGGCGCCGGCGTCGTCGTCGTACTCCTCGTCGGCTTCCTCGTCGCCCTCGGCGTCGTCGTACTCGTCCTCGTACCCGTCGGTGTCCTCGGTGTCCTCGTCGTACTCGTCCTCGGCCTCGCCGGGCTCCTCGTCCCCGAGTTCCTCGCGGTCCTCGGGCGCGATCCCGTCCTCGAGCTCGTCCGGAGTGGTCTCGTCCTCAGCGGAGGCGGCCGGCGCTGCGCCCTCGCCGGTCAGATCGGCCACGACCTGCGCCTCACCGGTCTCCTCGACCCGGATCCGCAGGGTCAGCTTCTTGCTGCCGAGCATGATGTAGCCGCTGATGTCGGCCAGGTCGCCGGACCGCGTCCCGTCGGGCTCGTTCTGCTCCGGTTCTGCCATCACAGGTCCTCCTCCTGCTCGCGCGGCGGACCCGTGGTCACCGCGGCCCGCCTGAAATGGCGGGCGGCGCGCGGATGCCCGACGGGCCCGGAGCCACAAACTCGACCGGACCGAAGTTCGGCCGTTCGTCCGGCGGGCGGCGGCCGACCGGGTGATCAGCCCGGAATGCGCCGGAACAGCAGAAGCGAGTGCGGCGGGAGCGTGATGGTGCTGCGCGGCCGCAGGGGGCGCTCCGAGACCGGGCAGCCGTCCTCTCTCGTGCTGTCGAGCACCGGGACGAGGGGCGAGCCTCCGCCCGGCAGCACACAGGGAGCGCCCGTGCCGCCGGCGTGCAGCAGGAACACCCACTCCCCGGCGAGCAGGCCGAGGGAGCGGGCGTGGGCGTCGTGCCAGTCGTCCTGGGTCAGCGGCCGGCCGGAGGGGTGCCACCACCGCACCTCCTCGTCGCGGAGGAAGCGGTCGCGGTGCAGCGCGGGGGAGGCCCGGCGGATCGCGGCGACGCGGGCGACGAACCGGGTCATCGCGTCGGCCGCCCCCGGGTCGAGCTCGTCGGGGGACCAGTCGACCCAGGTGGCGGCGTCGTCGAGGCAGTAGGCGTTGTTGTTGCCCTGCTGGGTCCGCCAGCGCTCGTCGCCGCCGAGGATCATCGGCGTCCCGATCGACAGCAGCAGCGTGCCGAGCATGGCCCGGGCGGTCGCGCGCCGCCGCGCCCGGACGACGGGCGACGACGTCTCGCCCTCCACCCCGAAGTTCTGCGAGCGGTTGTCGTCCGTGCCGTCGCGGTTCTGCTCGCCGTTGGCCTCGTTGTGCTTGCGCTCGTAGGAGACGAGGTCGCGCAGGGTGAAGCCGTCGTGCGCGGTCACGAAGTTCATCGACGCCCACGGCCGCCGCCCGGACAGCGCGTACAGGTCGGAGCTGCCGGTCACCCGGGACGCCAGCTCGGCGATGTGCCCGTGGCCGCGGAAGAAGTCCCGCACGGCGTCGCGGTAGCGCCCGTTCCACTCCGACCACGCGACGCCGAAGCCGCCGACCCGGTAGCCCTCGCCGGTCGCGTCCCACGGCTCGGCGATGAGCTTGCAGGTCGACAGCACGGGGTCCTGGGCGATCGCGGTGAGCAGCGCGGAGTTCGGGTCGAACGGGCCGGAGTGCGGCCGGCCGAGCACCGAGGCCAGGTCGATGCGGAAGCCGTCGACGCCGTAGTGGGTGACCCAGTGCCGCAGGGCGTCGCACACCAGGCGGATCACGGTGGGGGAGCCGGCGTCGAGCGTGTTGCCGGTGCCGGTGATGTCGGCGTCGTGGCCGAGGCCGCCGAGCGAGTAGTAGGCGCGGGCGTCGAGGCCCCGGTAGGAGAGCGTCACGCCGCCGACGCCGCCCTCGCACGTGTGGTTCGGGACGAAGTCGAGGATCACCTCGATGCCCGCCCGGTGCAGCGCGTCCACCATGGACCGGAACTCGGCGGTCTCGGCGCCGGGCGTGCTCGCGTACCCGCCGTGCGGCGCGAGGAAGCCGAGCGTGGAGTAGCCCCAGTAGTTGCGGGCGCCGCGCTCGAGCAGGGCGGGCTCGGACGCGCTCGCGCACACCGGCAGCAGCTCGACGGCGGTGACCCCGATCCGCAGCAGGTGGTCGACGACCGCCGGGTGCGCCAGTCCCGGGTACGTGCCGCGCAGCTCCGGCGGGACCTCGGGGTGCCGCGCCGTGTACCCCTTCACGTGCAGCTCGGCGACGACGGTCTCCGACCACGGGACGTCCGGGCGCGGCGGCAGCGGCGTGCGGTCGGGCGCCTCGACCACCGACAACGGCACGGCGCCGAGCGAGTCGACCCGGCTCGCCGGACCTGTCATCGGGTCGTCGACCCAGCCGTACGCGGCCCGCAGGTCGGTCACGTCGCCGGTGATCCGCCGCGCGTACGGGTCGACGAGGATCTTGTGCGGGTTGAACCGGTGGCCCTCCCACGGGCGGTACGGGCCGTGCGCCCGGAAGCCGTAGCGCTGCCCCGGCCGCACCCCCGGCACGTGCCCGTGCCAGACGCCGAAGGTCCGCTCGGGCAGCTCCACCCGCCGCTCGACCAGCTCCCCGGGTGCACCGTCCACGAGACACACCTCGACGGCGTCGGCGCTGGTCGAGGCGACGGCGAAGCGCACCCCGGTGTCGTCGACGTGGGCACCCAACGGGAAGACAGGCACGATCGGCGAGGATAAGGGGGTGAGTTCCCCCGGATCGCCCGCCGGCGCAGAAACCTCCGTGCAGAGCGTCACACCCGATCTGTCCGATCTCGTGATCAACATGGACGGGGTCTCCGTCCGCCGCGGGAAGACCGTGCTGCTCGACTCCGTCGACTGGCAGGTCGAGCTCGACGAGCGCTGGGTCGTCCTCGGCCCCAACGGCGCCGGCAAGACCACCCTGCTGCGCCTCGCCGCCGCCGAGATGCACCCGACCGCAGGCACCGTCGAGATCCTCGGCGAGCGGATGGGCCGGGTGGCGGTGTTCGAGCTGCGCCCACGCATCGGCCTGACCTCGGCGAACCTCGGCATCCGGATCCCGGGCGACGAGGTCGTGTCCGACGTCGTGGTCAGCGCCGGGTACGGCGTCCTCGGCCGCTGGCGGGAGCGCTACGACGCGATGGACACCGAGCGCGCGGAGCACCTGCTCGCGCAGCTCGGCATGGCCGGGTTCGCCGACCGCGAGTACCGCACGCTCTCCGAGGGCGAGCGCAAGCGGGTGCTGATCGCCCGCGCGCTGATGACCGATCCCGAGCTCCTGCTGCTCGACGAGCCCGCCGCCGGCCTGGACCTCGGCGGCCGCGAGGACCTCGTGTCGCGGCTGTCCACCCTGGCGCTCGACGCCGAGGCGCCGGCGTCGGTGCTGGTCACGCACCACGTCGAGGAGATCCCGCCGGGGTACTCGCACGGCCTGCTGCTGCGCGACGGGAAGGTCGTCGCCGCCGGGCTGCTCGACGACGTCCTCACCGACGAGAACCTCACCGCCACCTTCGGCCTGCCGCTCGCCGTGCAGCGCCGCCGCGGGCGGTACAGCGCCTGGCTGCGCTGAGGTGGCACGAGCGGCGACACGAGAACGGGCCCTCCCCGTCGGGTGAGCGGGCGGGCCCTGGCGCCCGCCCGCCGGGTTAGGGTCCGGGCGTGACGGAATTCGTGAGGCTCGAGGTCGACAACGGGGTGGGCACGATCCGGCTGGACCGGCCCCCCATGAACGCGCTCAACCGGCAGGTGCAGGGGGAGCTGCTGCAGGTCGCGCAGGAGGCCGCGACCAGGGCGGACGTCCGGGCCGTGATCGTCTACGGCGGCGAGAAGACCCTCGCGGCGGGCGCCGACGTCAAGGAGATGGCGACCATGTCCTACTCGGACATGGCCCCGCAGGCCCGGGCGCTCTCCGCCGGGCTCGGCGCGCTCTCGATCATCCCGAAGCCGACCGTCGCCGCGGTCACCGGCTACGCCCTCGGCGGCGGCCTCGAGGTCGCCCTGGGCGCCGACCGCCGCATCGTCGGGGACAACGCCAAGCTCGGCTTCCCGGAGATCCTTCTCGGCATCTTCCCCGGCGGCGGCGGGACCCAGCGGCTCGCGCGGCTGATCGGGCCGTCGCGGGCCAAGGACCTGATCTACACCGGCCGGTTCGTCGACGCCCAGGAGGCGCTCGCGATCGGGTTGGTCGACGAGGTCGTCCCGGCCGACGAGGTGTACTCCCGGTCCGTCGAGTACGTCTCGCAGTTCACGTCCGGGCCGGCCCTGGCCTACGCCGCCGCGAAGAAGGCGATCGACGGCGGCCTCGACACCGACCTGCGCACGGGCCTCGACATCGAGTCGGAGCTGTTCGCGGGCGTGTTCGCCAGCGACGACGCCGCGATCGGCATGAAGTCCTTCGTGGAGAACGGCCCCGGCAAGGCGAGCTTCACCGGCCGCTGACCGCTGTGCGCGGTGGTGGTGCTCCGGCACCACCACCGCGCACGGGCACCGGAGGTGCAGATGGAGCGCGAGCTGGTGGTGCTGGGGACCGCGAGCCAGGCGCCGACGCGGACCCGTAACCACAACGGCTACCTGCTCCGATGGGACCGGGACGGGCTGCTGTTCGACCCCGGCGAGGGCACCCAGCGGCAGATGCTCTTCGCGGGGATCGCGGCGAGCGTCGTCACCCGGATCTGCCTGACCCACATGCACGGCGACCACTGCCTCGGCGTGCCCGGCGTGGTGCAGCGGCTCTCCCTCGACGAGGTCGCGCACCCGGTGCACGCGCACTACCCGGCGTCGGGGCAGGAGCACTTCACCCGGCTCCGGTACGCCACCTCCTACCGGGAGCGCGCGGACCTGCGCGAACATCCCCACGACCGGGACGGCGTCGTCGCTCGGGACGAGCTCGGCGCCCTCGAGGTCCGGCGCCTGGAGCACCCCGTCGAGGCCTTCGGCTATCGGCTCGTGGAGCCCGACGGCCGCCGTATGCTGCCCGACGCGCTGGCCCGCGCCGGCATCACCGGCCCGCGCGTCCGCGAGCTGCAGGCCCGCGGCGAGCTCGACGGCGTGCGCCTGGAGGAGGTCAGCGCGCCGCGTCCGGGCCAGGTGTTCGCTTTCGTCATGGACACCCGGCTCTGCGACGGCGTCCACGCCCTGGCGGACAGCGCGGACATGCTGGTCATTGAGGCGACCTTCCTGCACGAGGACGCCGACCTCGCCCACGCCTACGGCCATCTCACCGCGCGTCAGGCCGCGGCCGTCGCGGCCGAGTGCGGGGTACGCACGCTGGTGCTCACGCACTTCTCCCAGCGCTACACCGAACCGGAGCGGTTCGCGGCGGAGGCGCGGGAGGTGTTCGACGGCGAGCTGGTGGTCGCCGAGGACCTGATGCGGATTCCCGTGCCGCCGCGGGTGGTCGTCGGGCCGACCTAAGATCTGCGCCCGCCCCCGCGTACGCGTCCACGGCCCGGCCGGCGCAGGGTCGCGCCCGGGCCGCACCGGCCCTCGCTAGGGTCGCTACCCATGAGTACGGACCAGGTGCCCACCCCGCACGCCACCGCCGAGCAGGTCGAGGCGGCGTGGCAGGACCCGAAGCTGGCCAACGTGCTCTACCACGACTGGGAAGCGGGCACGTACGACGAGAAGTGGTCGATCAGCTACGACGAGCGCTGCATCGACTACGCCGCCGGCCGCTTCCGCCTGGCCACCGGCTGGGACGGCCGCCCCTACGGGCACGCGCTGGAGCTCGGCAGCGGGACCGGCTTCTTCCTGCTCAACCTGATGCAGGCCGGTGTCGCGGAGAACGGCTCGGTCACCGACCTCTCGCCGGGCATGGTGCAGGCCGCGCTGCGCAACGCCGAGCACCTCGGCCTCCCGGTCGACGGGAAGGTCGCCGACGCCGAGACGATCCCGTACCCGGACGACACGTTCGACCTGGTCGTCGGGCACGCGGTGCTGCACCACATCCCCGACGTGGAGCAGGCGTTCCGCGAGGTGCTGCGCGTGCTCAGGCCGGGCGGCCGGTTCGTGTTCGCCGGCGAGCCCACCACGGTCGGCGACGCCTACGCCCGGAAGCTCTCGCAGTGGACGTGGAAGGCCGCCACCACCGTCACCAGGCTGGGGCCGCTGCGGGGGTGGCGCCGCCCGCAGACCGAGCTCGACGAGTCGAGCCGCGCCGCCGCCCTCGAGTCCGTCGTCGACATCCACACCTTCGACCCGGCCGAGCTGGAGCGGATGGCCGAGCGCGCCGGCGCCCGCGGGGTCCGCGCCGTCACCGAGGAGCTCACCGCCGCGATGCTCGGCTGGCCGGTGCGGACGTTCGAGGCCGCCGTCCCGCCCGGGAAGCTGGGCTGGAACTGGGCGATGTTCGCCTACCACTCCTGGCAGCGGCTCTCGGCGCTCGACGCCGTGCTCGGCCGCGTCGTCCCGCGGGCCTGGTTCTACAACGCGCTGATCTCCGGCACCAAGCCCCGGTAGGACTACGGATCCGGGCGGCCCGGCGGACCGGCAGGCTCGCCGGTGTGTTCCGTGCCGCCCCCGTTCCCGCCACACTGATCGACGTGGAACGCCCGCTCGAGCCGCTGTGGCGCGGCGTCGTCGTCTACCGCGTGCTCACGCTGGTGACGGTGATCGGGGTGTCGGCCTTCCACATGACCGACTACGCGGCGCCGTGGGGCGCGGCGCTGGTGCTCGCGGTCATGACGGCCTGGACCGCGGTGCTCGCCCGCGGCTACCTCGGCGCCGGGTTCGAGGACCGCCGCGGGCCGCTCGCGCTGGCCGACCTCGCCGTCAGCGCGGGGATCATGCTCACCACGCCGCTGATCGTCACCGACGCCCAGCTCGACGCCTCGGTCCCCGGCATGGGCTCGATCTGGACCTCCGGCGCGGTGCTGGCCTGCGCGGTGGCGTACCGGATCGTCGGCGGGGTGGTCGCGGCCGCGGTGATCTCCGCGGCGTTGGTGCTCGCCAAGTCCCGGGCCACCCTGACCGAGCTCAACGACATCCAGATCCTCGTGCTCGCCGGGCTCACCGTCGGCTACGCCTCGCTCGTGCTGCGCCGGGCTGCCGAACGGGTGCGCCGGGCCGTCGCCGAGGAGGCCGCCGCGGGGGAACGGGAGCGGCTGGCCCGGGCGGTGCACGACGGGGTGTTGCAGGTCCTCGCGCACGTCGGGCGCCGCGGCGCGGACCTGGGCGGGGCCGCGGCCGAGCTCGGCGCGCTGGCCGGCGAGCAGGAGGTCGCCCTGCGTACGTTGTTGACCAGCGGCAACGCCCAGGTGGACGCCGAGGGGCGGCGCGATCTGGCGGCGACGCTGCGGGCGGCGGCGTCGGGCCGGGTCACGGTGTCGGCGCCCGCGCACCCGGTGGAGCTGCCGGCCGCGACGGTCGCCGAGCTCGACGCCGTGGTGCGTGCCGCGCTGGCCAACGTCGAGCGGCACGTCGGCGCCGCCGCCCCGGCCTGGGTCCTCGTCGAGGAGCTCGACGGCGCGGTCGAGATCAGCGTGCGCGACGACGGCCCGGGCATCCCCACCGGCCGGCTCGCGGAGGCGGAGGAGCAGGGGCGGCTCGGGGTGGCGCAGTCGATGCGGGGACGCGTGGCCGGGCTCGGCGGCACCCTCGACCTCGACACCGGGCCCGGCCGGGGCACCGAGTGGACGATCCGGATCCCGGCCCGGGTGGACGAGCGCAGGGAGAGCGTGTGAGCGTGACCGTGATGGTGGTCGACGACCACCCCATCTGGCGCGAGGGCGTGGCCCGGGACCTGGCCGAGCGCGGCCTCGAGGTCGTGGCCACCGCGCCCGACGCCGGCGCCGCCGTCCGGATCGCCCCCGCGGTGCGGCCGCAGGTCGTGCTCATGGACCTCAACCTCGGCGGGACGTCCGGGGTGGACGCCATCGCCGGGATCGTCTCGACGCTCCCGGACACCAGGGTGCTCGTGCTGTCGGCGAGCGGCGAGCACGCGGACGTGCTGGAGGCGCTCAAGGCCGGCGCCACCGGCTACCTGGTGAAGTCGGCGAGCGCCGAGGAGCTGGTCGACGCGGTGCACCGCACCGCCCAGGCCGTCCCGGTCTTCACCCCCGGGCTCGCGGGGCTGGTGCTCGGCGAGTACCGGCGCCTGGCCCAGCGCCCGGAGGGGGAGCCCGCGGTGCCGGCGCTGACCGAGCGCGAGACCGAGGTGCTGCGGCTGGTCGCGAAGGGCCTCACCGCGAAGCAGATCGGGGAGCGGCTCGTGGTCTCGCACCGGACCGTCGAGAGCCACGTGCAGAACACCCTGCGCAAGCTGCAGCTGCACAACCGCTCCCAGCTCGTCCGCTACGCCATCGAGCAGGGTCTCGCCGACGACTGACCCCACCGGGTGTTCCCTGCGTCGAAAGGCCACACCCTTCGACCAGATTTCCCGGCCACACCGGCACGGCGAGCGGGCGGTCGCGCTCCGTCGTCAGGCAATCGACAGGTTGCCCCGGGTTTGCGTGATCAGTTCGGGTGGGGACCCCCGCCACGTCCGCCGGGACCCGGAGGAGTGGACCGGCGGACTCGGATCCGGAGGAGAACGAGATGTTCGCAGCCCCGCGCCCCGCCGCGCCCGGCGACCGGAGCGGGCCGCCGGGGTCGGGGGCCGTGCCGCCCCGGCGCCCACGGCAGGCGCTCGGGCTCGGCACCGACGTGACGCGCGGCGCCTGGGGGCTGATCTCGCTGCTGAGCCCCGAGGCGGTGGTCGGCGTTCTCCACACTCCGGCCACGCCGCGCGCCCGCGCCGTCGTCCGTGTCCTGGGCGCGCGTCACCTCGTCCAGCTCGCGGCCGTCCGTCTGGTGGGCACCCGTACCGGTCGCGCCGGTGGTGCGGTCGTCGACGGGCTGCACGCGCTGAGCTGCCTCGCCCTGGCAGCCGGCTCCCCGACCTGGCGACGAGGAGCGTGCGCCGACGCCGTGGTGGCCGGTGTGTTCGCCGCCCTGGGCGCGGGCGCGACCGCTCGCCCCCGACGGCCGGCGCGCTGACCGGCTGGGCGAACCTAGGTGGCTGGTGTCGAACGGTCGGTTCGGCAGTGTGGGCTGCTCGGTTGGCTG
>NZ_JAJTTE010000028.1 GCF_021343995.1 Pseudonocardia terrae | reverse complement strand
ACGCCAAAGATCAACTAGCGGCACGACCCAAGATCGACAGTGGATCCAGGCTCAGCCGGGCACGAGGTCATCGAGGGGGATGTGGTCGAGGATGCGGTGAAGCTGAAGGGCGACCTGGACGCTCAGGGAACCGTCCGGCTCGCGCCAGCGCCGGTGGCCGAGCACCCGGTCGATGCGCTCCATCCGCTGGTAGACCGTGTTCGGGTGCAGCTGCAGCGCCTTCGCGGCGGCGCGCGGGTTCTGGCCCGCGGCGAAATAGCCGTCGAGGGTCCGGAGCAGCTCGGCGCCGTGCTCCGCGTCGTAGCGCAGCAGCGGGGCGACCGTCTGGGCGAGCAGGGCGCGGACCTGGGCGCGGGAGGTGCCGTCGAGGATCAGGCCCAGCGCGCCGAGCTCGTCCGTGGTGGCGCCCTGCCCCTCCCGGCCGAGGGCGATCAGCAGGCGGTGGCAGCGATCCGCCTCCCGATGCGCGGCACGCAGCGCGCGCCCCGAGGCGGCGGGACCGGCGACGCCCGCGGTGACCCGGCCCGACGTCGCGCGGCTCAGCTGCTCGGGGACCTCGCGCGCCGCGACGGCCGGGTCGACCCCGGGCAGCAGCACCACGACGTGGGCGCCGTGTTCCAGGGCGATGCCGCCCCTGCGGGCGGCCTGCGCGCTCGCCGCCCGCAGCAGGGACCGTCGCCCGGCGTCGTCGGCCGTCATGACCACGACGGTGTGCGGCCGGTGCAGGTCCAGGGCCCGCGGCCCGGCCCGCCGGGCCCGGCGCTCCAGCGCGGCCCAGTCCGGTTCGCGCTCGGCGAGCAGCTCCTCCACTACCTCGCCGCGCAGCCGCTGCTCGGTCAGCGACACCTGCTGCTCCATGAGCTGGAGCAGGGCGGCCGTCTGCGCGGCGCGTTCCAGGATGCGCACGTCGGTGCTCGGGACGGGCCCCTCGACGTGGAGGACGAGGTGGCCGAAGCGTTCGCCGCCGGCCCGGATCGGTGCGGCCCAGGTCGTGGCGTCGAGCCGGACGGTGCCGGCCGCGTCCGGGGCGATGCCTGCCGCGACGTCGGGCGCCCGGTCGGGCAGGCTGCCGGGATGCCCGGGGCGCGTCGCCGCGGCGAGGACGACCCCCTCCGGGTCGACGGCGGCGACCCCGGCTTCGAGCATCTCGGCCACCGTGTCGACGAGGTCCGCCAGGTCGGCCCGGCGCAGCGCCATCGGGATCAGCCGCTCGTGGGCGGCGCCGGCCCTCTCGAGGGCGTCCCCGTGCCGGGCGAGCTCGTCGTTGGCCTCCCGCAGGCGGTGCGCGGTGGCCTCGGCGTCGCCGAACAGCCGCGCGTTCTCGATGACGATCGACGCGTGGTCGGCGAGCGCCGAGAGCAGGGCGATCTCGTCTCGTTCGAAGGTGCGTTCGTGGCGGTTGGCGACGAACAGCGCACCGATCACCTCCGCACCGAGGCGCATCGGCACGCCGGCCATGCTGACGATGCCGTCCTGCACGACCGCGTCGGCCACCGAGGGATCCCGGCTGATGCGCGGATCCGCCAGGTAGTCGCGGGTTGCGAACGGTTCGCCGGTCGCCACGATCAGCCCGCCGACGCCGCTGCCCTTCGGTTGCCGTACGGACTCGATCGCCCTCGTCACGGTCCCGAGCGTGATCCGCATGTAGACGTCGCCGCGCTCCGGGTCGACGAGCGCGAGGTACGTCGCGTCCGTGCCCAGCAGCTGGCGCGTCCGGCCGACGATGGCCTCCAGCGCCTCGTCGACGTCCCGGAGCGCGGCCAGCCCGCGGGCGGTCTCGAGCAGGGCCTGGGTCTCCTTCTCCCGGCGCCGGCGTCGCTGGAGCCTCGTCCGGACGACCGCGCCCTGCCGCAGCGCGTGCAGCAGGGTCTCGCGGCCCGGCCCCGGCGCCCGGGCCTCGACGGCCTCCGCGAGCCCGTGGAAGGCCTCGTCGGGTGCCTCCGTGGCCAACAGACGGAGCAGCCGCGCGAGGGTCTCCTCGACGGTGAGGTCCTTGTCGGGCACGAATCACCTCCGGCTACCGATGGCTGATCGATCGTTCAGTCATCGGCAGCGTACGGAGCGTGGTCACCGAGCGGCATCCCACGAACAGCCCAATTCGGACGTCCGGTGCGGCGCGAACGCGCTCAGACCGTGGCGTGGGGCCCGAACCGGGCGGCGACCCGCTCCTGGCTCACCTTCGGCGTCCAGCGGTCCTCCTCGTCCGCCCACACGTCGCGCAGCTTCGGGATCACCTGGGTCCCGAACAGGTGGTTGTTCTTCGCCGTCACGTCCTCGGCCAGGTCGCCGACGTGCATGCAGGTGATGAGCTGCCCGATCCGCAGGTCCGTGACCAGCTCGCGGACCCGCTGCTCGACCCGCTCCGGGGTGCCGGCGATGATGTAGCCGAGCTCGTCGTACTCCCAGAACGACAGCTCACCGCGCTGGGCCTTGAGCCGCTCCTCCGCCGAGATCGTCTTCGCGCGGGTCAGGTTCTCCCGGATCGAGGCCTGGGACGTGTAGCCGGGCGGCGTGGCCTGCCAGATCGCCGTCGGGTTCTGCCGGTAGAAGTACTTGACCGCGTCCGAGTACTGGCGCTCCGCCTCCTCGTCGGTGTCCGCGCAGCAGATCACCTGCGTGAAGGCCATCCGGTTCGGGTTCATGTTCCCGCCGGTCGCCCGGGTGTGCTCCCAGAAACCCTTGACGATCGGCTCGGCGGACTGCTTGCCCGAGAACGAGAGGTAGCCGTAGCAGTAGTCGAGGGCGTTGACCACGTCCCAGGTCTCGACGCTGCCGCTGCCGGGGATCCAGACCGGGATCTCGTCCTGGATCGGCCGCGGCCACGGGTTGACGTAGCGCAGCTTCGTGTACTTGCCGTTGAACGCGAAGGGCTCCTCGGCCTTCCAGGCCCGGGTGATCAGCTCGCGGGCCTCGTGGAAGCGCTCGCGCAGCTCGACGGGGGGGACGCCGTAGGAGAAGGCGCTGTCCATCGGGGTGCCGAACACGATGCCCGCGATGATCCGTCCGCCCGACAGGGCGTCGAGCATCGCGATCTCCTCCGCGACCCGGATCGGCGGGTTGTAGAGGGCCAGCGAGTTGCCGCACAGGGCGATGGCGGCGTTCTCCGTGGTCGCGGCCAGGATCGAGGCGATCAGGTTGGGCGACGGCGTCATGGCCAGGGAGGTCTGGTGGTGCTCGTTGAGCAGCAGCGAGTCCCAGCCGAGGCCGTCCGCCTGCTGCATCAGCCGGATGTAGGTGTGGTAGTCCTCGCCGACCTGCCGCGGGTCCGCGTACGACGCCGGCGGGGTCACCCACGAGCTGTCGACGGTGTCCCCGTACTCCGGCGGCAGCTTGCTGTAGTACTGCTGGGCGAACCAGTGGAACTTCACTTCTGCGTCTCCAGGGTGCGGTTGGCGGGTGCGGTGGCCATGGCGCCGCCGTCGACCCGGTAGGTCTCGCCGTTGACGAAGGCGGACTCGTCGGAGGCGAGGAACAGCACCATGTTGGCGATGTCCTCGGGCTCGCCGACCCGCGGCGAGGCCACCCCCTCGAGTGCGCGGACCGGCAGCTCGGGCACGGCGTCGAGCAGCTGCTGGGTGCGGATCACGCCGGGGGCGACGGCGTTGCACCGCACGCCGTCCTTGCCGTGCTGGGCCGCGATGAACCGGGTCAGGCCCACGACCGCGGCCTTCGTGGTGCCGTAGGCGGTGAGCGCGGGGCTGCCGCGCAGCCCGCCGACGGACGCCATGTTGATGATCGAGCCGCCGCCGTTCCGGACCATGTGCGGCAGCGCGAACTTGCACATCAGGAAGATGCTGCGGACGTTGGTGGCGAACGCCCGGTCCCACATCTCGAGGCTCGTGTCGATCACGGAGCCGTCGGTGAACCAGGCGTCCGGGCCGACCAGCGCCGCGTTGTTGTGGATGACGTCGATGCGCCCGTGCTTCCCGTTCACGGTCTCGACGAGGGCCTCGATCGAGCCCGCGTCGGTGGCGTCGAAGTGCACCGCCTCCGCCTCGCCGCCGATCTCGTCGCCGATGTCACCGGCCACCTGCTTCGCCCCGTCGACGTTGATGTCGGCGATCACGACGGTGGCGCCCTCGCGCGCCAGCGTGCGGGCCGTCGCCCGCCCGATGCCCGCGGCACCGCCGGTGACCAGTGCGACCTTGCCCTCGACCCGTCCCATGTGGATCCCCCTCCCTCAGCCGGCCAGGAACGTCGACACGGCGGACACGAACTCGTCCTCCTGCTCGACCATCGGGTAGTGCCCGGCGGCCTCGATGCGGTGCAGCCGCGCGTCGGGGATCAGCCGGACGAACTCCTCGGCGTAGGAGACGGGCAGCAGCCCGTCGGAGGTCCCGTGCACGACGAGCGTGGGCGCGTCGACCAGCGGCAGCCGGCGGCGCAGCCCCCGTTCGGCGATGGGCCACATGAACTTGGTGGCGGAACCGAGGTTGCGGGCGGAGAACAGGATCGGCGCGTGCGGGTCGTCCGGGTCGGGCACGAAGTTCGTCGGCTCGACGTCCGGCGGACCGGCGTGCCACTTCGCCGCCTTGACCTGGTCGGCGGGCCCGAACGGATCGAGGCTCGGCTCGTCGTCGAGCCAGAGGCCGTAGGCGTTGACCAGCACGAGGCGCCGCACCAGCCGCGGGGCGATCGCGGCGAGCTCGGCGGCGAACATCCCGCCCAGGGAGTGCCCGACGACGTCGACCGACTCCAGGCCCCAGGACTCGACGAGCTCGCGGTAGAAGAGGGCGACGTCGTGGACGTCGGTGAAGTGCTCGAAGCCGGTCGAGTTGCCGTACCCGGGCTGCTCGGGCGCGAGCACCCGGTGGTCGGCGGCGAGCCGCTTCAGGAACCCGGCACCCCCGGGGTGGCGCTCGTAGCCGTGCAGGTAGAGCAGCGGCGCGCCGGAGCCCTCCTCCCACAGCTCGACGTCGAACGTCCCGATGTTCGGGATCTCCAGCGTGGTCATGTCGCTCCCGGTTCGTGAGCAGGTTCTGGTGTGGAGCCGGTCAGAAGTCGTGGCCCAGCCCGCCGATCGGCGGCATGCCGGAGTGGGCCCAGAGGCCGCCGTCGGGCGTACTCGATCGCGGTGACCCGGGAGAGGTTCACGACCCCGGCCTTGAGCACGTTGTAGGCGCCGAGGCCGTAGTCGCCCACGAGCCCGGACACCGAGGCGGTGTTGACGATCGCGCCGCGGCCCTGCGCCAGCATCGGGACGAGCGCCACCTTGATCGCGTACCAGTACGCGACCAGGCTCGCGTCGAGCGAGCGCCGGAACCCCTCGAGCGAGAGGTCGCCGACCCGGCCCGACTCGAACGCCACGTGGTTGTTGTGCAGGACGTCGAGCGTGCCGTGGCGGTCCAACGCGAAGGCGACCAGCGCGTCGATCTCCTCGGGCTTCGAGGCGTCGCAGACCCGCAGGTCGATCGTCCCGCCGGCCTCCCGGACCTCCGCGGCGACCTTCTCGCCGGCGGCCTCGTCGATGTCGGCGATCACCACGGCCGCGCCCTCCCGGGCGAAGGTCCGCGCCGTCGCGGCGCCGATGCCCGAGCCGCCGCCGGTGATCACCGCGACCTTGCCGTCGAGCCGCATGCCGGACCTCCCGGTGCTGGTGGGATGGGGTGCGGGGCCGGTCCCCGCCGAGCACCGGCCCGCTTCCGAGTCTGCGATCGGCGCGGGGGAGGGACAACGGACGGATGCCCACCCCTCGGGCGGGATCCGTGGGTGTTCCTCCACCCGGTGGGGGTGGCCCGGCGGGGTGCGCCCCCTCCCCGCCGGGCCGGTCGGGGTCAGCCCGCGGTGACCCCGACGCCGTAGAAGGTCGGTGCGTAGGCGGGCCGGTAGCCCGCCGGGAACACCGCCTTGTCCGTCCAGGCGGACGGCGGGTAGTGCGCGTGCAGCGGGAAGCTCTTGAGGATCTTCTTCTCCTCCTCGATCATCCGGTGCATCGCCGGCAGCCGGGCGTCCCGGGACGCGCCGCTGAGCGCGTCGAGCCACGCCTTCTCGAACTCCGGGGTGGTGGTGTTCCACGGGTTGGCGTACTGGCCCGGCAGGCTCGCCTGGTACACGGTCGTCGGGTCCTGGAACGGCGCGCCCATGCCCGGGAACGCGTTGCCCTCCTGGCGGCCGTAGAAGGTCTGCGGGGTGGTGGGGGACTCGATCACCCGGGTGGTCGCCCGGAGCCCGGACTCGGCCAGCATCGGGACCAGCGCCTCCGCCACCGCGCGGTGGTCGTCGAGGCTGGGCACGAGCATCTCGAAGTCGACGCCGTTCGGGTAGCCGGCCTGGGCGAGGAGCTGCCGAGCCTTGGCCGGGTCGTAGTCGTACTCCGGGTTCTCGGGCGTGACGCTCTGGTCGAAGGCCCAGTAGTCCGGCGGCATGTACTGCGCCACCGGCTTGCCCAGTCCGAAGAACACGCCGTCGACGATCGCCTGGCGGTCGACGGCGTGCTGGAAGGCCTGCCGGACCTCCAGCTTGTCGAAGGGCGGCTTGCCGGTGTTCATGTACATGGACATGATCGACAGGCTCTTCGACTCGGCGGTGTTGAGGCCGGCGGCCTTGGCCTGGTCGGCCTGCGACGGGTCCAGGTAGGTCAGCTCGGCCTGGCCGGTCTGCAGCATGTTCATCCGGGTGGGAGCGGAGGTCTGCACGTAGATCTCGTAGTGGGCGGCCTTCGCGGCCTCCGGGTCCCAGTACCCCTCGGTGCGGTCGTACCGGCTGACCTGGCCGGGGATGTACTCGACCAGGCGGGCCATGCCCGAGCCGACCGGCTTCTGGTCCAGGTCCGGGTTCTTCATCGCCGCGGGGCTGATCATGCTGCCCGGGGTGCCGCTGAACAGGGCGGGAAGGTTGCCGCCCGGGCCGGAGAGGTTGATCCGGACCGTCGTCGGGTCGATCACCTCGGCGCCGGCGACCCGGGCCATCGCGCCCTTCTGGGTACTGCCGTCGAGGGTTTTCATCCGCTCGATGTTCGCCTTGACCGCGGCGGCGTCGAACTTCGTGCCGTCGGCGAAGGTGACGTCGTCGCGCAGCTTCATGACCAGGGCGGTCTCGTTGTCGACGAACTCCCACGAGGTGGCGAGCTGGGGCTCGAGCTCGCCGTTCTCGTTCTCCCGGATGAGCTGGTCGTAGACGAGCCGGAAGAAGATCATGTCCCACGGGTTGGCGGACTTGTGCGGGTCGAACGTGGACGGGTTCTGCACGAAGACGTACCGGAAGGTGCCGTTGGGGTCGAGCCTCCCGCCGCCGCCGGACCCGCCGCCCCCGCCGGAACCGCCCCCGCAGGCGGACAGCAGCACCGCCAGGACGGCGAGCAGGACCACCGCCAGTCGGGAACGGGTGCGGCGCAGCGTCGTTGCTGTGTTCACACGGATCTCCTCGTCACGGGACCAGGGCAGGGGGCAGCGCGCCGGCGGCGGGCGCGGGGAACCGCCGCTGCCGCACGGACGCCCGCCCACTGTGACCGCGGGCACGTCACCGGGACAACGGGAGTCCGACCAGCCGCGGGCGGCGTCGGATGGACGGACGCACATCGGTGCGATACTCCGCCCATGTCGACGAGTCCCGGAGCGGACGGGACCGCGGAGGGGGCCGGGGACGGGGCTGGCGTCCGCGCGGGCCCGCCGGCCGCGGCCCCACCCGTGCGCCGGGCCGGGCGCCCCCGGGACCCCGAGGTCGACCGCAAGGTGCTGGAGGCCGCCCTCGAGGTGTACGCGGACCTCGGGTGGGCCGGGTTCAACTTCGAGGCGGTCGCCCGGCGCGCCGGGGTCGGCCGGCCGGCCCTCTACCGCCGCTGGTTGTCCGCGCGGGCCCTGCTGGTCGACGCGATCGAGCGCTCGGGCACGCGGATCGACGTGCCGGACACCGGGTCGGTGCGGGACCAGCTGGTCGTGCTCGCCCGCCAGCTCCTCGTCGAGTACCTGGGGGCGCGGGGGATCGCGGGGCTGCGGCTGCTGGTCGACGCCCGCACCCACCCCGAGGTGTTCGCCGAGCTCTACGCCCGCCGCAACGAGGAGCGCGTGCGGGCCGCGCGGGCGATCGTCCGCCGCGGCGTCGCGCGCGGTGAGCTGGCCCCGGGCACCTCGCCCACGCTCATCCTCGACGCGGTGTGCGGTGCCATGCTCAACCACGCCCTTGCCACGCCGGACCGGCTGCGCAAGGTCGTGATCGCGGGGGGCGAGCGGTACGCGGCGGAGCTCGTCGACCTCGTGCTGGAGGGGCGGCCCGGCGACTGACGGGCAGGGCGCGGCCGGGCCCTGAACGCGGGCCGCGGCGCCGGCTCAGCCGTGCCGGCGGGACTCCAGCACCCCCGACTCGACCAGCTCGTCGATCCGGTGCTCCGGCATCCCCAGCACCCGGCCGAGCACCTCCTCGGTGTGCTCGGCGCGCAGCGGCGCCGGCCGCAGCCGCGGTTCCGGGAGCCTGCGGAACACCGCGGGCCCGTTGACGGTGGGCAGCACCTCGTCGAGCTGGGGCTGGTGCATCAGCCGGAAGTAGCCGCGGGCGCGCAGGTGCGGGTCGTCGGCGTGGTCGACCAGGCGCTGCATGGCGCCGGCCGGGATCCCGGCGCGTTGCAGCACCTCCACCACCTCGGCGGGCGGACGCGTGCGGGTCCAGGTGGCGAGGTGTGCCGCGATCTCGGTGCGCCGCGCCCGTCGTCCCGCCGCCGTGCGCAGGCCCGGGTCGTCGGGCAGGCCGACGACCGCGCGCAGCCGGGCCCAGTCGCCGTCGTCGCGGACGGCGATCACGCACCACTCGTCGTCGCCGGCGCAGGGGAAGGGGCCGCGCGGGGCGTCCGGGCCGGTCCGGGCCCAGCCGACGCCGGAGCCCGGTTCCAGGGACTCGAGCGCGAACACCTCGGCCAGCTGCGCGAGGATCGTCTCGGCCTGCGACACGCTGACCCGGCGGCCCCGCCGCCGTCGCGGCCGGTCGAGCACCGCCGCGAGGGCGGCGAGCGCGCCGATCCGCGCCGCGACGTGGTCGGGGTAGACCGTGGCGGCGTCACCGAACGCACCGCCCGCGGCCGGGTCGTACCGCCAGAGCTCGCCGAGGCCCGTCGAGGCGCGGACCAGCGGCCCGTAGCCCATCCGGTTGCTCCACGGGCCGGTCGCGCCCAGCGCGCTGGAGTCGACCACCACGATCCCCGGGTTGACGGCGGCGAGGTCGGCGTGGCCCAGCCCGAGCGACTCCATGGTGCCGGGCTTGAAGTTGGTGAGGACCACGTCGGACTCCGCGACCAGGGCGCGGAACACCTCGGCGCCCTCGGGGCGGCGCAGGTCCAGCCCGAGCCCGAGCTTCCCGCGGTGACCCCAGACGAACGACGGCGTGATCGGGGTGTCGCTGACGGTCTGCCGGCTGCCGTCCGGGAAGGCCCGGTTCTCGATCTTGATGACCTCCGCGCCCTGGTCGGCGAAGAGCCGGCCCATCTCGGCCCCGACGACGATCACCCCGAGGTCGAGCACGCGCAGCCCCGCGAGCGGCGTGGCGGGCAGCGGGGGCGCGGGCCGCGCCCACTCGGCCAGCACCTCGGCGGTGTGGGCGCCGAGCGCGGGGGCGGGGGTGCGCAGGCCGGCCCGCAGGCCGTCGAGCTCGACCGGGCCCGCCGGGACGCGCACCGTGGTGCCCCCGGCCGCGACCTCCGCCCAGGTCCCGCGCTCGGCGAAGTGGTCGGACGCGAGGACCTCGGCGGGGGAGAGCAGCGCGGCGATCGGGACGCCCCGCTTCTGGCCCTCGTCCACCAGGTCGTCGCGGGTGCGCTCGGCGAACAGCGCCTCGATCAGCGGGTACAGCCGGTCCCGCGCCTCGAAGCGGATCCCGATGTGCTCGTAGCGGGGATCGGCGAACTCCGCGGGCTCGCCCAGCCAGCCCCACACGCCGCGCCACTGCCGGCCACTGAGGACGCAGATGCGGACGTGCCCGTCGGCGCACGGGAAGATCGGGTAGAGGTGTGCGACGTCCGGCCGGTCCCGGGTGCCGATGGCGCGGGCCCCGCCGGTCGCGCTGCCGGAGATGCCGAACCCCGGATCGACGGCGTGGGTGAGGGCCTCGTGCAGGGAGACGTCGACGAGATCGCCCACACCGGACTCCAGCGCCCCGGCGTACGCGACGAGCGCGGCCCACGCGGCCTGGACCGCGGCGGAGTGGCCCGCGATCGCCGCCGGCGGCGGCAGGGGCGGGAGCCCCGGCCTGCCGGAGCGGGCGAGCGCGCCGCTCATGGCCAGCAGCACCTCGTCGGTGGCGACCCGGTCGCGGTAGGGCCCGGTCTGCCCGAACGCGGTCACCGCCACCACGACCAGCGCGGGGTTGAGGGAGTGGAGCTCCTCCGGGGTGAGTCCGTCCTCCGCGCCGGGCGGGCGGTCGTGCACCAGGATCGCCGCCGAGCGGACGAGCCGCGCCAGGTCCGCCGGGTCGACGACGGCCGAGCGCTTGTTCGCGTCCTGCACCAGGTGCGCCGCGCCGGTCCCGGCCACGAGCGGCTCGCGCCGGCGGGCGGGCGCGCCCTCCGGCGGCTCGATCCGGACGACGTCCGCACCGAGGTCGGCCAGCAGGCGGGTCGTGACGGCGGCGACGCCGTCGGCGAGATCGAGGACCCGGACCCCGCGGAGGGGAAGGTCGAGGGAAAGTTCGCCACCGGTCATCGCGGAATGCCCACCTCGCCCCGTTGCGTCGGTCAGACAGCCCTCCGGACGCTAAATCGAACTCTCATCGTCCGCAATAGGCCTGCCGGGCGGTGTGCGGGCCGAGGACTCTTGCGATGCCGCGCGGGCGACGCCTACGGTCGGGCCGTATCGAATGGTGGTCGTCCGTAATCGACGGTGATCGACGGAGGTGGAGATGCCGGCCTTCGCCGTGCCGCCGGAGCACGCCGACCTGCGGGCGACCGTGCGGCGGTTCCTGGTCGAGTGCTCGCCGGAGGCGGAGGTCCGCCGGCTGATGGAGACGGGGACGGGGCACGACCCCGCGGTCTGGAAACGGATGGCGGGCGAGCTGGGCCTGCAGGGGCTGATCGTCCCCACCCAGTACGGCGGCGCCGGCGCGGGCCGCGTCGAGCTCGGGATCGTGCTGGAGGAGGCCGGGCGGGCGCTGCTCTGCGCACCCCTGTTCGGCACCGTCGCCCTCGCTGCCACCCTGCTGCTGGAGAGCGACGACACCGAGGCGCGGGCCCGGTACCTGCCCGGCATCGCCGCCGGCGACACCGTTGCGACCGTGGCGGTGTCGGCAGCCGACCCGGCGCGTCGCCCGCCCGGCTCCGGGGTCGCCGCGGCCGCCACCGCCGAGGGCTGGCGGCTGACCGGGGAGGAGCCGTACGTCCTGGACGGGGCCGCGGCCGACCTCCTGCTGGTCCCCGCGCGCACCCCGGCGGGCCTCTCGCTCTTCGCCGTGGACGGTCGCCTCGCGCAGCGGCACCCCCTGCAGACCGTCGACCGGACGCGCAGGCAGGCGCGGGTGACGTTCGCGGACACCCCCGGTGAGCTGCTCGGCCGGGACGGGACCGCCGGCCCGGTGCTCGCCCGCACCCTCGACCTCGCGGCCGTGGCGCTGGCGTCCGAGCAGGCCGGGGCGGCCGCCTTCGCGCTGGAGCGGACGGTCGCCTACGCCAAGGAGCGGGTGCAGTTCGGCAGGCCCATCGGCGGCTTCCAGGCGATCAAGCACATGCTCGCGGACCTGCTGCTGGAGTCCGAGTCGGCGATCTCGGCCGCGCGATGGGCGGCGGCCGCGGCCGACGAGGGCGCCCCGGACCTCCCGGCGCTCGCGAGCCTGGTCCGCGCCTACTGCTCCGACGCGTTCGTCCGGATCGCGGCGGACTCCATCCAGATCCACGGCGGGATCGGCTTCACCTGGGACCAGGCCGCCCACCTCTACCTGCGCCGGGCCCGGACGAGCGCCCAGCTGCTCGGCGACCCGGCCTTTCACCGGGAGCGGTACCTGCAGCGGAGCGGAGCGGTGGCATGAGCGAGCCTGCGGCCGGAGCATCGGCCGGGCGCGTGCGCGAGGAGGTCGCGGCCTGGCTGGCGGCCGAGTGGGACCCCGGGACGATGAGGGCGGGCCGGCCGCGCACGCAGTTCGTCGCGAAGGTCGTCGAGGCGGGCTGGGCCGCGCCGCGCTGGCCCCGCCGCTGGTTCGGCCGCGACCTGTCCGACGACGAGGGCCACGTCGTGGAGGAGGAGTTCCGCCGGCTCGGTGCGCCGGGCTCGGGGCAGGACCGGCACAACCTCTACGCGGCCACCGTCCTCACCTTCGGCTCGGATGCGCTGAAGGAGAAGTTCGTCGGCCCGATGTTGCGCGGCGAGGTACCGATGTGCCTGCTCTACAGCGAGCCGGGCGCGGGATCGGACCTCGCCGCCGTCCGGACCCGGGCGGTGCGGGACGGGGACGAGTGGGTCGTCGACGGGCAGAAGGTCTGGACCTCCTCGGCCCGCACGGCGGAGTACGGGATGCTGGTGTGCCGCACGGACTGGTCGGTGCCCAAGCACCGCGGCATCACGTTCTTCCTGTTCCCGATGCGGCAGCCGGGCGTCGAGGTCCGGCCGCTGCACCAGATCACGGGCGAGTCGGAGTTCAACGAGGTCTTCCTGACCGGTGCCCGCGTGCCCGACGAGCACCGCCTCGGCGAGCTCGGCGGCGGCTGGCGGGTGCTGCAGACGGCGCTGGCCTACGAGCGGTCGGTCATGGGCGACCGCGCCCGCGCCGGGCGTGCGGACAGCGGGATGGCGGAGGTGGGGGACGAGCTGGTCCGCCTGGCCGCCGAGACCGGGAGGCTCGGTGATCCCGTGATCCGGCAGGACCTCGCCCGGGTGGCCGCGCTGCGCAAGGTCAACGAGTGGAACGCCCTGCGCGCCAAGGCCGAGGTGGAGCAGGGCTCCTCGTCGTCGGTGATGTCGCTGGGCAAGCTGGCGATGTCCCGGATCCTGCACGAGAGCGCCCGGGTGCGGACCGCGCTCGCCGGGCCGCGGTCCATGGTGGAGGGCCCCGAGGAGCCGATCGGGGACGAGTCGACCTTCCTGGCGCTCAACGCCTACTTCACATCCATCGGCGGCGGCACCGACCAGATCCAGCGCAACATCATCGCCGAGCGCATCCTCGGCCTGCCGAAGGAGTACGAAGTGGACCGCGACGTCCCGTTCTCGGAGGTCCGCAACAGTGGCTGACACCGTGACGCCCCGGACGATGCCCGCGGGCCGCACGCCCGCGATCGTCGGGCTCGGGATGACGGAGATGGGCAAGGTCTACGACCGCACGGCGGGGCGGTTCGCGGCGGATGCGGTGCGCCTCGCCGTGGCGGACGCCGGGCTGCGGCTCTCCGACGTCGACGGGCTGCTGACCTCCGCGGGCGTCGGCGGCGGGGTGGGCCTCGGCCTGGCCCGCGACCTGGGGCTGAAGGACCTCTCGGTGCTGTCCGAGATGCAGTCCTACGGCTCCACGGCCGGGCAGATGGTCCAGTACGCCTCGCTGGCGGTGGCGTCCGGGACGGCCGAGACGATCGCCTGCGTGTTCGCGGACGCCCCGCTGCGCCAGGGCACCTCCACCGGCGCCGCCTACGGCTCGAGGGGTGCCGTGGGCTGGCGCGGAGTGCTCGGCGCGAGCGGGATCGCGGACACCACGTCGATGTACGCGCTCGCCGCCCGCCGGCACATGGACACCTACGGGACCACCCAGGACCAGTTGGGGCACATCGCCGTCGGTCAGCGGGCGTGGGCGGGGATGAACCCGCGAGCGCAGTTCCGGGACCCGCTGACGCTCGAGCAGTACCACGCCTCCCGGTGGATCACCGAGCCCTTCCACCTGCTCGACTGCTGCCTGGTGTCGAACGGCGGCATCGCCGTCGTCGTCACGTCGGCGGAGCGGGCGGCGTCGCTGGCCCGCCCGCCGGTGCACGTCCACGGCTGGGGCCAGGCGCATCCGGGCCGGTCCCTGCTGCGGCACGAGGACTTCGGGCTGGTCTCGGGTGCGGCCCGGTCGGGGCCGGCGGCTCTGGCGATGGCCGGTCTCTCGGTGTCCGACGTGGACGTCGTGGAGCTCTACGACTGCTACACCTTCACCGTGCTGATCACGTTGGAGGACTACGGGTTCTGCCCCAAGGGCGAGGGCGGGCGGTTCGTCGCGGACGGCACCCTGGGTCCGGACGGCAAGCTCAAGGTCAACACCGGCGGCGGTCAGCTGTCGTCGTACTACATGTGGGGCATGACGCCGCTGTCCGAGGCCGTGCTGCAGGCCCGCGGCGAGGCAGGGGAGCGGCAGGTCGCGGAGCACGACGTGGTGCTGGTGTCCGGCAACGGCGGCGTCCTCGACCACCACTCCACCCTCGTCCTGTCCCCGCACGCCCCCGGGAGGGCCTGATGGTCGGTACGGTCTCGCGGGACGCCGCGACCGCGGAGTTCTTCGACGGCACCGCCCGGGGCGAGCTGCTGCTGCGCCGCTGCCCCGAGGGCCACCTCTCCACGCCGTACGCGGAGGCCTGCGAGACCTGCGCAGCGGCGGACCTGACCGCCGTCCCGGCTGCGGGCGGCGGCACAGTGGTCAGCCACGCCGTCTCGCACAAGCGGGACGGCACGACCCTCCCGCTGGTGATCGTCGAGCTGGACGAGGGGCCCTGGTGGTGGTCCTGCCTGGTCGGCGCGGAGCCGGGGCAGGTCACCACGGGCGCACGGGTCCGGCTGACCTTCGAGCGGCCCGAAGGATCCGAGGCGGTGCCGGTGTTCCGGCCGGCCGACGCCTGAGCGGCGCCGACCGGCCGGGCCGTCAGGCCCCCACCCCGACCCCGCGCAGGCTGAACATGAAGTTCACCCGGTAGCCCTCGGTCGGCAGGACCACCTTGCTCGTGTAGGCCATCGGCGGGGTGTGCTGGTGGATCGGCACCCGCTTGCGGATGCCCTTCTCGCTCTCGACCATCTGCCGGACGGCCGGCGCACGGGACTGCGGGTCGGTCCCGAGGAGCGCGGCCCCGTACGCCGTCACGAACTGCGGCGTGCTCACGTTCCACGGGTTGTAGAACTGGTCCGGCAGCTCCGGGAGGTAGGCCGTCGTCGGGTCGCCGACGGGCGAGCCCATGCCGATCAGCGCGTTGCCCTCCTCGCGCGAGAAGAACGTGTCCGCCGTGGTGGCGGCGTCGATCACCCGCGGCTTCACCCGGAACCCGCCCGCCTCCAGCATCGGGATGAGGGCCTCGGCGGCCGAGCGGTGGCTGTCGATGCCCGGGATCAGGAACTCGATGTCGACGCCGTTCGGGTACCCGGCCTCGGCGAGCAGCTGCTTGGCCCGCGCCGGGTCGTAGTCGTAGTCCGGGGCGTCGGGCGTCACGGCCGGGTCGTAGCCCCAGTGGTCCGGCGGCAGGAACTGGGCGACGGGGGTGCCGTAGCCGAAGAAGACGCCGTCGACGATCGCGGTGCGGTCGATGGAGTGCTCCAGGGCCTCCCGCGCCTCGAGCTTGTCGAAGGGCGCCTTGCCGGGGTTCATGAAGAAGTTGAGGATCGCGGTGCTGGCCGAGGGTTCGGCGTTCAGCCCGGCCGCCTTGGCCTGGTCGGCCTGCGAGGCCTCCAGGTTGGCGATGTCCGCCTGGCCGCCGATGAGCATGTTCATCCGGGTGGTGGCCTGCGGCTGCACGTAGATCTCGTACTTGGCGGCCCTGGCCGCCTCCTTGTCCCAGTAGTTCGGGTTCCGTTCGAACCGCACGACCTGGTTCGGGACGTACTCGACCAGCGACGCCATTCCCGAGCCCACGGGCTTCTGGTCCAGGTCGGGGTTGTCGAACGCCGCCGGGCTGATCATCACGCCCGCCGAGCTGGAGAAGAAGTTGGGCAGGTTGCCGCCCGGCCCGTTCAGGTTGATCCGGATCCGTGTGGGCGAGACGACCTGCACGTCCTGGATCGCCCGGATCAGGCCCTTCACCGCGCTGGTCTCCATGAACCGCGCGCGGTCCAGGTTCGCCTTCGCGGCGGTGGCGTCGAACTTGGTGCCGTCGATGAAGGTGACGTCGTCGCGGAGGTCGAGCACCAACGCCTTGCCGTCGTCGACGAACTCCCACTTCGTCGCCAGCTGCGGCTGGAGCTGCCCGAACGTGTCCGCCCGGATCAGGTGGTCGTAGGGCAGCTGATAGACGACGTTGTCCCAGGGGTTGCCCGACTTGTGCGGGTCGAAGGTCGACACCGCCTGGGACCAGGCGAAGCGCAGTGTCGCGTTCGGATCGGCCTGCGTGGCCTGCCCCGAGCCCGATCCGCCCCCGCGCCCGCCGCCGCAGGCGGCGGCGAGCAGCGCCACCACGGCGACCAGCACCGCCAGCACCCTGGACGACGCTCTCCTGTCACGCACCATTGCGCTCCCCTCGTCTCCTCGACCGGCCGCCGCGACGCGGCGCCGGCTCAGCCCGCCACCGCGATGCCGCGGAACACCGGCGCGTAGGCCGGGTGGTAGCCCTCCGGGAAGATCACCTTGTCGGTCCAGACGCTCGGCGGCCGGGCCGCGTAGATGCCGAACTGGCGCCGCAGGTCCTTCTCGTCCTCGATCATCCGGTGCACCGCGGGCAGCCGGGCCTCGCGCGTCGCGCCGACCAGCGAGTCGTTCCAGGCCTGGGTGAACTCCGGGGAGGTCGTGTTCCAGGGGTTGGTGAACTGGCCGGTCAGGTTGGACTCGTACTGGGTCGACGGGTCCACGAACGGCGCGCTCGCGCCGATGTAGGCGTTGCCCTCCTGGCGGCCGAAGAACGTGGCCGGCGTGGTCGCGGGCTCGATCACCCGGGTCCGCGGCCGCAGGCCCACCGCCTCGAGCATCGGGACGACGGCCTCGGAGACGGCGCGGTGGTCGTCGAGCGCGGGGATGAGCATCTCGAACTCGGTCCCGTTCGGGTAGCCGGCCTGCGCCAGCAGCTGCGTCGCCTTCTCCGGGTCGTAGCCGTAGTCCGGCCCGTCCCACGCGACCCGGTCGTCGTACGCCCAGTGCCCCGGCGGGATCAGCTGCGAGGTCGGCGCCCCGATGCCGAACAGCACGCCGTCGACGATCGCCTGCCGGTCGATCGCGTGCTCCAGCGCCTGCCGCACCTCGAGCTTGTCGAACGGCGCCTTGGCGGTGTTGACCGTCATCCGGAAGATCGTCGTGCTCTGCGACGGCTCGACGTGCAGGCCTGCGGCCACCGCCTGGTCCTGCACGGACGGGTCAAGGTAGGTCATGTCGACCTGGCCCGTCTTCAGCATGTTCAGCCGGGTCGGGGAGGAGGTCTGGACGTAGACCTCCACGCCGGCGACCTTCACGGCGTCGGGGTCCCAGTAGTCCGGGGCCTTGGTGTACCGGGTGACCTGGCCCGGGACGTACTCGGTCATGGTGAACATGCCGGAGCCGACGGGCTTCTGGTCCAGGTCGGGGTTGTCGAACGCGGCCGGGCTGATCATGGAGCCGTACCGCTCGGTGAACAGGGCGGGCAGGTTGCCGCCGGGCGAGCTCAGGTTGAGCCGCACCGTCGTCGGGTCGGGGGTGTCGATCGACGCGATCGCCCGCAGGCCGCCCTTGAGCGCGCTGGTCTCCAGCGTCTTCGCCCGCTCGAGGTTGGCCTTCACCGCGGCGGAGTCGAACCTCGTGCCGTCGTGGAAGGTGACGTCGTCGCGCAGGGTCAGCTGCAGGACCTTCCCGTCGTCGAGGAACTCGTAGCCGGTCGCGAGCATGGGGACGACGTCCCCGTTCTGGTCCTCCTGCAGGAGCTGGTCGTAGACCAGGCGCAGGTTGACCATGTCCCAGGCGTTGCTCGAGCGGTGCGGGTCGAAGCTGGAGACGTTCTGCACGAACGCGTACCGCAGGATCGCGTTCGGGTCGGGCCGGTCGGCCGCGCCCGCGGACGCGCCCGTCCCGCCGCCGCAGGCGGTGACCAGCAGCGCGAACGCGGCGACCAGGGCGGCGAGCAGCCGCCGGGACGCAAGGGCCCTCACGGGCGCTCCCCTCGGGGTGGGGCGGTCAGCCCGTGAACTGGCCGCCGGCGGGGTGCAGGATCTGGCCGGTGGTGAAGGACGACTCGTCGCTCGCGAGGTAGAGGCACGCGGCCGCCGACTCGGCCGCCGTGCCGAGCCGGTTCATCGGCGTGATGCTCATGGCCATCGCGTAGGCGGGCTCGTTGTCCTCGAGGCCCGCGATCATCGGCGTGGCCGTGTAGCCGGGGCCGACGGCGTTGACCCGGACGCCGGTGGTCGCCAGCTCCAGGGCCATGACCTTGGTGAGCATCCAGACGCCCGCCTTCGACACGCAGTACGGCGAGGCACCCGCCAGCGGGATCTTGGCGGCGGTCGAGGCGATGTTGACGATCGACCCGCCCGTGCCCTGCGCCAGCATCTGCCGTGTCAGCGCGCGGTCGGTGAACAGCACGCCGAGGACGTTCACGTCGAGCACGCGCCGGAAGGTGTCCGGCTCCAGGTTGACCACGTGCGTCGCGTCGCCGCGGGCCGCCCGGGTCTGGATGTTGCTGGTGCCCTGCGCGGTCGCGACGCCCGCGGCGGCCACCCCGACGTCGACGTGGCCGAAGGCCTCGACCGCCTCCGCGACGAGCGCGTCGCAGTCCGCCTCCGAGGTCGTGTCGGTCCGGACGTACCGCGCCGACCGCCCGGTCTTCTCGACCAGCGCGACCGTCTCGGCGCCGTCCTGGAGGTCGCCGACGACGACGTCCGCGCCCTCCTCGGCGAACCGCACGGCCGTCGCCCGGCCGATGCCGCTGGCGCCTCCGGTGATGACGGCGACCTTGCCGTCGAGCATGCCCATGGTCGATTGCCTCCTAGAAGGTGAGGACGAGCCGGCCGCGGGTGCCGCCGGCCTGCAGCCGCTCGTGGGCGGCGGCCGCCTCGGCGGCCGGGTAGGTGTCGGCGACGCGCAGGGTCAGCCGCCGGTCGAGCACGAGCTGGGCGAGCTTGGCGATCTCCGCGCCGTCGGTGAGGTGGTCGCGCACCATCACCGGGTGGATGCGGATGTCCCGTTCGGTCGGGCCCGCCCAGAACCGGACGGTGGCCAGGGCGCCACCGTCGCGCACGATCGGCAGGGCGCCGGCGTCGAGCACCGCTGCGTCGACGAGGCCGTCGACCCCGTCGGGGACCGCGCCGCGGAAGGCCGCGACCTCCTGGTCGACGTTCCGCGAGGCCCGCACCACGACGTCGGCACCGAGGCCGCGGACGAGCTCCTCGTCGCGGTCGAAGGCGTCGGCGACGATCCGCAGGCCGGCGATCCGGCCGAGCTCGATCGCGTACCCGCCCACGGCTCCGGCCGCCCCGGTCACGCCGAGCGTCTGCCCGGCGGTCAGGCCCAGGTTCAGGAGCGCCGAGTAGACGGTCAGGCCGTTCATCGGGAGCGTGGCGGCCTCGACGTCGGTGATCCCGTCCGGGATCGTCGCGGCGGCGTTGTCCGGCACCACGACGTACTCGGCCTGCGCCCCGCCCAGCGCCCGGCGGGGCATGACGATCGCCATGACCCGTTCGCCGACTCCCCAGGTGCTGTCGGGCCCGACGGCGTCGATCACGCCGGCCATCTCCATCCCCGGGACCCACGGGGCGGGCAGGCCCTCCGACGCACGCGGGCCCCACTGCCGGAACGCCGTGTCGGTCGGGTTGACCGCCGCGGCGGTCGTGCGGATGCGGATCTCGCGGGGCCCGGGCTCCGGGGTGGGCAGCTCGACGAGCCGCAACACCTCCGGGCAACCGGGGTGCGGGATGCCGACGGCGTACATGTCAGGACTCCTGGGGATCGGGGACGACGAGCACCTTCACCGAGCCGTCGACGGCGTGCTGCCGGTCGAACGCCTCGGCGACCCGGGACAGCGGGATGCGGTGGGAGACGAGCGGGGTCACGTCGACCAGGCCGTCGGCCAGCAGCCGGAAGGCCTCGGTCGCGTCGGGCCCGGTGTAGGCGAAGCTGCCGAGCAGCCGCAGCTCCTTCTGCACGACGGTGTCGAGGTCGACGGGCGGGCTCGCGCCGACCAGCCCGGCCACCGAGACGGTGCCGCCGGCCCGGACGACCTCGGTGGCGAGCGTGATCATCGGGGGCGCGCCGGAGCACTCGAAGAACGTGCCGACGTTCCCGCCGACCTGGTACGGCGAGGTCGAGGTGCCCCAGCGGTCCAGCAGGTACGCGCGCGGATCGTCCGCCCGCGCGTCGACGACCTCGGCGCCCAGCCCGGACGCCGCCGCGAGCCGGGCGGGGGAGACGTCGATCCCGACGACGTCCCGGGCGCCGTGGGCGAGCAGGACCCGCAGCACGCACTGCCCGATCGACCCCAGGCCGGACACGACGGCCGGGCCGTCGAGCTCGGGGGCGGCGCTCGTGACCGCCCGGGTCGCGACCGAGAGCGGCTCGAGGAAGGCGCCCTCCTCGAACGCCATCGAGTCCGGCATGCGGTGCAGCCGGGCGCCCGACTCCGCGTTCGGCACCAGCACCTTGTCGGAGAGGCCGCCGCGCGCGCTGTGCACCGGTGCCGCGCACAGGTTCGTCCGGCCGAGGGCGCACTGCCGGCAGGACCCGCAGGGCCCCATCGGGTTCACCGCGACCCGGTCGCCGACCTTCAGGTCGCGGACCCCGACGCCGACCGCGGCGACCGTGCCGGAGAACTCGTGGCCCATCGGGGCGCCCGGGGTGATCCAGGCGCCCTCGGCGAAGGCGTGGACGTCCGAGCCGCAGATGCCGCAGGCCGCGACGTCGAGCACGACGTCGTCGGGGCCGGGGACCGGCTCCTCGACCTCGACCAGCCCGATCCGTCCGACGCCCTCCCAGACCGTGCTCCTCATGCGGGTACCTCCGAGCGGGTCGCGAGGGTCCGGACCGACGCACCGGCGAGGCGCGGACCCGTGGTGTGCAGGTGGCAGGCCACCTCGCCGGATCCCTGCGCGGGGGTGAGCGGGGGGACCTCGGTGCGGCAGACGTCCATCGCGTAGGTGCAGCGGGTGTGGAACCGGCACCCCGGCGGCACCCGCGAGGGGTCCGGGGGATCGCCGGACAGTACGATCCGCTCGCGGCTGCGCTGGGTCTTCGGCGACGGCACGGGGACGGCCGAGAGCAGCGCCTCGGTGTAGGGGTGGGCGGGCGCGTCGAACACCCGGGCCGCCTCGCCGTGCTCGACGATCTGCCCGAGGTACATCACCGCGACCCGGTCGGAGATGTGCCGGACCACCGACAGGTCGTGCGCGATGAACAGGTAGGTCAGGCCGATCTGGGCGGAGAGCTCCTCCAGCAGCCCGATGACCTGGTTCTGGGTGGACACGTCGAGGGCCGAGACGGCCTCGTCGAGCACCAGGATCTTCGGGTCGGCGGCGATCGCGCGGGCGATGGTGAGCCGCTGGCGCTGGCCGCCGGAGAACTCGTGCGGGTAGCGGGTCATGTACTCCGGCGGCAGCCCGACCCGGCGCAGCAGCTCCGCGACCCGCTCCACCCGCTCGGTGCGCCCGAGCTTGACGTGCACGTCGAGGGGTTCGCCGATCGAGTCCCGGACCAGCATCGACGGGTCGAGCGAGGAGTAGGGGTCCTGGAACACCATCTGGATGTCCCGGCGCGCGCTGCGCAGCTCCTTCGCGGGCAGGCCGAGGAGCTCGCGGCCCTCGAGCCGCACCGAGCCGCCGCTGGGCTCGACCAGGCGCATCAGCCCGCGCGCGGTCGTCGACTTGCCGCAGCCGGACTCGCCGACCAGACCGAGCGTCTCGCCCTCGGTGAGGTCGAAGCTCACCCCGTCGACGGCCCTGAGCTCGACCCGCTCGCGGAACAGCCGCTTGCGGGGGGAGAAGGTGACCTCGAGGTCGCGGACGGACAGCAGCGGCTCCGGGGACGGGGTCACGGGTTCCCTCGCAGGGTCAGCTCGGCGTGGCGCAGGCAGCGGGTGGTGTGGTGGGCGGCGACGAGCTCCAGCGCGGGCGCGCTGCCGCCGGTGCAGGCGTCGGCGGCGTACCGGCACCGCGGGTGGAAGCGGCACCCGTCGGGCATCGCCCCGACCCGCGGCGGATGTCCCGGGATGCTCGCCAGCGCCTCGGACGGGTTGTCCATCCGCGGCATCGCGGCCAGCAGCCCCTCCATGTACGGGTGCCGCGGGTCCTCGAACAGGTCGTCGAGGCCGGCGCTCTCCACGCTCTGGCCGGCGTACATGACCAGGACCCGGTCGCAGACGTCGGCGACCACCCCGAGGTCGTGGGTGATGAAGATGACCGACATCCCGTGCTCGCGCTGGATCTCCCGGAGCAGCTCGAGGATCTGCGCCTGCACGGTGACGTCGAGGGCGGTGGTCGGCTCGTCGGCCACGATCACGTCGGGGTTGCAGGCCAGCGCGATCGCGATCATCACGCGCTGCCGCATGCCGCCGGAGAACTCGAAGGGGTACTGGGTGGCCCGCCGGGCGGGGCTCGGCACCCCCACCCGGTCGAGGAGCTCGACCGCCCGCCGCCTCGACTCCCGCCGGCTCGCGCCCTCGTGCCGGCGCAGCACCTCGGCGATCTGGTCGCCGACGGTGAACGCCGGGTTCAGGCTGCTCATCGGCTCCTGGAAGATCATGGAGATCGTCGGGCCGCGGACGTCGGACATCTGCTTCGGCGTGAGCCGGGTGAGGTCGTGATCGAGTAGCCGCAGGGTGTCCGCCCGGACGCGGGTCTGTCGCGGCGGCATCAGGCCGGCGATGGACAGGCAGGTCACGCTCTTGCCGGAGCCGGACTCGCCGACGATCCCGAGCGTCTCCCCGCGGCGGACGTCGAAGCTCACCCCGTCGACGACGGTCGCCCACCCGGACTCGGTCAGCACGTCGACGACGAGATTGTCCACCTCGAGGGTGGTGTCGGTGCCGGTGTCCGCGCGGGTGGCGGCACCGCCGGCACTGCCGGTGGTGGCGGTCACGACTCGGTCCTTTCCTCGCGGCCGAGGGCGTCGCGGAGCCCGTCGCCGAGCGTCACGAAGGTGAAGACGGTCAGCGCGATCAGCACGCCGGGGAAGATGCCCAGCCACGGCGAGCGTCCGAAGTAGAGGAAGCCCTCGCGGATCATGGAGCCCCAGCTCGCGTCCGGCGGCTGGACGCCGAGGCCGAGGAAGCTCAGTCCGGCCTCCGACAGCATCGCGTAGCCCGCGGTGACGGCGATCGCGACGGTCAACGGGGACAGGGTGTTCGGCAGGATGTGGCGGAGGATGACCATCCAGGTCGGGGTCCCGATGCTGCGGGACGCCTCGACGAACGTCTCCTCCTTCAGCCCCAGCATCACACCCCGGACGAGCCGCAGGAACCGCGGTGCCATCAGGATCCCGACGGCGAACATGGCGTTGCGCAGGCTCGGGCCGAGCACGCCGACCAGGGCGATCGCGAGCAGCAGCGGGGGGAAGCTCATCGCCGCGTCGTTGAGCCGCATGACGACCTGGTCGAGGCGGCCGGACAGGAAGCCCGAGAGGAAGCCCAGCGGCACCCCGATCGCCATCGCCACGGCCAGCGCCAGCGCGATGGCCAGCAACGAGACCCGGGTCCCGACGATGAGCCTGCTCAGGATGTCGCGGCCCAGCTGGTCGGTGCCGAGCAGGTGCCCGGGGGAGAACGGATCCAGCAGGACCGCGCGCAGGTTCTGGGCGTTCGGGTCGGCCGGGGTGATGAACGGGCCGATCAGCGCGATCAGGACCAGGAAGGCGAGGACGCCGAGGGCGACCATCGCGCCCCGGTTGCCGCCGACCCGGCGCCGGAAGTCGGCCCAGGCCCCGCCGCCGTGGGCGAGGGCGTCGGCGGAGACCGAGGCGGGCGCGCCGGACGGCATCGCCGAGGCCGCGGGGGCCTCCGGGGCGACCTCCGCCGGCCGTTCCCGGGCCGGGCCCGGCTTCTTCTCCACGTTGGTCATCGGGGCCGCACCTTCGGGTTGAGGTAGCCGTACGTGAGGTCGACGAGCAGGTTCGAGAGCATCGCGACGAGGACGGCGACCAGCACGATCCCCTGGATCACCGGGATGTCGCGGGTGGTCACCGCGTTCAGCGCGACCTGGCCGAGGCCGGGGACGCCGAAGATCTGCTCCACGAGCACGGCGCCGCCGAGCAGCGCGGTGATCTGCAGGCCCAGCACCGTGACCAGCGGGACGCTCGCGTTCTTCATGACGTGCTTGCCGATCACCATCCGGCCACGCAGGCCCTTCGCCCGCGCCGTGCGCACGTAGTCCTGCTGCAGCACTCCGATGATCGACCCGCGCAGCTGCCGGGCGCTCTCGGCGGCGCCGGCGATGCCGAGCGTCAGGGCCGGCAGCAGGATGTGGGAGAACCAGGCGCCGGGATCGTCCTCGATCGCGACGTAGCCGGTGGCCGGCAGCCAGCCCAGGGTGAGGCTGAACAGCAGCACGAACATCAGGCCGAGCCAGAACGACGGGAGGGCGATGCCGAGGGACGAGCCGATGCTCGAGATCCGGTCGAGCCACGTCCCGCGGCGCAGCGCCGAGACGATCGCGGTGGGCACCGCGATCACCAGCGAGATGACCAGCGCCGAGCCGGCGAGGGCGAGCGTGACGGGGAGCCCGTCGCCGATGGAGGTGGCGACCGGCCGGCTCGTGAACAACGAGGTGCCGAGGTCGCCCGACAGCGCCGAGGTGATCCAGTCCCAGTACTGCACGACCATCGGCCGGTCGAGCCCCAGCCGTTCGCGCACGGCCGCCACCTGTTCGACGGTGGCCTCCGGGCCGGCGATGGTGACGGCCGGGTCACCCGGGATCAGCAGCACCAGGCCGAAGACGACGAAGGTCACCAGCAGGAGTACGGGAACGGTGGTCGCCAGGCGCGTCAGAAAGAACTTCAGCACGAATGCTCAACCTCCTCGTTGAAGTCGGCGCATCGATTCTTCGTCGGGAAATCCGGGCAGCGTGCGGCCCATTCCGGGGGTCTCCCGGAGGGCGCCAGGACCGGCCTCGGGTTCGCCCGGGCCGGGCTCTCGGCAGGGGATCGGACGGTCGGCGTCGAGATCGGACGCTAAGTGAGGCGGGCCGTTACGGGCAACGGTCAGCACGTCCGACTTCGGATAACGATCGTATAACCGACTTTTTCCGGCCGATCCGGCCGGCGCATTGGGACGATGTCCACACTTTTCCCGGAAGTGTTGTGCGGATCCCCATTGTCGTCTCGTCGGGCGCCGCTCACGCTGACCCCGGGCCCGGCGGGTGCCGGTCGCCGCTTCGAGGTCAGGAGACGGAACGGTGAAGTTCCACTGGTTCGCGGAGGTCACCTACGACGGCCTGCCGCCCGACTTCCCGGCACCGGGACAGGGCGGCTGGGTGGACAGCCCGATCGCCATGGCCGACCCCGTACGGGTCGGCGCCAACTACCGCATGTTCATCCGGCTCATGCAGCAGGCCGATCGCGACGGCTTCGACGGGCTGGCGGTCAACGAGCACCACCAGACCCCGTTCGCCATGACACCCTCGCCGAACCTCCTGGCCGCCAGTGTCGCGAGCACCACCGAGAAGGCCGCGATCCTCGTGATCGGCGACTCGTTGGCGCTCTACAACCCGCCGACCCGCGTCGCCGAGGAGATGGCCTACCTGGACTGCCTGTCCGAGGGGCGGCTGATCGCGGGGTTCGTGTTCGGCACCCCGATGGACTCCACGCACGCCTACGGCCGGCCACCGATCGAGCTCCGCGAGCGCTTCCACGAGGCACGCGAGCTCATCCTGCGGGCCTGGGAGGAGCCGGAGCCGTTCGCCTTCAACGGGCGCTTCACCCAGCTCCGCCAGGTCAACCTGTGGCCGCGACCGATCCAGCGCAGGCCGCCGATCTGGGTCCCCGGGTCGTCGAGCCCGGAGACCTGGGAGCTCGTGACTCGCGAGAACTACTGCTACGGCCACCTGTCCTTCTCCGGGCTGAGGGCCGCCAAGCCGCTCGTCGACGGGTACTGGGACTACGTGGCCGCCCACGACGGCGACATGAACCCCCACCGGATGGCGTTCACCCAGATCGTCTGCGTCGCCGACACCGACCGCGAGGCGGAGGAGAAGTACGCCGAGGCGGTGCGCTACTTCCAGCGCGTCCGGGACCCCGCTGTGCGCTGGGCGACGCCACCGGGCTACCACTCGTCCGCGGCCCTGGCGGGGATGCTCGGGCGGACGACCACGCCGGGGGCCCAGGAGGACAAGCGGCGCGCCGTGTCCGGGGAGATGTCCTTCTGGGAGTACGACGAGAAGGGCTACATCGTCGCCGGTACCCCGGGCCGGGTGGCGCAGCGGTTGCGCGAGCTGGCCACCGAGCTGCGCGTCGGGCAGCTCATCGCCTCCCTGCACATGGGCAACCTCCCGGAGGAGACCGCCGCGATGAACACGCACCTGTTCGGTACGAAGGTGATCCCTCAGCTGCGCGACCTGTGGGCCGACCAGCCGGACCACTGGACGCCCGAGGTCAGCAGGGCGCGCCTGGCCGCCCCGACCCTGGTGGCGGGCGCGTGAGCACCACGACGGTCAACGGTGTCCGGCTCCGGTACGACGTCCAGGGCGACGGCCCCCCGCTCCTGCTGATCGCGGGGCTGGGGCTCAGCTCCCTCGCGTGGGCCGCTGCCGTCCCGCGGCTCCGCGAGGGCTTCACCGTGATCACGTTCGACAACCGCGGGACCGGGCTGTCGGAGGTGCCGCCCGGCCCGTACCCGATCGACACCCTCGGCGACGACGCCGCCGCGCTGGTCGAGCACCTCGGGGTCGGCCCGGTCTCGGCCGTCGGCTGGTCGCTGGGCGGTTCGGTGCTCCAGTCGATGCTGGTGCGGCACGGGGACGTGCTGTCGAAGGCGGTGCTGCTCAACGCCTTCCCCTCCTACACCGGCGTCCAGGACGCGTGGCTCGACGCGGGGCTGGCCCTGCGCCGGGCGGGCGTGGACCCGGTGGCGATCGGGATCCACGGGATGCCGTGGGCGTTCACCCCGCGTCTGCTCGCCGACCACGCCGCCACCGAGGCCCAGGCCGAGCTGGCCCGCAAGGACCCGCACCCGACGACGCTCGCGGGCTTCGAGGCGCAGGCCGCGGGCCTGCGCGTCTACGACTCGCGGGCCGACCTGCCCTCGGCGACCACGCCCACGCTCGTGCTGGCGGGCGCCGAGGACGTGCTGACCCCGGTCGCGCAGTCGGTGGAGATGGCCGAGCTGCTCCCGCACGGCACGCTGCAGGTCCTGCCGCGGGGCGGCCACGGGATGCTCGTCGAGTACCTCGACGACACCCTCGCGGCGATCATCGCCTACCTCGGGGCGGACCCGCGCGCCCGCCCTCGGCCCGTCGGCCCGGTCGGCCCGGTCGGTGCTGTCGGTGCTGCCGCCGAGCCGGTCGGGACGGCCGTCGCGGTGATCGGGGCGGGTCGTCCCGTCGTCCTGCCCGACGATCTCGCCGACACGCCGCAGGTGCGGTGAGCCGCCTCGTACGGGTCACTCCGCCGGGCGCGGGTACGCCGGGGACATGACTGATCGGGTCGACGTCGTCGTCGAGATCCCCTGGGGCTCGCGCAACAAGTACGAGTACGACGAGTCCGCCGGCGTGATGCGGTTCGACCGGCGGCTCCCCGGTTCGTTCGCGTTCCCCGCGGACTACGGGTTCGTGCCGGGTGCCCTGGGCACGGACGACGAGCCGCTCGACGCGCTGGTGCTGATGGTGGAGCCGACCTTCCCCGGCGTGCGGGTGAGCTGCCGCCTCGTCGGGGTGTTCTGGCTGCGGATCGGCGAGCGGCGCGAGGCGAAGCTGGTGTGCGTGCCGGAGGGCGACCCGGCCTACGACGGCGTCGACGATATGAGCGGGCTCAGCCGGCACCAGCGCGCGGAGCTGGGCAACTTCTTCGACATCTACCGCAGCCTGGACCCCGACAGCGAGGCGACGAGCGAGGGCTCCGAGGGCGCCGAGGCCGCGGCGCGGGTGCTGACGCAGGCGCGGCAACGCGCCGCGGGATAGCCGCCCGCCGGCGGCCCGGACCGTGCGCGGCACTCGCCGGTCCCCTCCGCTCCCCTCCTGGGGCCTAGGCTCGGGACGGTGAGCGACAACTTGGTCGAACTGCAGCTCGACGAGGCCGGCCTGTCCGGGGACCTGCCCCGGCCGCAGGACGGTGAGCAGGACGAGATCCAGGACGTGCCCTTCCGGCCCGTGGTGTTCCGCGACGACGATCTCCCGTCGGCGCTGGCCCGTTCCGCGGAATGGCTGCGCGCCGCGCAGGAGTGGCTCGGCGAGCCGCTCGACGTCATCGCGATCCACCTCGACTACGACGACCGGGCCGGGGCCCCGTACTACGAGGTCAAGCTGCTGTGCAACGAGGAGGACCTGGCCGGCGCGCCGGTCGCGAGGCGGCGCGCGGAAGGCAGCTGAGCCGGCCGCAACCCGCTCCCTTCCCGGACGGGGATGAACCCTGGGCGGGAACCACACCGTCGTTCGGCTGTCCACGGTTGTGGAGACCACCAAGGTGACACAGGGTAGGCATCTTGACGCCGATCGTGGCCCGACGACACAGTGACTCGGCCTGCGATCAGCAGACCCGTGTTCGTCCGTGAGGTCGAGTTCCGGGCGTCGTGCCTGCGCCCGGAGCCGACCGGACCTGCGAGAGGACCCGACCGATGAAGTTCGGTTTCTTCACCATGCCGGAGCATCCGCCCCGCGAGAACTGGACGCTCTCGTACGACCGCGACATCGCGACGATCGTCGAGGCCGAGCGGCTGGGCTTCTCGGAGTTCTGGATCGGCGAGCACCACACGGGCGGCTACGAGAACGTGCCGGTGCCGGAGTACATGATCGCCAAGGCGTCCGCGGTGACCCACCGGATCCGGCTGGGCACCGGCGTGATCAACCTGCCCTACCAGGACCCCTTCATGGTGGCCGAGCGGATGGCCTTCCTGGACCACCTCACGCACGGCCGGCTCGAGTACGGCTTCGGCGGCGGCGGGCTGCCCACGGACAAGGCGCTGTTCGGCCTGGAGCCCTCCGAGGCGTCGCCGCGGACGAACGAGGCGCTCGAGATCATCTGGCAGCTGCTCACGTCGGACGATCCCGTCACCTACGAGGGCGTGTACTGGAAGTACGAGAACCGGCAGCTGCAGGTGGGCCCGTACCAGGACGTGCCGCCGTTCGCGATCGCCGGTCTCACCGGAGTGCACAACTACGCCAAGTGCGGCGAGCGTGGCTGGAAGCCGCTGTCCGTGCACTTCGCGCCCACGGACAACGGCACGTACCAGGATGCGCCGGACCTCAAGGCGATGGGCGCGGCCATGTTGGAGGCGGGCGCCCGCTCCGGCATCGACCCCGCCGTGACCAGGGACAACTGGCGGATCGTGCGCGAGGTCTACGTCACCGACGACAAGGACCAGGCGCTGCGCGACATCCGCGAGGGCGTGAAGCTCTCCTACGACTACCTGTTCGGGCTCGGCCTCGGCGCGCTGATGAAGATCGGCGACGGGATGACCGACGCGGACCTCACGCTGGACTGGATGGTCGACAACATCCCGTGGATCATCGGCAGTCCCGAGGACTGCGTGCGGCAGATCAAGGAACTCGAGGAGGAGGTCGGCGGCTTCGGCACGCTGCTGATCAACTGCCGGGACTGGGTGACCACGGACAGGTGGAACCGGTCGCTGGAGATGTTCGCCCGGTACGTCATGCCGCACTTCACGAAGCGTGAGCGCCTCGACCGGCGGCAGAAGCTGGCCGACCGCGCTCTCGGCATCGACTGATGGAGGCCGGGCTGTCGTCGCCGGTCCCGGAGCTCGCCGGCCGCACCGTGTTCGTCACGGGCGGCGGCAGCGGGATCGGCAAGGGGATCACCGCGGCGGTGCTGGAGAAGGGGGCGAACGTCGTCGTCCTCGAGATCGAGCCCGCGAACATCGAGGCCGCGTCCGCGGAGCTCGGGGGCGGCGACCGGATCGCCTGGCACGAGGGCTCGGTGTCGGTGGCGGCCGACGTCCAGGCGGCGTTCGCGCTGGCCGCCGAGCGGTTCGGCGTGGTCGACCACCTGGTCAACAACGCCGGCACCGCCACGGTCTCGCTGGTCGAGGACACCACCGAGGAGGAGTGGGACCTCGTCGTCGACACGCTGCTGAAGGGGACGTTCCTCTGCACGAGGGAGTTCGCGCGGCAGCTCCCCGACGACGGTGCGCCCCGCTCGATCGTCAACATCTCCTCGCTCAACGCGATCGCGGCCACGGACGGGATGGGGCACTACTGCGCCGCGAAGGCCGGTGTCATGCAGTTCACGCAGACCTGCGCGGGGGAGCTCGGCCGGCGTGGCGTCCGGGTCAACTCGATCGGGCCGGGCCTGGTCAACACCCCGCTCGGGGAGGGCTTCTCCGTCGGGCAGATCGGGCAGGAGTTCACCGACCGGACCCTGGTCGCGGACAAGCGCAACCAGGAGCCGTCGGACATCGCCGACGTGGCGTTGTTCCTGATGTCGCCTGCGGCGCAACGGATCACGGGTCACTTCCTCCCGGTCGACGGGGGCCAGCACGTCCGCGGCCTGCACTCGTACTGGGACGTCGCGTTCGCGCAGGGCCTGGTGGAGAGGCCGTCCTGAGAGGTGCGCGCGACGCTGGGTGAGGAGTTCGAGGCCGCCTTGCACCGCCACCGTGCACGGACGGCGGTCGAGGCCGGCGGGCGGAGCTGGACCTACCGCGACCTCGATCGCTGGTCCGCGGCGGTGGCGGACCAGCTCCGGTCCGGCGGCGTGCGCGCGGGCGACGCGGTGGCCCTCTACCTGGGCAACTGCGTCGATTTCGTGGTGGCGGACGTTGCGGTGGCGCGGATGGGCGCGGTGAAGGTGCCCGTCAACCCGCTGCTGCCCGAGTCGACGGTCGCCCACGTCCTGAAGGCGGCGCGGGTCCGGGCGCTCGTGCTCGGCAGCAGCGTCGCGGCCCTCGGTGAGCGGGCCGGGGCGGGCCTGCCGGTCCTGCGGGTCGACGACGGCGGCGGCCCGCCGGTGGGGGAGAGCCTGACCGGTCCCGCCGACGTCGCCGTGCCGCCGCCCGGGACCGGCGCCGCGGACCGGGCGGCGATCTACTTCACCGGAGGCACCACCGGGCTGCCGAAGGGGTCGTGCACACCCAGGCCGCGGCCGTCGCGGTGCAGTACGCGCAGATCCTCGAGGCCGAGATCGCCCAGGACGAGCGGCTGCTGCTGATGACCCCGCTCGCACACGCGGCCGGGTTGTTCGCGCAGTCCGCGCTGGTCCGCGGCGCGACGATCGTGATCGAGCCGGGCTTCGACGCCGCCCGCGCCCTCGACCTGCTGCGCGACCGGGGATCACCTGGACCTTCCTCGTGCCGACGATGATCTACCGGCTGCTCGACCTGGTCCGGGAGCGGGAGGACCTGCCGCTGCGCACGGTCGTCTACGGCGCCGCCCCGATCGCGCCGTCGCGGCTCGCGCGGGCACTGGACGTGTTCGGGCCGGTGTTCGTGCAGCTCTTCGGCCAGACCGAGTGCCCGAACTGGGGCACCCGGCTGGCCAAGCACGACCACGACCCCGCCCGGCCGGAGCTGCTCGGCTCGTGCGGGCAGGCGTCGATCATGGCTGACGCCCGGTCGTCGACGACGCCGACTCGCCGGTGGTCGCGGGGGTCTCGATGCGGTCCCGGGAGTGCCGGAGGGAGGCGCCCGCGGCGGCACAGCCGTCGACCAGGTCGACGCAGGCGGCCAACACCCGGTCGACGACCTGTTCGCTGCTGCCGGCGCGGTAGAGGTCGCGGGCCAGCTCGGCCATCGACAGGGCGAGCCGGCGCGGCGCTGCGCTCGCCGACTCCATGGCCCGGTCCTCGTGGAAGGAGCCCTCGCGAAGATCGTGGATCCAGCCCTGCCCCGGGGAGCGGTCGTCCATCGTCCTCCTCACGTACCGCCGCGGTCCCGGCCCGGGTTCCTCGGGCGCGCTTGCCTGAACCTATAGCAGCTGCTACAAGTTTCGCGCGGCACGTGACAGCTGTCGACGAGCGGTTGCGCGTGCTCGGGACGCGGCGGCGGAAGGGAGGCGGGCGGCAGGTCGTGGCCGACAACCCCGGCGGGCCCGGCGACAGCAAGCTCGACGACGACAGGCCCGACGACGTGGACCACCCGTCCGTCTCGATGGGGCGCGCCGCCGAGATCCTCGGTGTCCGGCCCGCGTTCCTGCGCAGCCTGGACAACGCCGGCGCCCTGCAGCCGCACCGCACCGACGGCGGGCACCGCCGGTACTCGCGCCGCCAGCTCACCCTGGCCGGCCGGCTGCGCGAGCTGCTCGACACGGGGCACACGCTGGCCTCCGCGCAGACCATCGCCGACCTCGAGGACCGACTGGTCGTCAGCGACCGGGCCCGCGAACGCGCCGACGACGCCCGCCGCGAGGCCGACGACGCCCGCCGCGAGGCCGACGACGCCCGCCGGCGGGCCGAGGACGCCCGCCGCGAGGCCGACGACGCGCGCAACCAGGCCACCGAGGCGCTCGACACCGCACGCTCGGACCTGCGGCACCGCGCCGACGAGCTGGCCCGGGCCCGGGAACAGCTCGACGACGCCCGTGGCGAGATCGAGGACCTGACTCATCGGCTGCGGGCCGGTCCGGAGGGGCGCCGTGCCTGACGGTCAGGTACGCGGTCGGCGACGCGCCGACCGGGTGATCGCGAGCCGTTCGTGCTCCGAGAGCCCGCCCACACGCCGTAGGGCTCGTCGACGGCGAGGGCGTGCCGACGGCACTCGTCGAGGACGGGGCATTGCCCTGGGAGGAGTCGGTAGCGGGGCCGATCGCAGAGTGGCAGCGCAGCGGCCGGCGCGCCGGACGGGCGACCCGGTGAGGGCCGCCCGTCCGGTGAGGCGTCAGCGGTCGGCGGCCTTGGCCGCGTCGACCTCGGTGTCCGCGGTCGCCGAGCGGAGCGTGCCGTCGGCGTTCTCGAGGTGCGCCCGGACGAACCACTGGTACTGCTCGAGCTCGCCGGCCTGGGCGATCAGCATGTCCTGGGTGACCGGGTCGAGCTCCTCGGTCTTCTCGATCGCGGTCCGGTGGTCCTCGATCACCCCGGCGTAGACGAGGTCGAGGGCGCCGAGGTGGGCGATCGCGTCGTTGCGGCCGATCGAGTAGTCGTCCCAGCTGCGCTGCGCGACCAGGGCGCCGGGGGTGCCGCACGGCGAGCCGCCGAGGGTGGCGATCCGCTCGGCGACGTCGTCGACCATCCCGCGGACGCCGTCGACCTGAGGGTCGAGCATGGTGTGCACCGCGATGAAGTTCGGCCCGACCACGTTCCAGTGCACGTGCTTGAGCGTCAGCGCGAGGTCGTTGAGAGCGTTGAGCCGGTCCTGCAGGAGGGTGACGACCTCACCGGCCTGGTCGGTCTTCATGCCGGGGACGGTGTAGTTGATCTGCGGGCGGGACTCGGTGGTGCTCATGGTGTCCTTCCTGTCGTGCCGGATCACGGCGGTCCTCCGGGGGATAGGTCCCGGAAGCGCTGCTCAAACGTGGTCCTGTCCGGATCTCGGCGGGACCCGGCCGCGAAGGACGTCGTCGGCCACGAGCGTGGCCCGGTACCCCGTGAGCAGCAGGACGTGGAGCAGGTAGAGCCACAGCGCCAGGGCGGAGACGGCGCCGACGATCGGGAGCCCGCCGAACGGGGCCGACCACTCGACCGGGATGGCGAGGAACAGCAGGAAGCCCTGCAGGAACCCGGCGAGGACGGACCCGGTGCCGAAACCGCCGAGCAGCAGCGCCTTCCCGCCGATGCGGCCGGGGCCGACGAGCCGGAAGACCAGTACCAGGGCCACCGACACGGTGACCCACACGACGTGGAAGGCGACGACGACACCCAGCACGAGCCACCAGCCGCCGCGCACGTAGAGCGGCGCGACCAGTGGGGAGGCGGCGAGCACGGCCAGCACCAGCACCGGGGCGACCACCGCCAGCGCGAGCAGGCCGAGCCGTCCGCGCCACCCGGTGAACCGGTCCTGCGCGGGGGAGAGCTGCAGGAACGCGCGGCGCAGCCCCTCGCCGTAGAGGCTGGCCGGGAAGAGCGCCACCAGCGTCTGCCACCAGGACATGGCCGACGCCGTGGCGGTGAGCGTGCGCAGCGCCGCCGGTGTGCCGTGCCCGCCCGGGAGCCCGGAGATCGCGGTGTCCATGCCGGCCCGCAGCGAGTCCGGCCCGACGAGCACCCCGGCGACCCGCAGCGAGACCAGCGCGAGCGGGACCAGGCCGAGCAGGCCGAAGAACGTCGCCCCGGCGGCCCAGAGGGCGACGTCGCTGCCGGGGAAGGACCGGGTCGTCTCGCGCAGGAGGGCCCGCGGGCTGCGCTCGGGGCTCATCGGCCGCTCCCGCGGCGGGCGCGGGCCGCCCGGCGGTGCGAGGCTGACGCCGTGGAGGAGCCACGGACGGATGCGGCCGGGTGGTCCGCCCTGCACGCCGGCGTGCAGCCGTCGGCGATCGTGCGCGGATGGCTGCGGCTGGTGCAGGGGCTGGCCGCGGGCCCGGTCGGCCGTGTGCCGCCGGACGTGCTGTCGGTGGCCGGCGTGCTGGCGGTCGCGGGGGCGTGGGCCGCCGCGGCGGCGGGTGGGCGCTGGCCGCTGCTCGCGGTGGTGCTCGTGGTGGCCGCGGGGAGCCTCGACGGGCTCGACGGCGCCGTGGCCCTGCGCACCGGACGGGCCCGTCCGCTCGGCGCGGTCGTCGACGCCGCGGCGGACCGGGTCGGCGACCTCCTGCTGGCCGCGGTGCTGGTGGCGCTGGGGGCACCGCCCGGCTGGGCGATCGCGGCCGCGGTGTCGGTGCTGCTGCACGAGTACGTCCGGGCGCGGGCGCAGTCCGTCGGGATGCCCGGCGTCGGCGGGGTGACGGTGGCGGAGCGGCCGAGCCGGGTGATCGTCGTGGCGGTGGCCGCACTGGGGGCGGGGGCGCTGCCCGCGGGCACTCCGCTCACCGGCTGGAACTGGGCCACGGTGCTCGTGGTCGCGTGGACGGTCGTGGGCGCGGTGGGGCTGCTCCAGCTGGTGGTGGGGATCCGGCGGGCGATCCCGCGGGAGTTCCCGCCGGACCGATGAGCCCGGCGGTGATCTCGGCGGAGAGCAGCACGAGCGGCAGCCCGCCGCCGGGGTGCGCCGACCCCCCGACCAGGTAGAGCCCGGGGACGGGGGACCGGTTGGCCGGGCGGCGCAGCGCGGCCCGCGGGCCGTGCGAGGCGGTGCCGTAGATCGCCCCGCCCGGGGCGCCGGCATCGCGTTCGAGATCGGCCGGTGTGCGGATCTCCCGGACGCGGATGCGGTCCCGGACGTCCGTGCCGCGCCCGGCCAGGGTGGCGAGGACGTGGTCGGCGTAGCGCTCGCGCAGCCCCGGCGCGTCCCAGTCGACGCCGCGGCCGGGATCGTGGACAGGTGCATTGACCAGCACGAACCAGCCCTCGCTCGCGTCGTCGGGGCGGAGTGCGGGGTCCGCCGGGGAGTGCACGTAGATCGTCGGGTCGGGCACCGGGCGCGGTTGCCGGCCGAAGATCGCGTCGAACTCCGCGGCGTAGTTCTCAGGGAACCAGACCCGGTGTGCGGGGCCGTGATCGCGCCCGTCGAGCCCCAGGAGGAGGACGAACCCGGCCAGCGAGCGGGGCGCGCGGCGCAGTTCGCGCCGGGCCTGCCGCGCGGTGTCGGCCGGGAGCAGCCGTTCGTAGAGCAGGGAGGCGTCGGCGTTGCACACGACGATGTCGGCCGGTACCTCGCGACCGCAGACCCGCACGCCCCGCACCGCCCCGCCGGCGAGGATCACCGCGTCGACCTCCGACCCGAGGTGGACGGCCACGCCGAGCTCCCGGCACCGGTCGAGCAGCGCGTCGGCGATCCGGCGCAGTCCGCCGCGGACGTACCAGCCGCCGAAGCGCTGCTCGACGTAGGGCGTCACGGACAACACCGCGGGTGTGCGGCGGAAGTCGGAGCCCGAGTAGGTCGCGTAGCGGGCGAACCACGTCCGCAGCCGCGGGTCCGGCAGCAGCTCACGGCCCAGCCCGGCGAGGGTCCGCCAGGGCGCGACCGCCCGCAGGTCCTCCAGACGCGCGGACATCCGCAGCAGCGTGCGCAGGTCGAGCGGGCGACGGAGCACGGCCTCGCCGACGAGCTCCCACAGCCGCCCGGACCGGGCGTGCAGCGCCTGCCAGGCGGCGTCCGTGCCGGGCCCGAGGGCGGCGTCGAGGGCGGCCGGCACGGCGGCGGGATCGTGCGGCATGTCGAGCCGGGTGCCGTCGGCGAAGGTGTAGGCGCACACGGGGTCCACCGGCTCGACGACCAGCCCGGACGGGCCGCCGGTGGCCGCGAAGACGTCCTCGAGCACCGCGGGCAGGGTGAGCAGCGAGGGCCCGGTGTCGAACGTGAACCCGCCGACCTCGGCGACGCCGAGCTTGCCGCCGTGGGTGTCCGCGCGCTCGTGCAGCGCCACCTCGTGCCCCAGCGCCGCGAGCCGGGCTGCCGCGGCCAGCCCGCCGACGCCGGCCCCGATGACGACCACCCGGCTCACCGCGGCACCCTCACAGCACCGGCCTCACAGGGTGCGGCCCTTCCACGTCAGCGTGCCGGCGCGGCGACCGGCCCACGAGGACGCGAGCAGTCCGAGCAGCGCGGCGATGGAGACGGGATGGGCGGCGGCGTCGGGCCAAGTGCGGGCGCCCGTCCGCCGCGCGGCGAGCACCCGGCTCGCGACGCCCGCGGCATACCCGAGCGCCCCCGCCGGTGAGCCCGCCAGGGCCGCCACCGCGGGCAGGACGTAGACCAGCGCGAGCAGCGCGGCCACGGCGGCCGCGCCCGGGGCGGACCCGAACGCCGCCCACAGCGACTTGCGGTAACCCGCGGCGAGCTGCCGCCCGTCGTGGTACATCCGGCAGGTGGCCAGCGCGGACCCGTCCGCGACGCCGGTCCGGCCGCCGGCGCGCCGGACCGCGCGGGCCAGCGCGATGTCGTCGAGCACCTCGCCGGCCACGGCCTCCCAGCCGCCGGCCCCCGCGAGGGCGGCCGCCTCGACCAGCAGGAACTGCCCGTTCGCCGCGACCATCGACGGCCGCCCGGACCGCTCGGCCACCCGCAGCGGCAGCGTGACCAGCCAGGACCAGGCCAGCAGCGGCTGCACGAGCCGGGCCGCGACGCCCTCGGCCACCTGCCGCGGCCAGGGACAGAGCAGGTCGAGCGGGCCGGGGCCGCGGAGCACGGCCACGGCAGCGGCGACCGCGTGCGGGGCGAGCACGACGTCGGCGTCGACGAACACCAGGACCTCGCCGCGCGCCGCCGCGGCCAGCTGGGCGCAGGCGTGCGGCTTGCCGAGCCGGCCGGGCGGGGGCGGGGTGCCGGTCAGCACGCGCAGCCGGGGATCACCGCCGGCCGCCGTCCGGACGGCCGCGGCGGTGCCATCGGTCGAGCCGTCGTCGAGCACGAGGACCTCGACGTCGGCCAGCCCGGTCTGGGCGAGCAGCGCGCGGATCGCGGGACCGATGCGGTGGGCCTCGTCGCGGGCCGGCACCAGGAGCGAGACGGGCGCGCCGACCGGCGGGGGAGCGGTGGGCGGGGTGCGCAGGAGCCGCTGGTTGCCCAGCTGGTGCAGGGTCCCGAGCACGGCGAGCGCGGACCCGGCGCCGGCCGCGGCCCGGACCGGTCCCGGAAGGCGCGCGGCGGTCACGGCCGAACCCTAGGAGCCACCGGCCGCGCCCGCGAGTCGACCACCTCGCACCCGGGTTCGAGTCGCGGGCGCGCCGGACTCGCGGGAGGGTCGGTGCGATCCGGGTGTCCCCGCACCCGGGTCCCGTGCCCCTGGAAGGACGACCCGTGCTCCGAACCGCTCCCTCCGTACGCGGGCGCGCGTCCGGCGTGACCTGGACGCTCGTCGCGGGCGCGGTGCTCGTCCAGATCGCGTATCCGCTCATCCCGGAGGCGCTGCGCACGCAGGTGACCGTGCTGTCCGTCGTCGTGTTCGCGGCCGCCTCGGTCTGCGACGCCACCCGGCTGCACGGCGCCCGCGGGGGCCTGCTGCTCCTCGTCGTGGCGGGCGGGGGCGGGCTGGCGGCCGAGGCGGTCGGGCTCCGCACCGGCGTTCCGTTCGGTGCCTACGCCTACACCGGCACCCTGGGCCCCGAGCTGCTCGACGTGCCCGTGGTCGTGCCGCTGGCCTGGACGATGATGGCCTGGCCCGCGCTCGTCGTCGGGCGGACGTTGGTCCGGTCGCGGGTCGGCGTCGTCGGCGTCGGGGCGGCCGCGCTCGCCGCCTGGGACGTCTTCCTCGACCCCCAGATGGTCGACGCGGGGCACTGGCGCTGGCTCTCTCCCGGGCCGGGGCTGCCGCTGGTCCCCGGGATCCCGCTCACCAACTACGCCGGGTGGTTGCTGGTGTCCGCGCTGGTGGTCGCCGCCCTCCACGCGGTCCTGCCCGCGCACGAGCGGCCCTCCGCCCCGGCCACCGCGCTCTTCCTGTGGGTCTACGGCTCCTCGGTGCTCGCCCACCTGGTCTTCTTCGGCCTGCCGGGCTCGGCGCTGGTGGGTGGGGTGCTGATGGGGGCGGTCGCGATCCCGTTCGCCCGCGCGGCCCTGCCGAGGGTCGCGGGCGTCCGGCGGGAGGCCCGGCGGTGACCGATCCGCTCACGAGCCGGGCCGCGCCGCTGCGGATGCGCCGGCGCCGCCTCGTCGCCCCCGACCCGGCACTGCCGCGGGAGGTGCCGTGCGGCACCGAGGCCGTGGTCGTCGGGGCGGGAGTGGCCGGCGTCAGCGCCGCGGTGGTGCTCGCCGAGCGCGGGGTGCGGGTGATCCTGCTGGAGGCCGCAGCGCACCTCGGCGGCCGCCTGGGCGCGTGGCCGGAGGTCCTGCCGGACGGGTCCGAGCAGGTCGTCGAGCACGGGTTCCACGCCTTCTTCCGGCACTACTACACGTGGCGCGCGGTGCTGGCCCGGATCGACCCCGGTCTGCGGTTCCTCGCCCCGGTCGGCGGTTACCCGGTGATCTCCCGGCGGTGGCCCGACGAGGACCTCTCGGGCCTGCCCGCCGCGCCGCCGCTGAACCTGCTCACGCTGCTCCTGCGGTCGAAGAGCCTGAGCTGGCGGGATATGGCGGGCGCCGACCCGGACGCCGGCCGCGCCCTGCTCGCCTACGACCGCGCGACGACGACCGCGGAGCTCGACGGGCTCGACGCCGCCGCATTCCTCGACCGCCTCGGGGTGTCCGAGCGCACCCGGGGAATGCTGTTCGAGGCCTTCGCGCGGTCGTTCTTCTGCGACCAGGACGGGCTGTCGGCGGGCGAGCTGGTCGCGATGTTCCACTACTACTTCCTGGGCAATCCCGAGGGCATCGGCTTCGACGCCCCGGCCACCGACCACCGGACCGCGATCTGGGACCCGCTCGCCCGGTACCTGCGCGGGTACGGGGCCGAGGTGCAGACCGGCCGCGGGGCCACTCGCCTCGTGCCGGCGGGCCAGGGCTGGCGGGTGGAGACCGACGCCGGCGAGCTGGCGACGCGCCACGTCGTGCTCGCCCTGGATCCCGCCGGCCTGCGCGATCTGCTCGCCGCGTCGCCCGAGGCGGCGGCATCGGCGCCGCGGTTCGCGGCGCAGTGCGCAGGCCTGCGGACGGCGCCGCCCTTCGCGGTGACGCGGTTGTGGCTCGACCGGGACGTCGCGCCGGAGCGGGGGGTGTTCAGCGCCGTCAGCGGCGAGCGGACGCTCGACTCGATCACGGTGTACTCGCGGCTGGAAGCGCCGTCGGCCGAGTGGGCGGCGCGGACGGGCGGGTCGGTCGTCGAGCTGCACTCGTACGCCTGCCCCGAGCCCGACGCCAAGGCCGCGACCGAGGCCATGCACGCCGAGCTCCGCGGGCTGTGGCACGAGGTCCGCGCGGCCGAGGTGCTGCACGCCCACCAGCAGCACGAGGCCACGGCCCCGGCCTTCCCGCCCGGGACGGCCGGGACGCGCCCCGGCGTGCGTACCGACGCGCGCGGGGTGCGGGTGGCCGGTGACTTCGTGGAGCTGCCCTACCTCGCCGGGCTCATGGAACGGGCGGCGATGTCCGGGGTCCTCGCGGCCAACGACGTCCTCGCCGAGGCGGGCGCCGCCGCCGAACCGGTCGACGGCGTCCCGCAGCGGGGGCTGCTCGCCGGCGTGCCCAGGATCCGGGGTCGCGCCTGAGCGCCGTGCTCAGCGGCGAGGCTCGGGCGGGTCGGCGATCGTGTCGGCCGCCTCCGCGCCCCGCTCACCCATCGGCACCGGCTCGCCCTGGGTGGTGTCCTGGACGGTCTGCCGCTCGCTCTCGGCGTTGATCTCCGCACCCAGCAGCACGATGTAGCTGGTCAGGTAGAGCCACAGCATGAGCACGATGACGCCTGCCAGCGCGCCGTAGGTCTTGTTGTAGCTGCCGAAGTTGTTGACGTAGAGGCTGAACGCGACGCTGCCGATGATCCACAGGACCGTCGCGACCAGGGCACCGACGCTCACCCAGGTGAACCGGGGCGCGTCGCGGTCCGGGGCGACCCGGTAGACCACGGCGAGCGCCACCATGACGAGCCCCACCAGGAGCGCCCACCGCACGACCTGCGCGACCACCAGCGCGACACCGCCGAGACCCAGCGCGTCGAACACGGGGGGCACGACCGCGACGAGCGCCACAGCGAGCAGCACGAACACGACCGCGCCGAGGGTCAGCGCCAGCGCGGTGCCGCGGAGTTTGAGGAACCCGCGGGTCTCGTCCTCGTCGTAGGCCAGGTTGGTGGCCCTAATGAGGTTCATCGTGCCGCCGGATGCGCTCCACAGCGCGGCCAGGAGCGACACGATCAGCCCGATGCCCAGCGCCCCGTTGCTGCTGCTCGCCACGGAGTTCAGCTGGTCGGTGATGATCGGACGGGCGGTCTCGGGCAGGGCGGAGGCGAGGTCGTTCACCTGGGCCGCGACCTGCTGCGGGTCGGCGACCAGCCCGTACAGCGTCAGCGCCGCGATCATCGCGGGGAACAGGGCCAGGAACGCGAAGAACGCGACCCCGCCCGCGAGGATCGGGACGTTGTCGGACTTCGCCTCGGCGAACGCCCGCTTCACCACCTGGACCCACCCGCGGGGCGGGATCTGGACCGGGGTCCTCGCCTCCCGGCCCGGGACCGACCCGCCCCGCCCCGGGTGCCCGTCACGGGCGGCCCCCGTCATCGTGTCCGTTCGGCTCGTCATGTCCGGCGGGATGCCCCGCCGAGGGGCCGGTGAACCGTGTCTCCCGCCCGGTAATCAGCCCGCCTTCGCGGGCGTCGTGTCCAGGGGGACGTGCTGCCCCCGCACCATGCCGAGCGCGACGGCCTGGCGGGGGAGGACGGCGTCGAGCAGCCAGTCGGTGGCGACCCGGATCCGGTTGCCCGGCATGGAGAGCAGGTGGTACCCGCGGGTGACCGCGGTGGCGGGCAGCCCGGACAGCGGGACGCCCAGCGGGTTGGCCGCCGCGTCGGCGCCGCCGAGCTCGACGACGAACCCGAGATCGCTGTGCTTGTACGCGCGCGGCGTGCCGTACCCGAGGGACGCGGCCACGTTGCGGGCGGCGAGGGAGCCCTGCCGCGTGGCGTGCTGCGCGGTCATGGCGGTGGCCGAGCCGGGCCGGGTGACGTCCGGGACCGCGGCCGCGTCGCCGCACGCCACGACCTCGGGGTGCCCGGCCAGGGCCAGGTCCGTCCCGACGACGAGCCGGCCGCGCTCGTTCGGCAGGCCCAGGTCCTCGATGAGCGGGTCGGGCCGGACGCCGACGCACCAGATCAGGGTGTGCGTCGGCACCTCCTCGTCGGTGTCGGTGAGGCGCACGCACTTCGGCAGCGCCTCGGCCACCGACTGACCCATCCGGACGTCGACGCCCCGTTCGCGCAGCACCGCGTCGGCCGTGTGCGAGAGGCGCTCGTCGAGCTCCGGCAGGACCCGCTTCGCGATGTCGAGCAGCATCCAGCGCTGCGGCGTGTCGCGTAGCGACGGGTGGTCCTCCGCCAGCTTCGCGGTGAGCGCGGCGCCCTGCGCGGCCACCTCCGTGCCGGTGTAACCGGCGCCGACCACGACGAACGTGCAGCGCGAGGCCTTCTCGGCCGGGTCGCTCGCGACTGCCGCCAGCTCGATCTGCCGGGTCAGGTGGTCGCGCAGGTAGAGGGCCTCCGGCAGCCCGCGGAAGCCGTGCGCGTACTCGGCCACGCCGGGCACCGGCAGCAGCTTGTTGACGCTGCCGACCGAGAGCACGAGCCGGTCGTAGGACAGCGCGCCGGTCCCGCCCTCCTGGTCCGTCCAGGTCACGGTGCGCGCGTCGACGTCGATGTGGCGGACCTCGCCGACCACGATCTCGGCGCCGCGCAACGACTGGACGAGCGGCACTGCGATCCGCCGCGGCTCGAGCGTGCCGACCGCGACCTCTGGTAGCAGCGGCAGGTAGAGGAAGTGGTCGTTCTGGTCGACGACGGTGATCCGGGCGCGGCCGCGCAGCCGCCGCAGCAGGCCCTTCGCGGCGGCGTGACCGGCGAACCCGGCACCGACCACCACGACGTGGGGCAGGTCCTCACCGGGCCCCGGGGGCGGCTGCTTCCGGACCTTGCGCACCACGTCCGCGATCGCCATCTCGTGCTCCTCCGTCGGTCGTGTCCAGGGCTACCGGGCCCCTACCCGACCACCCCGGGTCCGACACGGCAAGCGGGTGGCCGTCGACGCGTCGGGATGGCTGATCCTCGACCGGACCGTCGGGTGCCGGTGGGTGTGAGCGCGGCCACCGTCCGAAATACGGAGGAGCCTCCGCTCCTTGTGCGGGACGGCAGACTTGCCGATCCGGAGAAGGTGGAGACATGAAGGTCTGGTTCGTCACCGGTGCGTCCCGCGGCTTCGGTCGCGAGTGGACGATCGCGGCGTTGGAGCGCGGCGACTCGGTCGCCGCCACGGCACGCGACGCGTCCACGCTGGACGACCTGGTCACGAAGTACGGCGACAGCATCCTGCCGCTCACCCTCGACGTCGACGACCGGGAGGCCGACTTCGCCGCGGTGGCGAAGGCGCACGAGCACTTCGGCCGGCTCGACGTCGTGGTGAACAACGCCGGCTACGGGCAGTTCGGCATGATCGAGGAGCTCTCCGAAGAGGAGGCCCGCGCGCAGATCGAGACGAACGTGTTCGGGGCGCTCTGGGTGACCCAGGCGGCCCTGCCGTTCCTGCGGGCGCAGGGGTCCGGGCACATCCTGCAGGTCAGCTCGATCGGCGGGATCTCGGCGTTCCCGAACATCGGGATCTACAACGCGTCCAAGTGGGCGCTCGAGGGCTTCAGCCAGGCCCTCGCCCAGGAGGTCACGGACTTCGGCGTCCACGTGACGCTGATCGAGCCGGGCGGCTTCGACACCGACTGGGGCGGCGCCTCGGCCAAGCACGCCATGAAGAACCCGGCGTACGACGAGTTCCGCGTCAAGGCCGCGGAGCAGCGCAAGTCCCGCACCGCGAAGTCCGGCGACCCGGCGGCGTCCAGCGCCGCGGTCCTGAAGCTCGTCGACTCGGAGAACCCGCCGCTGCGGGCCTTCTTCGGCGAGGTGCCCCTGAGCATCGCGGAAGCGGACTACGAGCGCCGGCTCGCGTCGTGGCGCGAGTACCAGCCGCTCGCGGTCGAGGCCGGCGGCCGGGACTGAGACAGGCGGTGGCCCGGGCCGGATGACTCCGGGCCGGGCGCCAATGGTCGGCTGCCACGGGGCGGTGTGCTCAGGGCGGGGTGCCGTCGGCGCCCCGCCCGGGCCCGGTCCGCAGGGCGCGCAGGTTCCAGCGCCCCGGCTCCCCGACCAACACGGCCACCGACAGCGGGTCGACGTCGATGCGCCAGACCGCCGTCGCGGGTGCGCCCAGGGCGTGGGCCAGGGCGGCCCGCACCACGGCAGGATCGACCACCGCGAGGAGCCCGCGGGGCCGGTGCGGCACCACGCGCAGCCACGCGCCGATCCGCCCGACGAAGGCGGCCATCGACTCCCCGCCGTGCGGCACGGCGTCGGGGTCGGTGAGCCAGCGGGTGAGGCCGTCCGGGTCGGCGGCGGCGACGTCGTCGAGCGCCCGGCCGGCCCAGCCGCCGTGGTCGAGGCCCGTGAGCCCGGCGTCGACGGCGGCGGGCAGGCCCAGCGCGTCGGCGGTCTGCCGGCAGCGCAGCGACGGGGCGCAGCGGACCTCCTCGTAGCGGGGGAGGCCCGGGACCTCGAGCTCGGTCGTCTCAAGCCCCTCGTCGTCGGCGAACCCGGACCGCCGGGTGGCCGCCGTGGCGGCGTGGGCCAGCAGCACGAGTCGCACAGTTCCAGTGTGGACCGGGGTGGAGGGACGTCGCCCCGCAGGGTCCTCCGACGCGCCGGTGCCGGCCGGTCCGCTGCGCACGTGAGCCGAGGGCTGAGGCTGGCGTAGCGTGATCCCGTGTTGACGCGAGGCGCGGTGCTGCGCGAGGTCCCGGGCAGGTTCGAGGTCGTCGAGCTCGAGGTCGACGACCCCCGGCCGGGCGAGATCCGGGTGAAGATGGTGGCGAGCGGGCTCTGCCACTCCGACGACCACCACGCCACCGGCGACCAGAAGGTGGGGATCCTGCCGTTCGCCGGCGGGCACGAGGGGGCCGGGATCGTCGAGGCCGTCGGGCCGGGGACCACCGGGTTCGCCGAGGGCGACCACGTCGTGTTCTCGTTCCTGCCCGCGTGCGGGCGCTGCCGCTGGTGCGCGCACGGCATGCAGAACCTCTGCGACCTCGGGGCCTCGCTGGCGACGAACGCGCGCTGGGAGGACCCGACGTCGTTCCGGCTCGCCCTCGACGGGATGCCGGTCGGGCAGATGTGCGGACTGTCGACCTTCTGCGAGTACACGACGGTCTCGACGGCATCGGCGGTCAAGGTCGACCCGTCGATCCCGCTCGAGATCGCCTGTCTGACCGGCTGCGGCGTCGGCACCGGCTGGGGCGCGGCGGTCAACTCCGCCGAGGTGCGGCCCGGCCAGGTCGTGATCGTGATGGGGATCGGCGGGATCGGGATCAACGCCGTGCAGGGCGCGGCGCACGCGGGCGCGTCCGCGGTGATCGCCGTCGACCCTGTGGCGTTCAAGCGGGAGTCGGCGCTCGGGCTCGGCGCGACGCACGCCGTCGAGGACATCCGCGAGGCCGCCGAGATCGGCCGCTCGCTGACCAACGGCCAGGGGGCTGACGCGTCGATCGTCACCGTCGGCGTGACCCGCGGTTCGCACGTGGGGCAGGCACTGCGGGCGGTCCGCAAGGGCGGGACGTGCGTGGTCGTCGGGCTGGGCGACGTGCGCAGCCGCGAGGGCGACATCCCGTTGATGGAGCTGACGCTCTACCAGAAGCGGCTGCAGGGCTCGCTGTTCGGCGCCAGCGCCCCGACCGCCGACATCCCCGCACAGCTGGAGCTCTACCGGCAGGGCGCGCTCAAGCTCGACGAGCTGATCACCACCCGGTACACGCTCGACGAGGTCGCCACCGGCTTCGACGACATGCACGCCGGCCGCAACCTGCGCGGCGTGATCGTCTTCTGAGCAGGCCTCAGGCGGCGGCGGGCAGCCCGGTCGCCTCGGCCAGCTCGTCGAACACCGCGATGTTCAGCTCGAACGCCCGGACCGCCTCGTCGGCGGCCCGGCGCTGCTCGATCTCGTCGAACGGGGCGCCGTCGAGCAGGGTGCGGTAGCGCTTGCGGAACACCGACGGGCTGCCGAGCGCCGAGAAGTCGTAGAACAGCGCGCCGGGGCCGGTCACGCCGTAGGTGCGCTCCAGCATCCTGCGCACGACCTGGCCACCGGCGAGATCGCCCAGGTAGCGGGTGTAGTGGTGAGCCACGAAGACCGGCGCGTCGGTCGCGGCCTCGCGCAGGCGGGCCACGTACGCCCCGGTCGCGGGCAGGACCCGCGGCGAGTCGACCGATCCGCCCAGGGCGGTGACGTCCCGGCGCAGGGCGGGGAGCCGGCGCAGCTCGTCGATCACGAACGGACCCGCGGCCGGGTCGGCGGCCAACGCGTCGCCCGTGGCCTCGAGGGCGCCGTAGATCGCGAGGTACTGCTGGGCGAGCAGGGTGTACGCGGACAGCGGGAGACGCCCGTCGAGCAGGGCGGCCATGTAGGTGGACCGGTGGGCACGCTCGTGGATCTCGGCCGTCGCCCGTCGCAGGCCGGTGGAGAGCTCGCCCATGCCGTTCCTCCCGCATCTTCCTGACACCGTGTCAGAAAGATGCTAGAGCACCCGCTGGACCGAGGCCAGCCTCAGCTCGTCGGCCGGACCATGCCCAGCACGACCCGCACGGCCGCCTGAACCGAGTCCGTCAGCTCGTCGGGCGGCACGTCCACGATCTGCCGGGCGGACAGCGCCGCGCCGATCATCGCCACGAGCACGGCCGGGTCCTCGGCGGCCATCTCACCCGCCTCGATCCCCTCCCGCACGATCCGGGCCAGTCGGTCGCCGATCGGGTCCGCGTGCGCCGCGATCCGCCGGTAGGCCTCGGGATCGAGGGTCCCGGCGAGGCCCTGGCCCGGGGGCAGGTGGAACTCCGCGAGCCGGTGCAGCTGCAGCCGTGCGAAGACGGCGAGCCGCTCGGTCGGCGTGGCCGCCGCGGTCAGCGCCCCCTCGAGCTCGGCGACGTACCGGTCCGCCTCGTGCTCCACGAACGCCACGAGCAGCGCCTGGCGGTCCGGGAAGTGGTTGTAGATCGACGTCCGGCCCACGCCGGCCGCGGCCGCGACCCCGGCGAGGGTGACGGCGTCGAACCCGCGCTCGTAGAGCAGCTCGCGCAGCGCGGCGAACACGCGGGCGCGGACCTCGTCGCGATGGGCGGCGAGCGACCCCCCGAGCACCTTCGGCACGCCGGCCTCCTCCCGCCGTCGGGACCCAGGGTAGAGGGATGCCGTGCGCCGGCGCGGGTGTCACGTGTAGCCCGTCGCGGCGTCGGGCAAACGTGGTGATCACGTCACCCAGGCGTCGGTTGACCCCTCCCTGACCTGGCGGGAAGGTGAGGTCCGGCGGTGTGAGGCGAAGGAGGCCATCGGCGTGACGCGCGCACTGGAACGATCGCCCAGCTCCTTCACGGCCGAGAGCCGGACCCTGGACCACGGCGTGGTCGCGCTCCGGCTCGTCGGCGAGCTCGACGCGGACTCCGCGGCGCGGCTGCACGACGCGCTGCACGCGGCCGCGGTCGGCGCGCGCGCCGTGCTGGTGGACCTGTCGGAGGTCACCTACCTCGGCTCGGTCGGCGTGAGCGCGCTGCTCGGCGTCTACACCCGCTCCGGCGGCCGGGTGCACCTCGCCGGGCTGCACGCCCACCCCGGGGTGAGCCGGGTCGCGATGCTGCTCGGGCTGGACCGGCACTTCGTGGTGCACCGCGACGTCACCGCGTTCCTGGCGGCCGTGCGGGGCTGAGCGGTCCCGGGCTGGGATGCTGGCCCGCATGGCGATGCGGATCAGCATGTTCGGCTACCTGGGCGACGGCGGGGGCCGCTCCGTCGTCGACACCTACGTCGAGGTGCTCGCGCGGCTGCGCGACGAGGGCTTCCGCCGGTACTGGACGGCGCAGCTGCCCTACGAGCCCGACCTGCTGACCGTCCTCGCCGTGGCCCTGCGCGAGGTGCCGGGGATCGAGGTCGGCACCGGCGTGCTCCCGATCCAGCCGCAGCACCCGATGGCGCTCGCCCAGCGTGCGCTCACCGTCAACCTGATCGGCGAGGGCCGACTGACGCTCGGGCTCGGGCTCAGCCACCGGCCCGTCGTCGAGGGGGTCTGGGGTCTGCCGTTCGACCGCCCGGTCCGGCGGGCGTCCGAGTACCTCGACGGGCTGCTGCCGCTGCTGGCGGGGGAGAAGGCCGCCGCGGAGGGCGAGCTCGTCACGACCCGGGGCTCGCTGAAGGTACCGGGCGCGCCGGCGCCCGAGGTGTACCTCGCCGCGCTCGGCCCGCAGATGCTGCGGCTCGCCGGGCGTCGCACCGCCGGCACGGTCACCTGGATGACCGGCCCGCGGACCCTCGCCGAGCACGTGGTCCCGACGATCCGCGGCGCCGCCGAGGAGGCCGGCCGGACCGTGCGGGTGGTCGCCTCGCTGCCGATCACCGTGACCGACGCGGTCGACGCGGCCCGCACCGAGGCCGCCCGGCAGTTCGCGATCTACGGCCGGCTGCCGTCCTACCGCGCGATGCTCGACCGCGAGGGCTACGCGGGCCCCGAGGACGCGGCGATCGTCGGCGGGGAGCAGGAGGTCGCGGAACGGCTCGGGGAGCTGCGGGAGGCGGGGGTGGACGAGTACGTCGCTCTGCCCTTCTCGCCCGACCCCGAGGAGCGCGCCCGCACCCGCGCCCTGCTGCGGAAGCAGGAGGGCGAGTAGCCGACCCCTCCGCCTACTTCAGGTGCTCGGCGAGGAAGGAGGTGGTGTGACCCCACGCCTCGGTGGCGGCCTTCTCGTCGTACATCGAGGGCGCGTCCCAGTTGGAGAAGGCGTGGCCGGCGTCGTAGTGCCGCACCTCGACCTGCGGCTTCCCGCCCGCCGCGGCCTCGACCTTCTCGATCTGCTCCTGCGGGATGAACGGGTCCCGGTCGCCGTAGTGGAACAGCGTGGGGCACTCGAGGTCGTCGGCGCGGTCGAGCATGTCGTGGATGCCCGAGCCGTAGTAGGGGACCGCGGCGTCGATGCCGGCACCGTCGACCCGGGCGGTGGTGGCGCACAGCCAGGTGAGCGTGCCGCCGAGGCAGAACCCGATGGCGCCGACCTTGCCGGTGCTCTCGGGCATCGCGCGCAGGTGGGCGAAGGCCGCGGTGATGTCGCCCACGGCGGCGGCGAAGTCGAGCCGCTGGACCATGCCCATGCACTCGGCCAGCGCGGACTCGTCCTTGCGCTCGAAGCGCGGCTCGAGCCGCCAGAACATGTCCGGCGCGAGGGCCACGTACCCCTCGCCGGCGAGCCGGTCGCAGATCCCGCGGATGTTGTCGTTGATCCCGAAGATCTCCTGGAACACGAGGACACCGGGCCCGCGGCCGCTCCCGGGGAGGGCCAGGTAGGCGTCGAACTCGCCGCCGTCGGGGGCGGGCACGCGCTCGTAGCGGGTCATGGGTCTCCTTCTCGTCGCCGACGTCGGGTCCGACGATCCTGGCACGTCCGGCCCGGTGGCTCGACGGTTCCGGACCGGTGACACACGGACGGCGACCGCGTGAGGACTACCCCTGCGCCCTGCGGGTACCAGGTGCTCGCCCTTAGGCTTCCCTCAAGTCCGCCCGATCCGCCCCCGACCCCACGAGGTGACCCGCTTGAGCGTCGAGGCCCCCGACCTCCCCGCCCCCGATCCCGCTCCCGGCCCGGTGACGGGCCCCGAGTCGAGCAGCGCTCCGCGGGGCCCGAAGCCGATGATCGGCGAGTACCGCAGCACGTGGCAGCAGGGCCTGGTCTGGGCGTTCGTGGTGATCCCCGTGCTCGCCCTGGTGGCGACCGTCCCCGTCCTGTGGGGCTGGGGCCTGGGCTGGTGGGACCTCGCGATCGCGGCGGTCTTCTACACCGTGGGCATCCTGGGCGTGACCGTCGGCTACCACCGGCACTTCACCCACCGCTCCTTCAAGGCGCGCCCGTGGCTGCGGGTGGCCCTGGCGATCACCGGCTCGATGGCGATCCAGGGCTCGATGATGGCGTGGGTCGCCGACCACCGCCGCCACCACGCCTACTCCGACAAGGAGGGCGACCCGCACTCGCCGTGGCGCTACGGCACCACGCCGTGGGCGGTCGCCCGCGGCTTCTTCTGGGCGCACATCGGCTGGATCTTCGACCGGCGCAAGACGAACTGGGAGCGGTTCATCCCGGACCTGCTCGCGGACAAGGCGCTGCGCCGGGTGAGCGGGCTGTTCGGAGTCTGGGTGGCGGCGAGCCTCGTCCTGCCCGCGCTGCTCGGTGGGCTGCTGACCTGGTCCTGGGCCGGCGTGCTGACCGGGTTCTTCTGGGGCGGGCTGGTGCGCATGGGGGTGTGCCACCACGTGACCTGGTCGATCAACTCGATCTGCCACATGGTGGGCGCGCGACCGTTCCGCTCGCGGGACCGCTCCCGCAACTTCTGGCCGCTCGCGATTCTGTCCATGGGCGAGAGCTGGCACAACCTGCACCACGCCGACCCGACCTGCGCGCGGCACGGCGTCCTCAAGGGACAGATCGACATCTCCGCCCGGGTGATCTGGCTGTTCGAGCGGTTCGGCTGGGCGCACGACGTGCGCTGGCCCACCACGCGTCGGCTCACCCAGCTGCAGGAGACCTGATCCTCACCGGTGACGGCACCGGCGCCGGCCGCCGCTCCGACCGGTCCGCGGCATCCGCATCACCTGGCGCCAGAGCACGAGGGCGCGCACGACGGGATCGGGGTCGTCGAGGGCACGGCGCCCGGTCCTGATGTCCTCGACCAGGCGTTCGTCGGCGGCGACGGGGTCCTCGGGGGCCGGACGCTGGGCGGGAACCGGGACGGCCGCGGCCCCGTGGTCGTTGCTGATCGCGTCCATGCCTGCTCATCGTGGCGCTGCCGCCGAACGTGTCCCCCCATGTGGGTGATCGTCGGCACGTTTCGCCGCCGTCACGCCGTGCGGCGGATCCCCGTGCGCACGCGGCGACCGTAGACGCGGTCGGCCAGCGCCGCCTTCCGTTCCCGCAGGCCGGCCAGGACATCGGCGCGGAAGCCGCCGGGACGCGGCCGGTCCGGTGTGGCGTCGAGGTCGGTGACCAGGTCCCACCCGCTGCCCAGCGCGATCAGGGAGCGGTGCTTCGTGGGGTAGTAGTCGCCGTCGATGCTGACCGCGAGCCCGCCCGCGCCCACCGCCGCCGCCACGAGGTGCGGGTGGAACCGGGTGGAGATCCACGTCTGATCCGCCGCGACCGGCAGCCCGTCCTGCCACACCGCGTCGAACGGCACGAACCGCGCTCCGGGCAGCTCGTGCTCCAGCAGCGCGTACACCACCCGGTCCTGCCCCGGGATCCCCTCGACGACGGCGACCTCCTTCGGGTCGACCTCCCACCTGCGCAGCGCCCCGAGCACGAACGTGGCCAGCGCCTCGGCGGGCCGCTCGCTGAGGTCGGACTGCAGGCAGAGCACGACCCGCGGAGCGTCGGCGCGGGCCGGGACGGCGGCGGCCGGGAGGAAGGCGTCGTCGAGCCCGAGGGTGTCCGGCCGGTCGAGCAGACGGGCCGAGGCCTCGTCGCGCACCTCGACCAGCGCGAACCGCTCCAGCAACGAGCGCAGCAGCGGGCCGGCGCCGTCGGCCGCCGGCGTGAGGCCCTGCCCGGTCGCGACGGCCCGCCCGCCCGAGTGCTCGACGGCGGCGACCGCGCCGGCGAGGACCCCGGCGTGCCGCGGCCAGATCCCGTTGACGTACCCGCCGCCGATCACATGCACGACGTCCGCGCGGCGCAGCAGCTCGACGCCCGCGACCCACCGGGGTGCGCGGCCCGGTTCGGCCACCGCGTTGCGCACCCACGCCACGGTCTCCCACGGCCCGCCCTCCGGCGCCGCGTGGCACAGCCGCCAGACGGTGTCGGTGAAGCGCGCCCGCGGGTGCAGCCCGTCGAGGAGGGTGGCCGCGGTGCCGGGGGAGGGGCAGTCGAGCCACACGTCCGCCTCCGGTGCGGTGCGGGCCAGGTGCCGCAGCCAGCCGGCGGCGATCAGCTCGTCGCCGTAGTTCGGGTACCCCGCGGTCCCGACGAGGTGGTACAGGGGCCGTCGGTCGTCCGCCACGGCCCGAGTATCCCGATCCCGGATCTCAGTAGTAGGTCACCCCCGGCTGCCCGCCGCCCGCGGCCACGGCGTCGCCGTTGATCGCGACGCTGCGCGGCGAGGCGAGGAAGGCGACGACGTCGGCGACCTCCTCGGCGGTGATCATCCGGCCGACGGTGGTCCTCCGCCCGAGGGCGCGCTCGGCCTCGGCCTCCGACGTGCCGTCGGCGGCGGCCTTCGCGGCGATCATCCCGGGGGTGCGCTCGGTGACGGTGAGCCCGGGGTGCACGACGGTGACGTTGACGCCCTGCGGGCCCAGCTCGTCGGCCAGCGCGGCGGTCATCGCGGAGACCGCGACGTTGCGCACCGACCCGACCAGCGACGACGAGCCGCGCGCGTTGAGCCCGCTGATGTTGACGATCCGGCCCCAGCCCTGCGCGGTCATCAGGGGGGCGACGGCGCGGGCGCAGCGCAGGTAGCCCAGCACCTTGGTCTCGAACTGCGCGCGCACGAGGTCGTCGCCGGTGGTGGAGGCCGCGGCCTGCGCCCCCGACGACGCGGGCCTGGCCGCCGCGTTCACCAGGATGTCGACGCCGCCGAGCGTGGTCACCACCTCGTCGACCATCGCGCGCACGGACGCGTCGTCGGTGGTGTCGGCGACGAGGGGCACGATCCGGGTGCCGTGCGCGGCGAGCCGGGCGGCGGCCTCGTCGAGCGCCTCCTTGCCACGCGAGACGATCGCGACGTCACAGCCCTCGGCGGCCAGCGCCGCCGCCACCGCGAGCCCGATGCCGCGGCTCCCGCCGGTCACGATCGCCCGCCTGCCGGTCAACTGGAGATCCATGTCCCCACCTCACACCAGGCGCGGCCCGGCGGCCAGACTCGATCAGCCCGGCAGGAGCCCCCGGACGTACTCGGCCTGCCCGAGGTGCCTGGCGTCGTCGTCGACCACGGAGACGAGCCGGACGCCCCGGGTGACCGGCGGGTCCCAGTCGTCGTCGATCACCTCGTCGAGCTGCTCCGGGGTGAGCTTCGCCAGCAGCTCGACGGTGCGCTCCGCGACGGCGGCGTGGTACCCGGCGAGCAGGTCCGCGGTCGCGCGCACGGAGACGACCTGGTCGGGGCCGTGCCCGTAGCCGGTGTCGGCGGGTTCGAGGTCGAGGCCGAAGCGCTCCTGCCAGCCGTCGGCGAGCCAGACCTGCTCGGTGCCGAAGGCGTCGGCCAGGTGGTCGTCCTGCACCCGGGTCAGGTGCCACAGCAGCCACGCGATCGAGTTGCCCTCGTTGTTCAGCCGCAGCGCGAGCTGGTCCTCGGACAGGCCGTCGACCACGGCGGGCACGCCCTCCGCGATGCGGCCGAAGGCGTCGGTGAGCAGCTCGGCGGGGGTCACGGCGTCCTCCTGGGATCGGCGGGCGGTGCGGCCGGCGGTGCGGCCGCCCCCCGACGCTAGGTGATCCCCGGCCCGCTCCGCACCCTGACGACGGCGCCGCGACGCTACGCTGCGGCGGTGGCCCGGTACATCGACGTGCACCCGGACAACCCGCAGCGCCGTGCGATCGGTCAGGCGGTCGACATCGTCCGCGGGGGCGGTCTGATCGTCTATCCCACCGACTCGGTCTTCGCCCTGGGCTGTCAGCTCGGCAACAAGGAGGGCCTCGACCGGATCCGCACGATCCGCAGGCTCGACGACCGTCACCACTTCACGCTGGTCTGCAGCGACTTCGCGCAGCTCGGGCAGTTCGTCCAGGTGGGCAACTCCGTGTTCCGGGCGATCAAGGCGGCGACGCCCGGCCCGTACACGTTCATCCTCCCGGCGACCAAGGAGGTGCCGCGCCGGCTGCTGCACCCGAAGAAGAAGACCGTCGGCGTGCGCATCCCGGACCACCTGGTGGCCCAGGCCCTCCTCGCCGAGCTCGGCGAGCCGTTGCTCTCCTCGACGCTCCTGCTGCCCGACTCGGCGGAACCGGACGTCCCGCCGACCCAGGGCTGGGAGATCAAGGAGCGGCTCGACCACGCCGTCGACGCGGTGCTCGACTCGGGGGAGTGCGGCACCGAACCGACCACCGTCGTCGATCTCTCCGGCCCGGAGCCCGAGATCGTCCGCACCGGAGCGGGTGATCCGTCCAGATTCGAGTGATCACGCGGAAATCCGTCCACCCGGCCCCTGGACGACCGGGCAGGTGCTGACCTAGCCTCTGTGACCGGGCGCACCGCCGCAGCGTCGCGGACGGCGCGCCTGTTCCGTTCTCGGGACCCCCTCGGCCGGACCGTCGCGGTGCGACGGCCGGCGGCCCCGGAGGAATCACTCCTCCCGCTCGGCGTGTCGGCTTGCCGATCGCCGCCGGTCCACCTCCCGCCGACCGGTCATCGCACGCCCGCCCGACGGGCGGCCGGGGGCCGGACCGCCGGGTAGTGTCCTGTGGACGTACAGATGTCGGGTCGCAGCTCCCCCGGCGGACGCGGGGCCCGAGTGCGCCCGCCTGCTTCGGTGGGCGGTCGCGGGCGGGCGGCCCGGTCCGTGCGGCGTCCCGGTCGGATCGGGGTACGGACCAGCGGAGGACAGCGTGGAGCGAGACGTCTCGTCCGCCTCCTGGCTCGACGAGCCGGGCGAGGGTGCGACCGGCGTGAACGGCACCGGCGGTCGCGGCGTCACCGGCGGCACCGGTGACGAGCGGCCCGACCTGCTGCTCGCGGGCCTCGCGCGGCGGATCTGCGGCCACGCCGAGCGGCAACTCTCGGTCGCCGAGCGGCTCGGTCCGGACTCGGCGGAGGGCGCCGAGATCGCCGCCGGGGCCCGGCGCATGCTGCGCGACGGCGAGAGCGTCCTCAGCCTGGTCGGTGGCCGCCCCGAGCGGCGCGGCCCCGTCCCGACCGGCATCGGCCGGATCCTCGCCGACACCGCCGCGGGCGCCGAGGACCCGCAGCGCGTGTCGGTCCCGCCCGCCCCGTCGGCCTCGCTCGCCGCCGGCAGCGCGGTGGGTGCCGGGCAGGTCCTCGCCGAGCTGGTCGCCCACGCCGAGCGCACGGTCCCGCGCAGCAGCCGCATCGAGCTGGTGGGGCGCTGGGCGGGCGACGGCGGCGTCACGATCGAGCTGCAGGCCGAGGGCGTCGAGCTGCCGTGGCAGGAGGCCGCGGCGCTGGAGAACGAGATCGCCGGCGGCGCGAGCGCCCCCATCCCGCCCGAGCGGCTCGGCCTGCACCTGGCCGCGCGGCTGGCCCGCCGCTGCGGCGCGCGCCTGGAGCTGCAGGCCCCGCTCGGCGGCCCCGCCACCCCGGGGTTCGGCACGGTCGCGCTGGTCCGGTTCCCCCGGTCGCTCGTCGAGCCGGCCGCGGGTGTGCAGGTCCCGCAGGAGGCGGCGCCGGCTCCCGCGCCTCCGCCCACCCCGGCGCCGCGGGAGCCCCGGGACCCGGGGTCGGGGATCACCTGGGAGCCGGTCCGCGCCGGGTCCGCGCCCGCGCCCGCTTCCGTCGACGAGCTGTTCGGCTCGTTCGACGCCCCGCTCGCCCCGTCCGAGGAGGACCTGGCCGGCACGCCGATCTTCGCGGCCGTCGCCTCGGCCTGGTTCCGCACGAACGACGACCCGGCCCCGGCGACCAACGGCTCGTCCCACGGCTGGTCGAACGGCTCGTCCAACGGTCATGGCCTCAACGGCCACGGCACCAACGGGCGGAACGGGCACGGCGGTGGCCACAACGGCAGCGGCCTGGCGGACAGCTGGCTCGACACCGGCACGTCGGTCGGCGGGGATGCGCTCGGCGGGGGCTGGGCCGGCTCGGCCGACGACGAGTGGCGTGCGGCCGCCGAACGCGCCGCCCGGGCCGACACCGAGCTGCCGACGACCGGCAGCGGCCTCCCGCGCCGCCAGCCCGGCCGGCAGATGGTCACGCCGCCGCTGCGCAGCCGGCGCGGCGCGGCGAGCGGCGCCGCGGCCGGCGGGGAGACCTCCGCCGAGCGGCAGCCCGACCGCGTGCGCAACCGGCTCTCGACCTACCAGCGCGGCCTGGAGGCCGGCCGGCACCGGGCGACCGACCCCGAGGACGAGCCGTCGTACCAGTCGGGCGGGCCCGAGCTCGAGCCCCAGCCCGAGGCCGGCGGGCCGGCGGTCCAGGGCCCCGTGCCCGGGCCCACGCTCGAGCGCCGCTTCGAGGAGACGCGCGACCCGTGGACCGGCGAGGGGCTGTGGGGCGACGACCGCTGAGCCCGTCCGCGGGCCGACCGGGCGTGCCCGTTGTGGGCTGTCCGTTCTGAGGAGTACTCAGGGCGCGGTGGCCTAGCGTGGGCCCCGGCCCGGGGCGAGCCCGGCCGGGGGGAGGACGTGATGACCCAGGCGGACACCGTCGAGCTCGGCGAGGAGTTCTTCGCCGACCCGGACGAGCTGTACCGGACCCTGCGCCGGGAGGCGCCGGTCGTGCGGATGAGCACCCCGATGGGCCTGCGGGCCTGGGTGGTGACCCGCTACGCCGACGCGCGGCCGGCGCTCAACGACCCGCGGCTGTCCAAGGACGGCGGGCGCTTCGCGGAGATCCTGGAGCGTCGCTCGGTGGCGCCGGAGAAGCGGATGCAGTTCGCCGACTCGCTCGCCGGGCACATGCTCAACACCGACCCGCCGGACCACACGCGGCTGCGCAAGCTGGTGAACCGGGCGTTCACGGTGCGGGCCATCGCCCGGATGCGGCCGCGGATCGAGGAGATCGCGCGCGGGCTGGCCGACCGGATGGCCGAGAAGGCCGCCCGGGAGGGGACGGTCGACCTGCTCGACGAGTTCGCCTACCCGCTGCCGATGACCGTCATCTGCGAGCTGCTCGGTGTGCCGGAGGGGGAGCGGGACGACTTCCGCGGCTGGACCACCACGCTGCTGTCGGCCGCGCCGCCCGAGGAGCGCGGCGCCGCAGCCGCGGCGATGGCCGAGTTCCTCGCCCGGCTCGTCGCCGACAAGGCCGCGAACCCGGGCGAGGACATGCTGTCGGCGATCGTGAGGGCCTCGGAGGACGGGGACACGCTGTCCGCGCGCGAGGCGACGTCGATGGCGTTCCTCCTGCTCGTCGCCGGGCACGAGACCACGGTCAACCTGATCGGCAACGGCACGCTCGCCCTGCTGCGCCACCCCGACCAGCGCGCCCTCCTGCAGGCCGACCCGGATCTGGTGCCCAATGCCGTCGAGGAGTTCCTGCGCTTCGACGGCCCGATCAACCTCGCGACCTTCCGCTACACCACCGAGCCGGTGGAGATCGGCGGCACCACGGTCCCCGAGGGCGAGGTCGTGCTGATCTCGCTGGTCTCGGCCAACCGGGACACCGAGCGGTACCAGGAGGCGGCCGCGCTCGACGTCACGCGCGACGCGAGCGGGCACGTCGCCTTCGGCTACGGCGTGCACCACTGCCTCGGCGCCCCGCTGGCCCGGTTGGAGGGCGAGATCGCGTTCCGCACGCTCCTCGAGCGCTTCCCGGACCTCGCCCTCGCGGGCGCGCCGGAGACGCTCGGCTGGCGGCAGTCCACGTTGATCCACGGCCTGTCCCGCCTTCCCGTCAGCGTGTGAGCGATCCCTGCCCCGGCAGGACCTCCCCGGACCGCCCGATGGGAACGGTCAGCCCACCCAGGCCGGCCGGGAGCTGCCGCGCGGCACCAGGAGCGTGCGGTAGCGCCCGGGCGTGCCGGACATCCGGACCTGGTCGGTCACGCCCTGGTAGAGCCCGAGCGGGGTGTCGGCGGTGAAGGTCTCCGGGTCGAGGTAGGCGTGCTCCTCCCCGGTCCCGGCGACCGACCGGGCGTACCCGAGGTCGAACACGCCGAGCTCGAGGATCCACAGCGCGACCCGGGTCAGGGAGACGTGGACCTTCCAGCTGCCGCCCTCCACGGCCCGGCGGCGCAGCGCGGCGACGATCCCGGCGGCCGTCAGCCAGGAGACGATGTAGTCGTTGACCACGAGGATCGGCGACAGCGTCGGTGCCACCTCGGGTGAGATCCCACCGGCCTCGAGGTCGAACATCCCGGTGAGCGCGCCCGCCGTCTGGTCGAAGCCGACGCGGTCGCGCCACGGGCCCCGCTCGCCGTGGAGCGTGTTCGTGGCGTGCACGATGCCGGGCCGCACCGCCGCCGCCTCCTCCGCGGACAGCCCGATCGACGCCAGGTAGCGCGGTCGGCGGTTGGCGTAGAAGACGTCCGCGCCGGCCAGCAGCTCCCGCACGACGCGCGGCCCGTCGCCGCGGGCGGGGTGCACGGTCGCCGACCGGACCCCGACGTTCGCGGTCACGTACGTGGTGTCGTGCTCGAACTCGGTGGGCCGCCAGAGGTTCAGCACGTCGGTGCCGTGCAGCGCGAGCGTGCGGCCGGTGCCGGCGCCGGCGATCACGTGCCCCATCCCGAGCGCGCGGACGCCGTCGAGTGGCTGCTCGGCGCCGCCCGGCAGCGGCTCGGGCTCGGCGTCGCCGATGCGCGTGATCTCGATCAGCGGGGTGTCCTCGAGGGCGGCGTGCTGCTCGGTGGCGAGGAACTCGGCGGGCGTGCGGACCAGCGGCATGACGACGCCCGCCTCGGCGCCCGCACGTTCCAGCTCGGCCGCCTCCCACCGGGCGACCGCCCGCTCGACCGCCTCCGGGGTGTCCGCGCAGTCGAGCAGGCGTTGCGTGGCGACCTTGAGTGCCGGATAGCCGTTGAGCGGCATGACCCAGCGACCGTCGCCGGCCCGGTAGAAGCGGAACCCGAAGGCCGGCGACGGGTTGGCCGGCGACGCCACCGGATAGCCGTTGAGCAGCTCCCAGCGCCGGTCGTAGAAGGGGCAGAGGCGGTGCGGGGCGCTGCGCAGGTCGACCGTGACGTCCTGGCCCGCGCCGCCGCGATCGCGGTGCAGCGCCGCGACCGCGACCGACTTCGCGGCCAGCGCCAGCGCCGCCGCCCCGCCGAGCCGCAGGGCGCTCGGCACGACGGGGTCGGCGCCGAGGAACCGCACCCGCCCGCCGGTGTCCACGGCGGACAGCCCGATGCCGTCCAGCAGGGTGTCGAGCGCGCCGTCGACGGCGAACGCGTCGTCGGTGGCCGGGTCCGCGACAGCGGCGCGGATGCGCCCGCCCAGCCCGAGGACCGCTGTCACAGCAGCTCCTCCGGCACGGTGACGTACTTGGACCGCAGGTACTCACCGACGGACTTGCCGATCTGGTCCACCCGCAGGTTCGACGACCCGCCGGTGCCCAGCAGCCCCTTCAGCACCACGTGCACGGCGCGCAGGTGCGGGAACTCGTGCCGGACGACGTCGCAGTCCTTGGCCTCGGGCAGCAGCGCGCGGATCGCCGCCGTGCTGAGGGTGGACCGCAGCCACTCCCAGTGCGCGGGATCGGGGGCCCAGATGCCGACGTTGGAGTTGCCGCCCTTGTCGCCGGCGCGCGCGTAGGTGAGGGTGCCGAGGGGCATGCGCCGGCCCGAGGTCGTCGCGGCGGGCGGCTCCGGCGAGCGGCCCTGCGCGAGCTCCTCGGGCGTGGCCCAGCGCGAGGAGACCGGCGCCTCGAGCCGGGTGCCGTCGGCGAGGACGGCCGTGTTCGGGACGAGCTCGGCGGGCAGCAACGCGGGCCAGTAGTCGATCCGCGGCCACGGCGCGCGGACCGGCTGGGCGCCGCCGTCGTGGTGGAAACCGGGGAAACCCTGCAGGTAGAGGCTGCCGACGGCGGGCGGGAACTGCTTCAGCGCCTCCGCCGCGCGGGCGGTGGCCATGACCCGGATGGGGACCGTGGCCTCCCACTGCGAGTGAGGGTCCTCCGCGGCGGTGCCGAGCGGGGTGACGTCGAGCTGGTCGACGTGTCCCTCCAGCTGCGCCCGGAGCTGGTCGCGCAGCAACGCCACCTTCTCGGTCACGTTCGGCGAGGTGCAGAACAGCATCTGCGAGATCTGCCAGCCGATCTGCGCGAACACCGCGACCTTGGCCGTGGGCGGGGGCGGCGAGCCGACGACGGGCGCGATCGCCACCCGGTCCTTGCCGACCTGCTCCAGCCGGATGGAGTCGAAGTGGACGGTGGCGTCGGGGTTGAGGTACCGCGGGCCCTGGATCTCGTACAGCAGCTGTGCGGTGGCCGTGTCGACGGTGACCATGCCGCCGTCGCGGGCGTGCTTGGTGATCACGCACGAGCCGTCCGCCGCGACCTCGGCGATCGGGAAGCCGCACTTCACCATGCCGGGGACCTGCATGAAGCCCGAGAAGTTGCCGCCGGTCGCGTGCGCCCCGCACTCGATGACGTGCCCGGCGGTGATCGCCCCGGCGAGCGGGCCCCAGTCGTCGGGCGTCCAGCCGTGCCACCACGCGGCCGGGCCGGCGGTGAGGGAGGCGTCCGTGACCCGCCCCGTGACGACGATGTCGGCGCCGGCCCTCAGTGCCTCGGCGATCCCGAACCCGCCCAGGTAGGAGTTGGCCGCGATCGGCTCCACGCCCCAGTCCTTGAGCGGGGCACCGGTGTCCAGGTGCTCCATGGCGTGCCCGTCGGTGTGGAACTCGCCGAGCCGGTCGAGGACGTTGTCGCCCTCGACGTGGGCGACGGTGAGGTCGACGCCGTCCTCGGCGAGGTCCTCGCGCAGCGCCGCGGCGAGGCCTGCCGGGTCGAAGCCGCCCGCGTTCGTGACGATCTTGATCCCGCGCTCGGCGATCGTCGCGAGGTGCGGCCGCAGCTGTTTGCGGAAGTAGTCGACGTAGCCTCGGCGGTCCGCCGCGAGCGACGCGAGCGTGACCTCGGCGAGGTAGTCGCCCATGAGGACGTCGACGGGGTCGCCCGCCATCGCCTCGTCGATGGCCGTGAACCGGTCACCGAGGTAGCCCGAGAAGTTCCCGATCCTCACCGATCGTTCGTTCATGAGGACCGACGATAGTCCCCTCGCGGGGATTCGAGGAGGGGTCGGTGATGCAGTTGCATCCCGGCCCCTCCGGTCGGTGCGGGTTCAGTGCGGGTTCAGTGCGGGTTCAGTGCCGGTTCAGCGTCGGCTCGGCGCCGGCTCGGTGTGGCTCGGTGACGGCTCGCTGCCGGCTCAGTGACCCCCGGCGGGGGCGGCGCCGGTCGTCGCCGCGGTGCCGGTCGTGGTCCCGACGAGGGCCCCGGCGGTCGTGGCGGCGTTCGTCACGCCCAGCGACCCGGCGGGGACGGCGGCCGGTGCGGCCGCGGGGCTCGCGCCCGGCCCGTTCGCGGCCGGGGTGCCGTTGACGCCCATGGCCTGCCAGGTTCCGCCGACGCCCTCGCCCTTCGCGTCGCCGGGCTTGGTGTCGCCGCTGAAGCGGTAGAGCGGCCAGCCGTTGAGCGTGAGCTGCTGGGTGCCGTCGGGGCGGCCGATCGTGCCGACCAGGCCGGACGGGATGCCCTGCAGCGCGGGCTGTCCGTCGCCCTGCACCGGCGGCCACTTCTTCGCGCAGTCACCGGTGCAGGTGGCGGCGGAGGGGTCGTTGCGGTCGTTCGCGAACCGGTAGACGGTGAAGCCGTCCGTGGTCACCACGGTGCCGACGGTCGTCACGCCCGTGCCGAGTCCGCCGGTCGGGGCGACGGTGGTGCCGTTCGTGCTGCCCGTCGTGCCGCCGGCGGGCACTGCGTCGCCGGCGTCGACGAACCCGGAGGATCCGCAGGCGGACAGCGCGGTCGCGGCGGTCAGGGCCGCGGCCGCCACGAGGACGGGCCGCAGGCGGGCGTGCCGGAGGAGACGGGGGAGCGTCATCTCGGTGTTCCTTCGGTGTTCTTCGCGGGGAGCGAGTCGTGCGGTCCCGCCCACGGCGGCGGGGGGCGGTGCGCCGGGGGACGGGCCGCTGACGGTCACCCTATGAAGTCACCGCGGCCGCGGGTTGCCACGCTGAGAGACGATCCCGGCACGCGACGCGACCGGTGCGCCGAGCGGCGGCCGCCTGCTGCCGATGCGCAGCGGCACTGCTCCGAACGCCACGCCGCGCCCTCAGGATCGCGGACGGAAGCGGCCCGGGCGGCCGCTCACCCGCCCACCGGACCGTTCTCCGGCCAGGACCGCAGCCGCAGCCGGCTGTCGAACCGCCGCTCCGTGCCGCTCACCGGATCGGTGAACTCCAGGGTGCGGGCGAGCAGCTGCAGCGGCGAGGAGAAGTCGTCGAGCGGGGTCTCGTGCAGGTCGGGGTAGAAGTCGTCGCCCACGATCGGGATGCCGAGCCCGGCCAGGTGCAGCCGCAGCTGGTGGGTGCGCCCGGTGTGCGGGTGCAGCCGGTAACGGCCGTGGCCGCCGCGCCGCTCGAGCAGCTCCACCCGGGTCTCGGCGTTCGGCTCGCCGGGCACCTCGTAGGCGCGGATCACCCCGCGCTCCTTGACGATCCGGCTGCGCACCGTGCACGGCAGCTCGAGGTCCGGCCGGTAGGGCGCGACGGCCTCGTAGGTCTTGCGGACCCGCCGGTCCCGGAACATCGTCTGGTAGCGGCCGCGCAGCTCCGGGCGGACCACGAACAGCACCAGCCCGGCGGTGACCCGGTCGAGCCGGTGGGCGGGGGAGAGCTGCGGGAGGTCGAGCCGGTGCCGCAGCCGCACGAGCGCGGTCTCCAGGACGTGCCGTCCCCGCGGGATCGTGGCCAGGAAGTGCGGTTTGTCGACGACGAGGAGGTCCTCGTCGCGGTGCACGATCCCGATCTCGAAGGGGACCGGGACCTCCTCGGGCAGATCCCGGTGGAACCAGACGAACGACGCCGGCACGAAGGGCGCGTCGACCGCGAGGGGCCCGTCGAGGCCGACGATCCGCTCCTCGCGGAGCATCTCCTCGATCCGGCCCGGCTCCACCCGCGGCAGCCGCTCGACCAGGTGCTCGCGCATGGTCCGCCACGGTCCCTGGTCCGGCGTGCGCAGCCGGACCGGGTCGAGCCCGTGCCGCTGCGGGAGCGGGGCCGGGCGGCGTCGTCTCACCGGCGCGAGGATACGGGGCAGTCGGCGCCGCCACGGTCCACCGCGGTCGATCACGCCTTGAACGGTCAACCTGGCGAGACGTGCGCGCCGCATCCCAGTGCGTCCGCGTCGGGAGGGGAGCGCGATCATCCGCAGCAAGGACGCCGACGCGGGTCGGATGACGGCGGGGATCGGCGGGGGCTCCGTGGACCACCCGGCCCACCCGGCCCACCCGGCCCATCCGGTCGACCCGGCCCACCCGGTCGCCTCGGTCGCACCGAGGGTCGTCCCCCCGCGCACCCCTGCCCGCACCCTCGCCGACCGGCTGCTCGACGGCGCCGACTTCGGCGTCCTCTCCGTCGACGAGCGCGGCCTCGTCCGCCGCGCCAATGCCGCGGCCCGCCGCCTGCTGCCGGGCCTGCGCGAGGCGGAACTGCTGCCCGGGCCCGTGGCGGCCGGGCTCACCGGAGGCCCGGACGACGGCCCGGCCGAGCTCGAGCTGGGCGGCCGCGCCCTGCGGGCCCGCCGCCAGGAGCTGCCGGACGGCTGGGTGGCCTGGCACGTCGAGGACGTCACCGAGCACCGCAGGCGGCTCGACAACCTGCTCGCGGAGCGCGCCCGCTCGCGCTTCCTCGCGACCGCCAGCCGCCGGCTCGGGCTGTCGCTGCACCCGGGGCGCACCGCGCGGGCGGTCGTGGAGCTGGCGTCGTCGGAGCTGGCGGACCTCGCGGTCGTCGTGCTGCCGGTCCGCGGCGGCGTGTCGGAGTGGTTCGCCTGCACCGGGGACCGGGTCGCCCGCAGCGGCCGCACGGACGTCGCCGACATGCCCGCCGAGCTGCGCGACGCGCTGGCGGGGATCGCCACCGGGCCACGCCCGTTGCTGGCCGAGGATCTCGCCGGGCAGCCATGGGCGGCCGGGTCGACAGGCGCACCCGCCGCCGCGGCGCTGATCTCCCTGCCCGGCAACGGCGTCCCCGCAGGCGCGCTGGTGCTGCTGCGCCACGAGGCCGACTCGGCGGCCGCCCCGGGCGTCGACCAGGCGCTCACCGAGGAGTTCGCCCAGCGTTCCGGGCTGGCGCTCGCCGCGGCCTCGCTCTGTGCGGGTCAGGCCGGGACGGCAGCCGTGCTCAAGCGGAGCCTGCAGCAGCCGGAGCTGCCGCGGCTGCCCGGGATGGCCTTCGGCGCGGCCGACGGCGGCCTGGAGCTGGAGCTGGCCGGCGGCGGGCACCTGCCCCCGCTCGTCGTCCGCCGCGACGGGGTCGAGGAGGTCGAGATCGGCGGGATGCTGGTCGGCGCCGTCCCCGGCGCCCGGTTCGCCTCGCGCACCGTCCGGCTCGCCCCGGGCGAGGCCTGCGTGCTCTGCACGGACGGCGTCAGCGAGGCCCGCGGCGGCGTCGACGGGCGCGAGACCCTCGGCGAGACGCGGCTGGCCGCGCTGCTGGCGGGCGCGCACGTGATGCCCGCGCCCGCGATCGCCGAGCGGGTCGAGCAGCACACCACCCGCTGGCTCGCCTCCGGCGCGCACGACGACATCGCGGTCCTCGTCGTCCAGGCGCCCCTGGCCCTGCCGGCCCCGGCCGTGGAGGACCGCCCGTGACCCCCTCGCTGGCCCACCTGCACCAGGAGGGTCCGGACGTGGTCGCCGTCAGCTGTGCGCTGCCCGTCCACCTGCCCGCCGCGCACCGCACGATCGTCGCCGCGCAGCGGACCGGCACACCTGTGCTGGCCGGTGGGCCGGGCTTCGGCGACGGCCGCTGGGCCCGGCGGCTGGGCGTCGACGCCTGGGCGCCCGACGCCGTCGAGGCGGTTCGGCTGCTCGACGAACTGCCGTGGCCGGAGCCCGAGCCGGACCAGCTCGGCGAGGGTGGTCCCGGGCCCGAGTACGCGAGCCTGCGCGCGCGGCGGGGCGAGCTCGTCGTCGCCGCGACCCGGGTGCTCGACGGCCGGACCGAGTTCCCTGCCGGGTTGCATGACTTCCCCTTCGCCCAGGAGTGTCTGCGCCGCGGTGCGGCGCAGCTGCAGGACCGTCCGGCCGCACCCGTCGACGGGGCGGCCACCATCAGGGAGGCCACGGTATGAGCGCCAATTCCGGGGTGCACCGCGACCCCACGCGTCCCCAGCCGCTGCGTGTGCAGGCGCGTGCGGAGGCGGCGCAGGTGACGCTGGTGCTGGTCGGCGACCTGACGTTCGGCACGGCGCCGAGCCTGGAGGAGCACGTCCGTGCGATCGCCGAGGAGCCCGGCCCGGGCCTGCCGGCGGACCTGGTGATCGACGTCGCCGGACTCGACTTCTGCGACTCCGCCGGCCTCGCCGCCCTGATCGGCCTGCAGCGTCGCGCCGCCCGCCGGGGCGGCACCGTCACCCTCGCCGGTGCGAGCGGCACGTTGCAGCGGGTGCTGCGGGTGACGGGCGCCGAGATCCTCTTCACCCTCCGCCCCGCCGACTCCGCGGGTGGGGCCGCGGAGGGGCAGGTGGGGTAGGCCGTCGCCGACTCGCGCGACCCGGGTGCGGTCCGACCAGCGCGACCCGTTCACTGCCGTGAACACCTCGCCACGGCCCGGACCCCTCACGCCACCCGCCCCGTCCAACCGGGCATGACGACGATCGACACCCACCTCCCCTTCGACCTCCACGACCTCCCGAACCCCGACGTCTACGAGGAGCTGCTCCGGGCGGCGCCGACGACCGGCCGCTGTCCGGTGTGGATCACCAACTGGACCATCGGCCGCGTCGGGCCGCTCACGGGCGCGGAGCGCACGGCCCGGCTGCTCGACGTCGCGCGGGCGGACCCGGCCCGGCTCCTCGAGCAGGCCTGGCCCGGACCGTGCCCGCCGACCTGCTCGTGCTCGGAGCCGCTGCCGGCGTGGCCGGGCCTGCTGCCCGTGCCGGACCGCAACGCGACGGCGCTCGAGGGCGACCTGCCGGTGGTCGCCGCCGCCCGGTGGGCCCGCGAGCGCTCCTGGAACTCGGCGCTCGCCGTGGTCGACGCCTCGCGCCCGGCCGACGTCCCGGCCGTGGTGGACTGGAGCGGCGCCGCCAACTACGACCAGGACGTCGCGGAGATCTCCGCGGTGCTGCGCAGCTGGGAGGAGCGCTTCGGCGCCGTCCTCGTGGAGCTCGACGCCGCCACGCTGATCCTCTCGGTCGCCGCACCGCCGATGACCCGGCAGGAGTGCGAGACGGTCGCGGCCGAGCACTTCGCCTTCTGCCCCGACCAGCAGGACCCGCAGGACGGCCGGATCTTCACCCTGCGCAGCTACGCCGACCTGATCCGGGGCGCGCGGCAGTGGCGGTTCTGGTGGGACTGAGCGTCACGCCTCCCGCCGACGCCCCCACCGGCGCCGCGGCTCCTCCGGCTCGGGCTCGGCGGGCGCCGGCCCGAGCGCCAGCTCGGACGCCTGCTGGGCCAGCACCTCCAGCTGGGCCGTGACGCCGGCGTGCGCCGGGTCGAGCGCGGCCTGCTCGGCGATGGTGGCGGCCTGGGTGACGGCGTCGGCGAAGGACGCGCGGGCCTCGTCGAGCCGTTGGGAGATGCGCCGGGCCGGCGCCTCGCGCACCCGGAAGCGGGCGGGCTCGATGGAGTCGCCGACGATGGCGAGCCGGCGGACCGCGCCGAGCTCGCCGTCGAGCTGCGCGGCGATCCGGTCCAGCCACTCCTGCGCCGGGCTGACCGGGATGGCCGAGACGATCCGCCGGAACCGGGCGACGGAGCCCTCGCAGTCCGCGACGTAGCCGTTCCAGTAGCGGGACAGCCGCGGCGGCGGCGGTTCGGGCTGCGAGCGGGGCACGCGACCAGGGTGCCCCACGACGGCGCCGGGGGCCCGCAGGGTGGCCGCCGCCTCACCGGAAGGTGGGGGCGGACGCACCGGGACGGGCGCACCGACCGCATCGACCTGCCGACAGGGCGCGGAGCAGCGCTAGCGTGAGGCGTCCGCATCTTCCCTAGCAGCGAGGAGCTCGGAGTGACCCTCTCGATCGGCGACACCGTCCCGGACGTCACCCTCATCACCGTCCGCGACGGTGGCCCGACGCCGGTGCAGAGCAAGGACGTCCTGGGCTCGGGCACCGTGGTGCTCTTCGGCGTGCCCGGCGCCTTCACCCCCGCCTGCTCGGACCAGCACCTGCCCGAGTACGTGCTGCGGGCCGGCGAGCTGAGGGCGAAGGGTGTCGACACGATCGCCTGCGTCGCCGTCAACGACGCGTTCGTGATGGACGCCTGGGGGAAGTCCCGTGAGGTCGGGGGCAAGATCCTGATGCTCGGCGACGGCAACGGCGACTTCGCCAAGGCGGTCGGCCTCACGATGGACGGCTCGGGCTTCGGACTCGGGATGCGCTCGCAGCGCTACGCCGCGGTGCTGGAGAACGGCGTCGTGAAGAGCCTGTGGGTGGAGGAGAAGCCCACCGACGTGACGGTCAGCTCGGCCGACGCGGTGCTCAAGAGCCTCTGACCCTCGGGCCGTGGCCGTGCTCACGGCCCCGGGACACCGAACGGACGATCGGCCAGGGTGGACCGATGTTGCGTGTGGTCTGCACCGAGTTCGGCGATCCGGAACTGCTCACCGTGGTCGAGGAGCCCACCCCGGCCCCCGGCCACGGTGAGGTCCTGATCGAGGTCGGCGCGGCCGGCGTCAGCTTCGTCGACGGCCTGATCGTCCGCGGCGGCTACCAGGTGAAGCCGCCGCTGCCGTTCACCCCGGGGTCGGCGGTCGCGGGACGGGTCGTGGCGGTCGGCGAGGGCGTGGACACCAGCGAGGTCGGCAGTGTCGTGGCCGCCTCGGTGACCGGGTTCGGCGGGTTCACCTCGCACATCACGGTCCGGGCGACGCTCGCGGTCCCGGTCCCCGCGGGCGTCGACGTCGCCGTCGCCGCCTCGGCGATGGAGAGCTACGCGACGCTCGTCTTCGCCGTCACGCAGCGGGTGACGATCGCACCCGGCGAGCAGGTCGTCGTACTCGGCGCGGGCGGCGGGATCGGGCTGGCGGCCGTCGACGTGGCGCGGAGCCTGGGCGCGCGGGTGGTGGCGGTGGCGTCGTCGGAGGAGAAGCGGGCCGCGGCCAAGGCCGCGGGCGCCGAGGTGACGATCGACTACGCCGACCTCAAGGACGCGATCCGCGCGGCGACGGAGGGCGGCGCCGACGTCGTGATCGACCCTGTCGGCGGAGCGGCGGCCGAGTCGTCGTTGCGGGCGCTGCGCACGGGCGGGCGGTTCTGCGTGCTGGGCTTCGCGTCCGGCGAGATCCCCCGGCTGCCGGCGAACATCGTGCTGCTGCGCAACCGCGCGGTGATCGGGGTGGACTGGGGCGACTGGGCCCGCGAGGTCGGTGGACCGGAGGGCAACGCCGCGCTGCTGGCCGACGTCCTCGGCCGGATCGGCCGCGGCGAGCTGCACCCGCCGCGCCCCTCGGTCGCGCCGCTCGACGGGGCCGGGGCCGTGCTGCGGCGCTACGCGGAGCGCCGGATCACGGGCAAGTACGTCCTCGTGCCCTGATCACGGTGGAACGGGCGAGCGCGGCGACACGGTCGGGAACCGGTGCCGCTCACGGCCGGGGTGACGACAGGTAGACCGCCTCGCCGTCGACGTGCGCGGCCCGCGGACGGACCGGCCCGAGCGGGGTGTCGACGGCGAAGGCGCGCGGCAGCGCGACCGGCTCGCCCCGTACCCCCTCCGCGGCCCGGAGCTCCCCGCCCGCGATCTCCAGCACCGGCGGAAGCTGTGCCCGCAACGCCGCGAGCAGCGCGGACGCGGCGCGGTCGAGCACCATCACCGGGTTCACCGCGACGCAGCCGAGCAGCCCCGCCTCGCCGAGGACACGGCACACGGTCGCGCGGGTCAGCCCGGTCCGGGCCTGCACCTCGGCCACGACCTCCTGCTCCGAGAGACCCGGGTCCGGCTCCAGCGCGTAGTCCGGGCCGGTCACGGACTCGCCGGTGGCGGTGTCCGTCGTCCGCACCCGGACCAGCGGCGCGGTGACGGGGCCCGCCTCCCGCAGCGCCCGGACGGCGTACCGGACCAGGTCCTCGGTCGACAGCGGCAGCCGGGCCCGCAGGCCCTGCCCGATCCGCGCCCACAGCGCCGTGAACTCGGCGCCGCGCACGGCCGGGTCGGGCTCGCCGGCCCGTCTCACGACGATCCCGCGCCCGGTGTCCGCCCGGTACTCCTCCTGCAGGGTGCGGGCGAACTCGTCGTAGGACTCGTTGGCGATCACGGTCAGGCGCGCGACCCGCGGGTCCCCGACCCGGCGGCCCGTGCCGTCGACGGGGAGCCGCAGGCCGCGGCCGATCTCCTGGCGTTTCCGGTCGGGGGAGCGGGTCTCGTTGAGCGTGCAGATCTGGAAGACGTTCGGGTTGTCCCAGCCCTCGCGCAGGGCGGAGTGGCTGAACAGGAACCGCATCGGCTCGGCGGCCGAGAGCAGTCGCTCCCGGTCCCGCATGATCAGGTCGAACGCCGAGGCGTCGGTCTCGCCGCCGTCGACGTATCCGGTCCGCGGGTCGCCGGCGAAGTAGCCGCCGTGCACCGCCCCGACCGGCGGCAGGTCCAGCTCGGGGTGGGCAGGCGCGAGCCGCGTGTAGGCCTCCTCGAACCAGCGGCCCGCCTCGCCGAGCCCGCCGTCGGGCGCCCGGTAGCTCGCCACCCGGTCGACGAAGATCAGCGACAGCACCTTCACGCCGTGCGGCGCGAGCACGCGTTCCCGGTCGAGGTGGCGGCGGACCGTCTCGATCACCTGCGCGCGCCGGACCCCGGCGTCGTAGGTCCCGGCCGGGGTCGAGGGCGTGACGACGAGGCCACCGGAGAAGGTGACCGAGGACTCCCGGAACCCGATGTCGGCGACGACGTGACCGCGTCCGTACTCCCGCCGCCCGCCGGACAGCGCGGCGAGGTCGTCGCCGAGCCGTACCCAGAGGGTGCGTTCGCGCTGCTCGTGATGGATCGTCAGGCGCGCACGGGAGCGGCCGGCGTCGACCGCGAGCAGCCGGACGAGGGGTTCGGACGCCCGCCCGTCCGGCACCACCGACGCCACCTCGATGCCCTTGACCAGCCCCTGCTCCCGCGCCTCGACCGGGTCCAGCCGGTACACGAGCTCGTGCGGGTTCCGGTGGGTGGCCGAGTAGCGGAGCGTGCAGAAGGGGTTCAGCTTGGCGATGGCCGCCGCGGCGCCGTCGGACTCCATGTTCTGCGGCTCGTCGAGGATCACGACCGGCCGGGTCGACGCCACGACCTCGATCGGCCGTCGCCCGGCCATCTGGTCCTGCGCACGGTGCACGACGTTGCCGCCCCGCCCCGCGACGTCGCGGCGGAAGGCCTGCAGGGTCATCACCAGGAACTGCACGCTGCCCGAGGTGGCGAAGCGCCGGACTCGGCCGAGCCGGCGGGCGTCGTAGGCGACGGCGTCGAAGGGCTCGGAGTACAGCGCGGTCAGGTGCTCGCGCAGGGCCTCGACGCTCGCGAGGACGCCCTCGCGCACGGCGACGCTCGGCACCACGACCACGAACTTCCGGAAGCCGAACGCGCGGTGGAGCTCGAAGGCCGTCCGCAGGTAGACGTAGGTCTTGCCGGTGCCGGTCTCCATCTCGACGGCGAAGTCGCGGGTGAGGCCGGCGGTCACCGGCAGCCCGTGCCGCTCCTGGACCGCGCGGAGGTTGGCCGGGAGCCGCGCGTCGAAGCCCGGGCCGGGCGGGTTGGCGACGCCGGTCTCGGTGAAGGTCGGGTGCGGCGCGCGGGGCAGTCCGGCGAACAGGTCGACGACGGCGGCGACGGCCGCGGCCTGGTGGGGGAGCGTCGCGTCGAAGCGGAGCACTCACACCACCTGGAGCGCGAGGTCGACGCCCTGCCGGTTGCGCTCGCGGACGGCGTGCAGGGTGTGCAGGCGCAGCGCGTCGTCGCCGCCGAAGCCCTCCTCGGTCACCGCGAGCACCGCGGGCTCGCGCGCGAGCATCGCCTCGACCGCCGCCGGGGTCAGCGGCCCGAGGCAGGCGAGCAGCGCGCCGCCGGCGACCGACCAGCCCGCGACGCCGCCGAGGTCGACCTCCTCGACCGGGGCGGTGAGCGGGTGTCCGGCCGCCAGCATCAGGCCGGTGAGGTCGGCGCCGCCCGCGGCGGTGAGCCGGTAGGCCCGGAAACCGAGGTCCGCGTCGGCCGGCGCGTCCGGCCGCAGCGCCGCCCCGGCCCGTCGGACCCGCTCCCGGGTGACCTCGGCGATCGACGCGTACGCCGTCCCCGGCGTCGGTTCCGGCAGCTGGACCAGCAGGAACCGCCGCTCCTCCCCGCTGGCCAGGTTCTCGGCGTACACCGCGTGGCCGAGCGTCCCGGAGCCGGCGAAGAAGTCGAGCACGAGGTCGCCGGGACCCGTGCCGATCTGCAGCATCCGCCGGACCAGCCGGGTCGGCTTCGGCGTGGTGAACGGCTCGTCCGCCCCGAACAACGCGACGACCTCGCGCTTGGCCTCCTGGTTGTGCCCGGTCTCGTCGTGCCGCCACCAGGTGTCCGGCACGATCCCGGCCTGCACCTCGCTGCGGAAGCCCTTGACCCGCGGCGGGTGGTCGCCGTCGCGGCCGAACCAGATGCGCCCGTCGGCGCGCAGCTCCTCGTACCGCGTCCGGTCGCCGTTCCAGTGCCGCCCGGCGGGCGGCCACACCTCGCGGCCCGACGGCAACGTCACCGCGTACCGGTACGTCCCGGCCCGTTCCACGCCCTCCGACCGCACCGAGAAGGAGACGCTCTGCCAGGGCCCGCGCGGGTCGTCGTCGGGGTTGCCGAAGGCCTTCTCCTGCGCCGCGCCGCGGGGGAGGAGCCGCCGGTCCCACGCCTCGACGTCCCGCGCGTAGACCAGCACGTGGTCGTGGCTGCCGGAGATCAGCGCGCGGTTCTTCTTCGCGAACACCTTCTGCCAGGCGACGGTCGCGACGAAGTTCTCCTCGCCCCAGATCTCGTCCATGATCAGCCGCAGGTGGGCGACCTCGGTGTCGTCGATCGTCACGAAGACCGCCCCGTCGGGCCGCAGCAGCTCGCGGGCCAGCACCAGCCGCGGGTACATCATCGACAGCCACCGCGAGTGCCGGCGCCCCGCGGTCTCCACGGCCGCGTTGGCCCGGCGGCCGAGGTCGTCGACCTGGCCGGAGAAGCGCAGGTAGGCGGCCATGGGGTCGGCGAAGTCGTCGCGGTACAGGAACTCCCGGCCGGTGTTGTAGGGCGGGTCGATCGTGATCAGCTTGACCGCGCCGTGGTAGGCGCGGGACAGCAGCTTGAGGACCTCGAGGTTGTCGCCCTCGACGATCACGTTGCCGGTGGTGGCCCAGTCCACGGACTCCGCCGGCATCGGCTCGAGCGTCCCGGTGGGCGGCTCGCCGATCACGCGCAGGCACTCGGCCCGGCCGGGCCAGGTGAGCCCGAAACGCTCACCCGGCCCGTCGGTCACGGTCAAGGAGCCGTCACCAGATGCGCACGCGCGCCTCGGGGGCGGTGAACAGCGCGTCGGACTCCTGGACCTCGAACGCCTCGTGGAAGGCGTCGAGGTTGGTGACCACGGCGTTGCACCGCAGGTCCGGCGGCGAGTGCGGGTCGATCGTGAGCCGGCGGATCGCCTCCGCGTCCCGGGTGGCGGCCCGCCACACCTGCGCCCAGCCGATCAGCACCCGCTGCAGCCCGGTGAAGCCGTCGATCACCGGCGGCTCCGTGCCCTCCGTCGCGATGCGGTACGCCTTGATCGCGATCGTGAGGCCGCCGAGGTCGCCGATGTTCTCGCCGACGGTGAGCGCGCCGTTGACCTTGTGGTCGGGCAGTCCGGCGGGGGAGAGCGCGTCGTACTGGTCGATCAGCGCCTTGCTGCGCCGGTCGAACTCGGCGCGGTCGGCGGCCTCCCACCAGTCCGTCATGTTGCCGTCGCCGTCGTAGCGCGATCCCTGGTCGTCGAAGCCGTGCCCGATCTCGTGCCCGATCACGGCGCCGATGCCGCCGTAGTTGGCGGCGTCGTCGGCCTCGGGGTCGAAGAAGGGCGGCTGCAGGATCGCGGCAGGGAAGACGATCTCGTTCATCCGCGGGTGGTAGTAGGCGTTGACCGTCTGCGGGGTCATCAGCCACTCGTCGTGGTCGACCGGCCCGCCGATGCGGTTCAGCTCGTAGTCGAAGTCCCACTCCGCGGCGCGCAGGACGTTGCCGAGCAGGTCGTCGGCCGCGATCTCGAGCGCGGAGTAGTCCTTCCACTTGTCCGGGTAGCCGATCTTCGGGGTGAACTTGCCGAGCTTCTCCAGCGCCCGCTCGCGGGTCGCCGGGCTCATCCAGTCCAGCGCGGAGATGCTCTGCCGGTACGCCTCGACGAGGTTCGCGACCAGCTCGACCATGCGGTCCTTGGCCGCGGCCGGGAAGTGCCGCTCCACGTAGAGCTTGCCGACGGCCTCGCCGATCGCGCTCTCGACCACCGACACGCCGCGCTTCCAGCGTTCGCGCAGGGCCGGGGTGCCGGACAGCGTGCGGCCGTAGAAGTCGAAGTCCTCGTCGACGACGGCCCCGGTCAGGTAGTCCGCCGACGCCGACGCCGTGCGGATCGACAGCCAGGCCTTCCACTGCTCGAGCGGGAGCTCCTCCCAGAGCTTGGCCGCCGCCAGCACGAACGAGGGCTGCCGGACGACGACCTCGTCGAACGCGCCCTCCGGGGCGCGCAGCGCGGCGTGCCAGGACGCCCAGGGGAACTCCGGCGCGTTGGCCTGCACCGCGGCCCAGGTCATCAGGGTGTAGGTCTTCTCCGCGTCGCGGTTGGTCACCCGGTCCCAGGACGCGGCGGCGAGCGCGGTCTCCAGCTCCATGACCGTCGCGGCGAGGCCCGCCGGGTCCTCCAGGCCGACCAGGCCGGCGAGCCTCTCCAGGTGGGTCACGTACTTCGCGCGGATCTCGGCGTAGGCGTCCTCGCGGTAGTACGACTCGTCGGGCAGCCCGAGACCGGACTGCGAGAGGTGCACCAGGTAGCGCTCGGAGTCCTTCGCGTCCGTCGAGACGTAGATGCCGAACAGGGAGGCCCGCTCGTGCCGCTGCCGGCGGCCCAGCACGGCGGCGAGCTCGGCCTTGTCCGCGGCGTGCGCGATCTCCGCGAGCAGCGGGCGCAGCGGGTCGACGCCCTTGGCCTCGATGGTGGCGGTGTCCATGAACGAGGCGTAGAGGTCGGCGATCTGCCGGGCCTCCGGGCTGTCGGCCGCCCCTGCAGCGCCCTCGACGATCGCCCGCACGTCCTCCTCGGCCCGGTCCCGCAGGTCGCGGAAGGCGCCGTCCTGCGCCCGGTCGTCCGGGATCACGTGGCCGGTCAGCCAGCGTCCGTTGACGTGGCCGAACAGGTCGTCCTGGGGGCGGGTGCCGGGGTCGACCCACCGGAGGTCCAGACCGCTGCGGCGGGTTCCGTTCGCTGTCTCGGGGGTGGTCGTCACGCCGTCCATCCTGCCGTCCGCCGCGCCCCGGCCGCCACGGGTTCGCGCACGGCGGAGAGAGCGCGGGCCGCGGCGTCGATCCCGCGACGGGAGCCCGTGGCCCACCACATCCGGTCGAGCAGCCCGGGGGCGTCGGGCACGAGCGAGACCCCGTCGAGGATCTCCCGCAGACCGCGACCACGCCCGTGCCGAGCCGGATCCGGCTCGTGGCCTGCGCGACCGCCGCGAGCAGGACGACACCTGCCTGATCACCCTTGCGCGCCACGGTCCTGTGACGCGAGTATCCGGAGGTGACCCCGGAACTCCGACTGGTGGCTCGGCTCTATGTCGACCTGTGTCGGACGACCGTGTCCCTCTGTCCGGTGGACGTCGACCTCTTCTGGACGGGGTCGGCGACGCGCTGCTGGTTCGGTTGAGTGCGGCGGCCAAAGAGCCGCCTGCACCGCACCTCCGCCGTGCACCCGTCGGTGCCGCGGAGGCCCAGCCCGTCGACGACCTCGTCGCCCACCCGACCCCCGGTCGCGGCGTGCGCGCCGCGCCGATCTCCCCCGGAGCCGCCCATGTCGCCTGCGTCCCTGTCCGCCCTGCCCACCCCCGGCGCCGCGGTCCTGAACCTCGAACCGCTCGGCCCGCGCTTCGGCGCGATCGTCCACGACGTCGACCTCGCCACCGCCTCGGACGAGCAGGTCACCGCGATCCGCGCCGCCCTCACCGCGCGCAAGGTGCTGTTCTTCCGCGTCCAGCACGCCCTCGACCCGACCGGCCAGGTCCGGCTCGGCAACCGCCTCGGCGAGCTGACGGCGTCGCACCCGGTCGTCCCGGGGATCGACGAGAGCCACACCGAGATCTACGCGCTCGACTCCGCCGACGACGGCTACGCCGACGTCTGGCACACCGACGTCACCTTCATGAAGCGCCCGCCGCTCGGTTCGATCCTGCGCGCGGTCACCCTGCCCCCGGCGGGCGGCGACACGAACTGGGCAGACCTGGAGCTGGCGTTCGAGTCCCTGGCCCCGCCCGTGCAGCGCCTCGCCGAGCAGCTCGACGCGGTGCACGACGGCGCCAAGGACTTCGGCTACTACCTGGCGCAGCGTCGGCAGGGCCGGGGCAGCGAGTGGGAGGGCGAGACCGTCACCAGCCTCGACCCGGTCGTCCACCCCGTCGTGCGGGTGCACCCGGAGACCGGGAGGAAGTCGCTGTTCGTCAACCCCGGCTTCACCGTGCGGATCGACGGCGTGTCGGAGGCCGAGAGCCGGTCGCTGCTCGACCTGTTCTTCGCGCACCTCACCAAACCCGAGCACATCGTGCGGCACCGCTGGGCCGAGGGTGACGTCGCCATGTGGGACAACCGGGCCACCGCCCACTACGCCAACCGCGACTACGGCGACGCCCGGCGCGTGATGCACCGCGTGACGCTGCGCGGCGACGCGCCCGTCGGCGTCGAGGTGCTGCGCGACGCCGGGTGAGATCCGGCCCTCGTTCGGGGTCCCGGGCGCGCCGCCGCGACGCGCGGATGGGAGTCTCGGGGCATGCGCGCGATCGGGGTGAACCAGTACGGCGGGCCCGGGGCCCTCGAGGTCGTCGAGCTACCGGAACCGCACGCCGGACCCGGCGAGATCCGGGTGCGGGTGCACGCGGCGGCGGTCAACCCGACCGACACCTACGTCCGGGACGGGTCGCGCGCCGAACGGCAGCGCAAGGACCCGCCACCGTACGTGCCCGGCATGGACGCCGCCGGCGTGGTCGACGAGATCGGCGAGGGCGCCGAGGGCGGGCTCGCCCTCGGCGACGCGGTCATGGCGGTCGTGGTGCCCGACGGCGCACACGGCGCCTACGCCGAGTACGTCGTGGTGCCGGTCGGGTCGGTCGTGCGGGCGCCGGCCGGCGCGGACCACGCGCACGCGGCGACCCTGCCGATGAACGGGCTGACCGCGCGCCGGACCCTGGACCTCCTCGACCCGGAGCCCGGGGCCACCCTGGCCGTGACCGGGGCGGCCGGGGCCTACGGCGGGTACGTGGTGCAGCTGGCGAAGGCGGCCGGGCTGCGGGTGGTCGCCGACGCCTCCGACGCGGACGTCGAGCTGGTGCGCAAGCTCGGCGCCGACGTCGTGGTCCCGCGCGGCGACGCCGTGGCCGAGCGGATCCGTGAGGCGGTGCCCGAGGGCGTCGACGCGCTGGCCGACGGCTCGGTGCAGGGCGACCTGCTGCTGCCCGCGGTCCGCGACGGCGGCGGCATCGCCACCGTCCGCGGGTACCGCGGGCCGGAGAAGCGCGGCATCACCTGGCACCCGGTATGGGTGCGCGACGTCGCCGAGGACCGCGAGCGGCTCGACGCGCTGCGCGTGCTGGCCGAGTCCGGCGCCGTCACGCTGCGGATCGCCGAGACCTACGCGGCCGAGCGCGCCCCCGAGGCCCACGCCCGCCTGGAGCGGGGCGGGACCCGGGGGCGGCTGGTGCTGCTCTTCTGAGGCCGAGGCCGGTGGAGACGGCGTCGGCGGGCCGTTCTAGGAGGCGGCCTCGGCCGCCGCGGCCGCCTCCTCGGCCAACTCGGTGTACCGGGCCCGCGCGATCCCGCTGAACCTGCCGTTCGTGGCTGCTCCGCTCTTGCCACGGGCGAACCCGTCGTAGTCACGGGCGGCGACCTCGTCGCACAGCTGCCGGTACACCCCCACCCCGCCCGCGTACGGGTACAGGCGGCGTGGCTTGCCCGGGATGTTCGCTCCCACCCACCAGGAGTTCGCCCGCGGCAGCAACGTCGTCGCGGTGACCTCGTCGTGGTGGGCGACCCAGTCGTCCTCCGCCGCGGGCAGGGCCTCGATGGTGTCGTACCCCTGCTCCTCCAGCCGGCGGAGGCAATCGGTGATCCAGTCGACGTGCTGCTCGATCGACACCGGCATGTTGCTCAGGACCGACGGGCTCTGCGGGCCGGTGATCATGAACAGGTTCGGGAAGCCGTGGGTGGCGAGGCCGAGGTAGGTGTGGGGTCCGTCGGCCCACTTCTCCTCGAGCCCGACCCCGTCCCGTCCCCGGATCCCGAGGGTGAAGAGGGTTCCGGTCATCGCGTCGAAGCCGGTGGCGTAGACGATGGCGTCCACCTCGTACTCGGCCTCGGCGGTCCGGACCCCGGTGGGCGTGATCTCCTGGATCGGTGCCTTCCGGACGTTCACAAGGGTCACGTTCTCGCGGTTGAACGTCTCGTAGTAGCCGTTCTCCAACGGCGGCCGCTTGGTGAAGAACGGGTGGTCGCGGGGCGAGAGCAGCTCGGCGATCTCCGGGTCCTGCACCCGCTCGCGGATCCGCGCCCGCAGGAACTCCGCCGCGGTCTCGTTCGCCTGCTCGTCGAGCAGCAGGTCGTTGAAGGTCGTGCCGAGCCGGAACCCGCCGCGTTCCCAGGCCTCGGCGAAGATCCGCTGCCGTTCCTCGTCCGACACCGACAGGGCCGTGCGGGGCGCGACGTCGTAGGGGAAACCGAAGGCCGTCTCCCGGGTCGCCTTCCAGATGTCGCGGTACCGCTCCTTGATCTTGCGGCCGTCCTCGGCGTCCATCGGCCGGTTGCCGCCCGCGATGTCGTAGTTCGCGGTCCGCTGCAGCACGTACACGTGCGCCGCCTGCTGGGCGATCTCCGGGACGGCCTGCACCGCCGTGGCCCCGGTGCCGATCACCGCGACCCGCTTGCCGGTGAAGTCCACGCCCTCGTGGGGCCACACGCCCGTGTGGTACGACTCGCCGCGGAAGCCGTCCCGGCCCGGGAACTCGGGCAGGTTCGTCGTCGACAGGCAGCCGACCGCCGTGATCAGGAAGGTCGCCGTCACCTCCGCGCCGTCGTCGGTGCGGACCGTCCACCGTCCGGTCGCGTCGTCGTACTCCGCGGCGACGACCCGGGTGCCGAACCGGATGTCCTTGCGCAGGTCGTACCGGTCGGCGACATGCCGGAGGTAGCTCAGGATCTCCGGTTGGGCCGCGAAGCGCTCGCTCCACGTCCATTCCTCGAGCAGGTCCTCCGAGAGCCGGTCCGAGAAGCTGTAGAAGTAGCTCTCCGAGTCGCACCGCGCGCCCGGGTAGCGGTTCCAGTACCAGGTGCCGCCGACGTCGTCGCCGGCCTCGAACACCCGCGCCGAGAGGCCGAGCGTGTCGCGGAGCCGGTGCAGCATGTACAGCCCCGAGAATCCGGCGCCGACGACGACGGCGTCGAGTTCGGTCGCCTCCTGGTGGTCCGTGTGCGCGTGGGACATGGGTTCTCCTCGCCCGTTGGTCTCCGTTGACCCGACACGGCGCCGTCGACGTGACGACAGCGTCACATGACCGGACTAACGATCGTAAGGTCGAGGGCAAGGGCCGGGGGACCGCCGATTCGGGGGTCCTGTGCACTCCGGACACAGGCCGGGCGGGTGGTCCCGTCCTACTCGTCCCGCCCGATTCATCCCCGGTCGAGCGCGGCCTCCGCGGGCGGGAAGCCGACCTTCCCCTTGTCCCAGCCCCCGGCGAGCGGGGTCCAGTAGAAGAACGTCACGATCCGCTCCGCGAACCTCCACCTCCCGTCGGCGCCGCGGGTCATCCGGTCCCGGTAGCGGCCGGCGGCGATGTGGGCCTCGCCGTCGACCACGCAGGGCTGCCACAGCCGGGTCTCGCCGGTCGCCGTGTCGCCGTCGATCTCCACGGTCTCGTTCGCGCTGTAGTGCCACCACGCCGTCAGCGGACCCTCCTGCAGGGCGCCGAAGAAGGACTCCAGCTCGGCGGTGCCGCGGGCGGTGCCGAGGCCGGTGAACACGCCGTCGGGGGTGAAGAGCGCGGCCAGGTCGGTCCAGCGGCCGTCGTCGAGGTACTGGCAGTAGCGGGCGCGCAGCTGGGCGATCTCGTGCGCGTCCTCGACGCGGCGCAGGCGGGCTTCGAAGGAGTCGGTGACCGGCACGGCGGACCTCCACGGTGAGGGGACGAACGATCGTTCGTACCCTAGGCGGGTCTGCGCCCGCGGTCCACGGGCGGCAGGATCGGGAGCCGAGCACGAGCCGGGGAGGAACGAGATGAGCCGTCCGCTGGAGGGCCTGCAGGTCGTGGAGTGCGCGAGCTTCGTGGCCGGGCCCACGGGTGGGATGACGCTGGCGCAGCTGGGTGCGAGCGTGATCCGGATCGACCCGGTCGGCGGCAACACCGACCACCGGCGCTGGCCGGTGGTGGGCAGCGGGACCGGTCCGGCCGACGCCGAGTCGTACTACTGGGCCTCGTTGAACAAGGGCAAGCGCTCGGTCACCGTCGACATGCGCTCCGACGAGGGCCGCGAGCTGGTGACCGCGCTGATCACCGCGCCGGGCCCGGACCGCGGGGTGGTGGTGGACAACGTCGTCGGGCGCCGCTGGATGGCCAACGACGTGCTGGTCGGCCGCCGCCCGGACCTGATCCACCTGCGGGTGCAGGGCTACCCCGACGGCCGTCCGGCGGTGGACTACACGGTCAACGCCGAGGTCGGCATCCCGCAGATCACCGGCCTCGAGGAGGGCGGCGCACCGGTGAACCACGTGCTGCCGGCCTGGGACCTGGTGACCGGGCTGAGCGTCTCGACGGGGGTGCTGGCGGCGCTGTACGAGCGGTCCCGCACGGGCCGCGGCACCTACGTCGAGCTGGCGCTGGCCGACGTCGCGCTCGCCGGGGTGGCGAACCTCGGCTGGCTGTCGGAGGCGGCGGAGCGGGGCCGGGAGCGGCCGCGGCACGGCAACCACGTCTACGGCTCGTTCGGCGTCGACTTCGCCTGCTCGGACGGGGCCCGGGTGATGGTGGTGGCGCTCACCGAGGGGCAGTGGGCCGCGCTGCGCACGGTCACCGGCACCGAGGACGTGTTCGCGGCACTGGAGCAGGCGCTCGACGCCGACCTGACCAAGGAGTCCGAGCGCTACCGGCTGCGCGAGACCATCGCCGCGGTGCTGCGGCCCTGGTTCGCCGCGCGCGACCTCAAGACCGTGTCCGACGAGCTCGACGCCGCCCGCGTGCTGTGGGGCCGCTACCGCGGCATGACCGAGGTGGTGGGGGCGCACCGCGAGGGCCGCCACCCCGTGCTGGCCGACCTCACCCTCCCCGACGGCACGGCCTCGATCACGGCACGCTCGCCCCTGCGCTGGGGCGGGGAGCACGGACCGGCGGGGGAGGCCCCGGTGCTCGGCCGCGACACCGACGAGGTGCTCGCCGAGGTCCTGGGCCTGGGCTCGGCGGAGATCGGAGGCCTGCACGACCGCGGCGTGGTCGGCTGATCCCACGGGGGTGAGCGGTCCGCAGCCGCCGGTCGCAGAGTGAGACACCCGCATGTGACCAGCGCCACTAACGTCCATCAGCGGCGGTAGTACCGACCGAGGGAGGGCACGGATGAAGGCGCTCGTCTACCACGGACCGGGTTCCAAGGCGTGGGAGGAGGTCCCCGACGCGGCGGTGCAGGAACCGACGGACGTCGTGGTCAGAGTGGACACCACCACGATCTGCGGCACGGACCTGCACATCCTCAAGGGCGACGTCCCGGCGGTGACGGACGGCCGGATCCTCGGCCACGAGGCCGTCGGCACGGTCACCGAGGTGGGCTCGGCGGTCACCGGGTTCCGCGAGGGCGACCGGGTGCTGGTCCCGGCGATCACCCGCTGCGGACGCTGCACGTACTGCCAGAACGGCATGCCGTCGCACTGTCAGACCGTCGGCGGCATCGGGTGGATCTTCGGGCACCTCATCGACGGCACCCAGGCCGAGTCGGTCCGCGTGCCGTATGCGGACACGTCGCTCTACGCCGTCCCGAACGAGGTCACGGACGAGCAGGCGATCTTCCTCGCCGACTCGCTGCCCACCGGGTACGAGGTCGGCGTGCTGGCCGGGCAGGTCCGGCCCGGCGACACGGTCGCGGTGGTGGGCGCCGGTGCGGTGGGGCTCGCCGCCATCCTGACCACCGGCCTCTGGGGTGCGTCCCGCGTCATCGCCGTGGACAGCAACAAGTTCCGGCTGAGCAAGGCCGTCGAGTTCGGCGCGACCGACACGGTCGAGGCGGGCCCGGACGTCGTCGACGCCGTGACGGCGATGACGGACGGCCTGGGCGTCGACGTCGCGATCGAGGCGGTCGGCTACCCGGAGACGCTGCGCACGACCGCCGCGCTGGTGCGCCCCGGCGGGCACATCGCCAACATCGGCGTGCACGGCGCGCCGGTCGAGCTGCCGCTCGAGCAGATGTGGATCCAGAACGTCACGTTGACCATGGGGCTGGTCGACACCGTGTCCATCCCGACGCTGCTGAAGATGGTCGCGAGCGGCAAGATCCCCGCCGAGAAGATGGGCACCCACACCTTCGGCCTCGACGAGATCGACCGCGCCTACGAGGTGTTCGCCGACGCCGCCGCCAACGAGGCGCTCAAGGTGGTGATCAAGCGCGCCTGACGCCGGTGGGTGGCGACGGTTCCGCCGTCGCCACCCACCCCGTCACTCACACCACCGTCACTCACACACCCGGCACTCACACCACCGGCCAGGGGCGCGGTGCCGGGCGGTGTTCCTCGTACGCCATCGCGAGGGCCAGAACGCCCGCGTCGTCGAAACGCCTGCCCACGATCTGCAGGCCGATCGGCAGCCCGCCCGTCGTGTAACCGCAGTTCACCGAGAGCGCGGGCTGGCCGGACATGTTGAACGGCAGGCTGGTCGCGATGTGCTCGAACGGCCGGGCCGGGTCGTCGAAGGCCGAGGCGTACTCGACCGGGAAGGGCGGGATCGGCGCGGTCGGGAGCAGCAGGAAGTCCAGGCCGGCGAGGGCGCGGTGGGCGGCGACGGCCATGGCGTCCATCTGGCTGTAGCCGTGGAAGACCTCGGCACCGGTCAGGTCCGCGCCGGGAGCGGCCCATTCGAGGATGGCGGGCAGGACCTTGGCGCGGCGCTCCTCGGGCAGCGCGCCGAGGTCGGACCAGGCGCGGGCGCGCCAGAAGCGGTCCATCCCGTCGAGCATGTCGCGGGTCAGGAACGGCGCCACGGGCTCGACGACCGCGCCGGCCGCCTCGAGCGTGCGCGCCGCCTCCTCGACGGCGGCGCGCACCGCGTGGTCGGTGGCCAGCCCGACGCCGACGTCGGGGAGCAGCCCGATCCGCAGCCCCTGCACCGCGCCCGCCGCCTCCGGCCAGGCGATGTCGGCCGCGGGCAGGGCGGTGTGGTCCCGCGTGTCCGGCACCGCGACGACCGACATGAGCAGGGAGACGTCGCCGACGGTCCGGCACAGCGGCCCGATCACCCGGCCCGCGTACGGCGGCACCACCGGCACCCGCCCGAAGGTCGGCTTCAGCCCGGCGATCCCGTTCCAGCCCGCGGGCTGGCGCACCGAGCCGCCGATGTCCGTGCCCAGGTGGAGCGGGCCGTAGCCGGCCGCGGCCGCCGCGGCGGCGCCGGAGCTCGACCCGCCGGGCGTGCGGGTGGGGTCCCAGGGGTTGCGGGTGACCGGGTGGAAGCTCGACTGGGACGACCCGAGCATCCCCAGGTCCGGCATGGTCGTCTTGCCGAGGATGACCGCCCCGGCCTCGCGGACCCGGGCCGCCGCCGGGGCGTCGCGCTCGGCGGGGACCAGCTCGGTCGCGGCCGTCCCGACCGGCGTCGGCACCCCGCGGGTGGCGATGTTGTCCTTCAGCGTGATCGGGACGCCGTCGAGCGGGCGCGCCTCGCCGCCCCGCCAGCGCGCGGCCGATTCCGCCGCGGCGGCCCGCGCCCCGTCGGGGTCCAGCGCGTAGGTGGCGTGCAGCCGGGGTTCGTCGGTCTCGATCCGGGCCAGGACGTCGTCGACGACCTCGACGGGGCAGAGGGCGCCGGCGCGGTAGCCCGCGAGCAGCTCGCGGGCGGTCAGGTCGGCGAGCCGGTCGGTGGTGCGGGTCAACGGTCCTCCTCGGGGCCGGAACGGGCGGGGACGAGCTCGGGCGCGGCCAGCCGCTCCTCGGGTGCCGAGCCGGGACGGGCGAGCGAGACCGCCGCCGTGACCAGGAGGTTGAGCACCAGCCCGATCGCGCCCGCGTTGCCATCAACATCACCACGACGACCAGTCCCGCCACCAGCCCCGCGACGCCCCCGGCCAACGACATCCGGCGCCAGACGAGGGCGATCACGACGAGCGGCAGGAGCTGCGCGAGCCCCTCGTAGGAGATCACCGAGAGCCGGACGAGGGCGTTGGGGAACAGGTAGGTCATCCCGAGTGCGAGCCCGCCGGCCAGGAGGGTGACGAGCTGGGCCAGCTGCCGCTGCCGGCCGCGGGTGCGGGAGTGCAGGCGGCCGGCGGTGCCGTCCCGGGTGTCGTCCCCCGGGCCGACCGCCAGACGGGGTCACCCCGGGCCGCGAGCCACACGCAGACCGGGGAGAGCAGCGTGGCGAGCAGCAGCCAGAAGACGAGGAACGGCATCCCGAGCACCCACGGCTCGACGCGGTTCGCGGGCACGACCGCCACGCAGAACAGGACGGGCGGGCCGAGGAGCCACCACAGGGAGCGCCGCGAGGATCGGGACGGCCCACTCATGGGAGCACCGTCCGTCGTGCACCGGACTCCCGCAACCGCTGGGTCCCCGGCACAGGAGCCTCGGTCGCCCGGGTCCCCGGTGCCGGGCCCTCAGCGCCGGTTCCCCGGCCGCCGGGCCCTCAGCACTCGACGACGGTCAGGGCCAGCCCGCCGCGGCTCGTCTCCTTGTACTTGGTCTTCATGTCCGCGCCGGTGATCCGCATGGTCCGGATCGCCTTGTCCAGGCTGACGTGGTGGTGCCCGTCGCCGCGCACGGCCATCCGGGCCGCGGTGATCGCCTTGGCCGAGGCGACGGCGTTGCGCTCGATGCACGGGATCTGGACGAGCCCGCCGATCGGGTCGCAGGTCAGCCCGAGGTTGTGCTCGATGCCGATCTCGGCGGCGTTCTCCACCTGCTCCGGTGTACCGCCCATGACCTCGGCGAGGCCCGCGGCGGCCATCGAGCAGGCCGAGCCGACCTCGCCCTGGCAGCCGACCTCGGCACCCGAGATCGAGGCGTTCTCCTTGAACAGCGAGCCGACGGCGGCGGCCGTGAGCAGGAACCGGACCACACCGTCGTCGCACGCGGCCCGGCAGAACCGGCGGTAGTAGTGCAGGACGGCGGGGACGATCCCGGCCGCGCCGTTGGTCGGGGCGGTGACGATCCGCCCGCCCGCGGCGTTCTCCTCGTTCACCGCCAGGGCGAAGAGGGTGACCCACTCGCCGGACTCGGCGGTGGACTCGGCCTCGAGGGCCTGCCGCAGGGCGGCCGCGCGGCGGCGGACCTTCAGCCCGCCCGGCAGCACGCCACTGGTCGTCGAGCCCCGCTCCACGCACTCCTGCATGACCGCCCACAGCTCCAGCAGCCCGCGGCGGACCTCGGCCTCGGGATCGGTGCCGGGCCGGAGCCGCCGCATCCGCGCGCACTCGTTGGCCAGCACGAGCCCGCTGACCGGCAGCCCGGCCTCGCGGCAGCGGGCGAGCAGTTCCGCGCCGGTCGCGAAGGGGTACGGGACCTCGGGCTCGGGCGGGAGCAGCGCCTGCTGCGCCTCGTCGAGCACGAACCCGCCGCCGACCGAGAAGTACTCGGCGCTGAGCAACGCCGTGCCGGTGCCGCTGTGCGCGGTGAACCGCATCCCGTTGGGGTGGAAGGGAAGCGTCCGCCGCCGGTGCAGCACGACGTCCTCGGCCCGGAACCCGATCTCCTGCCGGCCGAGCAGTCGCAGCCGCCCGGTCGCCCACACGTCGTCGACGGTGGGGCTGCGCGGGTCGACGGTCTCGGGTGCCTCGCCTGCCAGCCCGCGCACCACCGCGCCGACGCTGCCGTGGCCCTTCCCGGTCGCGCCGAGCGAGCCGAACAGCTCCGCCCTCACGTGCGCGACGCGGGGGAGCAGCCCCTCGCGCTCGAGCCGCCCGGCGAACCGCAGCGCCGCGCGCATCGGCCCGACCGTGTGCGAGCTCGACGGGCCGATGCCGACGCTGAACAGGTCGAACGCGGAGACCGTCACGGCACCGTCACCGCCCCCTCATCGCCATTCGCTCGCGGCGTCGAGCAGCCACTCGGCGAGGTAGGCCGCGAAGGAGGACCGCACGAGGATGCGGTAGTCCGACGGCCCGAGGCCGAGCAGCACCACACCGGACTGGCCCAGCAGCGTCACCGCGGCGGACCCTGCCCCGAAGCTCCGCGGAAGCAGGTCGATCGCGCAGCCGGTCTCCAGCACGTCGCGGGCGTGGGCGCCGCGGAGCCGGACCGTGGTGCGCTGGGCGGAGACGTCGACCACGGCGAGCCGTGCATCGGGCAGAGCGGCGGCCCCCGTCTCGCGCGCGGCCCCCTCCAGCTCGGCCGGCGAGAGGAACGGGCTGGTCAGCAGCCATTCGTCCGGCCCCAGCCAGATCGCCGTGACGCGCTCGCCGCCGCTCCACGCGTTCGGGCCGGGCAACGGGGCGCCGACCAGGCGCTCGAGCGCGGCCGGGTCTGCGGTGCGGACGTCGACCATCGCGTGGAAGGGCTCGGCCAGCAGCGTCACCGAGTCCGGCAGCGCGGCGAAGCGGCCGGCCCAGCCGTCGAGGGCGCCGGCAGGACGCAGGACGTCGGTCACGACATCACCGGACACTCGGCTCACCATCCCGTCGGGTTCCCTCCGGGTCGAACAGCACGGAGCCGGTGACCTCGACGGGCACCAGCGCCCCGTCGACCGGCACGGTCAGGCGCTCGCCGATCCGCGCGTGCCCGCCCTTGACCAGGGCGAGCGCGAAGGTCCGGCCGAGCGCGGCACTGCGGTAGCTCGACGTGACGTGGCCGAGCATCGGCACCGGGGGCGGCGGCAGCGCGTCGGTCAGCTCGACGATCTGCGACCCCTCCGGCAGCTTCAGGTCGGGATCGACCGGCAGCAGGCCCACGAGCTGCTTGCGCAGGGGGTCGAGGTTGGCCGGGCGGGCGAAGGAGCGCCTGCCCACGAAGTCCGGCTTCTTCTTCGACACCGCCCACTCCGTGCCGAGGTCCTGCGGCGTGACGGTGCCGTCCGTGTCCTGGCCGATGATCGGGTAGCCCTTCTCGGCGCGCAGCACGTGCATGGTCTCGGTGCCGTACGGCGTGATCCCGTGGGGCGCACCGAGGTCCAGCAGGCGCCGCCAGACGGCGGCCGCGTGCCAGCCGTCGACGCTCACCTCCCAGGCCAGTTCGCCCGAGAAGCTGATGCGCGCCAGCCGGACCGGGACGCCGTCGACCTCGGTGTCCAGCCAGCTCATGAACGGGAAGGCCGCGTTCGACACATCGACGTGCGGTGCGAACGCGCCGATCACGTCCCGGGACCGCGGCCCGACGACCGGGAAGGTCGCCCACTGCTCGGTCACCGAGGTCAGCGACACGCGCAGCTCGGGCCACTCGGTCTGCAGCCACTCCTCGAGGTGGTCGAGGATCGGCGCGGCGCCGCCGGTGGTCGTGTAGACGAGGAAGCGCTCGTCGTCGATGCGCAGCACGGTGCCGTCGTCGATCACCATGCCGTCAACCCCGCACATCACGCCGTACCGGACCCGGCCGGGCTTCAGCGAGGACATCATGTTCGTGTAGATCCGGTCGAGGAGGACGCCGGCGTCGGGCCCCTGGACGTCGATCTTGCCCAGGGTGGAGCCGTCGAGGATGCCGACGCCGGTGCGGGCGGCCGCGCACTCGCGCAGCACCGCGGCCTCCATGTCCTCGCCGGGCCGCGGGTAGTACCGGGCGCGCTTCCACTGCCCGACGTCCTCGAACACCGCGCCCGCCTCGACGTGCCAGGCGTGCAGCGCGGTCGTGCGCTCGGGGTCGTAGAGCCGGCCGCGCTGGCGCCCGGCCAGCGCCGCGAAGGCGACCGGCGTGTACGGCGGCCGGAAGGTGGTGGTGCCCAGGGACTCCACCGGCACGCCGAGCAGCTCGGCGGTGATCCCCGAGGCGATCACGCCGGAGGTCTTGCCCTGGTCGTGTGCGGTGCCGATCGTCGTGTAGCGCTTGACGTGCTCGACGCTCCGCATGCCCGAGGCCACGGCACGGGCGATGTCGGCGACCGTCGAGTCACGCTGCAGGTCGACGAACTGCCGCGCCGGCTCGCCCTCGGTGCGCCACAGGACGTGTGTCCTGCGCGCAACCGGTTCGGGCGTCTCGCCCCTGCCCTCGGCCAGACAGCCCGCGAGGTCGAACGTCCCGTTCGCCGCCCCGACGACGGTGCCGCCGTCGAGCGGCTCACCGGGCCGGAAGGCGCCGAGCTCGGCGTCGTACCGCAGCGCGCCGCGGACGTGCGAGAACAGGTGGGCGGTGGGGTTCCAGCCGCCCGAGAGCAGCAGGGCGTCACAGGGGAGGACGGTGCCGTCGTCGAGGGTGACGGCGGTGACCGCGCCGTCCTCCGACCCGGTAGCGCTCGTCCCCACCACCCGTGCGTGGTGGGTGGCGCTCCCGCCCGCCCCGGGGCGCGGATCGACGACGGTGACCCGCGCGCCGGCGCGCTCGAGGTCGGCGGCGGCGTCGTACGCGGCGTCGTCGGTCGTGAAGACGACGATCTCCCGGCCGACCAGGACGCCGTACCGGTGCAGCAGGTCGCGGGCGGACGCGGCCAGCATGATCCCGGGGCGGTCGTTGTCCTCGACCACGATCGGCCGCTCGTGCGCCCCGGTCGCGACGACCACGTGCCCGGCCCGGATCCGCCAGACCCGCTGCCGGGAGACGTCCCTCGGCGGCTGGGCGAGGTGGTCGGTGCGGCGCTCCAGGGCGAGGACGAAGCCGTCGTCGTAGTGCCCGAACGCCGTGGTGCGCGGCAGGATCCGGACGTCCGGGTCCGCGCGCAGCTCTGCGACGGTGTCGGCGACGAAGTCGAAGGCGCTCCGCCCGCAGATCCGCTCCGTGCCGAGCAGCGAGCCGCCCGCGGCGGGGCGGTCGTCGACGAGCACCACGCGGTCGCCCCGGCGCGCGGCGGTCCGTGCGGCGAGCAGGCCCGCGGGCCCGGCACCGATGACGAGGGTCTCGCAGTGCGTGTACCTGCGGTCGTAGCGCGCGGTGTCGGGGACCTCCGCGAGCCGGCCGCGGCCGCCGAGGCCGCGGGCCACCAGCCCGTCGACCAGGTCGACCGTGGTGGCGAGCAGCATCGGCTCCGGGAAGGGCTCCTCGACCTGCACCAGCCCGGTCGGGTCCTCGCTCCATGCGGCGGTGATCCCGCGCGGCCGGTCGAGCTTCACGCTCGTGCCGACGCGGCGCACGCCGTTCGCGAGGAGGGCGGAGGCGAGGGTGTCGCCGGGGTGACCGGCGTACTGCTCGCCGTCGAAGGTGAAGGTCAGGGTGCGGGAGCGGTCGATGCGGCCGTACCCGTCGACGCGGCTCATCGCTCGAACCGGTAGGTCACGGTGTCCCGGACGGCGGTGAACCAGCGCCGGCAGCCGGCGCTGTGGCTCCACCGCTCCTCGAAGCGGCCCTTGGGGTTGTCGCGGACGAACACGTAGCGGGCCCACTCCTCGTCGGACAGAACGGCGGGGTCGGCGGGGTAGGCCACACCGGCCTGGCCGCCGTAGTGGAACTCGACCTCCTCGCGGGGGCCGCACCAGGGGCAGTGGATCAGCTGCATCGAGGGTCTCCTGAGGTGCCCGGTCAGTGGGCGACGGCGGCGGCGCCGTGCTCGTCGACGAGCGCGCCGGTGACGAACCGGTCGAGGGCGAACGGGGCGACGTACGGGTGCGGCCGGCCGTTCGCGACCGTGTCGGCCAGACACCAGCCGATGCCCGGGGTGGCCTTGAACCCGCCGGTGCCCCAGCCGCAGTTGAGGTACACGTTCTCGTACGGGGTGTGCCCGACGATCGGGCTGGCGTCGGGGGTGACGTCGACGATCCCGCCCCAGCTGCGCAGCAGGTGCGCGCGGGCGAAGACCGGGAACAGCTCCACCGCGGCGGCCATCTGCCGTTCGATGATGTGGAAGGCGCCGCGCTGGCCGTACCCGTTGTAGGAGTCCACCCCGGCGCCCATGACCAGCTCGCCCTTGTGCGCCTGGGACACGTAGACGTGCACGGCGTTGGACATCACGATCGTCGGGTGCACCGGCTCGAGCAGCTCGGACACCAGCGCCTGCAGCGGGTGGGACTGCAGCGGGGCGGGCACGCCGAGCATGTCCAACAGCACCGAGCTGTGCCCGGCCGCGCACAGCGCGACCCGTCCGCAGGCGATGTCGCCCTTCGTCGTGCGCACGCCGGTGACCCGTGCGGTGCCGTCGTCCGGGCTGCCGTCGGTGGTGAAGCCGGTGACCTCGCAGTCCTGGATCAGGTCGATCCCGGCCTCGTCGGCGCGCCGGGCGAACCCCCACGCGACGTAGTCGTGCTTGGCGATCCCGGCGCGGGCCTGGTAGGTGGCCCCGTGCACCGGGTAGCGGATGTCGGCGGAGACGTTGACGATCGGGCAGATCTTGGCGACCTCGTCCGGGCCCAGCCACTCGGCGTCGATCCCGTTGAGCTTGTTCGCCTCCACCCGACGGACGGAGTCGCGCACGTCCTGCTCGGTGTGGGCCAGGTTCAGCACCCCGCGCTGGGAGAACAGGATCGGATACCCCAGATCCTCCTCGAGACCTTCCCACAGTGTGAGTGAGTGCTCGTAGATCGCCGCGGATTCGTCCCACAAGTAGTTCGATCGGATCAGGGTGGTGTTGCGGGCCATGTTCCCGCCGGCCAGCCAGCCCTTCTCCACCACCGCCACGTTCGTGATCCCGTGGTTCTTCGCGAGGTAGTGCGCGGTGGCGAGGCCGTGCCCACCGCCACCGACGATCACCACGTCGTAGGACTTCTTCGGCTCGGGCGTACGCCACAGGAAGTCGGGATGCTCCGGTAGCTGCTCGGCCATGCAGGACTCCGTCCGACGGTCTGCGCGACAAGATCTTGCAGACTGGTATATCAATCGTGAGGTACGGTAGGGACCGTAGCGAGGTCGGTCAAGGGGTTCGTCAGGGGAGGGCACATGAGCGTGGCGACGTCGGGAGAGGTCATGTCGCTGGCGGAGCGCGCGTACACGGCGATCCGCGACCGGCTCGTCATGCTCGAGATACGCCCGGGCGACCCGCTCAACGACGACCGCCTGGCCGCCGAGCTCGGCACCGGGCGCACGCCGGTCAGGGAGGCGTTGAAGCGGCTCGAGGGGGACCGGCTCGTGATCGCCTACCCGCGGCGCGGGACGTTCGCGACGGCCGTCGACATCACCGACCTCGCGAACCTGTCCGAGGTGCGGCTCGCGCTCGAGCCGCTCGCCGCCCGGTCCGCGGCGCGGTCGGCCGGGAGCGCCGACCGGGCGGAACTCGCCGCGCTCGGGGAGCGGATCAGTGCGCTCGACCCCACCGGCGACCCGCGCGAGCTGCTCCGCGCCGACGTCGAGGTCCACCGGGCGCTCTACCGCGCCACGGGCAACCCGCACCTCGAGGACGTCTGCGTGCGGCTCGACAACCTCGCCACCCGGATCTGGGTGCTCTTCCTCGACCGGCTCCCGACCCTGCCCGGGCACGTCCACGAGCACGCCGACCTCCTCCGCGCCGTGGTCGCGGGGGAGGAGGAGAAGGCGGCGGAGCTGGCGCTCGCCCACGTCGTCGGGTTCGAGAAGGCGATCCGCGGGGTCCTGTGAGCCGCCCCCGCCTGCGCACTACGGCTCCATAACGCGCTCAGAGGTGGGCGTTGGGCGCGTTATGGTTCCATAACGCGCCCAGAAGTCGGAATTGGACGCAATGCGCGCTGCGTCAGAAGCGGCCGCCGCCGCCTCGCCTGCCGCGGCTGGAGGAGCCGCCGAAGCTGCCGGGCACGCGGCCGCCCGAGCGCCCGCCGCCGAAGCTCCCGCCGCCCCTGGAACCGCCCCCGATGCCGCCGCCGCGATAGCCGCCGCCGCGCATCGCCTCGGAGAGGATCCCGCCGAGCACGAGCGCGCCGAGCTCGCCACCGAAACCGCTGCCGCCCCCGGAGGGCCCCGACCAGCGCGACACGTCCGACTGCGCGAGCCGTAGGGCCTCCTGGGCCAGCGCCTCCGCCTGCTGCGCCTCCCGCAGGGCGGCCGCGGGGTCGCCGCCGGCGGTCGCCACGGCGAGGTGCCGCTGCGCCTCCGCGAGCCGGGTGCGCGCCGGAGCGCCCACCGCGCCGCGCCGGGTGGACACGAAGTCCGACGCCGCCGCCACGGCCGACCGGGCCGTCACCAACGCCTGCTCCAGGGCGGCGGTCGCGCGGCGCGTGCGCTCCGCGGTCTCCCGGGCGCCGGCGATCGCCGTGTCCAGCGCCGCGGCCGCCTCGTCGAGCAGCCGCAACGCCGCGATCGGGTCGGGAAGACCCACGCCCGACGTCGCCGCGCCGCCTCCGGCCGCCCCGCCCGTCGCCGCCCCGCCCGTCGCCGCGCCGCCCGTCGCCGCGCCGCCCGTCGCCGCGCCGCCCGTCGCCGCCCCGCCCGTCGCCGCGCCGCCGCCGACGGATCCGGCGCCGGCGCCCCGCGCCGCTTCCGTCGCGGCCTCGATCGCCGCCCGCGCCCGGGCCGTCACCCCCGGGTCGACCCCGGGCAGTGCTGCGGCCTCGGCGAGGTCCTGCTCGACCTCCGCCCGCGCGGCCGGCACCCGCCCCGACGCCTCGGTCAGCTCCGTGCCGCGCCGGGCGATCCCGTCGAGGAGGGTCTCGGCCTGGGTCTCCGCGTCCTCCGCCGCCCGCCCGTCGACCACCGCGAGAGCGGGCTGCGACGCACCCAGCCGGGCTCGCGCCTCGTCGATCTCCTTCTGCGCGTCGGCGAGCAGCGCGCGGGCCTGCGGCAGGTTCTCGGCGACCGGCTCGAGCGCCGTGGGCGCCCACCGCCGGCCGAGCTCGGCCCACTGCCGCTCGACCTCCGGCAGCCGGGCGGTGAGCCCGAACAGTCGGGCGGCGATCCCGTCGACGTAGCCCTGGGCGTCGGCCTCGAGGGCGCGGAGCCGGTCGAAGCCCTCGACCTGGGCGTCGAGCCGGTCGTCCGCCTGCGTCGCGAGCCGGATGATCTCGGCGTGCATCGCGCGCCGCTCGGGCTCGGTCTCGGGGACGTCGTCGTCGAGCCGCTGGCGGATCTCGAAGGCGGCGAGCATGTCGGCGCGCGAGGCCTCGAGTGCCGCGGCGAACCCGGCGACCGCGTTCTCGCCGAAGTGGGTGCGGGCGGCCGAGAGCTCCCGCTCCGAGGTCCCGACGGCATCGTCGACCTGGAGGAGCGCCTGGCTGGAGCGGTAGGCGAGGTCCTCGGTGGACTCGCCCGGCGCGGGGTCGGGCGGGCCGGCCGGGACCGGGGCGGGCGGCGTGACCTCCGGCTTCGGACGGCGCCGCCGGCTCACCAGCCACGCCGCCCCGCCCACGACGACCACTCCGCCGCCGACCAGCAGCGGGATCGAGACGCCACTGCTGGTGTCACGCAACCCGTCGGCCAGGCCGACCGCGGCACCGGCCCAGTCGGACCGCGCGAGTGCCGGCTCGACGGCGTTGCGCCGGATCTGCAGGATCGACGCGTCGGACTCGGGGAAGTTGTCGTCCACGGACATCCCGTAGACCCGGTCGTCCGTCGCCACGGCGAGCAGCACCTGGTCGCGCCCGAGCTGGGAGGCGACCGCGGTGGCGTCGGCCCACTGCTGCCCGTCCCGGCCGTCGAAGGACCTCACGTAGACGACGAACAGGTCGTAGCCGCGGTCGGCGTGCAGCCGGTCGACCGCCTCGGTGACCCGGGCGCGGTCGGCGGCGTCGAGCACCCCGGCCCGGTCGGTGACGCGGTCCGGCGCACGGAAGGGCGGGTCCGCGGCGGCGGTGCCGGGCAGCAACAGCAAGGGCAGGACGAGCAGGGCGGCGAGCGCGGCGAACCGGCGCACGGTGATCTCCTTCGGCAGGGCGACGCCCGCCATCTTGGCCCCCCGCCCCGACGGGCTACAGACCGCCCGTGAGCAGGCCGCGCAGCTCGAGGGCGATCCGTTCCTTCAGCTCCTCGTGCCGGGTTCCGGCGGCGTGCTCGGCGGCGCGCAGGTCGGGGTAGCGCCAGACGGGCAGGAACCTGTACTCGTCGGGTTCCCACTCGTACCGCGCGTGGACGTGTCCGTGCAGGTGCGGCCACGTGTTGCCGAGGACCTCGTAGTTGATCCGGCGGAACTGCCCGTCCGTACGCAGCGCGGTGCGGACGGCCTGGCCGAGCAGCGACAGCTCGTAGAGGAACCGGATCCGTTCGGGCTCGTCGAGGTCGTCGAGGTGCTCGACCTCGGCCCGGTGGATCAGCAGGCAGTACCCGGGGAGCTTCTGGTGGTCGCCGAACACCGCGAAGCCCGACGCCGTCTCGGCGATCAGGTTCGGGAGCTTCTCGCCGCGCCGGAGGGCCTCGAGCCGGGTGTCGGACGACGGGTCAGCGCTGTCGCTCATGGTCCGACGCTAGAGCGGATCGCCCGCCGGCGCAGCCGGTGAGTCCTCACCGGACGGTGGCGTCGCCAGTGCCGCGACGTGCCTGGTGATCAGCGCGCGCTGCCGGGCGGGCGGCCAGTCCTCCGGGTCGAACGCCGCCTCCACCGCGACCCCGTGGGTGAGTGCCAGCAGGGTGCGGGCCTCCTCGTCCGGGTCCCGCGCCGGGTCGACGGTCCCCAGCCGCTGCCCGGCCCGGACGGCGTCGGCGATCAGGTCGCGGTGCCCCGTCACCCGCCGCCGCTGCACGGCACCCAGGTCTGCCTCCCCGACGGCGATGCCGAAGAAGGCCAGCCAGGTGCGCCAGTTCTCGGCCCGGGGCGCGTCGAGCGGGAGCACGGCCTCGCACAGCGCGACGAGCCGGCGCGGGTCGTCCTCGCCCGGTGCCTCGCGTACCCGGTCGCGGGCCTGGTCGACGGCGGCGTGGTACGCGCTCTGCAGCAGCTCCTTCTTGTCCGCGAAGTAGTGCGTGATCACCGTGGTGCTGGCTCCCGCCGCCGCGGCCAGGGCGCGCAGGGACAGGCCGTCCGTGCCCCGGCGGGCGACGAGGGCGGCGGCCAGCGCGGCGATCTCGCGGCGCCGGGCGTCGGCGTCGATGCGACGGGGCATTTGACGGAGCTTACAACACGCGTTATACAAAACCGAGCCATCTACCGGACGTTTGGCAGTGATCACTGCGGGCAGGGAGGGTGTGCATGGAGACCGTGGACGTCGTGGTCCTCGGGACCGGTGGGGCCGGCCTGGTCGCGGCGGTCGCCGCGGCCGATGCGGGCGCCGGGGTCGCCGTCGTCGAGAAGGGGGAGCGGGTCGGCGGGACCACCGCCCTCTCCGGCGGCACCACCTGGATCCCCGCCAACCCCCACCAGCCGACGCCCGACGGCCGCGCGGACGCCCTGGCCTACCTGGACTCGTTGTCGCACGGGCTGATCGAGCCCGCGCTCGCCGAGGCGTTCGTCGACACCGGACCCGAGTTCGTGCGGTGGATCGAGGCGGCCACGCCGGTGCGCTACCACGTGGTCCCCGGGCTGCCGGACTACCACCCGGAGCATCCCGGCGGGAAGCCCGGCGGCGGCCGCTCGCTCGACCCCGACCTGTTCTCGTTCCGCGAGCTGGGGGAGTGGGCGGACCGGGTCGTCATGCCCGAGCGGTTGCCGCGGCTGATGCTCACCGAGACCTTCATGGGTGGCGGGCGGCCCGGTCCGCCGAGCCGCGACCAGCGCCGCGAGCGGGACCTGCGCGGCTGCGGGCACGCGCTGGTCGGTGGGCTGCTCAAGGCGCTGCTGGACCGCGGGATCGCGCCGCGGACCGGCCTGCGCGCGACCTCGCTGATCCTCGGCGACGGCGTGGAGGGCGTCCGGTTCGCCGACGGCACGGAGATCCGGGCGCGGCGGGGCGTGGTGCTGGCGACCGGCGGGTTCGAGTGGGACCCGGAGCTGGTGCGCGCCTTCCTGCGCGGCCCGATGACCAGCCCGGCGTCGGTCCCGACCAACACCGGCGACGGCCTGCGCCTCGCCATGGCCGCCGGCGCGCAGCTCGGCACGATGCGCGAGGCCTGGTGGGTCCCGACCGTCGAGATCCCGGGCGACGAGGCGTTCGGCCGGCAGCGAGCCCAGCTGATCCTGCGCGAGCGGTCGCTGCCGCGGTCGATCATGGTCAACCGCACGGGCCGGCGGTTCACCGACGAGGCCGCGAACTACAACGCCCTCGGCGGCGCCTTCCACCAGTTCGACCCGACGACCTTCACCTACGCCAACCTGCCCTGCTGGCTGGTCTTCGACGCGGAGTACCTGCGGCGCTACGGGTTCCTGTCGCTGCCGCCCGGCGCCGAGCCCCCGGCGTGGATGACGAGCGCGCCCACGCTCGACGAGCTCGCCCGCCGGATCGGTGTGCCGCCGCCGGCGCTGGCCGCGACCGTGGCCCGGTTCAACGCGCACGTCGCCGAGGGCGCGGACCCGGACTTCGGTCGCGGTGCCGGCGCCTACGACGGCTGGAACGGCGACCAGCACCACTACCCGGGCCCCGGCGCCACGCTCGGTCCGCTCACCGAGGGCCCGTTCCACGCCGTCGAGATCCACAGCGGGGCGCTGGGCACCAAGGGCGGTCCTCGCACGGACGTCGACGGCCGGGTCCTCGACCTCGGCGGCACGTCGATCCCGGGGCTCTACGCCGCCGGCAACGCGATGGCCGGGGTGACCGGCATGGTCTACGGCGGCGCAGGCGGCACGCTCGGCCCGGGCATGGTCTTCGGGTACCGGGCCGGCCGGCACGCCGGCGCCCGCGTACCCGCGTCCGCCGGGGCGGCGTGATGGCGGAGCGGACCTGGCGCGAGCTGCCCACCCTCGCCGACCTGCTCGTGCGGACGGCGGCCACGGCCGACCCGGTGGCGGGCATCGTCACGCCCGACGGCCGCACCTCCTGGTCCGAGGTCCTCGCCGCCGCCGAGCGGATCGCCGAACAGCTGCTGGACCTCGGCGTCGGGCCCCGGGCCCGGGTGGCGGTGGCCGCGGACTGCTCCGCCGAGGGCGTCGAGATCCTCTTCGCGTGCGCGGCGCTGGGTGCGGTGGCGGTCCCGGTCAACACGCGGTTCGCCGTCCCCGAGGTCCGGCACGTGCTGGCCGACGCCGGCATCGAGGCCGTCGTCGTGACGGGGCACCCGGACTCGCCCGCGGACTACCCGGAGCTCATCCGCGCGGCGACGGGGCTGGACGGCGACCCGGCGGCGCTCGCCCTCGACGGGCTCCCGGCTCTGCGGGTCGCGGCCGCGATCGGGCCGGTCGAGGGTTTCGTCCCGCTCGATCTCGAAGGCCCGGACCCGGACGCGACGGCCGCCCGGATCGGGCCGTTCCGCGAACGGGTCTCGCTCCGGCAGACCGCCTTGATGGTCTACACGTCCGGGACCACGGCGCACCCGAGCGGCTGCCCGCTCAGCCACGAGGCCGTCGTCGGCGTGGGGGTCGCGGTGGGCCGCACGCGCTTCCGCTGCACCCCCGCGGACGTGCTCTGGGACGTCCTGCCGCTGTTCCACCTCAGCTTCCTCAACCCGCTGCTCGCGATCCTCGACGCCGGCGGCACCTTCGTGACCACCCGCCGGTTCGACCCGGCGCGCGCCCTGGCCCAGATCCGCGACGAGCGCGTGACCGTGGCGTTCACCTGCTTCCCGACGATCATCGAGGCCCTCGTCGCGCAGCCGGACTTCGCCGCTGTGTTCGCGGGGGTGCGGCTGATGCTCAACGTCGGGCCGCCCGAGACGCTGCGCCGGCTGCAGGCCCTCGCGCCCTCGACGGTGCAGCTGACCTCGTACGGCAGCAGCGAGGTCGGCGGGATCGGCGCCACCACCGCGCCCGACGACCCCGACGACATCCGCCTCGGCACCAACGGCCGCCCGCTGCCCGGGATGGAGATGGCCGCGATGGACCCCGTCGACGACGAGCTCCTCCCGCCGGGGACGCAGGGCGAGATCGTCGTGCGCGGCCCCGGGCTGTTCGACGGCTACTGGAACGACCCGGGGAAGACCGCCCGCACCGCGGCGGCCGGCGGATGGTTCCGCACCGGGGACCTGGGCTTCGTCGACGCCGACGGGCGGGTGAGCTACCGCGGCCGGATCAAGGAGATGATCAAGGTCGGCGGGGAGAACGTGGCCGCGACGGAGGTCGAGGTCGTGCTCGCGCGGCATCCCGACGTGGCGGTGGTCGCCGTCGTCGGCGTGCCGGACCGGCGGCTCAGCGAGGTGCCCGCGGCGTTCGTGGAGCTGCGCCCGGGTGCGACGACCTCCGCCGACGACCTGCTGGCGCACTGCCGCGCCTCGCTCGCCGCGTTCAAGGTGCCGCGGCACCTGCGCTTCGTCGACGACTGGCCGATGTCCGCCACGAAGATCCAGAAGGTCGCGCTGGCCCGGAAGCTGGCCGCGGAGCTGGGGGTGGGGTAGGGGAGCGGCCGGTGGGCGTGATCGGAGTCGGTGGGGCGTGGGAGGGTGGCGGCCCGAGCGGAAGGAGCGCCCGTGTCCACACTCCCGAGCCGGCACCTCGGCGTCCGGATCGAGGCACCGGCGGCCGAGGTGTACGCCTTCGTCGCCGACCCCACGAACCTGCCCCGGTGGGCGGCCGGCCTCGCCTCGTCGTGCGTCGAGCTGCGCGAGGGGCGGTGGGTCACCGAGTCGCCGATGGGCACGGTCGAGATCACCTTCGCGCCGCGCAACGAGTTCGGCGTGCTCGACCACGACGTCGCGCTCCCGGGCGGCGAGGTCGTCTCCAACCCGCTGCGGGTGCTGCCCAACGAGGACGGCTGCGACCTCGTGTTCACCGTCCGCCACCGCCCCGACATGAGCGACGAGGACCTGGAGCGGGACGTCGCGGCGGTGCAGGCCGACCTGGAGACCCTCGCCCGGCTGCTGTCCGGCCCGTGACCGAGCACGTCGCACCGAGGGTCGTCGTGGTCGGCGCGGTCAACGTCGACATGGTGGTGCGGGCCCCGCGGCTGCCCGGCCCCGGCGAGACCGTGGTGGGGCCCGGGGTGGAGCGGTTCGGCGGGGGCAAGGGTGCCAACGCCGCGGTCGCGGCTGCCCGGGCGGGCGCCGAGGTCCGGTACGTCGGGGCCGTCGGCGCGGACGACGTCGGGTCCGGCGCCGTGGCCGAGCTGCGGGCCGAGGGGATCGACGTCGGCGCGGTCGCGGTCCTCGAGGGCGTGCCGACCGGCGTCGCGCTGATCGTGGTCGACGAGGCCGGCGAGAACCAGATCGCCGTCGGCGGCGGGGCGAACGCGGCCGTCGACCCGGAGGCCGTGCGGTCGGCCGTCGCCGGGGCCGCGGGCTGGGCCGGATGCGTGCTTGTCAGCACGGAGATCCCGGAGGAGGCCGTCGCCGCCGCCGTGGAAAGCGCTGCGGCACAGGGGATCCCGTGTGTCGTCAACTCCGCGCCGGTGCTGCCGGTGCTCGGCCGGCTGCTACGGCACGGGCCGGTGCTCACCCCGAACGCGACCGAGATCCGGGACCTGGCCGCCCTGCTGCCCGCGGGCGACGGACCCGCCACCGAGGCGGACCGGGCGGCCGCCCTGGCCCGGCGGACGAACGCCGAGGTCGTGGTGACGCTCGGCGGCGACGGGGTGCTCGTCGTCGACCCCGGTGGCGGGACCGAGCACGTCCCGGCCCATCCGGTGGCGGAGGTCCGGGACACCACCGGCGCCGGCGACACGTTCAACGGCGTCCTCGCGGCCGGCCTCGCGGCGGGGGATCCGGTGGTGCGGGCGGTCCGGCGGGCGGCGGTGGCGGCCGCGCTGTCGGTCGCGGAGAGCGGCGCCCGGAGCGGTATGCCGGGCGGCGCCCGGATCGAGGCCGAGCTGGCCGCATCGGCCCGGCGGCGGGACTGACGTGGGTCTATCGTCGGCGCCGTTGTGACTCCCTCCGACGGCTCCGACGGCTCCGACGGCTCCGACGGCTCCGACGGCTCCGACGGC
>NZ_JAJTTE010000027.1 GCF_021343995.1 Pseudonocardia terrae | reverse complement strand
GCCGGCAGCATCCCGCCGTCGTCGCCGAGGACGTCGCGGACGATCGTGTCGTCGGGGAGCTCCGTGGCCCGGGTCCGCACGATCGCCTCGGCCCAGCGGTGGCCGCCGTCGACGTGCCGCACGAGCGCGCCGAGGGTCCACCCCGGGCAGGAGGGCACCGGCGCGCGCAGGTCGGCGTCGCCGGCGTCGCGGACGAGCAGGTCGGTCTGGGTGACGATCTCGGTGCAGTGCCGGTCGAAGTCCATCGGAGCCTCCGTGGTGGTGGGCCTGTCGGAGGTGGTCGGAGCCGGTCCGCGGTTCTCGACATCCCTCTCGCGCGCACCTCCTCCGGGTGGTTGGCTCGCGGACGTGGACCCGATCGAGGAGTGGACGCAGGCGCAGCAACGGGTCGTGGCGCTCGTCGCGGACGCGCCCGATCCGGACGTGCGGGTGCCGGCGTGCCCGGACTGGACGGTGCGCGACCTGTTCTCGCACATGGTCGGGCTGGGGGCGGACGTCGTCGCGGGCGACGAGCCCGACGACCACAACGAGACCTGGACCGCCGCCCAGGTGGAGAAGCGGCGCGGGCACACGGTGGCCCGGCTGGTGGCCGAGTGGCAGGAGATCGCCGAGCCGTTGCGCGGGTGGATGCGGGCGCACGGTGCCCGCCCGCTCGGCGACGTGATCATCCACGAGCAGGACCTGCGCGGCGCCCTGCACGCCCCGGGCGCCCGCGACACCCCCGGCCTGTGGGCGATCCGGGACCGCTTCGCCGCGCGGCTGGCCGGCCGGCTGCCCGACGGACCCTCGGTCGCCCTCGTCGGCGACACGTGGCGGTGGACGCCCGCGGGCACCGTCGACGAGGCCCCGGTGCGGATCCGCGCCTCGGACTTCGACCTGGCGCGCCTGCTGATGACCCGCCGCTCCGCCGCGCAGCTGGCGCGCTGGACCGAGCGGGGCGACGTCGGCCCCTACCGTTCGGCCTTCGCGTCCCTCGGCCCGCTGCCGGAGCACGACCTCACCGACGCGTAGCGCCTCAGTCGCCGGCGCCGTCGCGCAGCGTCAGGACCACCCGCAGGACGTGCTCGACCGCCGACTCGAACAGCGGCCCGCGCAGCTCGCCGCGGGTCGCGAGGTTCTGCGAGGCGAACTGGAGCATGCGTTCCGGCCCGACCCGGCGCACCACCAGCGCCGCGACCTCCTCGAGGTCCACGCCGGGGTTGTCCAGCCGGGCGAGCGCGAACTCGACGACCAGCTCCTCCTCGGTCACGCTCCCCTCCTCTCCCCGACCTCCATCATCCCGCCCGCCCGCCGACCCACCACGCGCGGTCGGCGTGAACGCACCCATCGTGGCTCGTCCGGACGGCGGCTGCGGCGGGATCGCCCGTGCCACAGCATGGGAGGAATCGGAGCAACAGGCCCGCCGCACCGTCGGTCGGGCGTTCGTGCACGCACCACGCAAGCCGGCCCGTCGATGCGTCGGAGCACACCATGCGTCCCGGTCTCGCCGCCTCCTGCGCGGCTCTGGTCCTGCTGCTCGCCGGCTGTACCGCCACTGCTTCGCCGACGAGGACCGTCTCGGCCGCCGCAGCCACGACGGCGACCACCCCCTCGGTGGTGAGGACGATCGACCCCGCCGCGCTGCGGACGGCCGTGGAGAAGACCGTCCAGGAGCTCATGATCCCCGGCGCCGTCGTCGAGGTCCGCACCCCGCAGGGCGGGTTCACGACGGCCGTCGGCACCACGCAGCGGGGCACCGACGTGCCGCCGGACGCGGCCACGCACGTCCGGATCGCCTCGGTCACCAAGACGATGACCTCCGCCGTGATCGTGCAGCTGGCCCAGGAGGGCAAGCTGCGCTTCGACGACCCGGTGTCGAAGTACGTCCCGGGCGTGCCCGGCGGCGACGACATCACCGTGGCCCAGCTCCTGACCATGCGAAGTGGCCTCTACGGCTTCACGAACGACCCCGGGTTCTCGGCGACCCTCGACGCGGACCCCGGCAAGGTCTGGACGCCGCAGGAGACCCTGGACATCGGCTTCCGGCACCCGCCCGAGTTCCCGCCCGGCACCGGCTACGACTACAGCAACACCAACTACACCCTCCTCGGGCTGATCGTCGAGAAGGTCGACGGCCGGCCCCTCGCCCAGGCCTTCCGGGACCGGCTGTTCGGTCCGCTCGGCCTGACGCAGACGTCGCTGCCGGCGAGCACGGACACCTCGATCCCCGACCCGTACTCGCACGGCTACATGTACGGCGGCACGGCCTACGCCATGGTGGACAGCACGTACCCACCGGACGTACAGGCCGCTGCCAGGGCGGGGACCCTGCAGCCGACCGACTACACCCACCAGAACCCGACCTACGCCTGGGCCGCAGGGGGCGCGATCTCCACCGCCGACGACCTCGCGACCTGGATCCGGGCGTTGGTCGGCGGTCGGGTGTTCGACGCCGATCTCCAGCGCCAGTGGCTCGACAGCCCGCAACCCGCCCCGGGCGAGCCGGCGACCGCGTCGCAGTACGGGTACGGCATCGAACGCCAGACCTTCGCCCCGGGCGCCACCATGTACTTCCACCTCGGTGAGATGCCCGGCTACAACCTCGTCGTCGGCTTCGACCCGGGCAACGACGTCACCCTCGTGATCTGGAGCAACCTGACCGTGGGGCTGGACGGCAAGCAGACGGCGAACGCCGTGCTCAACGCCGTGGCGGGGCAGATCTACTCGCTGCCGCCGCAGGCGTCACCCTCGGCACCGCCGCCCCCCACGCGGTGACGGCTTCCCCGCCACGCATGCCGCATTCTCGCCCGGCGCTCCCGCGCGACGTCGGTTCGGTCGTGCGTCACGCACTCGTCTCCGCGTGTCCACTGTTCTGGACTTGATCCAGTCAGCTCTTCGTGGTGGGATCGGCGGCGTGCAGAGCCGCGAGGAGATCGAGCGTTCCCTTCGTGGTGCCGCGCTGCGCGTCACCGCGCCGCGCAGGGCCGTGCTGTCGGCGGTGCACGAGCACCCGCACTCCGACACCGAGACCCTGATCGCGGCGACCCGGGAGCGACTCGGGTCGGTGTCGCACCAGGCCGTGTACGACGTGCTGCGCGTCCTGACCGACGCCGGCCTGGTCCGCCGCTTCCAGCCGGCGGGCTCGGTCGCGCGCTACGAGGCGCGGGTGGGCGACAACCACCACCACCTCGTGTGCCGCTCCTGCGGCACGGTGAGCGACGTCGACTGCGCCGTCGGGCAGATGCCCTGCCTGACCGCCGCCGACGACGCCGGCTTCGAGATCCACGAGGCCGAGGTCGTCTACTGGGGCCTCTGCCCCGCCTGCCGAACCCCGTCCGCGGGCCGCTGAGCGCGCGCCCTCCATCGACCAGACCGCACCCACCACAGGCCGGTCCCCCGGACCGGCGTCCCCGTGAGGAAGGACCTGACGTGACCGACCCGAAGCCCCGCGACACCTCCGCGAGCCCGCAGGGCACCGACGCCACCGCGAGCCGCAGCGAGAGCGAGAACCCGGCCCTGGCGAGCCCCGCCTCCCACACCGGGCACCGGCCGCGGAGCAACCGCGACTGGTGGCCGAACCAGGTCGACCTGTCCGTCCTGACCCGGACCTCGCGCGAGTCCGACCCGCTGGGCGACGACGACTTCGACTACCGCAAGGCCGTCTCCCAGCTGGACTTCGAGGCCGTCAAGGCCGACATCGTCCAGGTCATGCGCACCTCGCAGGACTGGTGGCCGGCGGACTGGGGCCACTACGGCCCGCTGTTCATCCGCATGTCCTGGCACGCCGCCGGTACCTACCGCCAGGTCGACGGCCGCGGTGGCGCCGGTGAGGGCGCCCAGCGCTTCGCCCCGCTGAACAGCTGGCCGGACAACGGCAACCTCGACAAGGCCCGCCGCCTGCTGCTGCCGGTCAAGCAGAAGTACGGCCGCAGCCTCTCCTGGGCCGACCTGCTGGTGCTCGCCGGCAACGTGGCCCACGAGGACATGGGCTTCGAGACCTTCGGTTTCGCCTTCGGCCGCGAGGACGTGTGGCAGCCCGACGAGGTCTTCTGGGGTCCGGAGGACACCTGGCTCGGCGACGAGCGCTACAGCGGCGACACCCCGCTCGAGCTCGAGGGCGCGCTCGGCGCCGTCACGATGGGCCTCATCTACGTCAACCCGGAGGGCGCGAAGGGCGAGGGGGACCCGGCCGCGACGGCTCACGACATCCGCCTGACGTTCGCCCGGATGGCGATGAACGACGAGGAGACCATCGCGCTCATCGGCGGCGGCCACACCTTCGGCAAGGCGCACGGCGCCGGCGACCCGGACCTCGTCGGCCCTGAGCCGGAGGGCTGCCCGGTGTTCTCCGGCGGCCTCGGCTGGAGGAACCAGAACGGCACCGGCAAGGGCGCCGACACCGTGACCAGCGGCCTCGAGGGCGCCTGGACCCCGACGCCCACCCAGTGGGACAACAGCTACTGGGACACGCTGCTCGGCTACGACTGGGAGCTCACCCGGAGCCCCGCGGGCGCCAAGCAGTGGAAGCCCAAGCAGGCCGAGGGCCAGGAGATCGTGCCCGACGCGCACATCCCGGGCAAGAAGAACCCGCCCATGATGACGACGGCCGACATCGCGCTGCGAGTCGACCCGGAGTACCGCAAGATCGCCGAGCGGTTCCGCGACAACCCCGAGCAGTTCGAAGACGCCTACCGCCGCGGCTGGTTCAAGCTCCTGCACCGCGACATGGGTCCGGTCTCGCGCTACATCGGCCCGTGGGTGCCGCAGGAGGTCCAGCTCTGGCAGGACCCGATCCCGGCGGTCGAGCACGAGCTGCTGTCGGAGTCCGACGCCGCCGAGCTCAAGAAGCAGATCCTCGCCTCCGGCCTGACGGTCTCGCAGCTCGTGCACACCGCCTGGTCGTCCGCGGCGTCCTTCCGCACCACCGACAAGCGCGGCGGCGCGAACGGCGGCCGGCTGCGGCTCGAGCCGCAGGCGAGCTGGGCGGTCAACGCCGGCACGCAGGAGGTCATCGCCAAGCTGGACGAGGTGCGTCAGGCCTTCGGCAAGCCCGTCTCGATCGCCGACACGATCGTGCTGGCCGGCGCCGCGGCCGTCGAGAAGGCCGCCGCGGACGCGGGGGTGACCGTCACCGTGCCGTTCGCGCCCGGCCGCACGGACGCCTCGCAGGAGCAGACGGACGTCGAGACGTTCGCCTACCTCGAGCCGCGCGCCGACGGGTTCCGCAACTGGATCTCCCCGGACGTGAAGCTGGAGCCGGAGACGCTGCTCGTCGACCGGGCCTACAACCTCGAGCTCTCCGCCAAGGAGCTGACCGTCCTGATCGGCGGCCTGCGGGTGCTGGGCGCGAACACCGGCGGCACGCAGCACGGTGTCTTCACCGACAAGCCGGGCGTCCTGTCGCAGGACTTCTTCCGCAACCTGCTCGACCTCGGGGTCGAGTGGAGCACGTCGCAGGACTCCGCGAACGTCTTCGAGGCGCGGGACGCGAACGGCACCGTCGTCCGCACGGCCACCGCGGCCGACCTGGTCTTCGGCTCGAACTCGATCCTGCGCGGCATCGTCGAGGTGTACGGCGCCGACGACGCCAAGGAGAAGTTCGTCCGTGACTTCGTCAAGGCGTGGGACAAGGTCATGAACCTGGACCGGTTCGACCTGCGCTGATCCCTCCACCCGCCGACGCCCCGGTCCGCCGCACCCGCGGTGGGCCGGGGCGTCGGCGTCGGCGACCGGTGTGTCGACGAGGTGGCGAGCAGCGCTCCGGGCGGCGAACTCCTCGAGGTGGAACTGGAGACCGGCGAACGGGCTGCCCGGGAACTCACCGGAGATCGTGCAGGTCACGACCAGGCCGTCCGCGGACCGCTCGACCTCCGTGATCGTGTGGGCTGCAGCCGTGGACTCCCCTCCCGGTTCGTCCGTCGAGCGGGCTCCTCAGCGTCGGGGCTGGTGAGCGGTGGTGCGGCCGGCTGCCGGCGGCGCCATTGCAGCCGTCCCTCGTCGATCCGTCGTCGCGTCATCTGCGTGGGGTGACGCCACGGGCCGGGTGGGTGGAGCAGGGTCACTGATGCTCGGGGGCTCGCACCGACGGCGGTGGGAGGTCGGCCGTGTCGGGGATGAGATATGAGTTCCGAGTGGCCGGACGCCTGTCGCTGCGCGCGCAGCAGGCGCTCGAGGAGCTGACCGCGGTCGAGGTGCCCACCGAGACCGTCCTCTACGGCACGCTCGTCGACGACGCGCAGGTGCACGGCGTGCTGGCGCGCCTGCAGGACCTCGGACTGCGGGTCGTGTCGATGCAGCAGTGCACGAGCGCGACGACGAGGAGGCCACCGGTCCGTGAGGAGCTCTCAGATCAGAGGAGCCGGGCCTCCTCCGCCGCGATGATCGCGGCGCGCCGGCTGTTCACGTCGAGCTTGCGGTAGATCGCCCGGGGTGCCGTAGGCCGCGGTGTCCAGGTTGCCCAGGCCGTCGAGGACCAGATCGAGGAACTGTTCCGCGGGCCCGAAGCTGCCCCGCTGTCGGATGAGGACGGTCGGCAACGCGGGATCGGCGTAGCGGAAGGGCCGGATCAGACCGTGCGGCCCGGCCGCCGCGAGCGCCTCGGCGAGGCTCTCCCGGGCGAGGATGTGCCGGCGGGTGTGGTGGCGGCCGCGGCCCGGACGAGCCACGCGTGGACCCTGCTGGCCGGCAGGACCGTCACCAGCTCGTCGTCGAGGACGGGGAGGACGGCCGCCCGAGACTGATCCGCCCGGTCCTGACGCAGGAGGCTCCGCGCTCGCAGTACGGCGACATCTCCGTCGCACTCCAGGTGCGCGCGGCACCAGGCGACCACGTCCCGGGCGAGGGCCAGGTAGGCCCTCAGCAGGGCGTGGATGCGGTAGGACCAGCGCCCCGGCCCGTCCCCGGTCACCAGGGCGGTCTCTCGTTCGAGGCGTTCCAGCAGTGCGGCAGTGTCACTCCTGCCGGACAGCCGCGCGGCGAGCTCGGTCGGCATCGGCGAGCACACCGCGAGGATCCGGAGGAAGTCGAGGAGGTCGGCCGGCAGCCCCCCGAGGACCTCGCCGATGAGGTAGTCGGCGACCGCCTGGTCCTGACCGAGGAAGTGCTCGAAGAACTGCTCGGGCGAGGGGGCGCCGTGCAGGGACAGGGCCGCCAGTCGCAGGCCCGCGGCCCAGCCCTCGGTGCGCGCGACGAGCATCTCGACGCGGTGTCGGTCCAGTTCCACCCCGGCCCTGCTGAGCAGGACCGCCGCGGAGTCGACGTCGAAGCGGAGGTCGCCGGAGCGATCACGGTGACGCGGTCGTCCAGCCGCATCCTCGCCAGCCCGAGCGGAGGGTCGTGCCGGGCGGCCAGTACGAGGTGCAGGAACTCGGGTTGATGGCGCAGCAGCATCTCGACGACGTGCAGCGACCGCGATGCGGCGATCTCGTGAAGGTCGTCGAGGACCAGCAGGACGGGGCCGGCGAGCACTCCGAGGATGTCCAGGAGCTCGGCGAGCAGCGCCTGCTCGCCGGGTGCGTGGTGGTGCCGCCCGGCGGGCTCGGCTCCGGGGCGTGGCGGAAGGGGCCGCATCAGGGCGGCCCCGTGCGCGAGCGTGTCCTCCTGCCCCGTGCGCGAGTGGTCATGGTCCCCCCAACCTCCACCGTCGGACGATCGACGGTAGCGACACCCGCGGGGACGCTGTCACGGGCCGAACGTCCGTTTCCTCCTCCGCAACGGGTGAGACCTGCGGCACTTCGTTGCGCCGTGAACGTCCTCGCCGGGCACCTCACTCGCTACGCGTGATCCCCCTGCGCGTGCCTGCTGGGACCGTGCCCCGGTGCTCCGTGCTCTCACGACCCCCGTCGGTGCGGCGGTCGTCCCGTGACCGGCCTGCCCGCGGATCACCGAGCGCCGGCCTGGGTGGTCTGGCACTGGTCGGCGGCACTACGTGGTGCGCTGCTGGCCCTGCCCGCGTGTGTCGTCCTCCCCCATGACCCCGACGCCGGTGTGGCACTGGCGCTCGGCGTGGTCCCCGCCGCGGCGGTTCCCCTCGTCCCGCGGCGGCGCGGCCGCCTCCTGGTCGTCGCCATCGGGACGTTGATGGGTCTCTCCGTGCTGGTCGGCGGCCTGATCGCCGTGTCGCCCTGGCTCGCCGTGCCTGCCCTGATGACCTGCGCGTTCGGCGCGTCCTTCCTCGCCACCCGACGGCCGAGGGCGAGGATCCTGCTGCTGCTCGCCGTCCCTCTGATCGGCGTCGGGCTGAGCTATCCGGGCCTGGCGACGGCCGCACCGCTGGCCCTGCTGTTCGTCGCCGGGTCGGTGTACGGCTGGCTGGTGTCGCTGTTCTGGCCCGAGACGGCGCCACGTCGGCGCGTCGATCCGCCGCCACCGAACCTCGCGTACGGCCTGTGGCTCGCCCTGGCCGCAGGGCTCTGCGCCGCCCTCGGCTTCGCCCTGCACCTCGACCACGTCGGCTGGCCCACCGCGGCGGCGCTGCTGGTCATGCGGCCCGGACAGGCGCAGCTCGAGCTGCGCGCGATCGGGCGACCGGTCTCGGTGGTGGCGGGGGCGCTCGCCGCCGTCGCGCTGGTGAGCGCGCACGCGCCGCTGTGGCTGCTCACGGTCGCGACTGCCGTGGCACTCGTCGCCGCGACGGCGACAGTGGGCAGCCGCTGGTACGTCATGCCCGCCTTCACCACCTTCCTGGTCTTCCTGCTGTTGCTCGGCTCGGACCCGTCCGCGGCGGCGGGGCGGTTCTGGGAACGCCTCGGCGAGACCGTGCTCGGCGTCGCCGTCGCCGTCGTGTTCGGGGTGGTGGCGCCCGTGCTGTACGAGCGGTCCACCCGCAGGCACCGCGTCTTCTCGCCCGCTGTGGAGGACGAGCGCGGCCACGGATGACCGTTTGAGTCGGTCCGTCCTGCTGTCTCGCGACGTTCGCGGACGGTGCCGTCGGCCGCCCGCGCGCCGAGCGGTCGCGTACCGAGGAGGGACCACCGATGACCAGCGATGCTCTCGGCGCCGGCGAGGCGCGGGCGGCCGCCCCGGCGAAACGCCGGATCTCCGCGGGCACGATCTCGTGGACCGCGCTGGCCCTGATGACCGTGTCCTCGGTGGCCAGCCTGCGCCCGGCGCCGACCATGGCCGTCTACGGGCTGGCCTGTGTGTTCCTCTACGTGCTCCCGGCGATCGTGTTCCTGATCCCGACCGCGCTGGTCTCCGCCGAGCTCGCGTCCGGCTGGTCGGGCGGCGTCTATCGGTGGGTGACCGAAGGGATGTCCCCGAACATGGGCTTCGCCGCCGCCTGGCACCAGTTCGCCATGACGATCTTCTATAACCCGCCCTGCTCTCGTTCGTCGCCAGCACGCTCGCCTACGTCATCGACCCCGATCTCGCCTCCAGCGGGGTCTTCACCGCGGTGGTGATCATCGCGGTGTACTGGCTCGGAGTGCTCCTCGCGCTGCGCGGCGGCATCGGCGTGATCGCCAAGCTCGCCTCCAGCGGCGTCCTCGTCGGAACACTGATCCCCGGGGCGCTGCTGGTCGTCCGCGGCATCGTCTACCTGGCCCAGGGCAACCCGTCGGCCGCGCCCATGGCCGCGGACAACCTGCTGCCCGCCTGGACCGGCATCGCCAGCATCGTGCTGATCGTCAGCAACTTCGGCGCCTACTCCGGCATGGAGATGAACGCCGTGCACGTCAACGAGCTGGAGAAACCGGCCAAGCAGTTCCCGAAGGCGATGTTCCTGGCGGTCGCGCTCGTGCTCGTCGTGCTGATCCTGCCGCCGCTGACGATCTCCTGGGTGGTCCCGGCCGACCAGATCAGCCTCACCGCCGGCGTCATGCAGGCCTTCGAAGCCGTGTTCTCCAATTTCGGCCTCGGCTGGCTGGTCCCGATCGTCGGCCTCGCCATCGTCGTCGCCTCCCTCGCCGGGTTCATGACCTGGCTGTCCGGGCCGTCGCGGAGCCTGCTGCTGGTCGCGAAGGACGGCGGCTACCTGCCCCCGTACTTCCAGAAGACCAACAAGGCCTGCCGTCCACGCCGATCTCCGACACCGCCGTGGGCGAGGTGCCGGCGGACCTCGCGGGCACCGCCGCCGGGGTGTTCAAGATGTCCAGCATGGTCGGCGGCGCGCTCGGCGTCGCCGTCCTCTCCGCGATCACGCGCGGACGCACCACCGCGGAGGCCGCCGACGCCTTCGCCGCCTCGGGGCTCTCTCCCGAGCAGATCGACCGCGCCCACCAGGCCCTGGTCAACTCCTCCTCCTTCGAGCAGGCGATCGCCTCCCTCCCTGCCGGCCTCGCCGACGTCGTCACCCACGCCGCCGTCGCCGCCTTCACCCGCGGCCTCGCCGTGACCATGGTGGTGCTCGCCGTCCTCGTCCTGGTCGTCTGCGGACTCGTCGCGCTGCTCTGGCCCCGCCACGCCCGCGCCGCCACCCCGACCACCACCAGCACATCCGCACCCGACACCCGGTAGGAGTCCGCCGTGCCCGACACCGCCCTGCAGTCGGCCATCCGCGCCCTGATGCCGCGCGCCCACGACGACCTCGCCGAGATGGTGGCCTTCCGCTCCGTGCACGACGCCGCCCAGTTCCCGCCGGAGGAGTGCGAGCGCATGGCCGAGTGGACCGCCCAGGCGTTCCGCGAACTCGGTTTCCGCGACGTGGCCACCCACCCGACCCCGGACGGCAGCAAGGCCGTCTGCGGCCACGCCGACGGTCCGCCCGGCGCTCCGACCGTGCTGCTCTACTTCCACCACGACGTCCAACCGCCCCTCGACGACGCCGCCTGGCGCACCCCGGTCTGGCAGCTCACCGAGGTCGACGGCCGCTGGTACGGCCGCGGCGCCGCCGACTGCAAGGGCAACATCGCCATGCACCTCACGGCGCTGCGCGCGTTCAACGGCGACTACCCGGTCAACCTGAAGATCGTCGGCGAGGACTCCGAGGAGCAGGGCACCGGAGGCCTCGAGGCGTTCGTGCCCGACAACGCCGACCTGTTGCGCCCCGACACCATCCTCGTCTGCGACGCGGGGAACTTCGCCGTCGGCGTCCCCAGCCTCACCACCAGCCTGCGCGGCCTCGCCAACGTCGTCGTCGAGGTGCAGACCCTGGCCAGTTCCATGCACTCCGGCATGTTCGGCGGCGCGGCACCCGACGCCCTCGCCGCGCTCGTCCACATCCTCGCCACGCTCCGCGACGAGCACGGCAACACCACCGTCCGGGGGCTGGACGCCACCCAGACCTGGCAGGGCGCCGACTATCCCGCCGACCGGTTCCGCACCGACGCCACCGTCCTCGACGGGGTCGACCTCCTCGGCGACGGCCGCGTGTCCGACCTCGTCTGGGCCCGCCCCGCCGTCACCGTCCTCGGCATCGACTGCCCGCGGGTCGTCGGCTCCTCCGCGGCGATCCAACCCTCCGCCCGGGCCCGGCTCAACCTGCGCGTCCCGCCCGGGACGGACGCGGTCGAGGCACGCGACGCGCTCACCCGGCATCTCCACGACGTCGCGCCGTGGAACGTCCGGATCGAGGTGCGGCCCGAGGCCGAGGGCCAGCCCTTCACCGGCTCCCTCACCGGCCCCGGCTTCGACGCCATGACCGCCGCGATGAAGGACGTCTACGGCCGCGACGTCACCTACCAGGGCCAGGGCGGCTCCATCCCGCTCTGCAACGTCTTCCAGGACACCTTCCCCGACGCCGAGATCATGCTCATCGGCGTCGAGGAACCCCGCTGCCTCATCCACGCCCCGACCGGAAGCGTCGACCCCTCCGAGATCGAGAACATGGCCCGGGTCGAAGCCACGTTCATGCAGGAATACGCCCGGAGAACCCCGAGGACGTAGCGCCCGCGCGTCCCCTGCCGAGTCGATGATCGAGGGCCACGACCCATGGTCGCGGGCTCGAGAGGCGCCGACCGCAGGGGGTCGTTCCGCGACGTGGCGGATCGCGCCCGCCGCGTCGTGCTGGCACGGTGGCTGGATGGGCGAGGACACACAGCGGGCCTCTTTCCGACTCGCGATCATGGCCTCGGGCGCGCTGGTGCTATGGGGGCCGACCTGGCTGCAGGTGACATGGTTGCTGGCGACAGCCGCCCTGGCGGCTCGCATGGCCCTGGCGGAGCGCTTCACCCACCTTGCGTCCACGCCCCCCGAGACCTGATATCCAACGGCCTGACGTCGGCCGCTGGGCCGATCACATCTCACCGAGAAGCGCTCTCCGCCCGGCCTGATCCATGTCGCTCGGCGGCGCGAAATTCCTCAGTCCCCAGGGCTCCCCGGGCCCAGCTTCCTGTCTGGATCCTCATCCTCACCGTGGCCTGCCTCACCACCCGTGAAGACGTGGACGATCAGTAGCACGCCGCGGTGAGTGAGGCCGGTGAACGTCGCAGCCCAGCCGACCAGGGCGAGCGTGAGCACGACGGCGGGCAGCCAGCCGAGCAGGTCGAGCCCGATCGCCAGCCGCATGCGGAAGGTGGCGACGGCGTACATGCCCAGCGGGAACACCAGCGCCCAGTACGAGGGGTGGTAGCGCAGCGGGATCCTGTTGACGACGTGGCGCCACACGCCGATGGCGACCATGAGCGGGAACCAGAAGGTGGCGGTGGCCCAGGCGAGCACGACGAGCAGCTCGAGGACCGGAGCCAGCCGGTCGATTCGCGGGTCGGCCGTGCGCGCCAGCAGCAGGTTCGACCCGGCGAGCACGATGATCGCCACCGCGCCGGCAGCGATCCAGGTGGGTGGGTCCTCCTCGTTCGGGCCGATCCGGGCGAAGGTCCAGCGCAGGAACACCATCGTCATGACGATCAGGTAGAGCACGATGCCGAGGCAGAAGAACGCCAGGCAGGCGAACGCCAGCGGCTCGCCACCCAGGCGGGGCAGCAGCAGCGCCCCCAGCACCACCAGGGATTCGGTGGCGACGGTGAGCAGGAACCAGGTCCCGTTGATGCCGGCTCCGAAATCGGGCTTGTCCACCCGCAGCACGACCGCGATCAACGTCGTATAGAGCAGCACGGCCCACAGCGCAAGGCCGATCCACCACAGCACGAGCGCCGGAGTCCACCAGCCGAGCAGGATCGCGCTCGCCGAGCCGAGAACTTCGCTGGCGGCGACCGCGGTGGTGAAGGCGAAGCCCTTGGCATGGTCGGTCAGATCGGCCAGGAGCAGCCGCGGGTAGCCGAACAGGCGGGCAAGGGTGCAGCCGGCAATGACGACGTAGCCGACGCCTGCGATGGCGTAGAGCAGCAGGTCGAGCACGGGGATCCCGACGAGCCGGCAGCCGATCGCGATGATCCCGGTCGCCATCACCAGGGCGAAGTAGCCCGGGAAGAACGAGGCCAACGAGGCCGCCTTGCGCCGGGCACAGACGCGCCGCCCAGAGGTCGTGTTCATGTCACTTGCCTCCTGCGCGCGTCGGCGACCATCGCTGTCGTCACGAGTTGGACCGTACGGGGGGCAGGCAGTGGCAGCGCCGGCCCCGGTCGTGCTGGACACCGCAGTCCTTACCGGGCTCGCCGCGCTCGTCTTCGGTCGTGGCGCTCTCGCGATCGCGAGGATCTACCACGCCTATCATCGACTGGTCACCGCCGCGGCGGCGAGCTCAGGCGTAGTACGCGGGTCGGCGGCGCCGCGGGGCGGTCCTGATGCGCCCCAAGGTGGAAGGAGGTCGTCGTGCCGTACCTGCGCGTCACGTGCCCTCAGATCCCGGGTGAGCATCGTGCCCGGATAGCGGAAGCGTTGACCGACGGCCGAACCCGAGGCGGTGAACGTTCGATTTCATTCCTACCCGCCCACCGACTTCGCCGTGGCTGGTGTCCTGCTCAGCAGCCAGGTGCCGCGCGTGGCACGCGCAGCCAAACGCCTTCTCGGATGACTCGGACGAGCTGAGCGACTCGGCGTTGTCTCCGGTCGAGCCCAGAGGCGGGGAGCGCATGACCGCGGCGTCGGTGAACAAGGCGTCAGGCCGGCGCAGACATCCCGCGACTCCCGGCTCCCGACACCGACTCCCGATGCGCCCACGAAGCACACCAGGTGACCTGCCGGACCTCCCAGCACTCGTGTGGCCCGTCCATCCGGTGCTCCGCGAAGAGGATCGCCTGGAAGGAGTTGCCGCGGCGCCGGATCATCCCCTCGGTGCGGGGCTTCGGCGGGTTCTTGGCCACCCAGCGACGGTAGCCATTGCCACTGTCATTGCCATCACAGTGGTCGAGCGATCTTGCGACCAGCGTTAGCGCTGGTCAGAGGTGGTGGAGACGAGGGGAATCGAACCCCTAACCCCCGCCTTGCAAAGGCGGTGCTCTGCCAATTGAGCTACGTCCCCGTGGGGCCCACGCTACCGCGCGCGGCCCGAGGTGCAGGCGTTCACTTCGTGGCTTCGTGCCAGGGGTCCTCGCCGGGACGGTTCTTGACCTTGAGGAGGACCAGGATCGCGGCGCCGGCTGCGGCGAGGAGAGCGAGGATCTTCTTCACGTCGATCACCTTCGGTGCCGGTGCCGGGAGGAGTGGGCCTAGCTGGATTTGAACCAGCGACCTCATCGTTATCAGCGATGCGCTCTAACCAACTGAGCTATAGGCCCCTGCGGCAGGAACGACGATACATGACCCCCTGCAGGCCTCCCGCACCGGCCCCTCGAACCGGGGCGGGAGGTGAATCCGCAGGTCGGCGGCCCGTCGACGGGGCGCCACGGCACGGATCTCAGTCGCGCTCGGAGAGCGTGACCTCGATCCCACCGACGAGGTCGGCGGAGACGTTGTAGACGAACGCACCCACGGTGAGGGCCACCGCGAACAGCAGGCTGTTGATCGCGCCGATGATCGCGGCGAAGCCGAAGACGCTGCCGGCGCTGATGAGCGAGCCGCCGCCGCTCTGGCCGCCGCCGGAGACCAGGTCGGCGTAGGTGCCGTTGAGCCGGTCCCAGACGCCCATCCCGTCGAGCACGCCGTAGAGCACGCCGACGGCGACGAGCCAGATGAAGAACAGCACCACGGCCAGGACCAGCGCCAGCTTGAGCACCGACCACGGGTCGAACCGCTTGACCTGCAGCAACGCCTGCCGCGGGGCGCGACCGGCGACGTTCGGCACCTCGGCGTGGACCTCGGCCCGGGTACCGCCCGGAAGATTCGCGGTCCCGGCCGAGGCGTCCGCGGTCGCGTCTGCGCCCGGGGAGCGGCTCCGGTCGATGTAGGCCGTGGGTGCCTCGCTGAGCAGCGAGTCCACCGCCGGTGAGCGCTGCGCCGCCGGGCGGGGCGTTCGCACCGGCTCGGCGCCCTCCTCGCCCTGCGCACGCCGCCACGGCGGAGGCGTGGGCACGGTGCCGGGGTGGACCTCATGGGTCTCCCCCGCCTCCGCGCCCTCCGACCCCGCCGGGCTCGATGCACCCTCGGGCCGCGGGCTCGGCACCGGCCGGGCCGACGCACCGTCGGTCCCCACCGACACGGACCCCGCGGACCCGTTGGCCGACCCGTTGACCGAGGTCACGGACGTCGTCGATGACACGGGCGACACGGACCCGTTCCCCGACCCCGCCTCGGCGGCCGCGGGCGTGGTCCGGTCCTCGGCCGTGTGGGTCTCGGCCGGCGTCGCGGCGCCGTCGGCGGGCAGCTGGGGCGAGTCGGGGCTGTCCGTGGCCACGCGCCCCTCGTCCTTGGCGCCCGGCGGCGTTGCCGGCTCTTCGTTCTCGCTCACGAGGTGGAGCACTCCTCGTCGGTCGGCGTGCAGGACAACCTGCCGGTCAGCGGCGTCACCGGGTGGGCCGGCCTCAGCCGGTCACCTCGGGGGCGTCCGCATCGTCCTCCGCGTTGCGCGCGACCGCCAGCAGCGTGGCGTTCTCGCCGAGGTTCATGAGGCGGACCCCCTTCGTCTGCCGGCCGGCCTTCCGCACCTCGCGGGCCGAGGTCCGGATGACGCCGCCGGTCGACGTGATCGCGTACAGCTCGTCGTCGATCCCGACGATGAGTGCGCCGACCAGCGTGCCACGCCTGCGGTCGTACTGGAGGGTCAACACTCCCTTGCCGCCACGACCCTGGACCGGGTAGTCCTCGATCGGGGTGCGCTTCGCGTACCCGCCCGCGGTGGCGACCAGGACGAAGCGGTCGGGCTGGACGACGCCGATCGACAGCAGCCGGTCCCCGTCGTTGAAGCGCATGCCCAGCACGCCGGAGGTGGCCCGGCCCATCGGGCGCAGCACCTCGTCGCTGGCGGTGAACCGGATCGACTGGCCCTCCGCCGAGACGAGCAGCAGGTCGTCGTCCGCGGCGCAGAGCACCGCGCCGATCAGCTCGTCCTCGTCCCGCAGGTTGATGCCGATCAGGCCGCCGGAGCGGTTCGAGTCGAAGTCCTCGAGCCGGGACTTCTTGACCAGGCCGTTCCGCGTCGCGAGGACGAGGTACGGCGCGGCCTGGTAGTCCTTGATCTGCATGACCTGGGCGATGTGCTCGTCCGGCTGGAAGGCCAGCAGGTTGGCGACGTGCTGGCCGCGGGCGTTGCGGTTCGCCTCGGGCAGCTCGTAGGCCTTGAGCCGGTACACGCGGCCCTTGTTCGTGAAGAACAGCATCCAGTCGTGCGTGGAGCACACGAAGAAGTGGGCGACGATGTCGTCCTGCTTCAGCGTGGCGCCCTGCACGCCCTTGCCGCCGCGCTTCTGCGCCCGGTACAGGTCGGTCTTGGTGCGCTTCGCGTAGCCGGTCTCGGTGATCGTGACGACCACGTCCTCGACGGCGATGAGGTCCTCGTTGGTGACGTCGCCGTCGTCGGCGACGAGCCGGGTGCGCCGCTCGTCGCCGTGCTTCTCGACGATCTCGGTCAGCTCGTCCTTGACGATCTGCCGCTGCCGCTCGGGCCGGTCGAGGATGTCCTGCAGGTCGCGGATGGTCTCCTCGATCTCGGCCAGCTCGTCGATGATCTTCTGGCGCTCGAGCGCGGCCAGCCGGCGGAGCTGCATGTCGAGGATGGCCTGGGCCTGGATCTCGTCGATCTCGAGCAGCTCGATGAGGCCCTGCCGCGCGACGTCGACCGTCTCCGACGCCCGGATCAGCGCGATGACCTCGTCGAGCGCGTCGAGCGCCTTGACCAGACCACGCAGGATGTGGGCCCGCTCCTCGGCCTTGCGCAGCCGGTAGCGGGTGCGCCGGACGATGACCTCGATCTGATGCCGGATGTAGTTCCGGATGACCTGGTCCAGCCGCAGCGTGCGCGGCACCCCGTCGACGATGGCCAGCATGTTCACGCCGAAGCCGGTCTGCAGCTGGCTGTGCTTGTAGAGGTTGTTCAGCACGACCTTGGCCACGGCGTCGCGCTTGAGCGTGAACACGATCCGCATGCCGACGCGGTCCGAGGACTCGTCGTTGATCTCGGAGATCCCGGTCATCTTGCCGTCGCGGATCATGCTCGCGATGGACTCGACGAGGTTGTCCGGGTTGACCTGGTACGGCAGCTCCGTGACGACGAGGATGGTCCGCCCCTTGGCGTCCTCCTCCACCTCGACGACCGAGCGCATCCGCACCGAGCCGCGGCCGGTGCGGTAGGCCGACTCGATGCCGTCCCGCCCGACGATGAGGCCGGCGGTCGGGAAGTCCGGGCCCTTGATGCGCTCCATGAGCGCGTCGAGGAGCTCCTCGTCCGAGGCCTCGTGGTGGTCCAGCGCCCAGATGACGCCCTCGCCGACCTCGCGCAGGTTGTGCGGTGGGATGTTGGTGGCCATCCCGACGGCGATGCCGACCGAACCGTTGATCAGCAGGTTGGGCACCCGCGACGGCAGGACGACGGGCTCCTGCGTCTTCCCGTCGTAGTTGTCGAGGAAGTCGACGGTGTCTTCCTCGATGTCCTGGAGCATCGCCATGGCGAGCGGGGTGAGCCGGCACTCCGTGTACCGCATGGCGGCGGCGGGGTCGTTGCCCCGGGAGCCGAAGTTGCCCTGCCCGTCGATCAGCGGGTAGCGCATGGACCACGGCTGGGCGAGCCGGACGAGCGCGTCGTAGATCGCCGAGTCGCCGTGCGGGTGGTAGTTACCCATCACCTCGCCGACGACGCGGGCGCACTTGACGTAGGAGCGTTCCGGCCGGAAGCCGTTCTCCCCCATCGAGTACAGGACGCGCCGGTGCACCGGCTTGAGGCCGTCCTCGACGAGCGGCAGCGCGCGCCCGACGATGACGCTCATCGCGTAGTCGATGTAGGAGCGCTGCATCTCCTGCTGGATGTCGACCGGTTCGATCCGGTCGCCACCGCCCGCGCCGCCCTCGGCGGGCCCGGTGGGTGGGAGCGTGGGGTCCAGGGTGTCGGTCATCGTCCTTCTCTCACGTGCGTCGTGTACGGACGTCCAGAACAAACGTGTGATCTAGACGTCCAGGAAGCGCACGTCCTTCGCGTTGCGGGTGATGAAGGAGCGCCGGGACTCCACGTCCTCGCCCATCAGGACGGAGAACAGCTCGTCGGCCGTGGCGGCGTCGTCGAGCGTGACGCGCGAGAGCATGCGGTGGGCCGGGTCCATCGTCGTCTCCCACAGCTCCTTGGCGTTCATCTCGCCGAGGCCCTTGTAGCGCTGCACGCCCTCGTCCTTGGGCAGCTTCTTGCCCGCCTCGCGGCCGGCCGCGATCAGCCCGTCGCGCTCCGCGTCGGAGTAGGCGAACTCGGGCTCGGCCCCGCGGCCACCCCACTTGATCTTGTAGAGCGGGGGGTTCGCGAGGAACACGTGGCCGGCCTCGACGAGCGGCCGCATGAACCGGAACAGCAGCGTGAGCAGCAGCGTGCGGATGTGCTGGCCGTCGACGTCCGCGTCGGCCATCAGCACGATCTTGTGGTAGCGCAGCTTCGCGAGGTCGAACTCCTCGTGGATGCCGGTGCCCAGCGCCGTGATGATGGACTGGACCTCGGTGTTCTTGAGGACGCGGTCGATCCGGGCCTTCTCGACGTTGATGATCTTGCCTCGGATCGGCAGGATCGCCTGGTACATCGAGTCGCGGCCGGACTTGGCCGAGCCGCCCGCCGAGTCTCCCTCCACGATGTAGACCTCGGACTTGGTCGGGTCCGTGGAGCGGCAGTCCGCCAGCTTGCCCGGCAGCCCGCCGATGTCGCCCGCGCTCTTGCGCCGGACCAGCTCGCGCGCCCGACGGGCGGCCAGCCGCGCCTGCGCCGACGAGACGGCCTTGTTGACGATGATCTTGGCCTCGGCCGGGTTGCGCTCGAACCAGTCCGTCAGCCACTCGTTGCTGATCTTCTGGACGAACGACTTGACCTCGGTGTTGCCGAGCTTCGTCTTGGTCTGGCCCTCGAACTGCGGCTCGGCGACCTTCACCGAGACGATCGCGGCCAGGCCCTCGCGGATGTCGTCCCCGGACAGCGCCGGGTCCTTCTCCTTGAGCAGCTTCTTGTCGCGCGCGTAGCGGTTGACCGTGGTGGTCAGCGCCGAGCGGAAGCCCTCCTCGTGGGTGCCGCCCTCGTGCGTATTGATCGTGTTCGCGAAGGTGTAGACGGACTCGGAGTAGCCCGAGTTCCACTGCATCGCGACCTCGACCTGGTGCCCCGGGCCCTCGCCGGTGTACCCGATGACCTTGCGGTGGATCGGGTCCTTGCTCCGGTTGAGGTGGGCGACGAAGTCCTCGAGCCCGCCCGGGTAGTGGAAGGTCTGCTCCTTGACCTTGGCCACGAAGCCCTCGGCGTCGGGCTCCTCGGCGCCGTCCTCCCCGTCGCCGTTGCGCTCGTCGCGCAGGACGATGGTCAGCCCCTTGTTGAGGAACGCCATCTCCTGCAGCCGGCGCTGGATGGTCTCGAGGTTGTAGGTCGTGGTCTCGAAGATCGTCGGGTCGGCCCAGAAGGTGATCGACGTGCCCGTGCGCCTGGTGGCCTCGCCCTTGTGCAGGACGCCGGGCACGGAGTGGTCGTAGCGCTGGGTCCAGACGTGGCCGTCGACGTTGATCTCGACGTCCAGCCGGCTCGACAGCGCGTTCACGACGGAGACGCCGACGCCGTGCAGGCCGCCGGACACCGCGTAGGACTTCCCGTCGAACTTGCCGCCCGCGTGCAGCACGGTGAGCACGACCTCGACGGCCGGCTTCTTCTCCACCGGGTGCATGTCGACCGGGATGCCGCGGCCGTCGTCCACGACGCGGACGCCGCCGTCGGCGGTCAGGGTCACCTCGACGCGCGTCGCGTACCCGGCCATCGCCTCGTCGACCGCGTTGTCCACGACCTCCCAGATGAGGTGGTGCAGACCGCGCTCGCCGGTGGAGCCGATGTACATGCCGGGGCGTTTGCGGACGGCCTCCAGGCCCTCGAGGACCGTGATCGACGACGCGCTGTAGCCGCTCTTCTTCTCCGCCACGGGCTGTTGGTCTCCTCGCCACGAGAGCCGGCCCGGGGACACGCGGGACGCGCGCCGGTACCGGCGAGGACCGGGCGGGGTACGGGGGGCCCGCTCGGCACTACTGATGATTCTACCGGTCCGGGCCGACAGGAATGCGGCTAGGACACGTCCAGGATCGTCACAGCGGCACGATCGTGAGCCGAATCGGGTCCGGACCGCGGAAACGGGGGTCGGACGGCCCTCCCGCGGCGTCATGTGGCGCTGAGCGGGCCCCTGGCGGACGCGAACGGTCGCACCCCGCCCGTCACCGCCGGGACGTCCGCACGGCACCTCGTCTCCATCCTGGCGAACCGGTGCGGCGTTCGCGCAGGCCGCGACGGTGCGCCGGGACGGTTCAACCGTAGGGGTGCCGACAGTCGGGGGTTCCGCCCCCGACGCCCGGACGGCCGTCCAGGTCCGACAGCCCCGGCGGTGTCAGCCGTACGTGTCCCGGGGGCCCCGGCCGCGGACGTGGCGAGGCCCGTGTCGCCAGCTCGGCCCGCTCGGGCCGACGACGCGGATCCGGCGCACGACGTCCGGCCCCACCGCCCCGGCGAGCCGCTGCAGCAACTGACGCTGCAGCGTGCGCAGCTGCGTGGCCCAGGCGGTCGACTCGGCCTGGAGGGTCAGTTCGCCGTCCCGCAGCGAGACGGGCGTGCAGTGGTCGGCGATGTCCGGCCCGACGAGCGTGGGCCAGCGCCCCAGCACCGTCGCGTCGGTCAGCCGCGAGGACCAGCCACGGTCCATCGCCACCCGCGACACCACCCGGCCGAACGGCTGCGGGTCCCGGTTGTCCGGCCCCGGCCCCGACCAGCGCCGGCGGCGTCCGCGGCCGTAGCCCTTCGGGCGCGCGCCGCGCTGCTCCGCCTGCCGCTCCTTCCGCTTCTGGGCGTTGGCCTCCCGGGCGGCGGCGAGCGCGTCGCGGGCGAGGTCGGCCCCGCGCCGCCCACCGTCGCCGACCGGTTCCTCTCCGTCACGACGAGCGGTACGAGCGGTCTCGTCCCCAGGGGTGTGGACAGGGTTGTGGGCTACCGGCGTGATCGACGGTCGATCGGCCGCGGCGGGCGGTGTGTTGTGACTGGAGTCACGAGAGGAGCGGGAGTTATCCACAGTATCCACAACCTTGTCCCCAGGAGCGCCCGTCCAGGGGACGCTCGACGCCTTCCGTTCCGTCGCACGTCAGGTGGTGTTCGGTGATCGTGTGTCCGGTTCGACCCGGACCGCCGATCCACCGCCCACCGCATAGCGTGTCCCCAGCAGCTCCGGTGGAACGTCCTCCTCGACCGCCGCGGTGACGACGACCTGTTCCGCTTCTGCGGCGACCGCGGACAACGCACGCCGCCGCTGCGCGTCCAGCTCGGCGAACACGTCGTCGAGGATGAGGACGGGCTCGACGTCGTCGGCCTTGAGCAGGCGGTAGGAGGCGAGCCGCAGCGCGAGCGCGATCGCCCAGGACTCGCCGTGGCTCGCGTAGCCCTTGGCCGGGCCCTCGCCGAGGTTGAGCAGCAGGTCGTCGCGGTGCGGGCCGACCAGGCACACCCCGCGCTCGATCTCCTGCCGGCGGACCCGGGCGAGCTCGTCGAGCAGGAGCGCCTCGAGCTCTGCGGAGGCGGAGCCTGCGGAGCCGACCGTCGATGCCGCGGTCCCCGGCAACTCGCCCGGGATCGAGCACCGGTAGACCAGCGTCAACGGGTCCGACGACGGCGCCACCTCGGCGAACGCCTTCTCGGCGTGCGGTGCGATGCCCTCGACCAGGTCGAGCCGGCCGGCGAGCAGCGCCGCGCCGTGCCGGGCCAGGTGACCGTCCCAGACCTCGAGGGTGGAGAGGTCGGCCTGGCGGTTCCGCGCGGTCTTGAGCAGCGCGGACCGCTGCCGCAGCACCCGCTCGTAGTCGCTGCGCACGCCCGCGTAGCGCGGGAAGCGGGCCACGAGCAGTTCGTCGAGGAACCGCCGGCGCTCCCCCGGGTCGCCGCGGACCAGGGCGAGGTCCTCCGGCGCGAACAGGACGCTGCGCAGGATGCCGAGGATCTCGCGCGGGCGGGCCACCGGCGCGCGGTTGACCCGCGCCCGGTTGGCCTTGCCCGCGGTGATCTCCAGCTCGACGTTCAGCTCGCGGCCCTGGTGCACGACCTGGCCGCGGACGATCGCGCGCTGGGCGCCGCGACGGATCAGCGGCGCGTCCGTGGCGACCCGGTGCGAGCCGAGCGTGGCCAGGTACCCGATCGCCTCGACGAGGTTGGTCTTGCCGACGCCGTTCGACCCGACCAGGACCGTGACGCCCGGTTCCAGGAGGAGCTCCGCGCGTTCCCAGGAGCGGAAGTCCTCGACGGCGAGCCGACGGAGATGCACCTCGTAGGTCTACCTCAACCGTGGGTGGAGCCGGTGCCCGAGCTGGGGCCGGCGACGTCGCCGGGCGCGCCGGCCGGGCCGGCGGCCTTCTTCACCGCGTGCCCGCCGAACTGGTTGCGCAGCGCCGCGACCGCCTTCATCGCAGGCGACTCGTCCTGGCGGGAGGCGAAGCGTGCGAACAGCGCCGCGGAGATCACCGGCAGCGGCACGGCGTGCTGGATGGCCTCCTCGATCGTCCACCGGCCCTCACCGGAGTCGTCGACGTAGCCCTCGAGCCCCGCCAGGTGCGGGTCCTCGCGCAGCGCGTTGACCAGCAGGTCCAGCAGCCAGGAGCGCACGACGGTGCCGCGCGACCACGCCTGGATCACCCCGGGCACGTCCTCGACCAGCGGCGAGGCCTCCATCAGCTCGAAGCCCTCGGCGTAGGCCTGCATCAGGCCGTACTCGATGCCGTTGTGCACCATCTTCGCGAAGTGCCCGGCACCGACCGGGCCCGCGTGCGCGAAGCCCTCCTCGCGCGGGCCCTCCGGGCGCAGCGCGTCGAAGATCGGCAGGGCGAGCTCGATGTGCTCCTTCGCGCCGCCCGCCATCAGGCCGTAGCCGTTGTCCTTGCCCCAGATGCCGCCGGACACGCCGCAGTCGACGTAGCCGATCCCCTTGGCGTGCAACAGCTCTGCGTTCGGGGCGTCGTCGGTGTAGCGGGAGTTGCCGCCGTCGATCACCAGGTCGCCGGGCTCGAGGATGTCGGCCAGCGCGCGGACCGTGGAGCGGGTCGGCTCGCCGGAGGGCACCATCACCCAGACGACGCGCGGCGCGGCCAGCGCCTTCGCGAGGTCCTCGAGCGTGGGCACGTCGGTCACCTCGGGCCGCGGGTCGTACCCGACGACCTCGTGGCCCGCCGCGCGCACCCGGTCCCGCATGTTCCCGCCCATGCGGCCCAGGCCGATCAGTCCGAGTTGCACGTCCCGCTCCCTACAGCTCGCTCGTGGGTCCTCGCGCCGGCCGGCGCCGGCCCCATCGTGCCGCATCCGGCGGCGTGACGATCAGTCGGAGCGCAGTGATCGGCGCTGAACTCGACCCGCGAGCTCCGCTCAGCCGGGCAGCCGGACCGGCATCAGCAGGTGGAGGTACCCGGGGTCGGCGGGCGCATCCCCCGCGTCCTCACCGTCGGCCGGCGGGACGACGGGACGCACCAGGGCGGGCCGGTTCGGCGTGGTGAACGTGAGCTGCGCCTTCTCCGTGTGCAGCGCACCCAGCGCGTCGAGCAGGTAGCCGGGGTTGAACGCGATGGTCAGCGCGGAGCCGTCGAGCGCGCAGGGCAGCTCCTCCTCGGCGCTCCCGACGTCCTCGCCGCCCGCCGCGAGCCGCAGCCCCTCCTCGCCGAACTCCAGCCGGATCTGCGCGACGCGGTCCGCGACCAGGGAGACGCGCTTGATCGCCTCGACCAGCGCGGCGACGCCGAGCTCGGCCGCCGTGGTGTGCTCGGCCGGGATGAGCTGGCGGAACCGCGGGAACTCGGCGTCGAGCAGGCGGGTGGTGGCGCGGCGGCCGCCCCCGGTCATGCCGAGCATGCCGTCGCCCGCGGAGAGCGCGATCTCGACGGTGCCGGCGCCGGCCAGCGTCTTCGCCACGTCCGAGAGGGTCTTCGCCGGGATCAGCACGGCGGTGGACACGCCGGCGTCCTCGGGCTGCCAGTCGAGCTCGCGGACCGCGAGGCGGAACCGGTCCGTCGCGGCGAGGGTCAGCCGCGAGCCCTCGATCTCCAGCCGGACGCCGGTGAGCATCGGCAGCGTGTCGTCCCGGCCCGCCGCCACGGCGACCTGGGCGACCGCACCGGCCAGCTCCGCGGCGTCGACCGTGCCGGCACGCTGCGGCATCGCCGGCAGCTGCGGGTAGTCCTCGACCGGCATGATCGGCAGCGAGAACCGGCTGTTCCCGCAGTTGATCGTGGCGCGGGCGCCGTCGACCACGAGGTCGACCGGCTTGTTGGGCAGCGCGCGGGTGATGTCCGCGAGCAGCCGGCCGGAGACGAGCACCTGGCCCGGGTCGCCGATCGTCGCGTCGAGCTCCACGCGGGCCGAGGTCTCGTAGTCGAACCCGGAGACCGTCAGCCGGTCGCCGCCCTCCCCCGAGACGGCGTCGATCAGGACACCGCCCAGGACCGGAACCGGCGGCCGCGCGGGCAGGCTACGTGCCACCCAGGCGGCAGCGTCGGCGAGGACGTCGCGTTCGACCCGGAACTTCATGGCGAGGGAGACCTTTCACCTGTGGTCACTGGGTGTGACCGGGAGGCGGGCACACGGGACGGGCTGTGGGGAGCCCGGACGAAGAGGGTCCCCGACGGGTCCCGTCGGTTCTGCCGCGGACGGCTCCCCCGGGGATCCCGCCGACGGCCCGGCGGTCCGGGATCGGCCGACCCACCGTAGAGCCTCCCGCGTCCGGGTGTCACGTCGCCCGGTCGCCGTCCGGCGAGCGGTGAGCGGGGACCGCGGTGTGCCCCGTCCGTGTGCGCCATCCACCCCCTTCTTTCTCTTGTAGTTCGTCGAACAGAGAACTCCAGAAGCAGAGACAGGTGCTGTGCACAGTGTGGATAGACGCCGTCGCCGCAGGTCACTCGGTGCGGCGTCCTGGGGACCGAGCCTCGGGACCGAGTCGGGACGGATCCGGCGGGCCGTGGATGGCCGGCGTTCTCGCGGGGTTGTCCGACGCCCATCCCCGTCCCGGTGCGGAGTTGTCCACTGTTCTCGGGCCGTCCGTCCACGGGCTCCGGCACGACAATCCACAGAGTTGTCCCCAGATGTGGGTGAAGCGTGGCCGTGCGTCCACGCTGTGCGACCGGTCGGCGTCGTCGCGGCAACCCGGTGGCGACGGGCGGCACCCTCGGAAATCCCGCCCTGCACACGCTCCGCAACGGACCGTGACCGTTTCCGTGACGATGTGAAGCCGGCTGTGGGCCGACTGTGCGCTGAACGCCCACTAGCGGACGACGAGCGGTGAAGCCGGCAGCGACACGCGGGCGATTCCGATCTCTACCGGATGGAGATCGCATTCGGGACGCGGATCCGTCCGCGGACCTCAAGTGGATCTCCGTCGTGGTCACTGCGCGTGCTGCGGAGAGGCGCTGAGGCGGCCGCTGAGGGCCGTGCGCGATGAGCCGTGTGGGTGCAGGTGGTCCGGTGCCGGCGGTGACGGTACGAGACCGCGCGTCCCGGCCCGTCGACCGGTCTTCCGGGCTGTGGAGCCTGGGGATGGCTGGGGACAACTCGCGATCTTCGCTGCTCCGGGCCCTCCGGAAGCCGAGATCTCCGACGCCGCGAGTCGGGAGTTCCGGCGCCGCGAGTCGGGAGATGTGGCGGCGTGATGGCCGTGATCGTCGGCTGGGACGGAGATCGGCCGGCCGTGGCGTCGAGCGGTCCCGGACGGCGATCACCGCCGCCGGCACCGTCCCAGCGGGTGCCCCGGAGCCGCGCCGGCGAGCCTCGGACCGTCCGAGACGGCGCTCCCGACGGCGAGGCGGGCGCCCTCAGTGCCGGGCGCGCTGCTTGATGCGGGCGGTGAGCTCCTGCACCTGCTCGAAGGTCTTACGACGCAGCGAGATCTCGTTGCGGATCTTCTTGTCCGCGTGCATGACCGTGGTGTGGTCGCGGCCGCCGAAGGTCTGCCCGATGCGCGGCAGCGAGAGGTCGGTGAGCTCGCGGCACAGATACATGGAGATCTGGCGGGCCTGGGCGAGCGCCTTCGTCTTCCCCGGCCCGCAGAGCTCCTCCATCGTCACGTCGAAGAACTCGGCGGTGACCGCCATGATCGTCGGCGCGGTGATCTCGGAGGCGGCCGAGTCGGGAATGAGGTCGCGCAGCACGATCTCGGCGAGCTGCGTGTCCACCGGCTGCCGGTTGAGCGACGCGAACGCCGTCACGCGGATCAGCGCGCCCTCGAGCTCGCGGATGTTGCGCTCGATGCGCTCGGCGATGAACTCCAGGACGTCGCCGGGCACGGCGAGCCGGTCCTGCGCGGCCTTCTTCCGGAGGATCGCGATCCGCGTCTCCAGCTCGGGCGGCTGGATGTCCGTGATCAGGCCCCATTCGAACCGCGTGCGCATGCGGTCCTCGAGGGTCTCGAGGCGCTTCGGCGGGCGGTCCGAGGAGACGACGATCTGCTTGTTCGCGTTGTGGAGGGTGTTGAAGGTGTGGAAGAACTCCTCCTGGGTCCCTTCCTTCCCCTCCAGGAACTGGATGTCGTCGACCAGCAGCACGTCGACGTCCCGGTAGCGACGCTGGAAGGCGACCTTGCGGTCGTCGCGCAGCGAGTTGATGAAGTCGTTCGTGAACTCCTCGGTGCTCACGTACCGCACCCGCATCCCGGGGAAGAGCCGCTGGGCGTAGTGCCCCACCGCGTGCAGCAGGTGGGTCTTGCCCAGCCCGGACTCGCCCCAGATGAAGAGCGGGTTGTACGCGCGCGCCGGCGCCTCGGCCACCGCGACGGCCGCCGCGTGCGAGAAGCGGTTCGACGCCCCGATGACGAAGGTGTCGAAGGTGTACTTCTCGTTCAGCCGCGTCTGCGAGCGCGGCGCCACCGGGTCGCCCGCCTGCGGGGCCGAGTAGGTCGGCCACACCTCGGGGCGGCCGGTGAGCGGCCCGGCCTCGCCGGGGGCCGGCGGACCGGCACCGTCGACGCCGGCGGGCTCGGGCAGGGCCGCGGCCGCGGTGGGGTCCACCGGGATGCCCGACGGCGGGGTGGGCGCGTCGTGCACGACGTCCTCGGACCCGTTCGGCGGCGGAGGCACGAGGCCGGGCAGGGGCGCCGGGGCGACCGGGCCGCGGCCGTCGGCGATCTCACCGAGGGACGGGGCACCGGGCCGCACGCGCGAAGGCGGGTCCGGGACGTCCGTCCCGCCGGACGCGGCGTTGGCGTCGACCACCACCGCCAGGTTCACCTGCACGCCCATGTGGCGGCCGATGGCATCGCTGATCGGCCGCCGGAGGATGCGCTCGATCGCGTCCTTCGCGAACTCGCTCGGCGCGGCGAGCAGCGCCGTGCCGTCGAGGAGCCCGAGCGGACGGGTCAGCCGCAGGAAGGCGCGCTGCTGCGCGGACAGCCCGGGCGAACCCGGATCCGTCGCGGGTCCGGCGAGGTCGGCGATGACCAGGCTCCATACCTGGGCGAGGTCACCGGGTTCGGCCACCGCTCGGCCCCTCTCCGCGTGCCGACCTGCTGGGGAGCGGTGGGCACGACCTCGTTCGTCGTCTCGTCGGCGTGGGCCGGGCATCCCCAGACTTATCCACACATGTGCGTAGACCGTACGCAGCGGAGCACGGCGGGCCGCGACCACCCTCCCGTCGGGCGCGCGCCCGCAGCGTCCGTCGTGGTGACAGTCGGAGAAGCCCCGATCCCCCCGGATGGAACTGCGAAGCCCGCACGCTAACAACGACCGGCCCGAGGTCACAAGACGCGCAGGTCGCGAGCCTGTACGGGCTCGTCCGAGGGCACGGGTGTGGCCTGCGAGGATGACGCTGCGCACACTCGTCGTCACTGCGTGGCCACTCGGCCGGCACCGGGCCGTCACCGCGCAGCGGCGGGTCGACACGGTGCGGCGACGCCGCCCGGTGCGTCGCGGGGGTGGTTTGCACCGCTCGGAAGCGGCTGCGTACCCTGGTCTGCAGGCGCGGTCCCGTCGCCGGCACGTCCGCGTGCCCCGACACAGCAGATGCTGCCGCCGCGCACGACCGAGATCAGAAGCTACCGACGGCCCGGCACCCCGCGGCGCCGTCGACCGGGAGAGTCGACCGTGAGCAAGCGCACCTTTCAGCCGAACAACCGCCGCCGGGCCAAGACGCACGGTTTCCGGCTTCGGATGCGCACGCGCGCCGGGCGCGCGATCATCTCTGCGCGCCGCCGCAAGGGCCGCTCGCAGCTCTCGGCCTGACCGCCGCGCCGTCGGAGTGCTGCCCGCCGGCGCCCGGCTGACCCGTCGGGACGATTTCGCCTCGACGATCCGCCACGGTCGCCGTGCGGGCCGCTCCCGGCTCGTCGTGCACCTGGACATGGCGTCCACCACCGACCCGGCCTCGCAGGCTTCGCCGCGGGCCGGGTTCGTCGTGAGCAAGGCCGTCGGGAACGCGGTGGTCCGCCACCGGGTCGCCCGGCGGCTGCGTCATCTCGTCGCGGCCCGGATCGGCACCCTGCCGACCGGGTCGTTCCTCGTCGTGCGGGCGCTCCCACCGGCAGCCGCGGCGACCTCCGCCGAGCTCGGCGCGGACCTGGACTCCGCGCTGCGCTCCGCGTCGAGGAAACTGCGCGGGCGGGAGCCCGCCCGGTGAGCCCCTCCCCCGTCGCCCGCGTGCTGATCGGCGCGGTGCGCGTCTACCAGCGCTGGATCTCCCCCGCGCTGCCCCCGACCTGCCGCTTCTACCCGAGCTGCAGTGCCTACGCGCTCGAGGCCGTGCAGGTGCACGGCGCGGCGCGCGGCACGTGGCTGGCCGTGCGACGGCTGCTGCGCTGCCACCCGTGGCACCCTGGCGGGGTGGATCCGGTCCCACCCCGGGACCCGGAGCCCGCGGGAACTCCGGAACCCGATCGCCCCGCCCGCCCCGACGACCGTCGAGCCGCCGACTGCACTGAGAAGTGCGAGGAGCAAGCGCCGTGCTGAACTTCATCTACTACCCCGTGTCGTTCATCATGTGGGTCTGGCACCAGGCGTTCGGCTTCGTGTTCGGCGCGAACTCGGGCATCTCCTGGGTCCTCGCGGTGATCTTCCTGGTCTTCACCCTGCGCGCCATCCTGTACAAGCCCTTCGTCGGGCAGGTCCGCTCCATGCGGAAGATGCAGGAGATGGCGCCGGAGATGCAGAAGCTCCGGAAGAAGTACGCCAACGACAAGCAGAAGCTCTCGCAGGAGATGCAGAAGCTCCAGTCGGAGAACGGGGCCAACCCGCTCGGCGGCTGTCTCCCCGTGCTGGTGCAGGTCCCGGTCTTCATCGGCCTGTTCCACGTCCTGCGCGAGTTCAAGCCGGGCCAGACCGAGAACTACTTCTTCGGCGCGGACGAGGTCCGCTCGTTCGTCGACTCCGACTTCTTCGGCGCCAAGCTCGGCGCCTCGGTGGTCAACACCCAGTACTCCACGACGAGCCTCGCGGACCTGGGCGGCAACCTCACCAGCCAGCTGATCGTGATGATCCCGCTGATGATCCTCGCGGGCATCTTCACGCACATCACCGCGCGGCACTCGGTCGCCCGGCAGGCCGCGAACCCGGCCACGATGGCGAACTCGCAGACCGCGATCATGCAGAAGCTGATGCTCTACGTGTTCCCGATCGGCGTCGTCGTCGGTGGCCCGTTCCTGCCGCTGGCGATCCTCTTCTACTGGGTGTCGAACAACCTGTGGACGCTGGGCCAGCAGTACATCGTCTACAAGAAGATCGACGCCGAGGAGGCCGAGAAGAAGGAGCAGGCGACCGCGCAGCGCAACTCGCTGGCCCCGAAGCCGGGCCAGAAGCCGCAGCGCGACGTCCGCGGCTCCACGAACGGCCTCACCGACGGGACCACCAACGGCTCCGCGCCGGCCGACGAGGTCGACGCCGACTCCAACGGCAGCGTCGACGGGGAGAGCCCGTCCGCGCCCGCGAAGAAGCCGGGGGCGAAGCCCGTCAACAAGCCGAAGCCGGGAGCGAAGCCCGTGGGCGGCAAGCCGGCGAACCGGCCGGCCGGCCAGGGCGGGCGCCCCGGTGGCGGCGGCAACCGCACGCAGGCCCGGAAGGGCAAGAAGCGGCGGTGACACCAGGTCGGTGGGCGCTGCGACGCGCCACCGACCTCGATGGACCTTCGAGCGGGCGGCCGGGCGACGCCGCCCGCTCACCTCGTCCGACCCGCCCCGGCGGACCGGACGAGCGCAACGTGGAGAGGAGACACACGTGCCGAAGACCGCGGAGAGCGGGTCCGAGGACCAGCTGATCAAAGAGGGCGACATCGCGGGCGACTACCTCGAGCGCCTGCTCGACATCCTCGACTACGACGGCGACATCGACCTCGACGTCGAGGCCGGCCGCGCGATCGTCAGCATCGACGGCGGTGAGGACCTCGAGAAGCTCGTCGGCGACCGGGGCCAGGCGCTGGAGTCGCTGCAGGAGCTGACCCGGCTCGCCGTGCAGCAGGCGTCGGGCAACCGCAGCCGGCTGATGCTCGACATCGCCGGGTGGCGGCAGAGCCGTCGGGACGAGCTGACCGAGCTCGGCACCCGCACCGCGAAGGAGGTCAAGGAGTCGGGCCAGTCGGTGCGGCTGCGTCCGATGACCCCCTTCGAGCGCAAGGTCGTGCACGACGCCGTCGCCGCGGTGAAGGGCGTCTCCAGCGAGAGCGAGGGCGAGGAGCCGCGCCGGCAGGTCGTCGTCTTCCGCGACAAGTGAGGCCGGGTCCCCCGGGACCCCCACCCCAGCACCCGCCCGCGCCCTCCGTGTCCGCATCGGACCGGAGGGCGCGGCCGTGTCCGGCCCCCTGGAAGATCTGGACGGTTTCACGTGGAACATCCCCCCGCCGTGGCGGAGAAGGTCTTCGGCGACCGCCTCGACCGCGCCGCCCGGTACGTCGACCACCTCGCGACGTCCGGTGTCGACCGTGGCCTCATCGGCCCGCGCGAGACCGATCGCCTCTGGGATCGGCACGTCCTGAACTGTGCCGTCGTCGCGGAACTCGTGCCGGACGGCGCGAAGGTCGTGGACGTGGGTTCGGGAGCGGGCCTTCCCGGGATACCGTTGGCGTTGGCTCGCCCGGATCTTCGGATCGTGCTCGTGGAGCCGCTCGCCCGGCGGGTGGAGTGGCTCGGCGAGATCATCGACGATCTGGGCCTGTCGCTCACCGTGGAGCGCGGGCGGGCCGAGGAGAATGCGATCCGGCGTCGATGGGAGGGGGCGGACGTGGTGACCGCTCGCGCCGTCGCGCCGCTCGCCCGGCTCGCCGGCTGGTCACTCCCCCTGCTGCGGATCGGCGGCAGGTTGCTCGCCGTCAAGGGCGCGTCGGCGCCGGACGAGATCAGCCGGGACGTCGCGGAGGTCCGCAGGCTCGGCGGTGGTCCGCCGACGATCGAGCGGTGCGGCGTCGGCGTCGTCGATCCGCCGAGCACCGTCGTCTCGGTGGAACGGGAGAGCCGGCCCACCGGCAGGCCACGGAGGAGGCGCTCGTGATCCCGCCGTCGCACGTGACACGTCGTCAGGAAGGCCCCGCACGATGAGCATCGGCTGGACCCCCATCGCCGAGGAGGCGGAACGTGCCGCCCGCCTGCGGCATCCCGACCGGCACTCGATGCCGAAGCCGGCGCACCGGCGGATCCTCACCGTCGCCAACCAGAAGGGCGGCGTCGGGAAGACCACGAGCACCGTCAACATCGCGGCCGCGCTGGCGATGCACGGCTTGCGGGTGCTCGTCGTGGACCTCGACCCGCAGGGCAACGCGAGCACGGCGCTCGGCGTCGAGCACCGAGCCGGCACGCCGTCGATCTACGAGGCCCTGCTGGGCGAGATCGGGATCGTCGAGGCCGCGGCGGTGAGCACGGCGTCGGACAACCTGCTGTGCGTGCCGGCCACGATCGACCTGGCGGGTGCCGAGATCGAGCTGGTCAGCATGGTGGCCCGCGAGTCCCGGCTGCGGCAGGCGCTGTCCGACGAGGTGCTCGAGGAACTCGCCGTCGACTACGTGCTGATCGACTGCCCGCCCTCGCTGGGCCTCCTCACGGTCAACGCACTCGTCGCGGCCGCCGAGGTGCTGATCCCGATCCAGTGCGAGTACTACGCGCTGGAGGGGCTCGGCCAGCTGCTGAGCAACATCGACCTCGTGCGGTCGCACCTCAACACCGCGCTGCACGTCTCGACGATCCTGCTGACCATGTACGACGGCCGCACCAAGCTCGCCGACCAGGTCACCTCGGAGGTACGCCAGCACTTCGGCGGCACCGTGCTGCGGACGGTCATCCCGCGGAGCGTGAAGGTCTCCGAGGCCCCGGGCTACAGCCAGACGGTGCTCGCCTACGACCCCGGTTCGCGCGGCGCGATGAGCTACGTCGACGCGGCCCGGGAGATCGCGCTGTACGGCTCGCGAATGGGCGGGCCGGAGACGAACGGGGCGTAGATGGCCGAGCGCAAGGGCGGGCTGGGCCGCGGCCTGGCCGCGCTGATCCCCACGGCGCCTCCGGGCGAGCAGCCGACCCGCCCCTCTCCCCCGACGCCGTCGTCGCGGGTGCCGGAGGCGTGGGAGCGTGGCGACCCGACGGACGCGGTCGCACAGCACGGCTCGGCCGTCGGGTCGGTCGCCGAGGCCGGCGCGGTCTACCGCGAGGTCCCGGTCGCCGCGATCCGGCCCAACCCGAAGCAGCCGCGCAGCCAGTTCGACGAGGAGCACCTCGCCGAGCTGGCCCACTCGATCCGCGAGTTCGGGCTCCTGCAGCCCATCGTGGTGCGCGAGACGGGCCCGGGTGTCTACGAGCTCGTCATGGGCGAGCGGCGCTGGCGGGCGTCGCAGCAGGCCGGCCTCGAGGTGCTGCCGGCGATCGTGCGCCGGACCGGCAACGACGAGATGCTGCGCGACGCGCTGCTGGAGAACATCCACCGCGTCCAGCTGAACCCGCTCGAGGAGGCGGCCGCGTACGAGCAGCTGCTCGCGGAGTTCGGCGTGACCCAGACGGAGCTGGCGGACCGCATCGGCCGCAGCCGCCCCGTCGTCACCAACATGATCCGGCTGCTGCGCCTCCCTGTGGCCGTGCAGCGCCGGGTCGCGGCCGGTGTGCTGTCCGCGGGGCACGCCCGGGCACTCCTCGGGCTCGACGATGCCGAGGCCCAGGAGGAGCTCGCCGCGCGCATCGTCGCCGAGGGCTTGTCGGTGCGCGCGACCGAGGAGGCGGTCGTGCTCGCGCGCAACGAGAAGCCGGGCAAGCAGCGCCAGGCGCGCTCCCGCCCCACCCCGACGCCGGGCATGAGCGAGCTGGCCACCCGCCTCTCCGACCGCTTCGACACCACGGTCAAGGTGGAGATGGGCGCCCGGAAGGGCAGGCTCGTCGTGGAGTTCGGGTCGGCGGAGGACCTGGAGCGGATCGCCGGGCTGATCGAGCGCAGCTGAGGGGTTTCACGTGGAGCGCGCTCCACGGCGTTCCACGTGAAACGTCAGCTCCGCTCGACGGCGCGCTCCACGAGGGCGGCGAAGACCGCGCCGAGGTCGCTCCCCTCGGCTGCGACGGCGGTCGGCAGGAGCGAGGTGTCGGTCAGCCCGGGCGACACGTTCACCTCGAGGATCTGGACGCGCCCCTCCTCGTCGACGACCGCGTCCATGCGGGAGATGTCCCGGAGCCCGAGCAGCGCGTGCGCCTGCAGCGCGGTCTCGCGGAGGCGGTCCAGGACGTCCTCGGGCAGCCGGGCCGGGCAATGGAAGCTCGCGGCGCCCTGCGTGTAGCGGGCGGTGTAGTCGTAGACGCCGCCCGGCACGTCGACCTCCACCGGCGGCAGCGCCCGCGGCTCGGCGCCGTCGTGCACCACCGAGACGGCGACCTCGGTGCCGGTGACGAAGCGTTCGGCGAGGACGGTGTCGGCGTAGGCGAGGCAGCTGACCATCGCCGAGGGCAGCTCGGCCGCGGAGCGCACCACCTGGGCGCCGAGGGCCGAGCCGCCCTGATCGGGCTTGAGCATGAGCGGCAGACCCAACCGCTCCACCATGGCGTCGAGCACCGCCTGGGCGCCCAGCTCGCGGAACGTCGTGTGCGGGAGCGCCACCCAGTCCGGGGTGTCCAGACCGGAGCGGGCGAGCTCGGCCTTGGCGGTCGGCTTGTCCCAGGCACGCCGGCACGCGGACGACACCGTGCCGACGAAGGGCACGCCGAGCAACTCCAGGACGGCCTGCACCGCGCCGTTCTCGCCCTCTCCCCCGTGCAGCGCGACGATCGCGGCCTCGGGGCGCTCGGTGCGCAGCCGCTCGATCAGAGAGGCGTCGGCGTCCCACTCGCGGACCTCCAGCCCGCTGGCGCGCAGCGCGCCCGCCAGTCGGCGCCCGGATCGCAGGGACACCTCACGCTCGTGGGACAACCCACCCGCCAGCACGGCCACGCTTCGATCGCTCACCGGGGCATTCTGCGCCACGGCGCTCTCCGGCCCGGCGTCCGACCCGTCCTGATTCACGTGAAACGGGCGGGAGCGGGTCGCAGCCCCTCGGCTTCATCTCCGCGCCGACTCTGACTCTTCCCGAGGGGAGTGGGTACCGGCGCTGATCCGGAGTGTCTCCACGGCGCTGGACGAGAGACGAACTCTCGCCAGCAACCGGTCCGCCGTCGCGGTGGTGTGTCGGCCGGCCTACGGCCCGGCGCACGCCTCATCGCCCTTCTGGGTGCCGGTCAGCGGCCTGAGCGGCGTCCAGGGCGGGATCGCCCCAGATCGCCTCATGGCCGCTCATGCGGAGATCGCCGAGCAGAGCCGGCGAGGGTCGGTTCTCGACCGTCTTTGCCCACCGTCACTGATCACGAACGGCCGGGCTGCGGACGGTGGTGGGGTGGGTGGTGAGTGCAGCTGGGCGTGAGCCTGGCGGAGCCCCGACCACGACCGGGTCGAGGCGCTCCAGCACGCTCTGGGAGATGCTGCTCGGATGACCGCCCCAGCTCCGGCGTGGCGACGGCCGGGACGCCGGAGCCGAGGATCCGCGAAGGCCGGCACAGCACTGCCCGCTTCAGCTGTCCGAGAGCACCACTTCGGCCCGTCTCGGTCATGGAAGGCCGCAGCATGTCCCACTCGGCGATCACTCCTGACGCAGGGGTAAGACCATGACGGAGATCCCTGGTCGTGGACGACGACGGTCGGTTTCCGGCCGCTCCTGTCCACGAACGATGATCACGACCGGCTGGACTATGGAGAGCGACGGGCATGCGGCTGTGAGCCCAGCCTGCCCCGGCTCGCGCCATGCCTGGCTCGCGACAACGACCGACCCTGTGGGCGGCGGCCCGGGCCATGCCTGGTCGGCGGCAGCGATCGGTACCGCGGGCAGCGGCTCCGGCCATACCTGGGCCGAGGACATGGTCGACGCTGCGGGCAGCCATCTCGACCGTGCCCGGCCGGCGGCAGTGATCGACGCTGCGGGCCGCGAACCGCGGACTACAGCCGGGCCGGAGATGGGCGGTGCTTCCGGCACAGCGCCGTCACCGACGGGTGTCTGCGGACGGCGCTCACCGCTTCGGCCCCACTCGCCCGGTGGCGGCCGGAAGAGTCCCCGGACGGCGATCATCATGACCGGTCGGCCGGCCATCGTCGCGGTCGCTGATGGTGGACGCCACCGGCCGGGTTCCGACCCGCCCGGTCCAGACGTGGCTATCACGAGCGGCTCGATGGCCGAGGCCGGACTCCGGCCACTCGCCCCTCATCTGGACGCGCCGCAGCAGCGAATGTGGGCCTCAGGCAGGGACTCCTGAACTCGCGCAGGCCACGTTTCACGTGAAACAGCGCCGAACGACGAACGCCCCGCGGAGCAGATCCGCGGGGCGTTCGACCGGAGGACTCAGGCCGTGTCAGGGCTCGGGGTGTGGGCGCCCCGGCGCAGCTCGGGCGCGGGCGCGGCGGGGAGGCCGAAGGTGCGGCGCACCTCGAGCTCGGTCTCGATGACCCCGGCGAGCCGGCGGACGCCCTCCGTGATGCGCTCCGGCGTCGGGTAGCAGTACGAGAGACGCAGCTGCCGGCTGCCGAGGCCGTCGGCGTAGAACCCGGTGCCCGACGCGTACGCCACCCGGGCCGTGACGGCACGCGGCAGCATCGCCTTCGCGTCGACGCCCTCGGGCAGGGTGACCCACACGTAGAAGCCGCCGTCGGGCACGGTCCAGGTGCAGCCTTCGGGCAGGTAGGTCTCCAGCGCGGCCAGCATCGCGTCCCGCCGCTCGCGGTACTGCTCCGTGTAGGCCTTCACCTGGGCCCGCCAGTCGTGCTTCTCCAGGTACCGCGACACGATCATCTGCGTGAAGCTCGGCGGGCACAGCGTGGCGGACTCGGCGGCCAGCACCAGCCGGTCCCGCACCGCCGGTGGCACGAGCGCCCACCCGACCCGCAGACCAGAGGCGAAGGTCTTGGAGAACGAACCGAGGTAGATGACCGAGCGGTCCAGCGAGCGCAGCGCCGGGTAGCGGGTGCCGCTGAAGCCCAGCAGCCCGTACGGGTTGTCCTCGACGACGCCCACGCCGTGCTCCGCGCAGAGGTCCAGTACCCGCTGCCGGCGCTCAACGGCCAGGGTCACGCCGCCGGGGTTGTGGAAGTTCGGGATCGTGTAGAGGAACTTCGGGGTGACGCCCCGGGCCGCGAGCGTGCGCAGCGCCTCCTCCAGCAGCTCCGGGACGAGCCCGTGCTCGTCCATCGCCACGTGGATCACGCGGGCCTGGTACGCGGCGAAGCTGCCCAGCGCGCCGACGTAGGACGGCCCCTCGGCGAGCACCACGTCGCCCGGGTCGCAGAACAGCCGGGTGACGAGGTCGAGGGCCATCTGCGAACCGACGGTCACGACGACGTCGTTCGGGTCGGCCTCGATCCCCTCCTCCCGCATGACGTCGCAGATCTGCGCACGCAGCGCGGGCACGCCCTGGGCGGAGCCGTACTGCAGTGCGACCTGCCCCTCGCGGGCCACGAGGTCGCCGATCTCGGCGGACAGCTCCTCGAGCGGCAGCGCGGCGAGGTTGGGCATGCCGCCGGCGAGCGAGACGACCTCGGGCCGGCTGGCGACGGCGAAGAGCGCCCGGATCTCGGAGGCGACCATGCCGGAGGTGCGTGCTGCGAACCGCTCGGTGGGAGGGGCCGGCGCGGCTGCCGCCGCCCGCTCGACGGAGACGTCGGGCTGCTGCGGGGACGGCGGGATCGTCACGGTGGATCCTCCAGGTCGACGGATGAGCGGAGCTCGCGGAGCGAACATCGGCGCCGATCGCCGCCCGGCGGCCACGCGCGCGCAGCCTCGGGGAGCGAAAGTGGCACCTGAGTGTAACCGGGACGGGTGTACGGTCTGCCCTTCGGCGAGGCTGAGACACCGGTCGCAGCAGCCGGGGTGTCGCAGGGGCCCCGACCGACCTACCATCGAACGGCCTTCGTGATCACACGGGGGTTCTCGACCACGCGGAACCCGATCGGGTCGGCCGCCGGAGGTAGCACGTTGTCCTGGCACGTCGCCGCGGTCAACCTCGACAACCTGGGGGACCTCCCCAAGCGTTGTCGCTCCTGCGTCTTCTGGGAGCTCGCACCGCACCTCGCCAAGCAGGCCGAGGAGTTCGGCACCACCGAGCTCGAGAAGGAGGCCTGGGTCTCGGAGATCCTGCTCGAGTGGGGCTCGTGCGGGAAGATCGTCTACGTCCGCGGGGCGCCTGCCGGCTACGTCATGTACGCACCGCCCTCCGCGGTCCCCCGCGCCACCGAGATGCCGACCGGCCCGGTGAGCGCCGACGCCGTGCTCCTCACGACCCTCCAGGTGATGCCGGAGTACGCCGGCGAGGGCCTCGGGCGGATGCTGGCCCAGTCCGTGGTCAAGGACCTCACCCGCCGCGGGGTGAAGGCCGTCGAGGCCTTCGGCGAGGCGCGGCCCGGTTCCGAGCCCGGCTGCATCATCCCGGCCGACTTCCTGCGCAGCGTCGGCTTCAAGACGGTCCGGCCGCACCCGCGCTGGCCCCGGCTGCGGATGGAACTCCGCTCGGGGATCACGTGGAAGGAGGACGTCGAGCACGCGCTCGAGCAACTCCTCGGCACGGTCACGATCCCGATGCAGGCCGCGGCGCCCGTCGGGCAGCCCGGGTACCGGGTACCCACTCCGGCCGGCGCGGGCGTACGCGCGATCTGAGGGCGCGCTGTACGGGCCGCTGAGCGGGCGAATGACATCGGTGTGACTCAGGGACCGGGGAACCGCAATTCGGCCGTTCCCGGCCCTCAGATCGATTCTCCCGGCCTCAGATGGCCTGGGCCTGGTTCCGGTTGATCTCGTGGGCCAGCACGTCGGAGAACGTGAACGTGCCGGTCGGCTGGTCGTTCTGACCGAGCAGGTACAGCCGCTTGACGGCCACGAGGATCCCCTCGGCCACCACGTCGCGGAAGCCGGGGTCGAGCAGCTTGGTGCGGTCGCCGATGTGCGTGAGGTACCCGAGCTCCACGCGGACGGCCGGCATCCGGGTCAGCCGCAGCATCTCCCACGTGCGGGCCTGGCTGCCGCAGTCGAGCATCGCGGTGCGGGTGAGCAGCTCGCGCTGGATGAGCCCGGCGAGCGCCTCCCCCACCGTGGAGGTGACGCCCGAGCCGTTGCCGAAGTGGAACGTGGCGAGGCCCTGGGCGTACATGCTGCGGTTCGCGTCGGCGTGGAGGGACAGGACGAGGTCGGCGTTCGCCTCGTTGGCGAACGCGGCGCGCTCGGCCTCGGCGGGGCAGGTGTCTTCGCGGCGGGAGAGCAGCGCCTCCATGCCGGTCGCGGACATCCGGCCCACGAGCCGGCGGGCGAGGTCCCACATCAGGTCGGCCTCGCACACCCCCGCGACCTGGACACCGCGGTCGAGGCCGCCGTGGCCGGGGTCGATGACGATCCGCTTACCGCGCATCCGCGGACCCGCGCGGCGGAGCAGCTCCTGCTCGCGAAGCAGGCCGGGGCGCCCGCCGACGACCTTGCGGCCGAGCTGACGCAGCGCACGCAGGGTGCCGGGGCCGCACACGCCGTCGGCGGCGAGCCCGTAGTCGCGCTGGAAGCCGCGGAGGGCCTGCTCGGTGCGCTCGTCGAACACGCCGGAGGGGCGGCCGGGGTCGTAGCCGAGCTCGAGGAGGCGGGTCTGCAGCTGCCCGACGTCGTCGCCGCTCATGGGCGCCGACACCATCAGCGCCAGCATCCGGTCGCCGAGCTTCCAGCCGGCCTCACGCAGCGCGCGGTAGGTGTCCGGACCGACGATCCCGTCGGTGATCAGCCCCCGGCGCTGCTGGAACGCCTGGACGGCCCGCTCGACGGCCACGTCGAAGACGTCGTCCGAATCGGGGCCCGGGGCGGCGGCCAGGAGACCGAACCGCCGCAGCGTGGTCCTGATCTCGACGACCGCCGGGCCGCGGTCCCCGCGGCGGAGCAGCTGCATGCACCCCTCGCTCGATCTCCGTCGCGCCGACCGACGGCGCGCGCGTCTCGATGGTCCGGGCCCGCACGCCGGCTCACGGCGCTCTCCGGCATGTCCGGCCCGGTTCTCGGCCGTCGACCATTCTGCCCTGCGCCGCCACGTCCGGGGGACAGCGGGGCGTGCACGGGCGTGTCCACGCAGTCAGCGGGCGGGAAAGGCGCTGAACGGCCGAACGGCCCGTCGGCCGATCGCCGGACGTACCGGGCGATCGGCGACAGGCCGTATCGGATCGGTTGCGGAGCGCCCTACAGGTAGTCGGACAGGTCGCTCAGCAGGGCGGCCTTCGGCTTGGCGCCGACGATGGTCTTCACCGGCTGGCCGTCCTTGAACAGGATCATGGTCGGGATCGACATGACCTGGTACTGCTGCGCCGTCTTGCCGTTCGCGTCGATGTCGAGCTTCGCGACGGTCAGGTTGTCCTTGTGCTCACCGGCGATCTCGTCGAGCACCGGGGCGACCATCTTGCACGGCCCGCACCAGGTCGCCCAGAAGTCGACCAGCACGGTCTTGCCGCTCTTGAGGACGTCCTGCTCGAACGTGGCGTCGGTGACGTCCACGGTGTTGTTGCCCATCGCGATGCTCTCCTCGTTCGGTACTGCGCCAGGTGGAAGGGTGCCAGGAAAGGGAGGGACGATCAGTGGACCGCGGCCGCGACGTCCTCGGAGTCGCTGCCGTAGCCGCTGCCGGCCATCTCGGGGTCGATCGGCTCCTCGGCCAGCCAGCGCTCGGCGTCGATGGCCGCGGAGCAGCCCGACCCGGCGGCGGTGATGGCCTGCCGGTAGGTGTGGTCGACCAGGTCACCGCAGGCGAACACGCCCGGGATGTCGGTGTAGGTCGACGGGGCCTTCGTCTTGACGTAGCCCTCGTCGTCGAGCTCCACCTGGCCCCGGACCAGCTCGCTGCGCGGGTCGTGCCCGATCGCCACGAACATGCCGCTGACCTCGAGGGTGGACTCCTCGCCGGTCACCGTGTCCTTGAGCCTGAGCGCGGACACGCCGTTCTCGCCGACGACCTCGGTGACGGCCTTGTTCAGCTCCCACCGCATCTTCGGGTCGTTCTGCGCGCGCTCCAGCATGATCTTCGAGGCGCGGAACTCGTCGCGGCGGTGCACGACCGTCACGCTCGATCCGAAGCGGGTCAGGAAGGTGGCCTCCTCCATCGCGGAGTCCCCGCCGCCGATGACGGCGATCGGCTTGTCCCGGAAGAAGAACCCGTCACAGGTGGCACAGGCCGACACGCCGCGGCCGAGCAGCTCCTGCTCGCCGGGCACGCCGAGGTAGCGGGCCGCGGCCCCCATGGCGAGGATGACCGCGCGCGAGCGGTAGGTCACGCCGTTGGCGGTGACCTCCTTCACCGGGCCCTCGAGCTTCACGGACTCGACGTCCTCGGCCCGCAGGTCGGCGCCGAAGCGCTTGGCCTGGCCGCGCATCTGCTCCATCAGCTCCGGGCCCATGATGCCGTCGGTGAAGCCGGGGAAGTTCTCGACCTCGGTCGTGGTCATCAGGGCGCCGCCGAACTGGGTTCCCTCGAACACCAGGGGCGCGAGCTGGGCGCGCGCGGCGTAGACCGCCGCGGTGTACCCGGCCGGTCCGGAGCCGACGACGATCAGCTCGTGGATCTTCTGCTCGGTGCTCACCGATGCCTCTCTTCCCGCTCGACTGGCTCGACCCCGTCAACACGATCCTAGGAGCGGGCATTCCCCCTGCGGAGCAGCGCGGGGTGGTGCTGTGGCTCCGGTCACCCGCCAGTGGTGAGGTCGGCCAGCACGGCGTCGCAACCCTCGGCGGGGACGACCGACCGGACCCGGCCGAGCGCGCCCGTGCCCAGCACGAGCAACGTCCCTCGCCGTCCCGCGACGACGACCGGGCGCCCCGCGAGGAGCGGGCCGTGGGCGGGGGCGGCGCCGGCCTGCGCCAGACACGCGGCGAGCGTCCCCGGCTCCCGCAGCTCTCCGACGTCGAGGGTGCCCTCCGCGAGCACCCGAGCGGCGGCGGAGGCGGGGTCGACCGCGTCCCCGGCCGGCCCCGTCGACGGCCCGACGAAGGCCGCCGCGACCAGCGCAGCCGCGGCGGCGGTCAGCAGCAGAGGCCGCCGGCGTCGCCGAACGTGCAGGTCATCAGTATCGTTGGGCTGACGATTAACCGGCTCGTTCTCGCGATCGATCGCGTCGAACCCCGCGGCCAGCCGTGCCGCGACGGCGGTCGGCATCCGGACCGGCGCGACGGCCGCGAGCTCGGCCCGGGTCGCCACGAGCGCGGCCAGTACCCGTCCGGTCCCCGGTCCGGCCGCCGCGACGACCCGGGCGGCCGCCTCCTCGTCGGGCAGACCGGCGTCGGCCTCCGCGAGGCGTGTGAGCCAGCCCCCGCTGCCCGCGTACTCCCCCGGGCCGTTCATGCGCCCTCCTCGCGCAGGTGCCCGAGCAGCCCGGCGAGCCGGACCCGGCCGCGGGCGCACCGGCTCTTCACGGTGCCCACCGGCACCTGCAGGATGGCCGCGGCCTCGGCCACGGGATATCCCATCACATCGACGAGAACAACGGGGACGCGCTGGTCGACCGGCACATTCGCCAGTGCGTCGAGCACGGCGAGCCGTGTGGTGGCCCCCTCGGCGGGATCGCGTCCGACCGGCACCCGGTGCGGGCGCCCGTACCCGGACGGCGGCCGCGCGCGGTCGTAGCGGATCCGGTCGACGCACTTGTTCACCACGATCCGGTGCAGCCACGTGCTCACCGACGCCTCCCCGCGGAAGGCCGCCGAGCGGCGGTAGGCCGACTCGAGCGCGTCCTGCAGGACGTCCGCGGCGTCCTCCGGGTCGCGCAGCACCCGCAACGCCACCGCCCACAGCCGGTCGCCGTGCCGGCGCACCAGCTCGTCGAACGCGCGGCGCTCGCCGGACCGGTGCGCCTCCAGCAGCTGCAGGTCGGACCGCGCGTCGAGCAGGGGCACACGGCGGACGCTAGGAGCCGGGCGGCTCCACACGGCCCGGAACGGCGGAACCGTTCACGGGAGGGAACGGCGGCGGGGCTACAGCCCGGCGCGGTAGAAGGTGAGCTCGTCGATCTGGCTCACGTTCGCGTCGCCCCCGCCGGAGAGCTTGGTGATCCACACCAGGATGTGCTGCGTCGGCTGGCTGTCGGCGAGCGAGATCGTGGTGGTGCCGGAGGTGAGCGTCTGCGTGGTCAGCAGCTGGGTCTCGGAAAGGGCGGCGTCGGTGGAGGGCGCCGACCGGATCTCGACGACGGTCCCGGCGCTGGGCGACTGCACCGTGATCCGGGACAGCTGCTCCACCGAGGCGAAGGAGGCCATCAGGCCCACGCCCGGCTTGAGCGCCGGCAGCTGCTGCTTGTAGGTGAAGGTCGACCAACTCGTGGCCGGGTTGCCGTCGACGGCCCGGTCGACGTCGGCGACGTTGTCCCGGTCCCCGGTGCGGTCGTAGACGTCGAGCGAGACACCGCTGATGGGCACGCTCGTGGCCGGACCCCCGGGTGCGGTCGGCACCGGCGCTCCGGCGGCGTTGTCCCCGACGACGATCGCGGGGCCCCTCGACTCGCCGAACATCGCGCCGACCTGCACGCCCAGGTATCCGAGCACCACGAGCACGCCGGCACCCAGCACGCACAGTCCGATCAGCAGCTTCCGCCGCTGGTCCGGGTCCTGCGGCGTGGCCCTGCGGGTCTTGTTCTGCCAGACGTCGCCAGGCTCGGCCGGCACGCCGTCGTGCTCCGGCGGGAAGATCGCGCCCCGGTCGTCCTCGAGCACGACCTCGCCGATCATCCGGTTGACCGCGGCGGCGGTGTGCAGCCGGCCGACGGCGGGTCCGGCGGCGTGCGAACCGAGGGCGGCGGTGCACACCGCGTCGAGCTCCACGGGCACGCCGGGGCGCAGCGCCGAGGGCGGCACCGGAGCGCCCTGCTCGTCCCGCTCCGGGGAGGGCAGACCGGCGCGGGCGGCGTCGGAGCCCGACAGCGGCCAGCGCGAGGTCAGCAGGGTGTAGAGGACGGCGCCGAGGCCACGGACGTCGTCCTCGGGCGTGAGGCCGGGCCGGGGCAGCACGAACGCGACCTGCGCCCGCCCGTCGCCGGTGACCCGGATCCGCTGCGGGTGGTCGGTGCCGAGGAGCAGGCCCCGGCCGTGCGCGTCCTCGGCGGCGGCGGCGAGCTGCTGGACCATCCTGGCCGCACGCAGCGGTTTGATCAGCCCGCCCGCGACGGCCTCGGTGAGGCTGTGGTCGGCGACCCACTCGGTGACGGCGGCGCCCAGCACGTCCGACGGGACGCCGGGCGAGCCCGCGGCCAGCACGTCGAGCAGCCGGGCGCACCCCGGGTGCTCGAAGCCGCCGGAGCGCAGCGCGCGGACGATCATCTCGCCGGCGCGGGCGGTGCCCTCCGGGTCCTCGTCCGCCTCGTCGGCGGGGAGCCGGCGCAGGACGGTGACGCCCACGTCGCGCTGCAGGATCGTGTCCTCGGCCCGCCAGAACTCGGCGCCCGCGGACAGGTCGGAGCCGACCCGCAGGACGAGCCGGTAGCGGTTGCCGAGCACGGTGCCGGGACCGGTCGCCGCCGTGGACCTCACGGTGCCCTGGCCCGCCGCGGTGCCGTTCACCGGCGGGGCGGCCTGCAACGAGCGGACCGTGGCCGCATCCGGCGGGCCGGCCGGGCTCGGGATGGCGGTGCCCGGGACCTCGGGAGCGACAGTGGCCGCCGGGGTCGAGGGGGCCGAGGTGAGCGGGGTGACCGGGACGGCTGCGGCGGCGGCACCGGTGCCCGAACCGGGCACAGGCTTCTCCTCCGTCTGCCCGCTCACCGGTCGCGACCTCCACCCCGTGCGCCCCGCGCGACTGTCGTGTCCCCCTGCCGCCAGGTCGTCAGCCTACGGCAGATCGCCGTCCGGCGCGGTGACCCCGCGCCGTGACGCGCGCCGGAGTCCGGGCGGGAACTCCGCAGGCCCCGCGGACGTTCCGGCCGGCCGCTGGTCGGGACGAACCGCAGGTCGGGGACCTTCCGGACCGCTCGCGACCGGCGTGTCGCGGGGTCCGGGCACGAATCCGTCCGGCGGCCCGCCGCCCGGCGGGCGCACCGGGACCGGGGGCCGGACCGGTCCGGTGGGCGGGCCCGTGCCGGATTCGCCCGGCCCGGTTCCCCCATCCGGACCTGACCGGTCGCCCCGGATCCGCCGGACGATCCGCCGTGCCGCGAGCAGCACGAGCAGCGCGCCGGCGACCGCGGTGATCCAGATGGTGACCGTGCCGTAGACGGTCGACCGGACCTGCAGCCGGGTCGGCGCGCCGAGCGCGCCGCCGTCCGGGGTGCGGACCGAGGCCTCGACGGTGAACTGGCCCGCGCGCAGCACCTCGGCGCTGACCCGGACCTGCACCCGGCCGAGCGGAGGCACTCGCTGGACCGGGATCGGGGCGACGCGCAGCCCGGCCGTGCTGGCCAGCTCGACCCTGACCGTCATCGTGATGGGAAGTCCGTTGGCCACGGTCAGGGGCACCGGCGCGTCCCGCGTACCCAGCGAGAACGGCCCCGGCGGCTCCAGCACCCGTACCGACCCGACCAGCTCGTCGATCCGGACCCCGACCAGGCCGGCCTGGGTTCGCGCCGTGGCCGGATCCCCGCGCCACCACCCGGAGACCGCGCGCAGGATGCCCCGCAGCAGCGGGTCGAAGACCTGCTCCGGCGGCGCCCCCACACCCGTCTCGTAGTCGGCGGCCGCCCGCAGCCGCTCCACGTCGTCGCGGTCCTGGGCCACGGCGGCGACGACGGCGGGCGGGATCTCCTGCGCGCCCACGCGGACCGGGTAGGTGAGCCGCTGCCGGTCCGCCCCGGCCGGGGCGCCGGCCGCGACCGACGCACCGAGGGCGCGGGGCTCGGCCAGCCCGGCCGTGATCAGCCGGCCGGCGCCGTCGAGCAGGGCGTCGGCGCCGCGGCCGTCGATCGCCCAGCGGTGCGGCGGCGCGAGGACCAGCGGCCCGCCGCCGCGCCCGCCCCCGGAGAGCGCCCGGAAGGCGAGCGCGCCCAGCGCGTCCTGCGTCCCGAGGGCCCCGGGGCCGCCGGCGGGGCTGGTGCTGGTGGTCGACGCCGAGCTGCCCCCGGCGGCGAGGGTCAGCAGTGGGTCGCTGAGCACGCCGACCGTGGACGTCCCCGGCGCGGTCGGGTCGGCCAGCGGGACGACGCCGGACACCTGCGTGGCCCCGGGCTGCTCGACCGAGTCGGCGGAGAGCACGGCGGCCGACGAGCCGTCGGCGGCCCGGCCGACGTCGGCCAGGGTGGCATCGTCGAGCGCCCCGTCGACCGGCCACACCGTGTCGGCGAGCACCGGCGTCCCGAGCAGCCGGCCGGTGATCTCCCGGCCGTCGTCGACGGCCCGCCGGGCCAGGTCCGACGCCCCGGAACGGACCAGCGCGACCAGGTCGGCGTCGTCCTGGGCGAGCGCGAGAACGCAGCTGCCGTGCAGCGTCGCGGAGAGCCGGGCGAGCCAGGCCCGGGCGGCGTCGACCCCGGTCCCGGGCGTGACGGTCCCGTCGGGCGCACGCACCTGGTAGCCGTCGGCCATCTGCGCCGCGGTCTCGACGAGGTCCGGGTCGATCGCGACGCACACCCCGGCCCGCAGCGGCGAGCCGACCGGGGCCCGTGCGGACAGGGCGTCGACCAGGCCGGCCAGCCGGCCGCCCGGGGCGAAGGACGCGGCGAGGCCGTCGTCGGTGAGGGTGACCGGCTCGCCGGGCACGGTCGGCAGCCGGCGTGGCGGCTCGACCATCGGGTAGAGCAGGGTCAACGGCGTCGAGCCGGTCGAGGGCGCGGTCGACCCTCCCGCGGCGCTCCCGGGCAGCGAGAGCACCGGCAGCAACATCCGCACCGCGGCCATCCGGGCGCGCAGGCCCTCCCGGGTGCCGTTGACGTTGACGAGCAGGGCGTGCACCCCGGTCCGGGCCAGGGCGAGCGTGGAGGTGGGCGACCCGGTCAGCGGCACCGACAGCGTGACGGGCTCCGACGCGCCGGCGGCCAGGTCGGGCAGGTCGGTGAAGGCCGGGGTGACGGCGTCGGCGGCCTCGTCGCCGGCCAGGGCCTCGCGGACCGCGGCCTCGCTGCGCAACGGGTCGCTGCGCTGGACGCGGACGCCGAGGCCGGTCACAGGGCTCGACCCGGTGTTGGTGAGGGTGCCGGTGAGGGTCAGGGCGGCGGGCCCGTCCGCCGTCACGACCCGTGGCGAGGCCGCTGTGACGTCGAGTCGCACGCCGGTGTCGGTGGCCGGTGGCGCGTCGGTCTGCGCCGCGGCCGTCCCCGCCGCCGCTCCGACCAGGGTCACGAGCAGGGTGAGGATCGCGGCGGTCGCCGCGACCGCTCTCACGCGGTCTCCTCCAGCAGTTCGGTCGCCCGCCGGATCAACCGCCGCTCGTCGGCGTAGGCCAGTCGGCCCTCCAGCTCCCCGAGCGGCACCCAGGCGACCTCGGCGACCTCCACGTCGTCGTCGCACAGGTCGCCGCCGAGGGCCCGCATCAGGAAATGGTGCACGGTCTTGTGCACCCGGCGGTCCTCGGCGACGAACCAGAAGTCGATCGTGCCCAGGGGTGCGACCACGCGCCCGATGATGCCGGTCTCCTCCTCGACCTCCCGCACCGCCGCCTCCTCGGCGGTCTCACCCGCCTCGATGTGCCCCTTCGGCAGGGACCACAGCAGCCGGCCGCGGCGGTCCAGGCGGCCGATCACGGCCGCGCGGCCCAGGTCGTGGTCCACGACGAGGCCCCCCGCGGACGTCTCGTCGACCGTCCGCAGGCGACGGCGCCGGTCGGCGGGCCTCCCCGCGCGGCGCCCCCCTGAGCGGCCGCGGGAGGAGGACATGTGGCGATGGTAACGAGCCGGGGCTCCCGCGGTCGGGTTCCGCGCGACGCGGGTGCGTCACGCGCCGTTCCCCTCCCGGCCCTCAGCGTGACCGGGGCCCGTCCTGATCTCCGTCCTGATCTTCGGGCGGATCCCCGGGGCGGCCCGCGGAGGCGCCGCCTACACTGGCCCGCCGTGTCTTCCCCGCCCGTGACCTCCGGTACCGCCACCCTGGCCGAGCCGGAAGCCGCCCCGGACCAGCCCGACGCGCTGCGGCGCGCGCAGGAGAATGCGCTCGTGGAGCTGCTCGACATCCCCGCCGTCGCCGACGAGCTCGGCGACCGGTTCCGCGCGGCGGGGCACACGCTCTACCTCGTCGGCGGCAGCGTCCGCGACGCGCTGCTCCGCCGCACCGGGTCGGACCTCGACTTCACCACCGACGCCCGGCCCGAGCGCGTCCTCGAGATCGTCTCCGGCTGGGCGGACGCGACCTGGGACACCGGCATCGAGTTCGGCACCGTCGGCGTGCGCCGCGGCGACGACACCCTCGAGATCACGACCTTCCGGGCCGACGCCTACGACCGCGTCGGCCGCAAGCCGCTCGTCCGGTTCGGCGACACCCTCGAGGGCGACCTGGTCCGCCGCGACTTCACGGTGAACGCGATGGCGGTGGAGGTGCACACCGCGTCCGGTGACCGCCGCTTCGTCGACCCCTACGGCGGCCTCGCCGCGCTGGCGGCCGGCGTCCTGGACACCCCCGCGGCCCCGCAGGACTCCTTCGCCGACGACCCGCTGCGGATGCTGCGCGCCGCCCGGTTCGTCTCCCAGCTCGGCTTCACCCCGGCCGAGCGGGTCACCTCGGCGATGTCGGCGATGGCCGGCGAGCTCAGCCGGATCACCAAGGAGCGGATCCAGGCCGAGTTCTCGAAGCTGCTGCTGGGCGCGCACCCGCGGCGCGGGATCGAGCTGCTGGTCGACACCGGGCTGGCCGAGTACGTGGTGCCCGAGGTACCGGCGATGCGGCTCGCGATCGACGAGCACATGCAACACAAGGACGTCTACACGCACTCGCTCGTCGTCATGGAGCAGGCGATCGAGCGCGAGGAGCCGGGCAGGCCGGACCTCGTGCTGCGGCTCGCGGCGCTGCTGCACGACGTCGGCAAGCCGCCGACCCGCCGCAAGGAGTCGGACGGCCGGGTGAGCTTCCACCACCACGAGGTCGTCGGCGCGAAGATGGTCCGCAAGCGGCTGCGCGACCTGCGCTACCCGAAGCACGTGGTCGACGACGTCAGCCAGCTCGTCTACCTGCACCTGCGGTTCCACGGCTACGGGAAGGGCGAGTGGACGGACTCGGCCGTGCGCCGCTACGTCACCGACGCCGGGCCGCTGCTCGACCGGCTGCACGCGCTCGTCCGCTCCGACTGCACCACCCGCAACCGGCGGCGGGCCGCGGCGCTGCAGCGCTCCTACGACTCGCTCGAGGACCGGATCGCGGAGCTGCGCAAGCAGGAGGAGCTCGACGCCATCCGGCCCGACCTCGACGGCAACGCGATCATGGGGATCCTCGGCATCCCGCCGGGCCCGCAGGTCGGCAAGGCCTACAAGCACCTGCTGGCGCTGCGGATGGAGCACGGGCCGATGAGCCCGGAGCAGGCCGAACGGGAGCTGCGGGCCTGGGCGGCCGAGAACCTCTGACGCGATCTACGAGCCTGTCCTGACGCGTGATGGAACCATAACGCGATCTCCGAGGCGGTTCTGTCGCGTTATGGCTCCAAAGTGCTGTTCTGGGGCCGCTCCTGAGACGTTATGCGCTTCAGGCGCGGCGGCGCAGCTGTGTCTCGTGGCCGGCCAGGCCCAGCAGGTAGACGACGGCGGCCGACCCCAGCAGCCAGGGCGAGTCGCCGTCGGGCGGGGCGAGCAGGGCCGCCGCGGCGACCGCGACGACGTAGCAGGTGTTGAACAGCGCGTCGTACAGGGCGAAGACCCGGCCGCGGGCCTCGTCGGCGGTCTCCTGCTGGATGGTCGCGTCGGCGCACAGCTTGACCACCTGCCCGGCGGTACTGAGCACGAAGGCCCCGGCCAGCACCGTCGGGATCGTCGTCACGACCGCGACGCCCACCTGCGCCAGCGCGGCGACGACGAGCCCCGTCCGGACCGTGGTCGCGCGGCCGAGGCGGTGGGTGAGCCACGGTGTGACCAGCGCCGCCACGCCGATCCCGGCCCCGGCGGCCGTCACGACCTGCCCGACCCCGGCGAGTCCCGCGCGCCAGATGCCGGAGTCGTGGAACGCGTAGCGGAAGAGCAGCAGCGACAGCAGCGTGCTCGTGCCGAAGGCCAGCCGGTGCGCGCCCACCGCGCAGAAGGCCGCGCTCGCGGTGGGGACCCGTACGACCGCGCGGGCGCCGTCCAGCCACCCGCGGGCGACGGCGGCGACCCGGCTGCGTGCCTCGGTCCCGTCCGGCCCGAGCACGCCCTTCGCGAACCCGGCCGCCGCGAGCGCCGCGACGAGCGACCCGACGACCGCCAGCGCCGTGGTCACCCCGGAACCGGCGTCGCCGGGCCCGACCAGCTCGCGGACGCCGATCGCCATCACGCCACCCAACGCGGCCGACGCGGCCCCGGCGGTCGATGCCACGACGTTGGCCTCGACGAGGTTGCGCGGCTCGACGACGTGCGGCAGCGCCGCCGACAGCCCCGCCCCGACGAACCGGCTCACGCCGACGACGGCGAGTGCGCCGAGATAGAGCGGCGGACCCGCCACCCCCGTCCCGACCGCCACCGCGACGAGCGCGATCAGCACTCCGCGCAGCAGGTTCGCCAGGAGCAGCACCCGGCGGCGGTCCCAGCGGTCGAGCAGGGCTCCGGCGAAGGGCCCGACGAACGAGTACGGCAGCAGCATCACCGCGAGCCCCGCCGCCACCGCGAGCGGATCCGCCTGACGCTCGGGGTTGAACAGCACCGCCCCGCCGAGCGCGGCCTGGAAGAAGCCGTCCCCCCATTGCGCCGGGACCCGCGAGATCAGCAGCCTGCGGAACCCCCGACCGCGGAGCAGCGCGCGGACGCCCACCTTGACGGCGTCCGCGTCCCCGGCCGCCGGGGTCGCCGGCGGAGCGGGGTTCGGGACGGACACGGGTGGAGCGTACGGCCCGAGGCCGGGGTGGGAATATGGGCGCGTGAGGGACGACCGCCCCGGCAGGCAGGCCACCGCTCCGGTCGGACCGGGCACCCTTCTGGTGGCCGCACCGAACCTCACCGATCCCAACTTCTCCCGCACCGTCGTCTACCTGGTCGAGCACCGGGAGCACGGCAGCCTCGGCGTGGTGCTCAACCGGCCGTCGGAGGCGTCGGTGCGCGACGTCCTCCCCCGCTGGGCGCCGCTGGCGTCGGGTCCCGGGTCCGTCTTCGTCGGCGGCCCGGTCGACGGCACCACCGCGCTGTGCCTCGCCAGCCTGCGGCCCGGCCAGCGGGCCGACGGCATCGAGGGCGTGGTCGCGGTGAACGGCCCGGTCGTGCTGGTGGATCTGGACAGCGAGCCCGCCGCGGTGGAACCGCGGGTCCGCGGGCTGCGGGTCTTCGCCGGGTACTCGGGCTGGGACTCGGGGCAGCTGGCCGGGGAGATCGCCCGCGGGGACTGGTTCGTGGTCCCGGGCCTGCCCGACGACGTCACCACCGAGCGGCACGCCGACCTCTGGGGCCGGGTGCTGCGCCGGCAGGGCGCGCCGCTGGCGCTGCTGTCGACCTTCCCGGTGGAGATCGGGCTGAACTGAGCCGAGCCCTCGGGGCGGGTGCCCGGCCCGCGTTCGGCAACGCGTTCGTGACCTGCCGGACCTTCCCCCGGTGCGGTCGTGCGGGGACCCTGGAGGCCCGCACGGACCGAGACGGACCCAGGGAGGCCGGATGCCCGCCCGTCCCGCTGCGTCCCGCGCCCGTCTCGTTGCGGCGGCGGCGCTCGCGCCGCTGCTGACCTCCTGCGCGGTCCTCGTGGCGGGCACCCCGACCCCGGCCCCGCCGCGGACCCTCGACGGGGCCCAGCTCGAACGCGACGTGCGGGCGGTGCTCGCGGCCGACCCGGCGACCGCGGCGCTCGCGTCGGCGCCGCTGCAGTGCCCGCAACAGGTCGTCGTGTATCCGCAGTTGGTGCTGTTCTGCCAGGTGCAGCAGGGCGCGGTGATCCGCTCGGTCCCGGTGACCATCCTCGACCGGGACGGGAACTACCAGGTCGGGAAGCCGTTCTGACGTCCGTACGAGATCATGTTCATACGTACGTGTAGGACGTTCGTACGAGTAAGACGATCATGCGGAAGCTCCGGGAGAGCAGCAGCGCAAGTGGGAGCAGCGGCAGGGCGCGCCGGAGCTCGGCGACACCCTGCCCCGGCCCTGCGAGCCGGAGGTGCGGTCAGCGCGGGGCGGTGCGGCAGCCCGCGACCAGGTCGCAGCCCGCGCAGGAGCCGGTGCAGCCACCGGCGGCGGACTCGGCGGCCCGGGTGGCGGTCTCGATCCGGCCCGCGCGGTCGCCCAGCGCGCCGCCGACCCCGGCGAGCACCAGCGCGCCGACGACGCCGACCACGGTGACGATCCAGCCGAGCACGGCGGACGGCCCGGCCAGCAGCACGACGCCGGCGAAGAGACAGACCGCCCCGGCGGCGCCGAGCGGCGGGGCCGCGACGCGGTTGGCCGAGACCCACGCGGGCGCCGACTCGAGGGTGGCGGCGGTACGGACGCCCGCCCAGCGGTTGCGCGGAAGCCTCGAGCGGGCCCCCAGCACGGCGACCGTGACCAGCGCCACGCCGGCCAGGACGAAGAGCACACCGAGGACGAGGCGGAGGGTCGCGGGCACGTCACCAGGGTAGTTCGGCCTCGCGAGCACCCGGCGCGGCCCCGGCGGGCCCTCGCCGCCGGGCGGGACCGGCCCTGGCGCAACCCCGTCGAAGCCCGTCGGCCAGCGGCGTTACCCTGGGTATCGCGTTCCACGGCCCGCCGGATGCCCGGCCTCACCGGCGCCGCGCCGAGCCGCACGCCGGAGCGACCCACGGCCCCGCCCGGGCCGGGCGCGATCCGGCCGCGCGGCTCCCGGCGACCGCAGCAGCAGGCCGACCGGCGAACCGTCGCGGGACGGTTCATCCTCGAGGTAGAGCGGGATCATGAGCACGGAGAGCACCACCATCGCGCCCGGAGACGCTCCCGCGTCCCCGCCCCACCGCTACGACGCGCGCCTGGCCGGCGAGATCGAGCGCCGCTGGCAGGACCGGTGGGCGGCCGAGGGCACGTTCCACGCGCCCAACCCGGGTGAGCCGGGCTCGGAGAAGCCCAAGGCGTACGTGATGGACATGTTCCCGTACCCGTCGGGTGCGGGCCTGCACGTCGGGCACCCGCTGGGCTTCATCGGCACGGACGTGCTGGGTCGCTACCTGCGCATGACCGGGCACAACGTGCTCCACCCGATGGGCTTCGACTCGTTCGGCCTGCCCGCCGAGCAGTACGCCGTGCAGACCGGCACGCACCCGCGCACCACCACCGAGGCGAACATCGCCCGGTACAAGCAGCAGCTGCGGCAGCTGGGCCTGGCCCACGACCCGCGCCGGTCGATCGCGACCACGGACGTCACGTACTACCGCTGGACCCAGTGGATCTTCCTGCAGATCTTCGAGTCCTGGTACGACACCGCGGCCGACGGCGCCCGCCCGATCGCGGAGCTGGTCTCCGAGTTCGAGTCCGGTGCCCGGCCCACCCCCGACGGACGTCCGTACGGGACGCTGCCCGAGGGCGAGCGCCGCGCGCTGATCGACTCGTACCGCCTGGCCTACATCTCCGAGGCACCGGTGAACTGGTGTCCCGGGCTGGGCACCGTACTGGCGAACGAGGAGGTCACGGCCGACGGCCGCTCCGAGCGCGGCAACTACCCCGTCTTCCGCCGCAACCTCAAGCAGTGGATGATGCGGATCACCGCCTACGCGGACCGGCTGGCCGCCGACCTGGACCGGGTGGACTGGCCCGAGTCGGTCAAGGCGATGCAGCGCAACTGGATCGGCCGCTCCGAGGGCGCCCGGGTCCGGTTCCCCGCCCCCGCCGGCGAGATCGAGGTCTTCACCACGCGTCCGGACACGCTGTTCGGCGCCACCTACATGGTCCTGGCTCCGGAGCACCCGCTGGTCGACCGGTTGACGCCGGCGGCCTGGCCGGAGGGCACGGACGAGCGCTGGACCGGCGGGGCCGCGACCCCGGCCGAGGCCGTCGCGGGCTACCGCGAGGCCGCCGCGCGCAAGTCGGAGCTGGACCGGCAGGAGAACAAGGAGAAGACCGGCGTCTTCACCGGGGCGTTCGCCACGAACCCGGTGAACGGCGAGGAGGTCCCGGTCTTCGTCGCCGACTACGTGCTGATGGGCTACGGCACCGGCGCGATCATGGCCGTGCCGGCCCAGGACCAGCGCGACTGGGACTTCGCCACGGCGTTCGGCCTGCCGATCGTCCGTACCGTCGACCCGGGCGACCGGAAGGGCGAGGCCTTCACCGGCGACGGGCCCGCGATCAACTCGGCCAACGCCGAGATCAGCCTGAACGGGCTGGGCGTCACCGAGGCCAAGCGCACGATCATCGACTGGTTGGCCGCCAAGGGGTTCGGCGAGGGCGTCGTCCAGTACAAGCTGCGGGACTGGCTGTTCTCCCGGCAGCGGTACTGGGGCGAGCCGTTCCCGATCGTCTGGGACGAGCACGGTCCGGTCGGGCTGCCGGAGGACCAGCTGCCCGTCGTGCTGCCGGACGTCGACGACTACTCCCCCAAGACCTACGACCCGGACGACGCGAACACCGAGCCGGAGCCGCCGCTGTCGCGCGCCCAGGAGTGGGTGAACGTCGAACTGGACCTGGGCGACGGCGTGAGGTCGTACCGCCGCGAGACCAACACGATGCCGCAGTGGGCGGGATCGTGCTGGTACTACCTGCGCTACCTGGACCCGGAGAACAGCGAGCGCTTCACCGGCGTCGAGGCCGAGAAGTACTGGATCGGCAAGGAGCCGGCGATCTCGCCGGTCGACCCGGGCGGCGTCGACCTGTACGTCGGCGGCGTCGAGCACGCCGTGCTGCACCTGCTGTACTCGCGTTTCTGGCACAAGGTGCTGTTCGACCTCGGCCACGTGACCAGTGAGGAGCCCTTCCGCAAGCTGTTCAACCAGGGCTACATCCAGGCCTACGCCTACACGGACTCGCGCGGGCTCTACGTGCCGGCGGAGGAGGTCGTCGAGGACGACAACGGGCGTTTCACGTGGAACGGCCAGCCGGTGAACCGTGAGTACGGGAAGATGGGCAAGTCCCTCAAGAACGTCGTGACGCCGGACGAGATGTGCGACCGGTACGGCGCCGACACGTTCCGCCTGTACGAGATGTACACCGGCCCGATGGAGGCCTCGCGGCCCTGGTCGACCCGGGACGTCGTCGGGCCGCAGCGGTTCCTGCAGCGGGTGTGGCGCAACCTCGTCGACGAGAACACCGGCGCCCCTCGGGTCACGGACGTCGAGCCCGATGCCGACACCCTGCGGGCGCTGCACAAGGCGATCGCGGGCGTGCGCGAGGACTACCCCGCGCTGCACTACAACACCGCCGCGGCGAAGCTGATCGAGCTGAACAACCATCTGACCAAGGAGTTCCCCGGCGGGGCGCCGCGGTCGGTGGCGGAGCCGCTGGTGCTGATGCTGGCGCCCTTGGCCCCGCACATCAGCGAGGAGCTGTGGAACCGGCTGGGCCACGACGCCACGCTGGCCTACGAGTCCTTCCCCGTGGCCGACGAGCGGTACCTGGTCCAGGAGACCGTCGAGTATCCGATCCAGGTCAACGGCAAGGTGCGCTCGCGGGTCACCGTGCCGGCCGACGCCGACGGTGCGGCCGTGCAGGCCGCGGCCCTGGCCGACGAGAAGATCGTCGCCGCGCTGGCCGGCGCCGAGCCGCGGAAGGTGATCGTGGTACCCGGCCGCCTGGTCAACGTCGTCCGCTGACGGGCCTCGGCCTTCGGCCCGAGGCCCGATGCCCGAGGCCCGAGGCTCAGCCCGTCTCGGAGGCCCGGCGCCGCTTGAGCGGGCGCACCGCGCGCCGGGTCGCGCCGGTCGGGGGCGGGGCGCTGCGGGCCGGGTCGTCGAGCCAGCCGTCGACCTCGGCCAGGACGAGGGCGGCGTCGACCAGCGCGGACCGCGCCTCCTCGAGCGGCACCGCCGCCCAGGAGCGCTCGGCGAGCGCGGCACGGTTGAGCAGCGAGCGCAGCAGCCGACCCGTCACCGGATCCATCGCGCGCTCACGGACCACCCGCCGGACGTAGGCCGAGACCACGTCCGACGGCTGGTCGCGGGTCTCGTCGAGCGCCGCGAGCGCCACCTGGGCGGACTCCAGCGCGGCGCGTGCGGCGGCGACCACCGCCTGCCCGGCGAACCCGCTCCCGACGAGCAGCTCGGCGGCGGCCAGCTCCCGGCGCGCGCGGGCCGTACCGGGCCGCGGCGCCGGCGCGCGCTCGTGGGCGTTCGTCACCGCAGTCGCACCGCCTCGGCGCGGGCGCGGACGAGCCACGGCTCCTCGGGCCGGGACAGCTGGGCCTGCGTGACGGGGTAGGCGCAGACCGTGATGCCGGAGCGCTCGGTGTGCCGCCACAGCACCGACTCCACGGCACGCAGCTCGGCCCACGGCGACTCCAGGTCCTCGAGGACCACCAGCAGGTCCAGCTCGGACTCCACCGAGCCCTCCCCGCTCGCCCACGGCCCCACCAGCAGGACCTGGTGCAACCGGTCGCCGTAGTGCGTCGCGAGCTCCGTGGCGACCGTGGCGGGCAGGTCCTCGTTCTCCGGGGCCGGGTCCGGGTATGCGGCCGCCGCGAGCTCCGCGGCCTCCGGGTCGACGAGCCCGGCGTCGGCGAGCCACGCGAGCGCGCGTCGCCGGGCCCGCGCGTCGCGGAACCGGAACCACTGGTCCCGCACCTCGGGGAACTCGAAGAGGGTGTTCTTGAAGCGGCGGAACGCGCCGCGGCCGTTGAGCGCGCGGTCGAGCAGCTCGGCCGCCCGGCGGTGCTGGACGCCCGAGGTGAAGTCGGCCATGTCCTGGTAGCCCTCGCGGGAGCCGGTCTGCTCGATCGCGACCCAGCCCTGCTCCTCGAGCTCCTCGGAGTCGTCGGGCTCGCCGGTGTAGATCTCGGGCATCGTCGAGAGGATCCGGCCCGTGCGGGGGTCGATCCACCACTGCACCTCGGGAGTGCGGTCGTCGAGGGCGTCCGCCAGCTCGCCGAGGTCGACCTGCGCCGGATCGAGCATGGCTCGCACCCTACCCAGGCGCGGGTCCTGCGAACCCGCTGTCGCCCGGCCGGATCAGCGGGCGGGATCGGTAGGAGCGGATCAGCGGGGACGGACGACGATCTCGGGGACGTGCGCGTCGTCGGTCGCGGTGACCGCGGCGAGGATCGCGGCGGCGACGCTCTCGGGCCGCAGGAACTTCGACCCGTCGTACTCCCCGCCCTCGTGCGCCACGACGCCGCGCTGCATGTCGGTGTCGACGCGGCCGGGGTGCACCGAGGTCACCCGCAGCTCCGGCTCCTCGGCGCGCAGCGCGTCGGCGAAGGCGCGCAGGGCGAACTTGCTGGCGGCGTAGGAGCCCCAGCCGGCCCGGGCGGTGAGCCCGGAGCCGGAGTTGACCAGCACGACGTCGCCGCGGGCGGCCCGCAGCGCGGGCAGCAGCAGCCGGGTCAGCCCGGCCACCGCGACCACGTTGACCTCGAACTGGCGACGCCACGTGTCCGGCTCGGTCTCCTCGACCGTGCCGAGCAGCCCGACGCCGGCGGAGTGCACCAGGACGTCGAGCCGCTCGAGGTCGAGTCCGGCCACGGCCGCGGCGACGGACCCGTCGTCCGTCAGCTCGACGGGCCAGGCCCGCGCGCCGTCGAGCTCGGCGGCGAGGGACTCGAGCGCCACCGTGTCGCGCCCGCCCAGCAGCACGTCGTGCGTGGGGGCGAGGGCGCGGGCGGTGGCGGCGCCGATCCCGCGGGAGGCGCCGGTGACGAGGGCGAGCGGCCGGGGTTCCACGGCCGCCACCCTAGATCGCCTCCCGGCGCCCCACGGGTCGGAGCGGGCGGATCAGACCCGGCGGGCGCCGCTGAACGGCATGGAGTCCAGCGGGCTGATCTTCACCGGCTGACCGCTGGTGCTCGCGTGCACGACCTGGCCGTTGCCGATGTACATGGCCACGTGGCTGACCGGCTGGTAGAAGAACACCAGGTCGCCGGGCTGCAGGTTGGCCTTCGACACCGGGGTGCCGACGGTGGACTGGGCGCTGCTGGTGCGCGGGATCGAGACGCCGGCGTTCTTGAACGCGAAGCTCGTCAGGCCGGAGCAGTCGAACGCCGACGGGCCGGCGGCGCCGTAGCTGTAGGGCTTGCCGATCTGCGCGAGTGCCGTCGACAGCGCGGAGGCGCGCGTGGCGGCGGGCGAGAGGCCGGCCGTGGCGGCGCCGACGGCCTGCGCGGGCGCGGTGAACGCGACGGTGTGGACCGCGGCCTCGACGGGGGCGGTGGCGGACGTGGCGGGAGCGGCCGCGGTGGCGGGCGCGGGCGCCTCGGTGGCCCCGGTGGCCCCGGTGGAGGCCGGCGCGAGGGCGAAGAAGGCGGCGGCCGCGGCGGTGGCGGCGACCAGGGTGGAGCGCAGCAGGGCAGGTTTGTGCTCGGGCACCGGTGGGGATCCTCGTGAATCGCACCGCCCGACGGCCGCCGGATCCCGCTCGGGGGAGAACGGGATACCGGCCTGACGGGTGCGGTGGGGAGAGGCCCGCGCAAGGGAGCTGTGGGGAGCCCGGGCCGGCTGACGCACCCGCCCGTCCGGGCGGTGACCCCGTGCCCGTCCTCCCGGGTGGAGGGCGGTGTCGCGAGGCCGGAAAGCAAATTACGAACGCATTACGGCTATCGCCATGACGCAGATCATATTCTGGCCGGGAAATTCGGGTGAGCGTTCTCACCGAGTTGGTGACACGTTCGGCCCAATGTTGCCGTGATGTCACCGTGATCGTGAGGTGACACTCGTCGATGCAGGTGAGGTACTCGGACGTTCGTCACGTGATGCGGCCGTGATGACTCCGTCCGGGTGAAATCGCTTCCGGAACGGAAGCTCCGCGAACATTTCCGGAAAGCAAGAAAAAGCGAACCCCGGCCGGAGCGGGGCTCCGACCGGGGTTCGGCAGGTGGGGCGACGGGGGTGGGGTGGGTCAGCGCTCCCGCTCGCCCCGGATGAACTCCTCGACGGCGTTGCGGGCCTCGGAGTCGCTGTACTGCTCCGGCGGCGACTTCATGAAGTAGCTCGACGCGGAGAGGATGGGACCGCCGATCCCGCGGTCCTTGGCGATCTTCGCGGCGCGCACGGCGTCGATGATGATGCCCGCGGAGTTGGGCGAGTCCCAGACCTCGAGCTTGTACTCCAGGTTGAGCGGGACGTCGCCGAACGCGCGGCCCTCGAGCCGGACGTAGGCCCACTTGCGGTCGTCGAGCCAGGCGACGTAGTCCGACGGGCCGATGTGCACGTTGTCCTTGCCCATGTCCCGGTCGACCTGCGAGGTCACCGACTGAGTCTTGGACACCTTCTTCGACTCGAGGCGCTCGAGCTCCTTCATGTTCAGGAAGTCCATGTTCCCGCCCACGTTGAGCTGCATCGTGCGGTCGAGCTGCACGCCGCGGTCCTCGAACAGCCTGGCCAGCACCCGGTGGGTGATGGTCGCGCCGACCTGGGACTTGATGTCGTCGCCCACGATCGGGACGCCGGCGTCGGTGAACTTCTGCGCCCACACCGGGTCCGAGGCGATGAAGACCGGCAGCGCGTTCACGAACGCCACCTTCGCGTCGATCGCGGCCTGCGCGTAGAAGCGGTCGGCCGCCTCGCTGCCCACCGGGAGGTAGGAGACGAGGACGTCCGCCTGCGTCTCGCGCAGCACCTGCGCGACGTCGACCGGCTCCTCGTCCGACTCGGTGATCGTCTCGCGGTAGAAGCGGCCCAGGCCGTCGAGCGTGTGGCCGCGCTGCACCGGAACGCCGAGCGGCGGCACGTCGGCGATCTTGATCGTGTTGTTCTCGCTGGCCGTGATGGCCTCCGAGAGATCGCGGCCGACCTTCTTCGCGTCGACGTCGAACGCGGCGACGAACTTCACGTCGCGCACGTGGTAGCCGCCGAAGTCGACGTGCATCAGGCCGGGGACGCGGGTGGCGGGGTCGGCGTCCGCGTAGTACTGGACGCCCTGGACCAGCGACGCCGCACAGTTGCCGACGCCGACGACGGCGACTCGCACCTCACTCATGCCGGCTCTCCTTACTTTCTCGGTCGGTGACTTCGGCCTTCGTCAAGGCCTGACGGGTCCGGCGTCGTCGCCGGGGTGACGCTCCCGCTCGATGAGCTCGTTCAGCCACCGCACCTCGCGCTCGGTGGTGTCGAGCCCCAGCTCGTGCAGCTCGCGGGTGTACCGGTCGATCTGCTCGCCGGCCCTGGCGAGCGCCGCGCGCAACCCCTCGCGGCGCTCCTCGACGGCCCGCCGCCTGCCTTCCAGGATCCGCATCCTGGTCTCGGCGGGGGTCCGGGAGAAGAACGCCATGTGGACGCCGAAGCTCTCGTCGTCCCACGTCTGCGGGCCGGACTCGGCCAGCAGCTCGGCGAACCGCTCCTTGCCGTCGGCGGTGATCCGGTAGACGCGCCGCGCGCGCCGGGACCAGCCGCCACCGGTCGCCGGAGGGCTCCCCGACCGGTCCGGGTCCTCGACGATGAGGCCCGCGCGGACGAGCCTGCGCAGCGCCGGGTAGAGCGAGCCGTAGGAGAAGGCACGGAACCCGCCGAGCCGCAGCCCGAGCTGTTTGCGCAGCTCGTAGCCGTGCATCGGCGCTTCCAGCAGCAGCCCGAGGATGGCGAACTCGAGCATCCGCCTCCCTCCTCCCACGCGCCGTCCGAGGACCCCGCTGTCCTCGGCGATCGGTCGGACCACTATATCGGCGCGATACATCCGCGCGCAGTGTCGAGATTCCGGTCACGCCCCCGACCTGCGCGTGCGCCCGGCGGCCCTGCCCGTCCGGGCGGTTCGGGGACCGCACGGGCGGGTGGCTGAGTACCCTGGTCGGGTGCTCACCCAGCGACAGGTCGTCGACTACGCGTTGCAGCGCCGTGCGCTGCTCGCGGACGTCTACGCCGGTCGGGTGGGAACCGCGGAGGTCTGTGACGCGAGCCCGTACCTCCTGCGGGCCGCTCGGTTCCACGGCCGGCCCACGCAGCAGCAGTGCCCGGTGTGCCGCAAGGAGCGGTTGACCCACGTCTGGTGGGTGTTCGGCGAGGAGCTCCGCCAGGTGTCCGGCTCGGCCCGCGACCCGGAGGAGGTCGAGGAGCTGGCGGCCCGGCACGGCGAGTTCTCCGTCTACCTCGTGGAGGTCTGCCGCACGTGCAGCTGGAACCATCTGGTCCAATCGGCCGTGCTGGGCACCGGTGCCCGGCCCGACCGCCCGCGTCGCCGGAGGACCGCCGCCGAGTGACCCCCGCGCGATGACCCCCGACCCCGTGAGCCGTACAGCGCCCGCACCCCACGCCCCAGCCCGGTCCGTCCCTGCTCCCCGGCGGCGGACCGGAGAAGCACGGAGCCCGCGGTGACCGATCAACGCAGCGACCGACCAGCAGCCGGCGGCCCGCCGCCCCGGCCCGGCGTCCCGGACGTCTGGGACATCCGCCCGAACCAGGGCCCCCCGCCACCCGGCGGGGGGCCCTGGCGGGGTCGCGCGTCCCGGTCCGGCCCGCCGCAGGGTGGCCCCGTTCCGGGTGGTCCGGCGGGCCCGCCGCAGGCGCCGCCTCCCGGCATGCACCAGCCCGGCCCCTACGGGCCGCCGAACCGGCCGGTGCCGCAGCGCGTCGGGCCGGGGCCCCAGGGGCGGCAGGGTCCGCCCGGCGGCCCCCCGCCCGCCGGTCCCCCGCCGCTGCTGACCCACGACGCCGGCACGTCCGGCCCGGACGACCGGCCGACGTCGCTCGCCCTGGCCGACCAGCCCGGTCCGCCGCCGCGCCGCCCGGGCACCGGAGGTGGTGGCGAGGGCGACGGCGGTGGTCGCCGGCCGGGACGGGGGCGGCTCGTGCGCCGGATCGTGCTGTGGGCCCTGGCCGTGCTGATCGTCGGGCCGTTCCTGGCGTTCGCGATCGGCTGGATCGCGTTCAAGGTGCCCAGCGCCGACGACGTCGCCAACACCCAGGTGGCCACGTTCACCTTCGCCGACGGCAGCCCGCTGGCCACGGTCCGGCCGAACAACATCAACCGGACCAACGTCACCCTCGACCAGGTGCCGCAGCAGGTGCAGCACGCCGTGCTGTCCGCCGAGGACCGCTCGTTCTTCTCGAACCCGGGCTTCGACATCTCGGGCATCGGGCGCGCGGTGTGGAACCAGCTGACCGGCGGCATCGGCGGCGGGTCGACGATCACCCAGCAGTACATCAAGGTGACCACGGGCCAGGACCAGTTCTCGCTCTGGCGCAAGTACCGCGAGGTCGTGCTCGCCGCCAAGGTCTCGAAGGAGCAGACCAAGCAGGAGATCCTGGAGAACTACCTCAACGCGATCTACCTGGGCCGCGGCGCGTACGGCATCCAGGCCGCCAGCCAGGCGTACTTCGGCAAGGACGTCCAGCAGCTCGACGCGTCCGAGGGCGCCATGCTCGCCGGTCTGATCCAGGCGCCGTCGTTGTGGGACCCGGCGAAGAACCAGGACAAGTCCCGGGACCGCTGGAACTACGTGCTCGACGGCGAGGTCCAGATGGGCTGGATGACCCAGGCCGAGCGCGCGCAGCAGCAGTACCCGCAGTGGCTGCCGCCGTCGAAGGTCGAGGGCGGCATCCCCGGCGACGCCAACGGCCACATCTACAACGAGGTCCGCGCCGAGCTGGAGCAGAACGGGATCTCCGAGACGGAGATCAACACCGAGGGCCTGACCGTGCAGACCACGATCGACCCGGACAAGCAGAAGGACGCCGTCGACGCCGCCAACACGGTGATGAAGGGCCAGCCGAAGAACCTCCGCACGGCCCTCGTGTCGATCGACCCGAAGACGGGCGCGGTGCTGGCCTACTTCGGCGGCAACGACGGCGTCGGCCTCGACTACGCGCAGGCCTCCAAGCAGCCCGGGTCGTCGTTCAAGCCGTTCGTGCTCGCCGCGGCCCTGCAGGAGCCGGACCCGATCGGCCTGGGCACCCAGTACGACGGGTCGTCGCCGCAGGTCCTCGCGGGCCAGAAGGTCTCGAACTCCGAGGGCGTGAGCTGCGGCCGGTGCTCGGTGAAGACCGCCATGACGCAGTCGATCAACACCGTGTTCTACAAGATGGCGCTCGACGTCGGGCCGCAGAAGGTGGCCGACGCCGCCGCCAAGGCGGGCATCCCGGCCGCATCGTTGGTCAACCCGACCGGCGGCATCGCCCTCGGCGACAAGAACGTCACCACCGAGAACATGGCGTCCGCGTTCGCCACGTTCGCGGCCGACGGCGTGGCCCGCCAGCCCTACCTCGTGGCGAAGGTGACCACGAGCGACGGCCGGGTCATCTTCGACCACGGGACCGGCTCCTCGGCCGGGACGCAGGCGTTCAGCCAGCAGGTCGCGCGCAACGTCACCGAGTCGATGACGGACGTGGCGAGCTCGTCGCGGATCGGGCTGCGGGACGGCCGCCCGGTCGCCGCCAAGACCGGCACCGTGCAGAGCAGCGTCGAGGGCCAGAACAACGACGCCTGGACCGTCGGCTACACGCCGCAGATCGCGACCGCGGTGTGGGTCGGCACGGACGACAACTCGCCGATCAAGAACTCGGCCGGCCGGCCGGTCTACGGGCGGATGCTGCCGGGCTCGATCTGGCAGGAGTACATGTCCGACGCGCTGCGCGGGACGGACGTCGAGCCCTGGTCGAAGTTCACGCCGATCGGCCAGGCACCGGTGTCGGACATCCCGACCCAGTCGAGCGCGCCGACGCAGGCCGCGGACTCGAACAACGACGGTCAGGACGGCCAGCAGCGCCACAACCGCGACAACGGCGACAACGGCAACGGGAACGGAAACGGCAACTCCCGCAACGGGAACGGCAACGGGAACGGCAACGGGAACGGCAACGGGAACGGCGGCGGCGGGGACTCCGGCGACGGCGGCGGGGACAACGGCGGCAACGGCGACAACGGCGGCGGCTAGATGACGCCGCCGGTCGCTCCCGGGGACACGACGTCGTCCGGGTCGTCCGGGTCCTCCGGACCCTCGACGGCCGGGCGGTCGACCCGCCGGGTCGAGCCGGCGCCGGGGCCCGGTCGGATCGTCCCGACGTGGACCGAGCCCTTCGTCGCGGCCGCCAGCCGGGTGGTCGGCGGACCGCTCGGCCGGCACGCCCTCGTCGGCCGCGCCAGGTTCTGGACGCCGCTGCGGGTGGTGCTGCTGCTCGCGGTGGTGGTGCTCGCGCTGGGCTGGCTCGGCAAGTCACCCTGCCTGCAGCAGTACCCCACGGACGACGGGCAGCCGGCACTCGACTGGCAGAACAACCGCCAGTACGTCGCCATGTGCTACTCGGACACGGTGCCGCTGTACGGCATCGAGCGGCTCGACGACCCCTCGGCCGTCCCGTACCGCGACGCGTGGACCGACACCTCCGCCACCGGCGCCTCGCAGACGCGGTACATGGAGTACCCCGTGCTCACGGGCTTCTACCAGTGGGCCATGGCCCGGCTGACGGACGGCTGGCAGGCCGCCGCCGCCGTGCTCCCGCTGCCGACGGCACTGTCGGTCGTCGTGTACTTCGACCTCGTCGCGCTCGGCCTGGCGTTCGCCTGGGTCGTCGCGGTCTGGGCGGTCGTGCGGCTGCGGCGGGAGCGGCCGTGGGACGCGGCGCTGGTCGCGATCTCGCCGTTGGTCGCGGTGCACGCCTTCACCAACTTCGACGCCCTGGCGGTCGCCCTGGCCTGCGGCGGGCTGCTCGCGATCGCGCGGCGCCGGCCCGTCCTCGGCGGGGTGCTGCTCGGGCTCGGCGGCGCGGCCAAGCTCTATCCGCTGCTGCTGCTGTTGCCGGTGCTGCTCGTCGCCGCCCGCCGGCGCGAGCTCGGCACGGCGTGGCGGACGATCGGCGCCGCTGTCGTCACCTGGCTGGCGGTGAACCTCCCGGTCGCGATCGCGTGGCCCACGGGCTGGTGGGAGTTCGTCCGGCTCAACCGCACCCGCCCCGCCGACCCCGACTCGCTCTACTACGCGCTGTCCTACTTCACGGGCTGGAGCGGGTTCGACGGCCCCCTGCACGCCGACCAGGCGCCGAACACGCTCAACGCCGTCACCGCGGCACTGCTCGTGATCGCCTGCGCGGGGCTCGTCGTGCTGGCCGCCAAGGCACCCCGGCCGCCCCGGCTCGCGTCCCTGGCGTTCCTCCTCGTCGCGGCGTTCCTGCTGGTCAACAAGGTCTGGAGCCCGCAATACTCGCTCTGGCTGGTGCCGCTGGCCGTGCTCGCGCTGCCGCGCTGGCGGCTGCTGCTCGCGTGGATGACCGTCGACGCGCTGGTGTGGGTGCCGCGGATGTTCTTCTACGTCGGCACGGACAACAAGGGGCTGCCCCCGGACTGGTTCCTCGGCGCGGTCCTGCTCCGCGACGCCGTCGTCGTGCTGCTGTGCGTGCTCGTGGTGCGCTCGATCCTGCGGCCCTCGCGGGACCCGGTGCGCGCCGGCGACCCGAGCCGCGATCCGGACTGGCCGGTGCGACAGCGGTCACAGCGACCCGCGCACCGGGTCCGCGTGGGGCAGAGTCCGGAGCATGGGAACGGGTGAGAACGGGGTCGACGCGGACTCCGGGAACCGGGTCGCGGCGCTGCGCGCGGCCGTCGAGCAGCGGTTGGCGGGGTTCGAGCGACGGGCCGTCGAGCGGCCGGACCTGAAGCGCTCCGCCGTCACCCTCACCCTCGTGACCACGGGCGGCGGCGGCCTGGCCGACGGGCTGGCCTTCCTCCTCACCCGGCGGGCCGCCACCCTGCGCCGGCACTCCGGGCAGTGGGCGCTGCCGGGCGGGCGCTCCGACCCGGGCGAGACCATCACCGAGACCGGCCGGCGGGAGCTCCTCGAAGAGGTCGGGCTCGAGCTGGGCGAGGACGCCGTGCTCGGGCTGCTCGACGACTACCCCACCCGCTCCGGGTACGTGATCACGCCGGTCGTGCTGTGGGGCGGCGAGGTGGGTGAGCTGACCCCGAACCCCGACGAGGTCGGCGAGCTGTACCGGATCCCGCTGGCCGACATCGACGTGGAGCCGCGCTTCCTCACCATCCCGGAGTCCGAGGCGCCGGTCATCCAGGTGCCGCTGTTCGACCGGTTCGTGCACGCGCCGACGGGGGCGGTGCTGTACCAGGCCCGGGAGCTGCTGCTGCACGGCCGCCCGACCCGGGTGGACCACCTGGAGCAGCCGGTGTTCGCGTGGCGCTGACCTCGCTGACCTCGCTGACCTCGCTGACCTCGCCGGGCTCGCCGGGTTCGGCGGCGTCGAGGGTCGCGGGCGTGCGCAGGAACAGCACGAACAGGATCGCGAGCAGGACCGCCTTGCCCCACACGCCCAGCACCACGGCCTGGGCGGCGAAGCCGGCGGCGATCCCCGAGTCGGCCCGGACGTCGAGCAGGTAGAACCAGCGGAAGATGCCGATGCCGATGAGCGCGTCGGCCGCCAGGTAGGCGGCGATCCAGCCCCAGCGGACCCGCAGCAGCACCAGGAACGGGAGCAGCCAGAGCGTGTACTGCGGCGAGTGCACCTTGTGCAGCAGCAGGAAGCCGCAGAGCATCGCCGCGCTGACCCCGATCCAGGGGTAGACCGTCCCGCGCCGCCGGCGCAGCAGGCCGACGCCTGCCGCGACCACGAAGGACAGCAGCACCAGGGCGGGTGAGAGGACGTCGGTCACCGGCGCGAACTCCTCGCCGAGGCCCAGGTCGGCCATGAGCGGCCGGACGCCCCAGAACCAGATCGAGTTGGTGCTGACGTCGACCGGGCGCTGCTGCTGGAAGGTGAACGAGGCCGCCCAGCCGGTGAAGCCGAGCACCGCGAAGGGCAGGTTCACCACGACGGCGGTGAGGACGCCGGCGAGGCACACGCGGACGGCCCCCGCGACGTCGAGGCCGGCGCCGGGCGGCCGGCCCCGTGTCAGGACGTAGAGGGCGAGCGGGAGCAGGAAGGCCCCCGGGTAGAGCTTCACCGCGAAGCCCAGGCCGAGCAGCACCGCGGCCGCGGTCGCCCGGGTGCGCAACGGCATCTCCCGGCGCAGCCCGTGCAGGACGAACACGGCGCCGACCGCGCAGGCGACGGCCGGCAGGTCCCAGTTGTGGAAGGCGTAGAGCACCAGCGGCGGGCCGAGCGCCCACAGCAGCGCCCGCCAGCGCGCGAGCCGCCCCAGCATCCAGCCCGTGACCAGCCCGAACGGGGCCAGGAGCAGCGCGGAGGCGAGCAGGAAGCCGGCGTCGGTCGAGACACCGAGCGCGCCGAGCCACATCAGCACGCCGGTGAGGACCGGGTACTCGACGGTGCCGCCCTGCAGCTGTCCGTCCGGGGTGATCGACCCGTGCACGTAGGGGAACACGTGCTGGTCGACGTCCCGGCCCAGCCACAGCTTCTGGATGTCCGAGTAGCAGACGTCCCGGTACTGCCGGACCACGTGGTCGGGGCCCGACCGGCCCGCGGCGTCGAACTCCGGGCCGGTGCAGCGGGCCTTGTTGGCGTACCCCAGCAGCAGGGTCAGGCCGGTGAGCAGGACGAGCAGGACCAGGCCCGCCGTGCCGAGGGGCGCGCGGGTGGTGCGGTCGGCCGGGTCGGTGCGGGCGGCCGGGTCGGTGCGGTCGGCCGGGGCGGGGGCCGGCCCGGGGTCGTGCGCGCCGGGATCGGCGGGCCGCGCGGCCGGGGAGCCCGCGGCCGCGCTCTCGCTCACCGTCCGAGCTTCTCGCGCAGGAACGCGATGTCCGCCGCCTGGCCCTCGGCGGGGGTCTCCACCACGACCGGCGCGTCCGCCGCGGCGCACACCGCGGCCAGGACGGCGGGCTCGATGGTCCCGGAGGCGACGTTCGCGTGCCGGTCCCGGGCGGAGTCGAACTCGTCCCGCGAGTTGTTCAGGTGGACCAGGTCGATCCGGCCGGTGATCGCCTTCGCCCGGTCCACGACGTCGACCAGGTCCTCGCCGGCCGCGAACGCGTGGCAGGTGTCCAGGCAGAAGCCGACACCGAACTCGCCCACCGCGTCCCACAGCCGGGCCAGCGCGTCGAACTTGCGGGCCATCGCGTTGTCGCCGCCCGCGGTGTTCTCGATGAACACCGGGACCGCGAAGCCGCCCTCGTCCTGCTGGCGCTCCACGAACTTGCGCCAGTTGTCGACGCCGACGGCCGGGTCCTCGTCCTTCGTGACGTGCCCGCCGTGCACGACCAGCCCGATCGCGCCGACCGCCTTCGCGCCCTCCGCGTGCTGCACCACCAGCTTCCGCGAGGGGATGCGGATGCGGTTGTTCGGCGAGGCCACGTTGACGACGTACGGCGAGTGGACCACCGTCGCGACCTCCGCGCCCGCGAGCGCCTCGGCGTGCGGGTGCGGCTGCGGCTTCTTCCACCCCTGCGGGTCGGCGAGGAAGAACTGCACGATCTCCGCCCCCCGCTCGGCCGCCGCGGCGAGGGGGTCGTCGTCGCGGACGTGGGCACCGATGAGCATGCCGACGAGGGTAGTGACCCCCACCGACAGTCCCGCACTCCCGCACTCCCGGCGCGGGCGGGTCGGGTCCGGCGGCCCGGTCGGGCACCTCCCCTGCCCGGGACCTCCGCTCGCGCCCACCTCGGATCCCGGGGCGGGACCACAGCGGACCGTTCACCCGCGTGAACGACCGCGGGGGCGGCGCCGGACCGGCGGAAACGCGCTGGTAACCTCCTGTGCAACCGCTCCGACCGGTGGCCACCCGGGCCACCGCGACGAGCCGGACCCGGAGCCCCGTCTCCCGGGCCGGCCCGATTCTGTCGGTGCGGGGTGAGAACCTCCTGCCGCGGAAGCGCCGCGGCCGTTCCAGTCCACAGGAGGTGAGTGGTTCTCATGCGTCACTACGAGCTCATGGTCATTCTCGACCCGAGCCTGGACGAGCGCACGGTGCAGCCGTCGCTGGAGACCTTCCTGAACGTCATCCGCTCCGATGGCGGTTCCGTGGAGAAGGTCGAGGTCTGGGGCAAGCGCCGCCTGGCCTACGAGATCGCCAAGAACGCCGAGGGCATCTACGCGGTGCTCGAGGTGCAGGCCGAGCCGGCCACCGTCGCCGAGCTCGACCGTCAGCTGGGTCTGAACGAGTCCGTCCTGCGCACCAAGGTGCTGCGCAAGGAGCCCAAGAAGGCCGCGAAGGCCGCCCCCGCGCGCACGCCCGCCCCCGCCGCGAGCTGAGGAGGCCCCCATGGCCGGCGAGACTGTGATCACCGTGGTCGGCAACCTCACCGCCGACCCGGAGCTGCGGTTCACCCCCTCCGGGGCGGCCGTCGCCAACTTCACGGTGGCGTCCACGCCGCGCACCTTCGACCGCCAGTCCGGCGAGTGGAAGGACGGCGAGGCGCTGTTCCTGCGGTGCAACATCTGGCGCCAGGCCGCGGAGAACGTCGCGGAGACGCTCACCCGCGGTGCGCGCGTCATCGTGCAGGGCCGGCTGCGGCAGCGGTCGTTCGAGACCCGCGAGGGTGAGAAGCGCACCGTCATCGAGATGGAGGTCGACGAGGTCGGCCCCTCGCTGCGCTACGCCACGGCCAAGGTCAACAAGGTCAGCCGCGGCGGTGGCAGCGGCGGCTTCGGTGGCGGCGGTGGCGGCGGCGGTTTCGGTGGTGGTGGCGGCGGCCAGGGTGGCGGCGGCTACGACGACCCGTGGGGCTCGGCCCCGCCGGCCGGCAGTGGTCCCGCCGCGGACGACGAGCCTCCCTTCTGACCTCGATCCACACCCGCGCGTGAGCGCGGACCAGTACATCCAGGAGCACCAGCAATGCCCAAGCCCGTCCTGCGCAAGCCGAAGAAGAAGGTCTGCGCGTTCTGCAAGGACAAGGCCCAGGAGATCGACTACAAGGACACCGGCCTGCTGCGGAAGTTCATCTCCGACCGCGGCAAGATCCGGGCCCGCCGCGTGACCGGCAACTGCCGGCAGCACCAGCGGGACGTCGCCGTCGCGGTGAAGAACAGCCGCGAGGTCGCCCTCCTGCCGTACACCTCGACCGCTCGCTGACCCGAGGAAGGAGTAGCACCGTGAAGCTCATCCTCACGGCCGACGTGCCGAACCTGGGCGCGCCCGGCGACATCGTCGAGGTCAAGGACGGCTACGGCCGCAACTACCTGCTCCCGCGCCAGTTCGCGATCGTCGCGACCCGCGGCGCCGAGAAGCAGGTCGAGCAGATCCGCCGTGCCCAGAAGGCCCGCCAGATCCGCGACCTGGGCCACGCCCAGGAGGTCGCCGGCTCGCTCAAGGAGCTGTCGGTCACCGTCAAGGCCAAGGCCGCGGGCGACTCCGGCCGCCTGTTCGGCTCGGTCACCCCGGCCCAGATCGTCGACGCCGTGCGCAGCGCCGGCGGTCCGGCCCTCGACCGGCACGCGGTCGAGATCGGCGAGCAGATCAAGTCGGTCGGCACCCACCCGGTGAAGGTGCGCCTGCACCCGGAGGTCACGACCGAGCTGCAGGTGGCGGTCGTCGCCGCCTGACAACGGCATCGGCGGACCCGGAGTCCGTCACGTTCCGTCACGAGGGCGGGATCGCGGTCGAGTCGACCGGGTCCCGCCCTCGCGGCGTTCTCGGCACTGAAGTCGCCCTCGGTGCCGATCTCCGTGGGTCGGCTCGCGAGCACCTGCGGCGAGCGGCGGCACACCGACCGTCCGGCGCGCCGCAGCGACACGCAGAGGTTGCGCCCGCGTCGCTCGGTGAGCGTCCGGATGCGCCGGGTGGACCGGTATCGGCGGGGTCCGACACGCCCGCGCCGGGACGCGCCGGGCGGACCGAAAAGAAAGTTGTCCACATCGGCCACCCATGTCCTGATCTGCGGAAAGGCGCGCTGAGCTGGGGTTGTCCCCACGGTGTCCACAGGTCGGTGGGGAGGCCCGCCTGCCGTGTCCCCGATCCGTCCCCACACCCTCCCCAGGGTTGTCCACACGCCGGTTTGGGCCCTGGCGCGGACTCGCCTACCGTCACGGGCCCGGGCCACGTGGACGATCGCCGCCCGCCCGCCGACCGTTCGCCGCACGCCACCCGAGGGCGTGACCCCGGACGGGTGCGGGCGGGGTCGGCACGCTCGTCGCGCGGCCGGGCGAATGGGCCTGCGGTTCGAACTCATGTTCGATATGATGAGGCCACGTGGTGACAGGGGGTGACGTCGGGTGGCGGTGACGGATGACCGTCCCAATCGGCCGCGAGCCGTCCGCGAGGGCGAGGGTCGTCAGGGCGGGGAGTCCGCGGGCGGGGTCGTCCCGAACCCGTTCGACCGCCAGCCTCCGCAGGACCTCACGGCCGAGCAGTCCGTGCTGGGCGGGATGTTGCTGAGCAAGGACGCGATCGCGGACGTGGTGGAGGTGCTGCGGCCGGACGACTTCTACCGGCCGGCGCACCAGACGGTCTACGACTGCATCCTCGATCTCTACGGCCGGGGTGAGCCGGCGGATGCGGTCACGGTGTCGGCGGAGCTGCAGCGGCGCGGGGAGCTGATCCGGCTCGGTGGGGCGCCGTATCTGCACACGCTGATCGCCACGGTGCCCACGGCGGCGAACGCGGCGTACTACGCCGAGATCGTCGCGGAGAAGGCCACGCTGCGGCGGCTGGTCGAGGCGGGCACGCGGATCGTGCAGCTGGGCTATCACGGGGCCGAGGGCGCGGAGGTCGAGGAGGTCGTCGACCGGGCGCAGGCGGCGATCTACGAGGTCACCGAGCGGTCCACGAGCGAGGACTACGTCGCGCTCGAGGAGCTGCTGCAGCCGACGATGGACGAGATCGACGCGATCGCCTCCCGGGGCGGGGTGTCGCTGGGCGTGCCGACCGGGTTCGCCGATCTCGACGCGTGCACCAACGGGCTGCACCCGGGCCAGATGATCGTCGTCGCGGCGCGGCCGGGTCTGGGCAAGTCCACGCTCGGGCTGGATTTCGCGCGGTCGTGCTCGATCAAGCACCAGATGACCAGCGCGGTGTTCTCGCTGGAGATGAGCAAGTCCGAGATCGTGATGCGCCTGTTGTCGGCGGAGGCGCGGATCCGGCTGGCGGACATGCGTGCGGGTCGGATGAGCGACGACGACTGGACGCGGATGGCGCGGCGGATGTCGGAGATCTCCGAGGCGCCGCTGTTCATCGACGACTCGCCGAACCTCACGCTGATGGAGATCCGGGCCAAGGCGCGGCGGCTCAAGCAGCGCAACGACCTGAAGCTGATCATCCTGGACTATCTGCAGCTGATGACCTCGGGCCGCAAGGTCGAGTCCCGCCAGCAGGAGGTGTCGGAGTTCTCCCGGCAGATCAAGCTGCTGGCCAAGGAGCTCGAGGTGCCGGTGGTGGCGATCTCGCAGCTCAACCGTGGTCCCGAGCAGCGCACGGACAAGCGGCCGATGATCTCCGACCTGCGTGAGTCCGGCTCGATCGAGCAGGACGCGGACATGGTGATCCTGCTGCACCGGCCGGATGCGTTCGAGCGGGACGACCCCCGCGCCGGGGAGGCGGACCTGATCCTGGCCAAGCACCGTAACGGCCCCACCAACACCATCACCGTGGCCCACCAGCTGCACTACAGCCGCTTCGCCGACCTCGCCCACGGCTGAGACCGCCCCCGGAGCGCCGTGGCTCCGCAACGCACTCCTGAAGTCGCCGACAGGTGCGTTGTGGATCCATAACGCATCCCTGAGGCCCCGGAGAGATGTGTCGTGGCTCCGTACGTCGGTCAGTGGCAGGTGTGCTCGTGCCCCACGTGGGCGCGGCGCTCCAGCTGCAGGGTGCTGTGGCCGAGGCCGAAGCCGTCGCGCAGGGCGGTACCGGCGCGGTCCAGCACCGTCGCCCCGCAGCCCGTCGCGTCCTCGGCCTCCTCGGTGACCACGAGGTGCGCGGACATGGACGGCGTGCGGTCGTTGATCGCCCACACATGGAGGTCGTGCACGTCGGCCACGCCGGGCACGGCGAGCAGCGTGGAGCGGACCTCGGCGACGTCGATCCCCGGCGGCGTGCCCTCGAGCAGCACGTGCCAGACCTCGCGGAGCAGGCCGATCGCCCGGGGCAGGATCAACAGGGCGATGAGCAGCGAGGCCAGGGTGTCGGCGTAGGGCCAGCCCGTGGTGACGAGCACGACCGCCGCGACCATCACGCCGACCGAGCCCAGCGCGTCCCCCAGGACGTGCAGCATCGCCCCGCGCAGGTTCATGTTGCCGCGGTTGCCACCGGCGAGCACCACCAGCGACACGACGTTCCCGACGAGCCCGGCCGCACCGATGACCAGCAGCGGCAGGCCGGGGATCTCGGCCGGCGCGAAAAGCCGGGTCACGCCCTCCACCGCCACCCACACGACCACCGCGACCAGCGCCACGGCGTTGAGCCCGGCCACCAGCACCTCGACGCGGCCCAGGCCGAAGGTCCGGTGGTGGCAGGCCGGTTTCGTCGCGAGCACGGACGCGACGGCCGCGGCGGCGAGCGCCCCGGCGTCGGTGAGCAGGTGGCCGAGGTCGGCGAGCAGCGCGAGCGAGCCGGTCAGCAGGGCGCCGACGGCGCCGAGGACGGCACAGGCCAGGGTCACGAGCAGGGCGACGACCAGCCGGCGGCGGTCGCCCCCCGCCCCGCCGGCACCGTGGCCGTGCCCGTGTCCGTGACCCGTTCCCATGCGGCGCACGCTACCTATGCGTGATCGTGCATGCAAAGGGGAAGGGTCCCCTCACCACGCGACGACGATCACATCCGGGGTCCCGTCACACCTCGGTCCAAGGTCACGATTCGGTCACATACACTCGTTCGTGGTGCACCCGGATCGACGACGAGCGGGACGCCCGTTCCCCAACCAGGCCTTCGTGAACCCGGGGGTATCCCGACCGATGCTCAGCGACCGCGAGCGCAGCCAGTTCGCCCTGATCGAGCAGGGCCTCATGTCCGGCGATCCGCTGTTCGTGGCGCGGTGCAGCGCGCTCGGCCGCAAGGTGCGCCGGCTCCGGCCGGCCACGGCGACCCGCACCGCCCGCTCCGCGGGCCGCCGCTCGGTGCACGCCGCGGGCCTCGTGCCCACGATCCTGCTCGGCGGCGGCCTGCTGCTTCTGGTGCTCGGTGGTGCGGCGGCCGCGGTGCCCATCGTCGTCGCCGGGATCCTCATGGCCATGGCCGCGCTCGGCCTGGCCCTGACCGCGCCCCAGCGGGCGCGGCCGGACACGCCGTAGGAGACCGCTGAAGAACCCCGGTCGTCGCGCAGTTGGCCGGGGTTCTTCAGCGGTCTCCTGAGATCGGGTCGGCTCAGGTCAGGTGTTCCAGGAGGAGGCGGTTCGTCTCCTCCGCGCTCTGCATCGTCGCCAGGTGCCCGCCGCGCAGCACCTCCAGCCGCGCCCCCGGGATGCCCTCGGCGATCGTGCGGGCGTGCGGCTCGACGGGCGTCGGCTTGTCCTCGTCCCCCGCGATCACGAGCGTCGGCGCCGTCACGGCGGCCAGCCGGTCGCGGTGGTCCCACACCTCGATGGCCTCGCAGCAGGCGATGTAGCCGTCGTCGGGGGTGTCGGAGACCCACCCGACCGCCCGCTCGACGACCTCCAGGTGCTTCTCCGCCCAGTCCTCCGTGAACCACTTCTCGACGACGCCCGGCGCGATGCCCGTCGTGCCACCGGCTTCCACGGCCTCGATGCGCTGGCGCCAGATCGAAGGGTCCGGGAAGGCCGCGGAGGTGCAGCACAGCGCGAGGCGCGCGATGCGGTCCGGGTGCTCGGAGCCGAGGTACATCCCGACCATCCCGCCGAGCGAGAGGCCGCACCAGTGCACGCGGTCGACGCCGAGCGAGTCCAGCGTGGCCAGGACGGCCTCGGCCAGCGTCGCCATCGTGTACGGGCCGGGCGGGACGGGTGAGGCGCCGTGCCCGAGGTGGTCCATGCGGATCACCCGGAACCGCCCGGCGAGGGCCGGGAGGTTCGGCTCCCACATGTCGAGCGTGCTGCCCAGCGAGCCGAGCATCACGAGCACGGGCCCGTCCTCGGGTCCGTCCGTCCGGGTGTGGAGCAGGTCGGTCATGCGCCCGATCCTGTCATCCGCCCCGCAGGGCGGCGACCTCCTCGGCGGTGGCCGGCTCGGTGACGCCCACCTCGTCGGCGATCTCGAGCGGCCAGCCGGTCTCGGCCCGTACCCGGTCGACGGTGACGCCGGGGTGGACCTCGGTGAGCACGAGCTCGGCGGTGGCCGGATCGGGTCGCAGCACGCCCAGGTCCGTGACGACGGCGACCGTCCCCGACCCGCGCAGTCCCAGGTGTGCCCGGTCCAGCGGCCCGGCCAGTGCGCCCGGCGCCGTCACGAAGTCGACCCGCTCCACGAAGGCGGGGAGCCGGTGCGGCAGGAGCACGACGACCCGGCTCGCGCCGGCCGCGATCTCCGCGGTGGCGCCGACGCCGGCGAGCCGGTTCGTGGGCTCGTCGTACTCGCCGAGGACGGTGGTGTTGACGTTGCCGAAGGCGTCGACCTGGTCCGCGGCGAGCAGACCGACGTCGACCCGGCCGCCTTGCAGCCAGCAGGCCAGGTCGGCGACGCCCGCGGTCGCGGCGGGCAGGCCGTCGACGGTGCCGTCGTCGCCGAGCACGGTCAGCCGGGGCGCGTGCACGGCGCGGGCGAGCCGGGCGGCCTGCCGGGCCGCCCCGCAGCCGGCCACGCACACCTCGCCATCGGCCAGCATCCGGGCGGCGGTGACGAGCATCTGGTCGCTCACGCGCGGATCTCCTCCAGCCAGCTCGTGAAGCGGACCCGATCGCCGGACACACCGGCCCAGGAGCGGTCCACCGCGTCGTCGCAGGCGTGCCGGTCTGGCGGGGCGGCGGGCACCACCGCGATCAGGGTGATCGCGAACGCCGGCAGGACGACGGCGGCGTGCTCGGGCTCCAGCTCGTCGACGACCTCCTCGACCGTGACGAGTGCGCGGCGGGCGGCCAGCACGGCCTCCTTGCGGACCCCGGGAGCCCCGCCGAGCTGCACGTTCCCGGCCCGGTCGGCGCGCCGGGCGTGCACCACGGCGAGATCGGGGCGCAGGGCGGGCAGCGCGGTGAGCTCCGCGCCGGTGAACGGGCAGCGGACCGTCGCGACGTGCGTGAGGGCCGCGAGGTCGGTCCCGGTGTAGCCGTCGCGGACGGTCGCGAAGGGCAGCCCGGAGGCGCCGGCGGCGTACCGCGCGGCCATCCCGGCCTGGGTGTGCTCCTCGATCTCCAGCGGCGCCGGCCAGCCCGCGACCAGGGCGTCGCGGATGCGGTGCAGCCCCGGGTCGAGCCGGGAGAACACGAGCTTGCGCACGCATCCCGCGCCGACGAGCTGGTCGCCGGCCGGGCCGGGTGCGGTGCCGACGAGGGTGAGGTCCCGCGGCCTGCGCCTCAGCACCGCACGGGCCGCCGCCGCGGGCACCGCCGCGCCGAGCCCTTCGAAGGCGATCTCCGCGCCGTCGTGCACCAGGGCGTCGACGGCGTCGGCCAGCGGCGAGATCGTGGCCACGGCGCGAAGCTAACGGGCGGGCGCCGGGGCGGCAACCGGACGCACGTGACCGCCGTGACCCCTGCGGTGCTGGTCACGATCGGGGGCGACGCGGACACCCACGGTGCCACCCTCGTCCCATGACCAGCGTCATCTCGCAGAACGAGGCCGCCGAGGGCGCCGGCCCCGCGGCTGCCGCCGGCACGTTCCGGATCGGCGAGGGACCCGTGGTCCGCCGCCTGGGTTTCGGGGCGATGCGGATCACGGGGCCCGGGGTGTGGGGCCCGCCGGCCGATCCCAAGGCGGCGCTCGACGTGCTGCGTCGCGCCGTCGACCTCGGCGTGAACCTCATCGACACGGCGGACTCGTACGGGCCGGAGACCTCCGAGCAGCTGATCCGCGAGGCCCTGCACCCGTACGACGGGCTGACGATCGCCACCAAGGCGGGCCAGCTGCGTCCGGGGCCGGGGCAGTGGACGCCGTGCGGGCGGCCCGAGTACCTGCGCCAGCAGTGCGAGCTGAGCCTGCGCCGGCTCGACGTCGAGCGCATCGACCTGTTCCAGCTGCACCGCGTGGACCCGACGGTCCCGGCCGCGGACCAGTTCGGCGTGCTCGCCGAGCTCGAGGCCGAGGGCAAGATCGCCGAGGTCGGGCTGTCCGAGGTCTCGGTCGAGACGATCGAGCAGGCCCGCGGGATCGTCGACGTCGCGACGGTGCAGAACCGCTACAACCTCGTCGACCGCGCCAGCGACGACGTCCTGCGCTACTGCACCGAGAACGGCATCGGATTCCTGCCGTGGCACCCGGTCGCGGCCGGCGCCCTCGCCGAGCCGGGCGGCGCCGTCGCCGAGATCGCCTGGGCCCACGGCGTGACTGCGCCGCAGGTCGCGCTCGCGTGGCTGCTGCAGCGCTCGTCGGTCATGCTCCCGATCCCGGGGACCGCCGACCTCGCGCACCTCGAGGACAACTGCCGCGCCGCCGAGCTCGAGCTCGACCTCGCCGAGATCGACCGCCTCGACGCGGGCCTGACCGAGCTGTAGGTACTCAGGCCTGGGCGGCTTCTCGCAGCGTCGCCCAGGTCCGGTCGCGGTCCTCGCGGGAGGGCCCGAAGATGTGGGCCGTGAACTCCGCGACCCCGAGGTCGGCCAGCTCGCTCAGCCTCCTGCCCACGTGGTCCTCGTCGCCGATGATCGCGATGTCGGCCGGCTCGTCGAGGCCCTCGCGGTCGAGCATCGCGCGGTAGGAGGGGAGCGTGCCGTAGAGCGCATAGAGCTCGACGGCGAGCTCGCGCGCCTTCACCGGATCGTCAGTGACGCAGACGGGATACGCCGCCGCGACGTCGGCGGTCCGGGCGGCCCCCTCGGCGGCGCGCCTGAGGGTGGGGACCACGTGGTTGCGGAGCGTCCGCGGCCCCACCATCCAGGTGAGCGTCCCCGCCGTGCGCCTACCGGCAATGTCCAGCATCCGCGGGCCGAGGGCGGCGAGGAACACCTCGGGAGGAGTAGCCCCCGGTACCGAGATGGTGCCGCGGCAGGTCACCGTCTCACCCTCGACGGCGGCCTCACGACCTTCGAGCAGCGGCAGGAGTGAGTTGAGGTACTCCTCCATCCGGCTCACGTGCCGGTTCCAGGGGATGCCCCACATGCCTTCGCTGACCAGGGCGTGGGTCACCCCGATCCCGAGCGCGAAGCGACCTTCGGCGAATGACGAGAGGGTGAGTGCCTCCTGGGCCATCACCATCGGGTGCCTGCCCTGGATCGGCAGCACCCCGCTCGCGAGGCGGATCCCGGGGACCTCGCGCAGAGCAACCGCGAGCGTCACGACCACGTCGGGATCCCACGGCAGCTGCACCGTCCAGATGCGATGGAAACCAGAGTCGTGGGCTGCGGCCACATCCCGGACGTAGGTGTCGACCGGGGAGGTGCCCTCGCTGTCGTTCAGGAACCGAATGAGGCTGGTCCGCATGGAATACCTCCCTCCCGCGACGCGCGTGACCGGCACGTCACGGTCGCCGTCGGTGACGCCGGCCGGAGCCTGCGTCCGCCCGAGGAGGGTCCCGCCTCGACCGCCGCGCCTCCATACGCAGAGGTGCGTACGAGCTACGACGCCCTGCGCGCGGCTCCGGTGACCTCCGGGGCCGGGCGTTCGGCGGTGCGGGTGATGTTGCGGACCATGCCGCCGAAGACGATGCCGTGGAAGGGCGCGACCGACCACCAGTACAGGTGGCCGGCGAGCCCCTGGGGCACGAAGACGGCGCGCTGGGTGTAGCGGGAGCCGCCGGGGCCGGGCCCGACGCCCATCTCCAGCCAGGCCAGGCCGGGCACCTTCATCTCCGCGCGCAGCCGCAGCAGGGTGCCGTCCTCGATCTCCTCGACGCGCCACCAGTCGAGCGCGTCGCCGACGTGCAGCCGGTCGGGGTCGCGCCGGCCGCGGCTGAGCCCCACCCCGCCGACGAGCCGGTCCATCCACCCGCGCACCGACCAGGCCAGCGGGAACGAGTACCAGCCGCGCTCGCCGCCGATCCCGACCACGACCCGCCACAGCTCCTCGGGCGGTGCGGAGCAGGGCTGTGCGCGGTCGTCGGTGTAGACACTGCCGCCGGACCAGTCGGGGTCGCTCGGCAGCGGGTCCGACGGCGCGCCCTCGACGGCGGCGCCGGACCAGTGCGTCTCGACCTCGCCGTGGCGGATCTTCGCCAGGGCCAGCTCGACGGCCCGGTCGTAACCGATGCGGCCCTCGGGCGGGTCCGGCACGTACCGCAGGATGTCCTGCTCGCGGCACACCACCTCGTGCACCAGCGACTCGATCAGCGGCGCGGCGATGCCCTTCGGCACCGGCGTGACGAGGTTGACCCAGTGCGCCGACAGTCGCGGCGTGAGCACCGGGACACCGACGACCCGGCGCCGCGGCAGCCCCGCCACCGCGGCGTAGCGCTGCATCATGTCCAGGTAGGTGAGGACGTCGGGACCGCCGATGTCGAAGGTCCGGTTGACGTCGGGCGGCAGGTGGGCGGCGCCGACCAGGTAGCGCAGGACGTCGCGCACCGCGATCGGCTGGATGCGGTTGTGCACCCAGCGCGGCGTGAGCATCACGGGCAGCCGCTCGGTGAGGTAGCGCAGCATCTCGAAGCTCGCCGAGCCCGAGCCGAGGATCACCGCGGCCTGCAGCGCCGCCGTCGGCACCCCGCTGCGCAGCAGGACCTCGCCCACCTCGGCCCGTGAGGTGAGGTGTTCGGACAGCGGTCCGTCCGGGTGCAGTCCGCCGAGGTAGACGATCCGCCGCACCCCGGCGGCGCGGGCGGCCTCGGCGAGGATGAGCGCCGCCCGCCGGTCGAGCGCGGAGAAGTCCCGGTCGGCCAGCGAGTGCACGAGGAAGTAGACGACGTCGACGTCCTCGCACGCCCGGCGCACGCTCTCGGTGTCGAGCAGGTCGCCCCGCACGATCTCGGCGTGCCGGGCCCACGGCACGTCGCGCAGCTTGCCGGGATCGCGGACCAGGCAGCGCACCGTCGCGTCGGCGCCGCCCTCCTCGATCAGCCGGGGGGCCAGCCGTCCGCCGATGTACCCGGTCGCGCCGGTGATCAGGTATCGCACCCGCCCGATCCTCCCGTCGCGGGCCCGGATCGGCACGTCAGCCCGAGCGCTCCCCGCCCCGGACGTGTCCTCAGCCCGAGCGCCGCAGCCGGCTCTGGAACCGGCTCCACCACGAGGGCACCCGGATGCGGTGCGCGGTCTCGGCGTTGGCCTCGTGCGGGTCGACGGCGTTGATGGTGCGGGCGGGGGGCTCGTCGTCCCGCACGAAGGAGCGGATCGCGGCGCTGAGCACCGCGAGCAGCGGCACGGCCAGCAGGGCGCCCGGGATCCCCGCGACGACGACGCCGCCGGCCACGGCGAGCACCACGGCGAGCGGGTGCAACCGGACGGCCCGGCCGAGCAGCAACGGCTGGAGCACGTGCCCCTCCAGCTGCTGCACCCCGATCACGACGGCCAGGATGATCACCGCCGGGATCGGCCCGTTGGCCACCAGCGCGATGAGCACCGCGACCGCGCCGCTCACCACCGCGCCGACCGTCGGCACGAAGGCACCGAGGAACACCAGCGCCGCCAGGGGGATGACCAGCGGCACGCCGACGGCCCACAGCCCGATCCCGATCCCGATCGCGTCGACGAACGCGACCAGCACCGTGGCCCGCGTGTAGCCGACGAGCGTGGCGAAGGCCCGCCGCCCGGCGATGTCGACCTTCTCGCGCCGGGTCCGCGGCGCGGCCTTGAGCAGGAAGGTCCAGATCCGCCGGCCGTCGTAGAGGAAGAAGATCAACGTGAAGAGCGTGAGGGCGAGGCCGGCGCCGACCTCGGTGATCGTCGCGGCGGTGGTCAGCACGCCCGACGTCAGGTTGGCCTGGCTGTTGGTGAGCGCCTGCCCGATCTGCGTGGGGATGTTGCGCAGCTGCTCGGAGCTGAGGTTGAACGGCGGCCGCGCCAGGAACTGCTGGATCGAGGTGAGGCTCGCGGTCAGCTGCTCCTGCAGCTGCGCGAAGCCCCCGATGAACGTGTTGACCACGAAGGTCAGCAGCCCGCCGATGACGCAGAACCCCGCGACGATCGTGATCGCCACGGCCGGGCCGCGCGGCACCCGGCGCGCGACCAACCAGTGCACCACCGGAGCCATGAGCGCGGAGATCAGCGTCGCAATGGCCACCGGGACGACGACGACCCGCAGCTGGATCACGAGGAAGACGAGTAGGCCGAACGCCGCAGCGATGATCAGGGTACGCGCCGCGACCTCGGAGGTCACGCGCAGCGGGGTCGGCACGTAGGAGGCGGCGCTGCGGCGGCTGCGCTGTTCGGGGACGACCGGGGACGGCGGCGGGACCGGGGTTCCCGCAGGTTCAGGGGTGCGCGGCGGGGCCGCGGCGTCGGCGGAGCCGATCTCGGGGCCGGTCCCGGCCGCCCGATCGTCGGTCATTCGCGCACGGTATCCCCTCCTCGATCGCGCCACGGGCGGATCGACCGTCATGTCTTCGGTGGCAGTGGACTGCTCCGTCTCGGTGACGGGGAGTTGCAGGATCCACCGAGTTGGCCTAGCACTCCAGGCCTTCAATTACGGACTGTGGAATTACACCCGTGTAGTTGACCTCCTTCTGAGCGGCTGCTGGTTCTCTCGGGTGAGAGAGCCATGACGGAGCGGAGTTCGCGGTGGTTGCGGTGACACGCAGAACCGTAGTGATCTTGCGTTGCGGGCGGCCCGGCCGACACGCCGGTCGATGTCGATCACGCCCGAAGGTGTGGCGGCCGGCGGGGCTCGGGCGCCGTGATCGATCGGGCGGGGACCAGCGGTGACGTCGTCGGTCCGGGCCGGGGTGGCGGCGCGGCGGTGGTCGTTCCGGTGATCGTCCGGAGGGCCCGGCAGGTCGTCGGCGGAGGCGCCCGTCCCGATCGAGTGAGGTTGCGGGGGAGGCGCAGGTCCCCGGCCGTCGGAAGACGCCCGGAGGCCCCTGTGAGGTCCTGTGAGGCATCACGGAGCGTCCCGAAAGTGGCTCGACCGGACGCGGAGAGCGACGAACGCGGTCCCGTGGGACCGCTACGCCACCCGAATGGCTGGAGATGGCCCGAAAGCGGGTAACGACCGCACCCGACCCGTTTCCCCGAGAAGGTGACCCCGTTGTGGGTGGTGTGTGCCGCCGAACGGCCCTGTGGGGACAGGTCCGATGGCAGCATCGCGCGGCACACGGACGACGCGAGTTGGAGAGATGACGGAGGTGCGGGGCGTGACCGACAGGGAGCGAGTCCTCGACGGGGCGGTCGGCCGGCGGAAGGCCACGGTGCGGGTGCGGGGCGTCGAGGACACCGGTCCGTTCCCGGGGCGCCACGCGAGCCGGACCGAGATCGCGGCGGAGACGCCGATCTTCCACGCCCTCACGGTCGGCGGCTGGCGTGGGCGGCAGACCGAGCAGTCCGCCCGGCAGGCCCCGGCCCGCCGGCCCGGTCGCCGTTCGGCCGAGGCGCTCGACGACTTCCGCCGTGACCCGCTGACCGCACCGATCCCGGTGCAGGCCTACTCCACGCTGAACACCCGCACCACGCCGCCGGCGCCACCCGCCCCGCAGTACGTGCCCCGGTCGGTGGCGCAGCCGGTGCCGCAGGCCGAGCCGGTTCCGGTGTCGGCGGGCTACGACCGCGCGCCGCTCTACGCCGCGCACGTCCCGACCTACGCGCCCGCCGCTCCGGCCTACACCTCGCTGACCGACACGGGCCCGCAGGCGCTGGGCGAGCTGTCGTCGCGCACGGGTCGCCACCACCGCCGGGCCGTCGGGTCCGGCTCGGGGCACCACCACCTGGCGTACTGAGCCGGGACGAAGACCCCGGGGCTGGGGAGTCCCGGTGATGAAGGAAGGAAGGCCCGGGACCGAGAGGTCCCGGTGATCAGGGAAACGCACCGCGGCTGCTTCGGGCCGCGGCGGACGTCGGTCGGCTGGGGAGCGGATCGGCGTCGACCAGGGGGCCGGTGGGCCGGGGTCCGGGGGAGTGACCGGATCGCGGAACCACCGGCCCTCGTCGTCGTGGCGCACTCATGGCTCCATAACGCCCGAGAGTCGGGCTCAAATGAGCGTTATGGCTCCATAACGACCGAGAGTCGGGCTCATATGGGCACTATGGCTCCATGACGCACGAGAGTCGGGCTCACAACGAGCATTATGGCTCCATGACGCACGAGGGTCAGGTTCGAGCGAGGCATGACTCCAACGCACGATGGTCAGCCTCGAAATGAGCATTGTGGTTCCATAACGCGGGAAGGCCAGGCTCGGGCAAGCACTATGACTCCATAACGCCGGACCGTCCGGCTCGGGCGAGCACTATGGCTCCATAACGCGCAGAAGCGGCCCGAAGAACCACATTATGGTTCCATCACGCGTAGAACCCGCCCGAGCAATCGCGGCATGGTTCCCTGACGCGTCGTCGTCAGGGGCCGAGCAGGGCCTCGAGGTGGTCGCCGCCGAAGAGGCGGTCGGGATCCAGCCGGTCCCGCACGGCGAGGAAGTCGGGCAGCGCGGGGTAGGCCATCGCGAGATCGGCCGCGGTCCAGTCGTGCCGCCCGCCCCAGTGCGGCCGCCCGCCCATCCCCTCCAGCACCGAGCCGACCAGCCGGAACAGCGGCCCGTGGTCGTCGCCGCGATGCGTCCGCACGGTGATCCACGCGGTCGCGCGGCCGTGGGCGGGGTGCAGCCAGCCCGTCTCGGCCGGGCCCGTGCGCACCTCGACCGGGCGCCGGATCTCGCGGTCCCGCGTCGCCGTCGCCGCGCCGAGCTCGCGGATCGCGGCCGCGAGCGCCTCGCGCGGCAGGGCCCATTCGGTGAACCCGCCCTTGACCGGGTGCGGATCGGGCAGCAGCTCGTGCGGCGGCCCGGTCACCACGCCCTCCCAGCGCGGCGCCGGCCGGGAACGCTGCGCCGACCACTGGGCCGACGCCGTGTGGCCGAGCCGCGTGACGACCCGGCCGATCGCCTCCACCGGTCCGCCGGCCGGGGGCTCGGGCTCCCGGTCGACGACGGGCCCCGCCCACCGCAGCAGCGCCTCGCCGCTGGGCAGGTGCAGCTCCACCGCCGCGAATCGGTGCGCGTCGAGCGGCCCGCCGACCGCGAGGGCCTCCTCGGCCACGACCGGCTCCTCGTGGGCCTCCACCTCCTCGGCGGCCACGGTGCGCAGCTCCACCTCGGTCACGACGCCCAGCGCTCCGAGCCCGGTCCGCAGTGCGTCCAGCTCGGGGTCCTCCGCCTTCCGGACCCGGCCGGTGCCGTCGACGAACCGCATCCCGACGACCTGGTCCGACAGCGAGCCGATCCGTCCGCCACAACCGTGGGTCCCGGTCGCGATCGCACCCGCCACGGTGGCGAGCGGCGCGTGCGTGAGAGTGGCGAGTGCACGGCCCCGTTCCGCCAGCGCCGCCTGCACCGACGCGACGGTCGCGCCGGCGCGGGCGCGGACCGTGTCGGACGTGATCGCGGCTACGCCGGTGAGGGCCGAGCAGTCGACGTGTACGTCGTTGGTGAGGGGCAGGGCGCTGTCGGACCGGCCGGAGCCCAGCGGGCGGACGGTCAGGCCGCGTTCGGCGGCGCGGCGCACGGCGGCGACGACGCCCGCCTCGTCGAGCGGCCGGTCGGTGCGCCGGGGCCGGCACTGTTGCCCGCCCCACCAGTTCACCCACGTCGCGGCGACGATGGGAGCCTCACCCGTGGAGCCGCGCCGCGACGGCGCGGAGATCGGCCCGGGCCCGTTCGGCGTCGACCGTGACCGGGTCGCCGTCGTCGATCACCTGCTCCCCCGCGACCCAGACGTCGCGGACGAGCCGGGACCCGCCGGCCCAGACGAGGTTGGACAGGAGCTGGGCGTCGTCGTCGGGGTCGACGAAGGCCTGGTCGTCGAGGTCGACGTGCACGAGGTCCGCCCAGCGGCCCGGCTCCAGCACCCCGATGTCGTCCCGGTCGATCGCCTCGGCGCCGTCCCGGGTGGCCATGAGCAGCACGTCGGCCGCGGTGAGCGCGGCGGCGTCGTCCTCGCGCACGCGCGCGAACAGCGCGGCGAGTCGTGCCTGGTGCCAGAGGTCGAGGTCGTCGCCCGAGGCGGGTCCGTCCGTGCCGAGCCCGACGCGGATCCCCGCCCGCCGCAGGTCACCGACCGGGGCGAGGCCCGCGGCGAGCTTGGCGTTGGACCCGGGGCAGTGCGCGACCGCGACGCCGTGCCGGCGGTAGAGCGTGACGTCGTCCGCGGAGAGCTGGACGGAGTGCGCGGCGAGCACCCGGCCGCCGAGGGCGCCGACGGCGGCGAGCTCGGCCGGGACGGAGCCGTACTCCGCCCGCTGCGCGGCGTCCTCCTGCCGGGACTCGGCCACGTGCACGTGCAGCAGCGCACCCCGCTCCCGCGCGGCCTCCGCCGTCGTGGCCAGCGCCTCGGGCGGCAGCGTGTAGGCCGAGTGCGGTCCGTACCCGAGCTCGACCCGCTCGTGCGGCCCGGACCGCAGGCCGTCGGTGTCGATCCGGGCCGAGACGCCGTCGCGCATCTGCTCCCAGGTGCCGAGCCGGTCCCAGCCGGGCGCGGCGATGATCCCCGGGGTCAGCAGCACCCGGGAGCCGGCGGTGAGCACGGCCTCGATCACGGCGTCGGCGACGAAGTACATCTCCACCGAGGTGGTGCAGCCGGTCCGCAGCAGCTCGACGGCGCCGGCGGTCATCCCGACCCGCACGTCCTCCTCGGTGAACCTCGCCTCGGCCGGCCACATGACCTCCTGCAGCCAGGTCATCAGCGGCAGGTCGCCGCCCATCCCGCGCAGCGACAGCATCGGCGTGTGGCAGTGGGTGTTGACCAGGCCGGGCAGGAGCAGGCCGGGCAGCTCGCGCACCGGGCCCGGGGCGGCGGGGGCCTCCGCACGCGGGCCGACGTGGGCGATCCGCCCGTCCGGCCCGACGTCGACGACCGCGTCGCGCAGCACGGGGAACCCCGGCCCGCAGGTCAGGACCACGGGCGCGGCGAAGCGCTCGCCCCCGGTGGTCACCGGCGCGGATCGAGCAGCGACCGCAGGGACCGGAAGGGCGGGAGCCAGGCGCCGGTGTCCGGCAGGGTGTCGAGCGTCATCCGCGGCAGCGGCTCGCGGAAGACGCCGTCGATGTCCTCGAGGTCGAGGAAGGAGATCGTCTCCGAGTTCAGCGCGAAGTTCGCGTACTCGCGGAAGCCGATCACCGTGACGTCGGTCTGCTGCTCGATCAGCTTCTCGAGCGGTTCCCGGAAGGCCCGGCCGTCGCCGGAGGCCACCACGACGTGCCGGAGCTGGCCCTCCTGCTCCCGCATCTCGATGTGCCGGAGCATGTCGTCGTCGATGTCGGAGTCGTCGGTGACCTTCGGCTTGGCGAAGACCGCGAACCCGACGTTGCGCAGCGCCTCGACCCACGGCCGCACGACCTCGGTCGAGCCGGGCACCACGTTGGTGAACACGCAGGCCTCGGCCACGGCGTCCGGGCCGGCGAGGTCGAGCAGCCAGCGGCCGACGGCGTCGAACCGCGGACGGAAGGCGGAGGTGGGCCGCGCGCCCAGCAGGGAGCCGAGGCTCATGTCCATGTTGGGCGCGTCCCAGACGAGCAGCACGCGCGGGAGGGGGCCGGTCGACGTCACGGGGTCCGGGTCTCCCGAGGGTGGGTGCGCATGCCCGTGACCCTATCCCGACTCCGACGCCCGTGGCGGTTCGTCACACTGACCGGGTGAGCACGAATGCAGCGGACCTCCCGGCGGACCCCCAGGCGACCGCGGAGCGGGTCGCGAAGGCGATGGAGCACCACGACGAGGCGATCCGCGGAGCGGGCATACGGCTCGTGGACGTGGGACCCGGGCGGGCGCGGACGGCCCTCACGGTCGAGGAGCGGCACGTCAACGGGCACGGCATCGCGCACGGCGGCTACCTGTTCTTCCTCGCCGACGCCGCCTTCTCGTTCGCCTGCAACAGCCACGGCGTCTCGACGGTCGCCTCGGGCGGCGACGTCGCCTTCCTCCGCGCCGCCCGGCTCGGCGAGGAGTTGGAGGCCGAGGCCGTCGAGCGCGCGCTCGTCGGCAGGACCGGGCTCTACGACGTGACGGTCCGGACCGGCGCCGGCGAGGTCGTCGCGGAGTTCCGGGGCCGCTCCCGTGCGGTGCCGCACCTGCCCGCGCCGACCCTGGACTGATGATCCTGCACTGACCACCCTGGACTAACGCAGGTACATCAGGTCCCGGATCGCCCGCCCCTCGCGCACCGCCCGCTGCTCGAACTTCGTCAGCGGGCGCGAGTCGGGCCGGGGCAGCCAGCCGTCCGGCCCGGCTTCGGGCGCACGGTGCAGCAGCGGGCAGGCGTCGCACACCTCGCGCATCTGCAGCGCGTAGTGCTCCCAGTCCGTGGCCAGGTGCAGCCACCCGCCCGGACGCAGCCGGGATGCGGCGAGCGCGACGAACCCGGGCTGGACGAGCCGGCGCTTGTGGTGCCGCCGCTTCGGCCAGGGGTCCGGGAAGAAGATCCGGACGCCCTCTAGCAGGCCCTCGGGAACCGCGCGCTCGAGGAGGTCGACGGCGTCGCCGCGCAGCAGCCGCAGGTTCTCGAGGCCGGCCTCCTGCCGCAGCATGAGCAGCCGGGCGAGCCCGGGCTCGTAGACCTCGACGGCCAGGTGGTCCACCTCGGGCGCGGCGGCCGCCATCGCGGCGGTGGCGTCGCCCATCCCGGAGCCGATCTCCAGGACCACCGGCGCCGCCCGCCCGAAGAGCGTCTCGGGGTCGAGCCGCTCGACCGCGGCGACGTCGTCGCCGTACTCCGGCCACCACCGGTCCCACGCGTGCTGCTGGCCCTCGCTCAACCGGTTGCGCTGGTGGACGAACGAGGGGATGCGGTGGTGCCCGCCGGAGGCGGAGCCTGCGGAGCTGACCATTGGTTCGGAGGCGGAGCCTGCGGAGCCGACCGTCGAATCAGTTCTAGGCACCGTCGGCCGCGGGCAGGGAGACGTGCGAGGTGGCGCCGGGCAGCTTGCCCCGGACGTAGCCCGCGGTGGTGAACCCCAGACAGACGACGACGGCGGCCGCGGAGACCGGCCGCTTCGCCTTGACCTCGCGGATCAACGCCTTGGGGAGCACGGTCGCCACGTACCTGCTCTCGGTCGACAGCGCGTCGCCCTGCCCGACGAGCTTGGAGACGGCGGCCTTCGACAGGCCCTCCGCCCAGCTGCGGCGGCGCAGGTAGGACCAGTCGACGCGGTCGTCCGAGACGCGGTGGTCGACCTCCGCCCGCGGCTCGAAGAGGATCTTCACCTCGCGGCCGTCGGCCTGGTAGGCCTGCCGGGCCCGGATGCAGAGCTCGGTCTCCTCGCAGCCCAGCGGGTTCTTGCCGATCCGGCCGATGTCCTCGGCGAAGCCGCCGACCCGCTTGAACACCTCGCGGCGCAGGGACATGTTGCAGCCCATGAGGTTGCGGACCTCGGCCTGCTCCGTGGGCTGACCGGTGTAGGTACAGCCGACGACCCAGTCGAGCTCGCCGGTCGCATCCCGTCCCCCGGGCGCGCCCGGGAGGGTCGCGGGGCGACCCGAGTCGTCGACGGCGGTCCGGGCGACGGGCCAGCGAGGGTGCGCCACACCGCCGACGCCGATCACCGCCGGGTCGGTGTAGGGCTCCAGCAGGGCGCGGAGCCAGCCGGGACGGGCGGTGGCGTCGTCGTCGAGGAACACCACGACGTCGCCGGTCGCCATCTCGACGGCGGTGTTGCGCGCGCCCGACAGGCCCTGCCTGTGCGCATTGGGCACGACCTGCACCCGTGGGAACGCCTCGCGGGCCCGCTCGAGCAGTCCCTCGTTGTGGTCGACGACCACGATCGTCTCCACCGGCAGCACGTCCTGCGCCTGCACCGACTCGACGGCCGACACGATGTCGGCCCACCGCTTGTCGGTGTAGACGCAGACGACGACGGTCGCGGTGACCGGCGGCTCGGGCGCGGGCTCGAACAGGTTCACGGGGCGGGGTCCTCCGGTGCGGTCCGCCGGCGGCCGACGTCTCGTGCGGTCAGTTCTTCCGCTTGTCGGCGCGCCGGTGCTCGGAGAGCAGGGTACGCAGCACCCGGGTGCCGTCGGCGAAGGTCCGCAGGTTCGTCTCGCCGAACATGCGCTGCTTCTCGACCGACGGCACCTCGGTGATCTTCAGGCCGGCGGCGGCGATGCGGCAGTTGAGCACGGTCTCGATCTCGAACCCGTCGCCCCACAGCATCGTGCCGTCCTCCGGCTGCGGCTCCCCCGGGTCCGGGAGCTCCAGCAGCGGGAGCAGGTCGGCCCAGAAGGCGTTGTAGCCGTAGCAGAGGTCGGTGTACGACGTGCCGAACAGCGCGTTGGCCACGCCGTTCAGCCCGGCGTTGCCGGTGCGGCGCAGCAGGGTGATGTCGTCGCTGCCACCGCCGGCCGCGAAACGGGTGCCCTTGGCGAAGTCGGCGCCGGCCACCAGGGCCGAGACGAACGCGGGGATCTCCGCCGGGTCGGCCGAGCCGTCCGCGTCGAACATCACGACCACGTCGCCGGTCGCCGCCGCGAAGCCGCACGCCATCGCGTTGCCCTTGCCCTTACGGGTCTGCGTGATGCATCGCACCCACGGCAATGTGCGGCGCGCCGTGCCGATGGTGTCGTCCGTGGAGTTGCCGTCCACGACGATGATCTCGTGCACCGCGGGGCGCACGGCCGCGATCTGCGGCAGCACGACCTCGAGGTTGCGCGCCTCGTTGCGGGTGGGCACCACGACCGTCACGGCGGGGTTGGCCGAGCGACGCGGCGACGGCCGGGGCCGCGGCCTGCGGAACCCCGCGGGCGGCGCCTGCGGGCCGGCGGGCGGCGCGAAGGGACCGGGAGCCATGGCCCCCGGGGGCACGGCCCCGGGCGGGGGCCGGTACCCGGTGGGCGGGGGCCCGTAGGGGCCCGGACGCGGGCCGGGTCCGGGGTGCTGCCCGGGGCCGCCGGGCCGAGGTCCGCGGTACGGCGGCGCACCGGGCGCCCCGGGGGGCATCGGCGACGAGGCCGGACGGGCGGGCGTTACGGCGCTCACACAACCTCCAGACAGGTCCGCTCCACTCGGGACAACGAGCCGCCGCGATCCCGGTTACGGGTGACCGCGATCTCACTCGCTCGAGATCGGGTCGGTCGGGGAGCGTGACCGTGTCGTGACCCGATCCTCGTAGTCGTACGCATCCTGGCGCGTCCGATCGGCGGCAGCCTCAGCGGTATGTCCGAACCGACCGGTCGTCCGCCCGCGCTCGACGAACGGCTGCTGTCCGTCGCGGCCGAGCTCACCCGCCTGGGCAGGCGGGTCGACGAGCTCGGTGGAACGGTGAACGCGCTGGTCACGGAGTGGCGCGCCGGTTCGGCCGAGGGTGCTGCGGGGGGTGCTGCGGCGGGTCCGGCGGAGGGGGTGCCGGCGGCCGTCCGACCGTCCGCCGACGCGTCGGAACCGTCCGTCCCGCCGCGCGTGTCGCGCCATTACACCCCCGACCCTGTGACCACGCTGTGGACGCCACCGTCGGGTGTGTCGCCGTCGCCCGCGAGGGGGTCGTGGGGACCCGTCCCGCAGGCGGTCCACCAGGGCCTTCAGTACGCCGCGCCGATCGGGCCGAGCCCGCCCACCCTGGCGGAACGGCTGCGGGCCCGGCTCTCCGGCCCTGCGCTCCTGGCGGTGGCCGGGGCGGCCGTGACGCTGCTCGGTGTCGTGCTGCTGCTGGTGCTGGCCGCCTCGCGGGGCTGGTTCTCCCCGCCGGGACGGGTGACCGCCGGAGCCCTCCTCGGCGTCGTCCTGGTCGGCGTGGCGGTGCGGCTGCACCGGCGGTCCGAGGCGCGGACCGGGGCGCTCGCGACGGCGGCCACCGCGCCCGCGCTCTACGGCCTGGTCGGTCCGTACGCCGAGCCGCTCGGCGCCGCGGTCGCAGCCGCGGGCGCCGCCCTTGTCGTGGGGCTCGTGCCGACGCTCCTGCTCGACCGCCCGGGCACCCGGCCCGCCGCCGTGGCGGTGGCCTGGGTGATCGCGGCCGCGCCGCTGCCCCTGCTGGCGCTCGCGGCCCGGACGGACCCCTGGCCCGGTGCGGGGCTGGCGCTGCTCGCGGGTGTCGCCCTGCTCGCGATCGCCGTCCCGGCCGGGCGGGCGGCCGTGCGGCTCACGGCACTCGCGGCCGGTGCGGTCGCGGTGCTGGTCGCGACGGTCGTGGCGTTCGACGGCGGCACTCTCGACGCGGTCCTGCTCGGTGAAGGAGTGGTGGTGCTCGTCGCGGCGGCGGTCGTGCGGAGCCGGCCGGCGTTGCTCGTCGGCGGCGGGTTCGCGGTGATCGGCTACCTCGGTGCGCCCGCCGGTGGGCTGCCGGACCCGACCACGGTCCCCGCCCTGTCGGTGCCGTTCGGGGGCCTCGTGCTCGCCGTGCTGGTCCTCGCGGCGGCGGTCGCGGCGCTCGTCGCCGCGGGGCGCACCGGGACGGTCCGCGCCGACGCCCGGACCTCGGTGCTGTGGGTCCCGCTCGCGCTCGTCGCGCTGCACGGCGCCACCGCGACGGCCGTGACCGCGACGCTGCTCGTCTCGCCCGACCGGACCGGCTTCCTCGCCGGGCACGCGCTCGTCACGGTGTCGTGGACGGTCGCGGCGCTGGTCCTGCTCGCCCGCGGGCTCGCCCGGCCGGCGCTACGGGCGGCGGGTGCCGTCCTCGTGGTGGCGGCGGTCGGGAAGCTCGTGCTGTTCGACCTGCTGGCGCTCGACGGTGTCGCCCGGGTGGCGGCCTTCCTCGGCGCCGGGCTGGTCCTGCTGGCGGCCGGACACCGCTACGCGCGGCTGGTGGCCCGGGGTGCGGGCGCCGGGGACGGCACCCGGCACGCTGCCCGCGACGGTGCCCGAGACACTGCCCGACACCAGGAACGGAGCGAGCAGTGACGGCGTGGCCTCGCCGGCCAGCCGCAGCGCCTCGCGGGCGTCGACGTCGTGGGCGTGGAAGGCGCCCCGGCCGGCCGCCGTGGTCGCGCCGAGGGTGACGAGTCCGTTGCGCCGCTGCAGGATCGTCTGGCGCACGGTCCAGCCGATCACGCCGTCGCGGTGCAGCGCGACGGTGGTGCGGCGCAGCGACCCGGCCCGCACCACGAGGTAGCGGCCGACCACCGCGTGCCCGAGCCCGCGGTAGGTGTCGATCGCGACCGCCGCACCGACCGGGCCGCCGACGACCAGCAGGGCCACGGCCAGGAGGACGGGCCACAGCGTCCCGGTGGCCCCGCCCGCCACGGCGAGCGCCACCACCGGCGGCCCGACGACGAGTGCGGCCCGGCGGAGCCGTCGGCGGCGCGCGGCGGGCGGGTGCGGGCGCAGCGCCGCGGCCGTCGGCGAGCGGGACTCGCCGAGGATCACCGCGGCCACCCGCTCGGCGAGCCGGCGCGGCGCCGTCGGCAACAGGGTGCGGTGCTCGGTGCTCTCGGTGCCACTGCCCACCAGCAGGCCCGTCGCGACCGCGTCGACCCGCGCGGCCCCGGCCAGCCGCACCCCGAGAGGCTCGACGAGCTCGACGCCGGTCAGCCGCCGCTCCTCCAGTGAGATCGACCGGGTGGTGAGCACCCCGCGACGGACGCGCAGCGTGCTGCCGGGCTCCCGGTCGAGGCGGAACCCGCTCCACGTCTCGGCGTAGACCAGGAACGCGACGACCGTGCCGGCCAGCACGATCCCGAGCACGACCAGCACGATGCGCACCGCCGGCGGGACCGCCCGCAGCAGCCCGCCGAGCGGCCGGTCCACCAGCGCGAGCACCACGGCCAGCACGGCGATCCCGAACAGCGGGGTGGCGGCGGTGAGCACGCCGTAGCGCAGCCAGCGCGGGTCCAGCTCGGCGATGCGGCCGTCCGCGGGGCCGGCGGGCGGGCCGCCCGCGGAGCGCATCCGGTCGAGCAGCAGCGTGCGCAGCCGGTCGGCCTCCATCCGCTCGACCGGGCGCAGCCGCAGCGTCGCCTCGCCCCGCCCGCGCTGCTGGCCCGTGCCGACGCGCAGGGTGACCAGGCCGAACGCCCGCAGGACCGGGCCCGCCGCCACGTCGACGGTCCGGACGCGCTCGATGGCCATGCTGCGCGCCCGCCGCACGATCACGCCGGTGCGCAGCTCGACCCGGTCGGTGGTGATCCGGTAGCGCGAGCAGCGCCAGCGGGCGTAGGAGGTCGCGACGGCGAGGCCGACCAGCAGCAGCGCGACGGCCAGCGTCCACAGCGCGACCGGGCCGGCGAGCTCGGGCTCGCGCGCCGCGACGGCGACCACCGCGGTCGCGCCCAGGACGGCGACGGTGACGGTCGTCAGCACCCCGGCGACCGGCACGCAGCGCTGATCCAGCCCGGTCCAGCCGGACGGGTCGGGCTCGAGGTCGAGGGTCCCGGTGCGCTCGGGGGCGAGGCCGGCCCCGGGGGACGCGCCGGGCCTCACCGGCCCGCTCCCCCACCCCGTCGGCACACGATCGTTTCCCCCCGGTCGCGTCTCGCTCGCGCTCGTCCGTGCTTCTCCTCGACGCTCCACTCTGACGCACCGGCGGCCCGTGGGCGAGGGGCGGGGTGCGATCGAGGGGAACTCGTGCAGGCGGGAGGCGGCGGGACGCGCGTCGCACCTCCGCCGGGCGGGCGGAGGATCACCCCGAGGGGGTGAGCGGGGGAGCACCCGGACGGCGCGTTCACGGCCGTGAAGGGTTCCGCCGATCCGCCCCACGCCCGGTCGCGGGTCGGTGATGCTCCGCGTCGTGACCACGACCGCCGCCCCGTCGTCAGCCCCGTCAGCACCCTCGCCCGCACCGTCGCCCGCCCTGCCACCCCTCGCCCGCCGGCACGCCGAGGCGCTGCGCGCCAGGCGATCCGAGCTCACCACTGCCCTGGCCGAGGTGGACGGGCGGCACCGGGCCCGGCTGCGCGGCGACCTCGCCCTGGTCCGGCTGCGGGCGACCGCCGATCTCACGGCGGCCCTTCGTGATCTGCGCACCCTGAGCGCCCCGTGGATCAGCGGGCCGCGCTCGTCGTTGCCGGCCGTGCTGGGGCCCGCGATCGGGCGCGTGTCGGCCACGCTGCTCGCCCGGGCCCGCGGCGATGCCGACGCCGCGGTGCGCCGGGCCGCGGGGCGGATGCTCGGCCCACATCCGTTGCCGGGCGAGCTGATCCCACGGGCGAGCACGGCGAGCACGGCGCGCACGGCGGCGGCGCCGGCGGAACCGGCGGTCCTGGCGGTCAGGGAGCTGCCCGAGCCTCCGGGGCGGCCGGGCCGGCTCGACGCGCTGCTGCGGGCCGGCTCCGGCGCCGGTGCCGTGCGCCTGGTGCTGGTGCTCGTCGCGGGCGCTCCGGCGCTGGGGCTGTCGGTGGCGGGCGGGCGCACCCTGCTCCCCCTGGCGGTCGGACTCGCGGTGGCCGCCGCGGTCCTGCTCGCGAGGCACCGGCGGGTGGCCCTCGACCGTGAGCGATGGGGGTACTGGCTGGACACGGCGCTGCGCGACGCCGAGGCGGCGACCGTCTCGGCCTTGTCCGCCTTGCTGATCGACCTCGAGCGGCGGGCCACCGAACTGCTCGACCGCACTGCCGCCGAGCGGCGTACGGCGCTCGCCGCGGAGCTGCGCTCCCTGGGAGGACCGGATGCGCCCTGAGCTCGATCCGGTCGACCCCGATCCGGCCGACCCCGATCCGGACGTCGACGCCCCGGTGCGGCCCGAACCCCTCGCCTCCGGGTCGGCGCCGACCCGCGTGGCCGTCGGGGCCGACGGGCTCGACACGGACACCGACGGCGTTGCCGACTCCGTCGTCGTCGTCGACGGGCCGGATCTGCTGCTGCACACCGACTTCGACGGCGACCGCCTCGCCGACCAGGTCCTGCGGTTCGGCCCCACGACCCTCCCCGGTCGCGGAGTTCCACCCACTGTGGACGGTCAGGCGGAGGTGCACTGGTGGGCGCCGTGGACCTGGTTCGCCGATCCCTGAGCGGTACCGCCGAGCTGTCGCGGCCCTCCCCGGTGCGGGATAGGTTCTGCGCCGTGGCCCCCGATCCAGCCCCCTCGTTCCCGGGGAGTGATCCCGTCGACGCCGTCGACCCCGAGTTCCGGTCGCTCCCCCTGCAGGCCCTCGCCGGGGCGGCGCTGAGCCGGGCCATGCTGCTGGGCGCCCAGCACGCCGACCTCCGGGTCGAGCGGGTGGTGTCGCAGCGGATATCGTTGCGGGACGGGACCGTCGAGGGCGTGTCGGACGGCGTCACCACCGGCCTCGCGGTCCGCGTGCTCGTCGACGGCGTGTGGGGCTTCGCCTCGCACGTCGAGCTGACGGTGCAGGCGGCGAGCGCCGCGGCGGAGCGCGCGGTGGCGGTGGCCCGGACCCTGGCGCCGGTCGCGCTGGAGCGGGTCGAGCGCGCCGACGAGCCGGTGTACCCGGACGCGGTCTGGGTGTCCGCCTACGACGTCGACCCCTTCACCGTCCCCACGCGGGAGAAGGTCGAGCTGCTCACCGACTGGTCGCAGCGGCTGCTGGCGGCCGACGGGATCGACCACGTCCAGGCGTCGGTCACGCAGGTGCGGGAGTGCAAGTTCTACTCCGACCTCGCCGGCACCACCACGCTGCAGCAGCGGGTCCGCATCGAGCCGGGGCTGAGCGCCACGACCGTCGACCCCGGGGCCGGCACCTTCGAGTCGATGCGCACCCTCGCCCCGCCGGCCGGGCGCGGCTGGGAGTACCTCACCGGCACCTCCTACGACTGGGAGGCGGAGCTCGCCGGGCTCCCGGAGCTGTTGGCGGAGAAGACGAAGGCGCCGTCGGTCGAGCCCGGCGCCTACGACCTGGTGATCGACCCGACGAACCTGTGGCTCACGATCCATGAGTCGGTCGGCCACGCCACCGAGTACGACCGCGCGATCGGCTACGAGGCCGCCTACGCCGGCGGCTCGTTCGCCACCCCGGACCAGCTCGGCACGCTGCGCTACGGCTCCGAGCACATGCACGTGACCGGCGACCGCACCGTCCCGCACGGGCTGGCCACCGTCGGGTTCGACGACGACGGCGTCGCCACCTCCGAGTGGGACCTCGTGCGCGGCGGCACGCTCGTGGGCTACCAGCTCGACCGGACCTTCGCCCCGCGGCTGGGCCTCGAGCGGTCCAACGGCTGCGCCTACGCCGACTCCCCGCACCACGTCCCGATCCAGCGCATGGCGAACGTCTCGCTGCAACCGGACCCGGTGCGCGACACCACGACCGACGAGCTGCTCGCCGGCGTCGAGCGCGGGATCTACGTCGTCGGCGACCGGTCGTGGTCGATCGACATGCAGCGCTACAACTTCCAGTTCACCGGCCAGCGCTTCTTCCGGATCGAGAACGGGCGGCTCGCCGGGCAGCTGCGCGACGTCGCCTACCAGGCCACCACGACGGACTTCTGGGGCGCGCTCGCGGCCGTCGGCGGGCCCTCGACGTGGCGACTCGGCGGGGCGATGAACTGCGGCAAGGCCCAGCCCGGGCAGATCGCGCCGGTCAGCCACGGCTGCCCGAGCGCGCTGTTCCGCGGCGTGACCGTGCTCAACACCCGGGAGGAGGGCGAGTGACCGGCGTGCTCACCCCACAGGAGACGGTCGAGCGGACGCTCGCGGCGGCGGCGCACCTCACCGGCTGCGTCGTGATCGTCTCGGAGACCAGCGAGGCCGTGCTCCGCTGGGCCAACTCCACGATGACGACCAACGGGCACACCACCTCCTCGCGGATCACCGTGATCGCCGTCGTCGACGTGCCGGGCGGGACCGCCGCCGGCACCGTCTCGTCGGGCGAGCAGATCACCGGGCCGGAGCGGCTGGCGGACCTCGTCGCGGCCGCCCGAGCGCAGCGCGCGCGACGCCGGGCCCTCGCGGGACGCTGCGCCGCTGCCCGAACCGGCCGGTGACGCCGACCCGGGCTGGGGCGAGCCGGCCGCGGCGACCTCGATCGCCGTCTACACCGACCTGGCCGCCGGCCTGGCCGAGGTCCTGGCCGGGCCGTTGCGCCAGTTCGGCTACGCCGACCACTCCCTGACGACGACCTGGCTCGGCACCTCGACCGGTGTCCGCCGCCGGTGGGTCCAGCCGACCGGTTCGGTCGAGCTGAACGTCAAGGACGCCGACTCCTCGGCCTGGACGGGGACGGCCACCACCGACTTCACCGACGTCGACGTCCGTGCGCTGGCCGCCGAGGCCGCACAGCGACTGGCGTGGGGCGCGCGGAAGGTCCGCCTCGAGCCCGGCCGCTACGAGACCGTGATGCCGCCGTCGGCCGTCTCGGACATGCTCGTCTACGCGGGCTGGTCGATGGAGGGCCGTGCGGCGCAGGAGGGGCACAGCGCGTTCACGGGTAAGGCCGGCGTCGGCGGGCGGCTCACCGACCTCCCGCTCACCCTGTACTCCGACCCCGCCGCGCCCGGCCTGGAGTACGAGCCCGTGGTGATCACGTCGAGCTCCGGCGGCGGGGTCAGCGTGTTCGACAACGGCGCTCCCACCCGCCGGGTCGACTGGATACGCGAGGGCGTGGTCGACGGGCTCGTGTACTCCCGCGCGGAGGCGGCCGAGTTCGGGACGACCTTCACCCCTCCCGGCGACAACATGCTGCTCACCGGGGGCTCCGCCGTCACGCTCGACGAGATGGTGGCCCGCACCGAACGCGGCCTGCTGTTGACGTGCCTCTGGTACATCCGCGAGGTCGACCCCGCGACGCTGCTGCTCACCGGGCTGACCCGCGACGGGGTGTACCTGGTCGAGGGCGGGGAGGTCACCGCCGAGGTCGACCACAACTTCCGGTTCAACTACTCGCCGCTGGACATGCTCCGGCGCGCCACGGAGGTCGGCCGCACCGAGCCGGCGCTGCCGCGGGAGTGGAAGGACTGGTTCACCCGCGCGCGGATGCCCGCGATGCGGATCCCGGACTTCCGGATGTCGTCGGTGTCGCTCGGGAAGTGAGGGTCACCGGCGCAGGTGCCGGTCGAGGAACGCGCCGATGGTCGGAGTGAGCTCGTCCGCCCCGGTGAGCGGTGCCCACTGGCCCGCTCCCGGCAGCGCCGCGCGCTCCCAGTCCGGCCGGGCCTCGCCGAGCACGTCGACGAGCGCCCGCACCGGCGCCCGGGAGTCCCGCGAGTGGATCAGCAACGTGGGTGCGTCGGCGGTTGCGACCTCGGCGAGGGTGAGCCCCGGGTCGGTCACCGCGTCGAACTCGGCGAGCCGGGGCCTGAGCCCCTTGAGGACGGCGGCGCGGCGCTCGGCGGACAGCCCGTCCCACACGCCCGGCCCGAGCCAGTGGTCGGTGAACTCGCGGGCGGCCTCGTCGGGGCGCCCTGCCGCGAGCTCGGCCCGCAACCGGTCCCGCGAGGCGCACACGGCGTCGAACAGGTCGTCGTGGCCGGCCCTGGTGAGCAGCGCGAAGGGCGTGGGCTCGACGAGGACCAGGGCCCGGACCCGCTCACCCAGCTCGACGGCGGCGCGCATCGCGACGGCCCCGCCGAACGAGTGCCCGACCAGCCCGAGCCGTTCGCTGCTGCCGGCGGTCACCGCGTGCACCAGCCGGACCTGGTCGGACAGCGTCTGCGGCCGGTCCCCCGGCCACGGCGGCGTCGCTCCGTGGCCGTGGAGGTCCAGCGTCAGCACCCGGTAGCGGTCCAGCAGCGCGTCGGCGACCGGGTCCCACACCCGCCGGCCGCCGGCGATCGACCCCAGCAGCACGACCGGCGGCCCCGCGCCCACCCGGTCCACGTCGACGTCGACGACCCCGCGTCGCACCAGCACCATCCGATTCGTCCCCCCGGGCCGGGATTCGGCGGGAGGGGAGCCGGCGTTAGCCCCGTGAGGTGGAGATCAACATCTCGCGCAGCCGGGCGACGAGTGCGTCGACGCCGACGTCGCCGGTGAGCGGGGCGCCGGTGAGGGTCCGGAGGTACAGCCCGTCGCCGACGAGCTGCACCAGCCACGACAGGACGGGATCGGGGATCTCGGTGCGCAGCGCGGCGAGACCGTCCGCGTCGACGTCGGCGAGGGCGCGGCGGGTGGCCTCCCCGGTGGCGCTGCCGTCGGCGATCCGCAGCGCGGCGAGGTAGGTGCGGGTCAGCCCGACCGGCGAGGCCGCACCGGGGACGGAGGTCTGGAGGTAATAGGCGACGGCGCCGCCGGGATCCGCGCGCATGTGCTCGACGTCCGCGGCGCTGCGCTCGCGCAGGCGCTGCAGCAGGCCCTCGGCGAGCGCCTCCTTGGACCCGAAGTGGTAGAGCAGGCCGCCCTTCGACACCTCGGCGGCGGCGGCGACGGCGTCGAGCGTGGCGCTCGCCGGACCCTGCTCGACGAGCAGCGTCTCGTAGGCGTCCAGGACGCGGTCGCGGGCACTCGGCACATCGGGACCCTACCGACCGGACCCGACCGACGACTGCCCGGTGAGGCCGCTCACCAGCGGAATGTGCTTCTGGACCTGCCCGTTGAGCAACGGTACCGTCTGGACGGTAAAGCTGTACCGTCTGGACGGTACAGCTGTGTTCCCCCCGATCCGCGTCCCCGGGCGCCGCCGGACCCTGCAAGGACCCGTACCACCATGACCGCCACCCCGAGCACCGCCCCGCTCACCCGTTCCCCCGCACCCACCCCGGCCCGCGCCCGCCGACCCGGCCGGGTCCGCCTCGGCGGGCGGCGCGACCGCCTACGAGCTGGGCGCGGAGCTGGGCACGGCACTCCCTGTCTCTTAAACACATCAGACGCTGCCCACG
>NZ_JAJTTE010000026.1 GCF_021343995.1 Pseudonocardia terrae | reverse complement strand
GAGGCGTTCAGTCTGCTGCCGCGGTTCGAGGCGCTGACCCGGGAGGTCGGCGCGGACGAGCTCCGGTACGCGTCGCTGACTGCCTGGCTGCTGCGGCTCGACGGGAGGCTCGACGCGGCTGCGCGCGCTTCGGCTGCTGCGGTCGATCTGCACACCGAGGTCCTCGGGCCGCACGAGGTGGAGACCATGCGCAGCCTCGACGCCCTCGGGCTGGTCCACCTCGCGCAGCATCGTCTCTCCGCAGCAGAGACGATCTTCCTCGACGCCCTCGAGCGGCGGATCCGGGAGCTGGGCGAGGAGCACCTCGACACCCTCGCCGCCCGGGTGCACCTGGCCGGGGCGTTGACGCGCCGCGGTCATTCGTCTGCGGCTGCACATGAGCTGGCTCTGGTGCGGGACGGGGTGCGAGGGGTCGACCTGGAGCACCCGCTCGTCAGGAGGTTGCCGGAGGTGGGGCGGGGCAGGTGATTGTCGGAGGGGACCGTTGTCGGGGCGGTCGGACGAGCGCGGTCCAGCTCTCCCTCCGAGCGCTGGGAGGGGCGGGTCGTCCAGTTCGGATTCGATCTGTTCGACCCGTCCTCCACCGCGACGCAGGTTCCGCATCGGGCTGCGCGGCGACGGGCTGATACCGCCGCGCCAGACATGATCGGCGTCTCTTGTGGAGGGTGATCGGCCGGCGGGACTTCGCCACGTCGGGAAGAATACTCGATCCTCATCGACCGGCAGCTACCAACCGTCCTCGAATTCTGCGTGCAGCAAATCGCGAAGGGCAGTGCTTCTGTTCGGGAGTAGGAGTTCCCAGGCCAACTGGCAACGCGCGTGACTCGAGGTGGAAATCGCTGTTATCGAGGCACGCGCCCCCGAGTTCGTCGCGATCTGCAGGAGCGAGTAGGGCGGTTGTCGACATCTGACGTAGCTGCGCGTGCACCTGAACCTACCTTGCCTCGAGCGAGCTGACGCGAGGCGTAGTCCACTGCCCCATTGACCACGAACGATGTGATCAGAACTACACCCAGACGCAGTAATCGTATGCGTGGCGTAGCCGTGCGAGGACTGCCCGCAGTCGCTAGCGGTGCTCTGGCATCTGGCCGCAGAGGGGCACCTGCCACGCGCTGACGCATCGGATGTCGTAGCGGATACCGCCGTTCAGGTGTACGACGGCCGTTGAGGTGGCGAAAATAATCCGGTACGTCCGTTTCAGGTACTTTCCGCCGGCGGCGGTTTGTCACTCCACTGGTACTGACGGAACCAGCTTGTTTCATGATCCGCAACCGCCGACAAATCACGGGCTGTAACACCGGCAGATGACCTTGCGAGCAGATCACCGATGACTCCCCCCTTGACGCAAGTCTCCCTGCAAACGGAGTGTTGAATGACCACGACGATCGGTGCGGTCCCCCGTCAGTCTGACCGTCGGCAAGATGAACTTTCTGGTGACCTCCCCGTCCCGTTGATCTCTGATGCGGCGGCAACGGGCGCCGTCGCGGTGGTGGGTCTGGGCTATGTCGGACTTCCGACTGCTCTGTCCTTGATGGACGCAGGCAAGAGCGTCGTCGGTTATGACATCAGCGAGGACCGGCTGGCGGCGATCAAGACCGGAAAGGTGGATCTTCCGGAGGAAGATCGCTCCTTCTTGGCGGCCCGCATCGGATCGGAACGCTTCATCCTGACAACGGACGCCGGCCAACTGGGCGCCGTCGAGTCGGTCATCATCTGTGTTCCGACGCCCGTGGACCCACAGTTCGTCCCTGACCTCACCGCGCTCAGGCTGGCCTGCGACGAGGTCGTTCGCAGGGCCGTTGCTGGTCAGACGATCGTGCTGACTTCGACGACCTACGTGGGCTGCACCGACGATCTTCTGGTCGACCCTCTCGTGGCCCGCGGCTTCGACGTCGGCACGGACGTCTTCGTCGCCTTCAGTCCTGAGCGAATCGATCCCGGCGTCGCAGACCACTCCCCCCGGGAGACGCCCCGGGTTGTCGGCGGGGTCACGGCGGAATGCGCGCGCCGCGCCACGGCGCTGCTCCAGCGCACCGCACCCGCTGTCCACGGCGTCTCGTCACCGCGGGCAGCCGAACTGACGAAGCTGCTGGAGAACACCTTCCGAGCCGTGAACATCGCCCTCGCGAACGAGTTCTCCGATCTGACGAGCGGCTTCGGTGTGGACCCGATGGAGGTGATCTCCGCCGCTGCCACGAAGCCCTACGGCTTCATGCCCTTCTATCCGGGTCCGGGCGTCGGTGGCCACTGCATCCCGTGCGATCCCCACTACCTGCTGTGGCAGAGCCGCCGTCAGCGGCGCACTTCGCCGGTGACCGAGGCGGCGATGTGGTCGATCGCAGGGCGCCCGAGGACTGTCGTGCAGAAGGTACGGGACCTGCTGGGCGACAACGCCAAGGCAGTGGGCGGCGCGCGGGTTCTCCTCGTGGGCGTCGCCTACAAGCCGTCGGTGGCGGACGTACGGGAGTCGCCGGCTCTGGAGATCATCGCTGAGCTTCAGGAGGCGGGCGCGGAGGTTCACTACTTCGACCCGCTCGTCGAATCGGTCAGGACACCCCGCGGGCCTCTAATGAGCCACACTTCGCCGGACACCGCGGAGTGGGATCTGGTCATCGCTCACACATTGCAGCCCGGCTACGACTACAGCTGGCTCAACTCCGCCCCGGCGGTGCTTGACACGACGTACCGCCTGCACGATGTCAAGAATCGAAAGATCCTCTGACGTCTCGCGCCAACGGACATAGGTGCTCTGAATGACACAGGTAGAGCCGACCGAGCGCGGGCGTACAGCGCTCGACGTGGTCGACACTGAGACAATCCCCCTCCCACACGTCTTTCCGACGGCAGAAGAGGCTCCCAGTCGCGGTGGTCGGCGAGGCCCCAGAGGGGGTCATCGGATCGAGTGGTGGAGCATCGCGATCGCCCTCACGGTGATCGTGGCGCTCATCTGCGTCGCGAAGGCGTTGACGCTGGAGAACTTCGAGCGCTCCCCGGTCTGGGCCGGCTACAGCATCGTCGTCATGGTCTTCATCTTCGGCAGATTCGTGCTCGCCTGGTGCTATCGTCCCCGACTTCCCCCCGATAGCGAGACCTTCCTGCCGACGGTGGCGATCGTTGTTCCGGCCTATAACGAAGAGGGCGCGATAAGCGCAACGCTCGAAGCGTGCCTGGGGATCAACTATCCGGCTGACAAGTTCCAGGTTGTCGTGGTCGACGACTGCTCCACGGACGCGACGCTCGCACGCATCAGGGAGACGCAGCGACGGTTCCCTGAGCTTCTCGTAGTGCCAGGTCGGGTCAATCGGGGCAAGCGGCACGTCATGGCCGAGGGCATGAAGTACGTTCCGGACGCCGACATCCTGGTCTTCATCGACTCGGACTCCCTGGTTCGAAACGATGCGATTCGGAAGATCGTCCGCTACTTCGCGGACCCGGCTGTGGGTGCCGTGTGTGGGCACACCGACGTCCTGAATGCCGACAAGAGTCTTCTTGCCCGCATGCAGGCGTTGCAGTATTTCATCGCCTTCAATGTGCACAAGTCGGCGGAAGCCCTTTTCGGGTCGGTTACCTGCTGCTCGGGCTGCTTCTCTGCATACCGTCAGGCTGCGCTCTCGCCGATCGTCGAGAAATGGGTTAACCAGCAGTTCTTCGGGCAGCCGAGCACCTATGGGGACGACCGGAGTCTGACCAACTTCCTCCTCCGCGACTGGCGTGTCCTCTACGCGCCCGACGCCAAGGCTCTCACTGCCGTACCCGAGAAGTTGCCGCAGTTCCTTCGGCAGCAGTTGCGCTGGAAGAAGAGTTGGCTCCGGGAGACGATGCGAGCGTCTCGTGTCATGTGGCGGAAGCCGCCGATCATGGCCTTCTTCTACTATCTGAGTGTCGCGCTTCCATTCTTTGCGCCTCAGGTGGTGTTCCACGCTCTGGTCATCTCTCCCTACTTCCTATGGACTCCTCCTGTCTGGTACCTGGGGGGTATCGCGGCGATCGCGCTGTTCTACGGGCTGTACTACCGGATGAAGACTCGGGATCCGGCGTGGTATCGCGGAATATTCTTCTCCATCTTCTACACCGTCCTGCTCGTCTGGCAACTGCCGTACGCCATCTTCACCATCCGTGACTCGAAATGGGGTACGCGATGAGTGCGCCCACGGTGAACCCCCCTTCAAGTAGCTCGGCGAAGCCTCCGAAGCGGGGTTTCCGCTCGCGCGTTGTGCCGCTGCTCGTGACAGTCGGCCTGCTGGCTCTCATCGGGGGCTATCTCGTCGTTCCAGCTATCTGGCAGTGGGACTCGGCATCCGACTACTACGGGAGCCTCCGAGCAGACACTGCCGAGGTGAGCCAACAGATCACCGATGTCGTCGCACCCGCTTCGCCGGGAGACTTGGTGGAGCGGCTACGGACGGCCCCGACGAGTGCGCAGAACGGCCCGATCATTCTGACGTATCACGATGTCGGCCACAGTTCCAGCCCGTACACACTCGCACCCGAGAACTTCGCTTCTCAGATGCGACTGCTTCGCGACGCCGGGTGGACCACCGTGGGTTCTGCCCAGATCGAGGACTGGCTGCAGGGGAAGCCGTTCCCGCCACATGCGGTCGCCATCACTTTCGACGACGGCGCCCGAGGTGTCTGGAAGTACGCCGACCCGATCTTGGCGGCGAACGGCCAGCGTGCAATCGCCTTCATCATCACGGGCTTCGTAGGCACCCGAGCGCCGTACTACATGACGTGGGCCGAGCTCGCCCAGATGCAGGCGAGTGGGCGGTGGGACCTCGAGGCTCACACGCATGTCGGCCACGTACAGGTGCCGACTGACGCGGCAGGAGACCAGGGTCCGTTCCTGACGAGTCGCGAGTACCTGCCCGCTCTGGGCAGGGCCGAGACGCTCGACGAGTACGTCAACCGGGTCCGGTCCGATCTCGCAGAGTCGAAACGGCAGCTCGTCGCCCACGGGTTCCCCGAACCCCGCTTGTTCGCCTACCCCTTCTCCGCCTACGCACAGGACGACACGGGCAGCCATCTGACCGACATCGTGAAGTCCCTCTTCGATGCCGCCATGCTGGACCAGGCCGGGGTAGCCGCGTCGACGAGTACCGCAGACCTCGCCGATCGCCATCTGACCCGAATGGACACCACAGCCGACGAGTCGCTGGAGGGATGGACCGACAAGCTGATCCAGGGAAGCCCGCTCGACCCGGCCGACTCGACGCCGTTCTCCCGCCCCGAGAGCTGGGCGGCGCCGAACGAAAGCCCACTCCCGTTGACCGTCGTGAACCAGTCGGCAGTCCTCGACCCGAACCCAGGGGAGTACACCAGCCGGATGTTCGCGCCTGTGCAGACCCGCCTGTGGCGCAAGTACACGGTCGACGCCGACCTCGGCAACTTCCGTGAACCCGACGACGGGACGACCACCGGTCTCATTGCGCTGGCTCAGGACCCGCAGCAACTCGAAGTCGCAGTCGGTGCGGCAAACTTCCAGGTGACCGAGGGCGGCGCGGAGAACAGTCGGATGCTGGCCTCCGGAGCGCTACCCGTCCAGGTCAGCCATCACGTGACGATCAAGGTCGAGACAGAGTCGGCTCTCATCTCCGTGGACGGGCGACAAGTCTTGTCGGTCGCTCTCCGGCCTGCCGCAGGCGGCTTCGGTCCTGCAGGCGGAATCGCCCTCTCGGCAAATCGGAGTCATGTCGCAAGTCCTGTTCCTGTCGTCTCTCGGCTCACGGTGAGCTGACGCCGACCACGAAGCCGAAGTGATCAGGAAGGCGAGTCGGTCGGGGTGACCACGATGTCTTTGAAGTACAGCTCGGCATTATCCCCTCGAATGCCGACTCGACCGCTCGTGAGAGGCGAACAGCCACCTATTCCGGTGTCGTGTGCCTCCAGTCGGTAGCCGTCGCGAGCCGCTGAGATCGTGACCGATCCATCCCGAGCGGTCGTGGAGCTCACGAGGACGTCCTGCCAGTGTCCAATGGGCACGGGGGCGTCCTCGTACTCCTCGACCAGGTCGGTATAGGTTCCGCCGTTGCTCGGGCCCCCCGGGCACTTCTTCTTGATCGCGAGCCGGCCGTCCCGGCGGTCGACACTGACCGCGTAGAGCTCGTACTCCGATCGGTAACCCACCCAGATGTGCGCGCCGTCGTAGTCTTGTTGCGGTGTCCGCTCGGTGGTGACGAACCCGTTCACCAGTAGTTGCAGGTGAACCGTCACGTTCACGAACCCGTCGGCCTTGGACACCATGCGGAACACGGCTGAGCCGTTGTCACCCGGCTGAGAACCGTCGTCGGGGATTCCGGTCCATCCGCGCCCGTCGGATCGATAAAGCGAACCGCTCGTCAACGTCCAGGGCGACGAGTCCTCGGAGCCCGGAGCTGCGACCACACCATCAGGACCGCTGAAATCGTCCGTGAATCCCTGAGGACCGTCCCCGCTGACACACCCAGCCGCGAGGATGGCAGTGAGTGCAAGATTGCCAAGGGCTCGCGTCCCTCGTCCCGAGATCACTCGCCAATGATGCACCATCGTCGGCCGACGAAGCCGACTCCGAGCGGAGAGACTCGAAATTGTAGCCGGCACTTTCCTTTGCCCGGGGACGGCGCTCTGGCTCAGTACGCTCCGCGGCTGCGCAGGACAGCCCCGATCGTCTTCCACAGGATCGTCAGGTCCAGTGCCATGGACCAGTTTTCGACGTAGCGCAGGTCGAGGCGGACCGACTCCTCCCAGGAGAGGTTGCTGCGGCCGCTGACCTGCCAGAGCCCGGTCATGCCGGGGCGGACCAGCAGGCGGCGGCGGGCGACGTCCTCGTAGGTCGCCACCTCGGCCGGGAGCGGCGGGCGCGGACCGACGAGGGACATGCTGCCGCCCAGGACGTTGAGCAGCTGGGGGAGCTCGTCGAGCGAGTACTTCCGCAGCACCGCGCCGACCCGCGTGATACGCGGGTCGCGGGTCATCTTGAACAGGGGGCCGGCGGCCTCGTTGGCGGCGCGGAGCTCGGCGAGCTTCGCCTCGGCATCGACGACCATCGAGCGGAACTTGACCATCCGGAAGCTGCGGCCGTTGGTGCCGACGCGCTCCTGGCGGAAGAACACCGGGCCGCCGTCGAGCTTCACTGCGACCGCGATCGCGAGGAAGACCGGGGCGGCGAGCAGGAGGAGCAAGCTGGCGACCACGCGGTCCATGGCCGTCTTCACCACGCGGGCCGAGCCGGTGAAGCGGGGCTGGGACAGTCGCAGCAGGGGGAGGCCGTCGACCGGGGCGATGTGCATGCGCGGGCCGGCGATCTCCATCAGCCCGGGGGCGACGGCGAGCTCGGTCTCGGTGCCCTCCAGCTCCCAGGCGAGGCGGTGCAGGCGCTTGGGGCCCCAGCCGGGCGCCTGGCAGACCGAGACCACGTGGTAGCCCTGGCCGATCACCGCCGGGCCGACGGAGTCGAGGTCGCCGACGACCGGGACGTCCTCGATGGCCGGCGTGCCCTCGAGGCCGCTCCCGGTCGGCGTGCAGGCAGCGTCGATACGCCATCCGAAGTGCAGGTCGCGGCGGGTGCGACGGATCATGTCCGCCACTGCGAGCTCATCGCCGACGGCGAGAACCGACAGCATCGCGCGCCCGCGACCGCGCTGGTGGTGGAGCCACTTCCGGACAGTGAAGCGGCCGACGGCGACGAGGAAGCCGATCAGCGGGACCCAGAGGAACACCCAGATCCGGACGGAAGCGACCAGCTGGGTGAGCCCGCCCAGGCCGAGCACGACCGCCGCCCAGGCGACGGCGCGGCCGAGACGCTTGAACTCCGTGCTGCCGACACCGAGAACCCGACCGTCCCAGGCCCGGGCCAGTGGCATCGTCACGATCATCAGGACGGCGGCGATCGCGCCGCAGACCAGCTGAGCGCGGTCGGCGGCGAACTCGCCGGTCCAGCCCACGAGCACGGCGAGGATCGTCGCGACCAGGACGATCCCGACGTCGCTGAGCATCACCAGCGAGCGCAGGCGGCGTTGCCAGCGGACCGAGCTGCCTTCAGGGGCGGCGGGACGTCCGGGAGACGGCTGCGCGCCCCGCTGAGGAGGAACGACGGGAACGCCGACAGGCGCGGCGACGTCGGACGGGTTGAACACGATCTGGAGCCCCCCAGAAAGATCCGATAGTGCGATCTCGGTCGAGGGGTCGCCGCCACGGCACGGCTCGTCCACAGAAGGAGACGGCCGGGGACCGAGGGGGAGCGATCCGGCAAACGTCGATCATCCGGCTTGTCGCCCACCCGAGTGGTGGTGTTACCGAATGTCACGAACTCGGTGAAGCTTCATCAAGTTGCGGTAAGTGCGATGATCCGGAGCAACCCTGACAGCTTCTCCCGCCGTGCCCGGTTCCTCCTGAGGACTTCCTGTGTCTTCCCCGGTCACGGCGTCGAGGCGGCGGCGCGAGGGGGAGCCTGCATGTCAGCCTCGCGGCCGTGCTCGTGCTCCCCACACCGACCGCCACCGACGCTCCGCCCCGACGGAGAACCGCTCTGCTCGCCGCCGCCGGCGTGTGTCTGCTCGGCGGGCTCTACCTCTGGCGCGGCCTCGCCGTACCGCATCCCGTCGCCGGGCAGTCCGAGGCCGGGCTGACGACCTGGTTCGGCGTCGACCGCTGGGCGTTCGTCGGGCGGGGGTGGGCGATCACCTTCGCCTCCCTCGCGGCGGCGGCCGGGCTGGCGGTGTGGCGGTGGCCGGAACGAGTCCACACGGTGGCCGCGGACGTGGCTGTCGCGCTGGGGCGGAGGACGACGCGGCTGGTCGTCGCGGTCGTGGGCGTCGCGCTGTTCTGGATGCTGAGCGACCACACCGAGAATCTCGACGGCTCGCTGTTGCAAGGCAAGTTCGAGGCTTCGCCGGGCGGCTTCGCCACGCACGACGAGATGCTCGAGCTCTTCCTGCACTCCCGGCTCTGGGCCGGACTGCATGCGCTGTGGGGTTGGGACGTCGCGCAGACCTACCGCCTCGTCTCCTGTCTCGCCGGGGGAGCGGCGGTGCTGATCGCGCTGCGCATCGCGCGCCGCTTCGACCAGCCGCTGCTGGTCCTGGGGCTCCTCGCCGGGGGCGGCTGGGTGATGGTGTTCTTCGGCGACGTCGAGAACTACACGCTCACCGCCGTCGTCGCGCTGGGGTACCTGGCCGGGGCACTGAGGTTCCTCGACGACGAGGACGCGTCGCTCTGGCCGCTGGGCCTGCTGCTCGGCCTTGGTGTGCTCTGCCATCTCGAGACGCTCGTCCTCGGGCCGTCGCTGCTCGTGCTGGTCGTCCTTGCGGTCCGACGGGGCCGGAAGCTCGACGGGATCCTGGCCCTCGCGGCCGTGCCCGCGGTGCTCGGCCTGGGACTGTGGTGGTTCGACAGGCACGGGCTGCCGATCGCGCAGCTGACCTCCGGGAGCCAGATCTCCGCGCAGGGCGGTGACTGGTCGCGCTTCCTCTTCCCCGTGGGAGCCACGGGCTGGTGGCTGCAGCTTCAGATGCTGCTGCTGCTCGCGCCGGCGGTCCTGCTGCTCCCGGCCTGCCGGTTCGCCGGGCGGCGCTGCCTGTTCTTCGGCGTCGCGTCGGCGGGGGCGCTGCTGATGGTCGTGGTGTGGCGGGCACAGCTCGGAGTGTTCGACGACTGGAACCTCTACGCGATCGCCGCGCCGCCGTTGATCCTTCTGGTCGTCTCCGGCCTGCGGCGGGTGAGCGCACCGTGGATGACGGCGTTCGTCGTCCTCGCCGGCACCCAGGCCTTGGCGTGGGTGCTGGAGAACCACGCGTAGTCAGAACTGCGTAATCGTGTAACGACTCCCGCCACTTCCCGGACAAGACGATCGAGGTCGTGAGACGGGAGAGGCATGCACGAGGATCAATCCACGGTGGTGCTCGACGCCGTCGCGAGACAGAGCCGGAGAGGCCGCCGGATCCTGATCGGCCTGCTCGCCACCCTTCTAGCACTGGTCCTGGCGGCCGCGGCGGCGATCTACGCGGTGACGGAGCGCCTGGGCAACAACGTCAGCCGGGTACCCGACGCCTTCGCCGGCATCCCCGCCGACGCGCGCCCCGTGGCGTCGTCGGGCACGACGTTCCTGCTGATCGGGACGGACACGCGTTCGCCCGACCCGACCACCGGCACGGACGCGCCGGCCGGCGTGGACGCGGGCTCCCAGCGCAGCGACGTGATCATGCTGGCCCGGGTGGCCGCCGACGGCAGCACGGCCGCCGTCACCTCGATCCCGCGGGACAGCTGGGTCGACATCCCGGGTCGCGGCAAGAACAAGATCAATGCCGCCTACGCGTTCGGCGGTGCGCCGCTGCTGATCCAGACGGTCGAGAACCTGACCGGCGTGCGCGTCGACCACTTCGGGGTCGTCGACTTCGCGGGCTTCCAGGAGATGGTCGACTCGGTGGGCGGCATCGACGTGCGGGTCGCGGCGGCGACGAGCAACGCCGGCGTCGACTTCCACGAGGGCCTCAACCACCTCGACGGCGCGCAGGCGCTGGCGTACGTGCGGCAGCGTTACAACCTGCCGGGCGGGGACCTCGACCGCGCCAAGCGGCAGCAGAACGCGCTCAAGGCGCTGCTCACCAAGGCAGGCGGCGACCTGTCCGACCCGGTCGGCCTCTACAGCCTGGTCGACGCCACCAGCCGAACCGTCAGCGTCGACGACACGTTGACCAACGGCGGCCTGCGCGACCTGGCCCTGGAAATGAAGGGGCTGCGGCCGGGCGGGGTGACCTTCACCAGCGCCCCGGTCGCGGGCCTCGGACGCGAGGGCGCCCAGTCCGTCGTCTACCTCGACGAGCAGGCCGGGACGCCGCTCTGGTCCGCCTTCCGCGACGGGACGATGGCGCAGTATGTCGCCGCGCACCCGGCAGAGGCGTTGGCGGGCACGCCGAACTGACGGAGGACGATCAGACTCGTGTGCCGGCATGCAACTGCCGCACGAGGTCGTCCCATGTCCCGGCCTCGAGATCCCGGCGGCTGATTGCTGTCACCTCCAGCGGCCATGTGATCGCCAGGGCCGGATCGTCGTACCGCACTGCGACGTCCTCGGTCGGGTCGTGCTCGCGGTCGATCCGGTAACAGACGTCCGCCCACTCGGTGAGCGCCTGGAACCCGTGCAGCAGGCCCGGTGGCACATAGACCTGTACCAGGTCGACGTCGTCCAGCCGGATCCTGGCGACCTGGCCGAAATCGGGCGAACGTGGCCGGGCGTCGACCAGGACGTCGAGCACCGCCCCGCGGGCGCACCGCACGAGCTTGCCTTCGCCGCGGCCCACCCGTCCGTGCAGACCGCGGATGGTCCCGCCCCGGGAACGTGACTGGCTGTCCTGCACAAAGGCGCACGGATCGAGGCCGTACTCGAGGGCAAGGGCGCACTCGAAGGTGCGGGTGAAGAAGCCCCGATCGTCATGGTGCGGAGTGGGGGTGAAGAGCAGGACCCCTTGCAGGGGTCCGGACGTCACCTTCACCTCAGCAGGCCGACCGCGGTCGCCACGGCATCCACGGGGTCTGTCCGGCCTGGTACAACGCCTCCAGGGCCACCCGCTCCTTCACGGTGTCGGCGGGGTGCCAGAAACCGCTGTAGAGGTAGGCGGCGAGCCGGCCCTCCTTCGCCAAGGCGGCGCAGGCATCCGCCACCAGATCACCGTTCTCAGGGATGTAGTCGAAGATCTCGGGGCGCATGACGAGGTAGCCGCCGTTCTCCTGAATGGCCATGTCCCGGAGCGCGGTGATCGACTCGACCCGGTTGCCGTCGGTGATGTCCACGACGTGGAACGCAGCCTGCGGAGGAACCGCCAGCAGTTGGGCAACCGCATCCGGGTTGGACTCGAACTGCGACACCATGGCATCGATGGGTGCATCAGTGAGCACGTCGGCGTAGTTCGCGAGGAACATGTCCTCGCCCTCGAGGTAGGGGCGAACCCGCCGGAGCCGTTCACCGATGGCCGAGTCCTGCCCCGTGTCGACGAAGGTGATGCGCCAGTCCGCGATGTCGCTGTCGAGCAGCTGCACCTCGCCGCCCTGCAGGACGAAGTCGTTCGACGCGGCTTCGTCATAGCGTAGGAAGAAGTCCTTGATGTGCTGGCCTCCGTAGCCGAGGCAGAGCACGAAGTCACGGTGGCCGTAGTGGGCGTAGTACCGCATGACGTGCCAGAGAAGTGGGCGCGGACCCACCGGGACCATCGGCTTCGGTGTGCTGGTCCCGTCGCGCATCCGCATCCCGTAGCCGCCGCAGAAGAGCACGACCTTCACTGTGATGCCCCCAACTCCCGGATCTGTCCACTCCGATGTCAGGTCCGGTCCAGCGCCGGACCTGCTGGCGTACTCGCCACCGTCGGCGGTGGTGTTACCCGATCAGCCGGTGTGATCGTCACTGAAAGTGGTCAACAGTCTCCACGCTAGGCTTTTCGAGAGTTCATGCCTCCTGATATAACCCGGTCTAGTCACTTTGCGTGACTGTAGGCCGCAGTGGAGCGCTCGATCGGCGCGTAACGAAGCCCTGGCTGTGCACGACCACATCGGCCTCACGCTCTGGTCAAGTCAACCCTTCCCCGCCAGGAGCTGGACGATGCAGCAGTCGATGCCAACGGCGCACAAGGAGCCCGTCGACCTGAAGGTCGGCGAGATCGTGGAGGTGCGCAGCCGCGAGGAGATCCTCGCCTCGCTCGACGAGCGCGGGGAGCTCGGAGCGCTTCCCTTCATGCCGGAGATGCTCCAGTTCTCCGGGCGGCGGTTCCGCGTGGACAAGCTCGCGATCAAGGTGTGCGACACCATCGACTGGTCCGGGATGTACAAGATGGACGACGCGGTCCATCTGGCCGGGGCCCGCTGCGACGGCTCTGCGCACGGCGGCTGCCAGGCCGGGTGCCTCCTCTATTGGAAGAAGGCTTGGCTGAAGCGCGTGGACAGCCCCGATCCGGGCGGCGAGGAGCCCTCCGGCGGGATCACGGAGGACGAGCTCTCCGCCGCCGCGCGTCAGTCCGACGACTCCGGGGGAGCCGTCTACTCGTGTCAGGCGACCGAGCTGATGCGGGCGGCCCCCACGTTCCTTCCGTTCTGGGACGTCCGGCAGTACGTCCGTGATGTGCGCTCGGGTAACGCAGGCGCCTGGGCGACTGTGCGCAGCGTGGTCGTGGGCGCGTTCAACAAGTACCAGGATCTGAGCAAGAACGTCCTTCCCCGGGCTCTTCGGATCCGTGACGGCCTGCGCTTCCCGTTCATCCAGGGGCGCCTCCGGCGAACTCCGACCGGTGCGCTCGATCTGCAGCCCGGGGAGTTGGTCCGGGTGAAGTCCGTCGAGGAGATCGTCGGCACGCTCGACGCCGAGAACAAGAATCGCGGGATGTCGTTCGACCGGGAGATGCTGAAGTACTGCGGCCGCGAGGCTCGCGTGCTCCGACGGGTCGAGCGGATCATCGATGAGAAGACCGGCCGGATGATCGAACTGAGGAATGCGTGCATCGTCCTCGACGACGTCGTCTGCACGAGTGACTATCACCGAAGGTGTCCAAGGGCTGTCTACGCGTATTGGCGCGAGATCTGGCTCGAGCGGGTTTGACGCTGTGCGGCGTCACGGTCTGACTGGTCCCTTCGGGTGGTTGAACGTCGGGATGCTCACGCTCCGGAGCGGTGCGACGAGCAAGCGGGTGAACACGCGCGACGAGGAGGTCAGGGCGTGAGCGTTGCGAAACCGGGTGCAAGCCGTACGGTGCTGACCCGATCATCAACTTCCCGCTCGCGCGAACCGCAGACGCAGGGCCCTGGCTGCACGGAGGACCATCCCGAGGCCATCACCGTCGTCACACACCGACTGGGAGTTCTTCCGACCTGGAGGCTGTTCTGTGGAAGGTAACCGCGAGATCACGCTGTCCGAGTCGCCGTCGGGCTCCGACGGTGACGGCAGCTGGGTTGCTGGGCCGGGGCTCGTCAGGTCGTTGTGGCGGTACCGATTCGTCATTGCGGTCGTGACAGTGCTCGGTGCTCTGGCCGGGTTCGCCGTGTCGCTGTTGCTCCCGGCCCGCTATGAGGCGCAGGCAAATCTGTACCTGCGGGATCCTGGCAGTCCTGCGGTCCTGACACTGGGTCAGTCGACGCCGTCGCAGTCGGGCGACCACGCCGTCTTCATGGCGACGCAGGCCGGGCTCGCCGGGTCGGATGCGGTGTACGGGCGGGCGCTGCAGATCCTCGGCCGTCCCGGGACGCCCGACGACATCAGGGCCTCGGTGGTGGTGGGCCCCTCGGCAGACCTCTCCGCCCTCACGTTCCGCGCCACCTCCGACGATCCCGCTGAGGCCGCGAACCTGGCCAACGCCGTCGGTACCGCATACGACCAGGTGGCCGGCGAGCACACCACAGCGGATTCCAAGGAGGCGATCGCGCGGCTCCAGGACGTCGTGGCTCAGCGGCAGGTCGAGTACGACTCCCTCAACGCGCAGATCGCGCAGTCGAGTGGTGCCGCTCAGGCGGTCCTCGAGCGTAAGGCGCTGCATGTGGGTGACCTGATCGGCTCACTGCAGGCCAACCAGAGCGACATCGCTGCTCAGGCCGCGCTACACGGATCGGGCGTCGATTCGTTCGAGCGGGCCGCCCCGCCCGCCAGGTCGTCGCAGCCCGCGCCAGTGCTGCTGGCACTGATCGGTGCGTTGATCGGGTTGGTCGGATCCGGCGTGTGGGCGTGGTGGTCCGCGGGACGGGACCGCCGCGTGGAGGAGGAGGGCGACGCCGCAGAGATCCTCGGGGTTCCGTTGCTCGGCGAGGCCCCCCGGCTCGGCGCGACGCTCCAGGGAACCGACGGTCCGTCAGCACTCCCGGCGACGTTGGACCCGGTGGCCGCGGAGGCCTATCACGTCGTGCTCGCCTCGTTGGAGCATGCCCTGGCCCGCGTCGGGGGCAAGGTCGTCGCCGTCGCCAGCGCCGGAGCCGGTGACGGGAAGACGGTGACGGTGCTCAACCTCGCCCTGGCGGCTCAGCGGGAAGGGCGCAGGGTGCTCCTGGTCGACGCCGACGAGCGCACACGACGGTTGTCACAGGTGTGTCGCGACGGCGAGTACTTCGAGGTGACCAGCACGAGCCATGTCACCGACGAGCGACCCGCGTTCACCGCCGGTGGGACGGTGCTGCAGATCGGGCCGAGCGACCGGAACGGGCACCACCCGGCTGTGTTCTTCCGCTCGACGACCTTCGCCTCGATGATCAGTCACTGGGGCGAGCAGGCCGACCTGGTCATCGTCGACACCCCGGCGCTTCTCGCCGTGTCGGACGCCGTGACCGTCGCCGATCACGCCGACGCAGTGCTCATGGTCGTCAACCGGGGCGCTTCACTGGCCGATCTGCGGCGTGCCCGCGAACGGCTCGCCTTCACCGACACCCCGCTCATCGGATATGTGCTCAACCGCGGGTCGGCGCAGCATGCCTACGCCGTCAACGGCCGACTGCGCCAGTGGCGCCCCGGGAAGCTCGCGCAACTGGCGCGAAGGGGCTGACCTCGGCGTGCCGTTGTCCTGGCACCAGCTCGGAACGAGGAGAGGAATGGCTGGCATTCGTACGTCTGCGGTCAGGGCACCCCACGACCGGCGGGGTTCGATGCCGTCGTGCCCGGGCCCTCTCCCTGCCCTCGACGAGGCCTTCGTGGGCGACGACCATCTGTGGATCGTCATCCTCTGCTCCTCCGTCTCGGCCGTGCGATAGGGCGGACACGTGGACGTGCCAGGAGCCGACAGAGCGAGCGACGACACCAGCGGGGTCGTCGGCCGTGCGAACCTGACCGCTCAGGCCGCGTCCGGCCTGAGCTGGTCCGTTCTGTCCACCGTGGTGCTCGTGGGAGCCAATCTCGCCTACACCGCGACGGTCTCGCGCCTGCTCGATCCTGCCGAGTTCGGACTCATGGCGATGGCGAACCTGGTCGTGCTGTTCGGGCAGTTCTTCGCTCGCATGGGGCTGGCCTCCTCTCTGGTGCAGAAGCCCGAACTGAGCGAAGACGAAATCCGTGCCGCGTCCACCGCCGGTATCGTCATCGGCCTGGTCTGTCTGGGGCTGGCGTGGCTCCTGGCCCCGGCGGTCGGCGACCTGTTCCACACGCCGCAGGTGGCCCCGGTGCTGCGTGGCCTGGCGGTGTCGTTCCCGTTCATGGGCTGGTCCATGACCGGTCTCGGTCTGCTCCGCCGCGAAATGCGCTTCCGTGCCCTGTCGGTGATCACGGTCGGTTCGTACGTGATCGGCTACCTCGTGGTCGGCGTGGCGTTGGCCCTGCTCGGGGCCGGAGTATGGAGTCTGGTGGCGGCCACCGTCACCTCGACGCTGATCCAAGCGGTGTGGCAGTTCGCGCTCCTGCACCATCCCATGCGGCCCGCATTGCGTTGGCCGCCCTACCGGACCGTCTGCGGCTACGGAACGCGGTTGCAGGTCGCTCACGTGCTGGACTACGTCGGGGGGAACCTCGACACCTTCACCATCGCGCGTATTGCGAGCCCGGCAGTGCTCGGCCAGTACAGCCGGGCCTACTACCTGGTATTCCAGCCCTTGGGCAACTACTTGGCCGCGGCGTTGACCAACGTGGCGTTCGCGGCCATGAGCAGGGTCCAGGAGGATCCCGTCCGGCTGCGCCGAGGCTATCTCAGCACGATGTCGCTCGGTGCCCTGCTGGTGTTCCCGCTCTGCGCGGGTATGGCCGTCGCAGCGCCGGAACTGGTCGCCGTCGTGCTGGGACCGCAGTGGGGGCCGGCCGCCTGGTTGGTCCCGTGGTTCGCGCTAGCCGGGGGATGCCACATCGCCTCGCAGCTGTCGCAATCGTTGGCCGAGGCGCGTGCGGAGCTGAACCGCTCGGTCGCCGTGCAGCTCGGCTACGTTCTCCTGCTCGCCGTACTCATCCTGATCGCGCTGCCGTTCAGCTCGCGAGGTGTCTGGGTGATCGCCGCGGCGGTGGCGGCCGCCGAGCTGCTGCGGTATGTCGGTTACCTCGTCGTGGCATGGCGGGTGCTCGAACTGCCGGCAGCGCGGGTGTGGCAGGCCCATGTCCCCGCGGCCTTCGCCGCCATCGGCGTGGCGCTGGCCGTCGCCGGCGTCCGCTGGGCTCTCGAAGGCACCCCCGCCGTTGCCGTCCTGGCGGGGGAGATCGCAGCTGGGGCGCTCGCCCTGGTGCTGTGCATCCGGTTGTGCCCAGTGGCAGGCGTCCGCGCCGACCTCTGGCTCCGGCTGGCCAAGGCCGGCGTGCTGGGTCCACCCGACGGGCGACGACAGCGCGTGGCGTCGCTGGTCCTGAGCCCGCCGGATCTCGCGGTGACCGAGGAGGAGCGATGACCGTCGTCGTGATCGGCCTTGTCGCGGTGCTCGCTGCGGGCTTCTGTCTCGCCCTGCTCGACCTGACGATCAGGCGGGCCGAGGTCGGGGCCGCGCTCGTCTTCCTCTCGGTGATCGTCCAGGCTGCATTCCTCTACGAGGACGTACCCTCGGTGAGGTTGGGCGGTATGCGCGTGGGGGCCACCGATCTGGTGGCCGTCGTCGTGCTCGCGGCCGCGGTGGCCAGGTGCTTGAGGCTCCGTCGCCTCGGCCGGTACCAGTACTGGTTGGTTCTGCTGGGCGCCGTGCTGCTGGTGTCGCTGCTGCTCGGCATCGCCGCTCACGGACAGTCAGCCGTCAGCGATTCCCGGCAGTACCTCTTCTTCGTCGGTGCTGCCCTGTACATGGCGACGTACCGGCCCACCGCCGGGCTCTACGACCGGATCGGTCGCATCTGGCTGCTGGCGGCAGGCCTGATGGTGCTGTTGGCATGCGCCCGCTGGCTGCACCTCTACGCCGGTATCGACTTCGGTGTGCCGGCCGAGATCAACGGCGTCGACACCGCCGTCCGCGTCCTGGACGGGCCCTACACCTTCTTCCTGGCCGGACCGCTGCTCCTGACGATCCCCTGCTGGCTGAAGCCCGGGCAGGCGCGGTGGGTCCGCTGGCTGGGAGTGGTGCTGCTGATCGTGGTGATCGCACTCGACCGCAGAACCGTCTGGCTCGCGCTGCTCGTCGGCGTGGCGGTGCTCCTGCTGCGCGGTCGCCGTCTCAATGCGCGATCGATCGCGCTCGTCGCCGCCGCCTCCGTCCTCACGGCCGTGGTCTTCGCCGGAGACGTGCTGGGACGCGACGAGACCCCGCCCGGGACCGTGACGAGCACCGGGTCGGTCACCTGGCGGGTCGAGGGCTGGCAGGACCTCGTCGACAGCTGGTCGGCGAGCCCGGTCAACTGGCTCCTGGGCGAGCCGTTCGGCAGTGGGTTCGCGCGCACGGTGGAAGGGACGAACATCGACGCCCATCCTCACAACTTCTACATCGAGACGATGATCCGGGCGGGCCTGGGAGGGCTCGTCGCCCTGCTCGCGCTCACCGTCGGCCTGCTGCGTCGCCTGTGGAGAGTCCACCTCGGAAGCTGGCGGCTGTTCGACCCCGGTGTGTTGGCCCCGTTGCTGGCCATGCAGCTTGTCTGGTACCTCACCTGGGTCCCCGGTCTCGAACAAGGGATCGTGACCGGAATGGCCATCGCCGTCGCGGGCGCTGTTGCGCGCAGGCAAGCGGCGAGCCGGCTCCTGGCGGCGGCCCCCGTTCCACCACTTCGACCGGGCTCGGCCGGGAACCGGAGGTCGATATCGAGACCAGCCCCGAAGAGACCTACGTTCGGCCCGAAGACCGATACGGACGCCGCGCCCGTGGCGAGAAGGTGATCCAGTGATCCCTCACATCGCGAACCTCCCACCGTCGGCCATGATCACGCTGTTCACCCTGCCGAAGCCTTTCGTCGGCCACATCGGGATGATCCAGCGCAACGCGATCCAGAGTTGGACGCGGCTGCACCCGGATATCGACATCATCATGTTCGGGGATGAGCAAGGCACAGCGGAGGTTGCGGCGGAGTTCGGGATACGGCACATCCCGGATGTGGAGGTGAACGAATACGGCACCCCGCTGATGAACGGATACTTCCGGCGGGCGGAAGAGGTGGCACGATATTCGCGCATGTGTTACGTGAACGCGGACATCGTCCTCTTTCAGGATCTTCTGGAAGCCGCGGCGAAGATTGATCTCCCGAAGTTCGTGATGGGCGGGCGACGCATCGACTACGACATGGAGAAGTCGATCGACTTCGCCAACCCCGAATGGGCCGAGATCCTTCGGGGCGACGCGGCGAGGGATGGCACGCTGCACGACTTCAGTGCGATCGACTACTTCGTCTACCCCCGCGGCATGTTCGGTGAGATCCCTCAGTTCGCCCTGGGGCGCTGGTACTGGGACAACTGGCTCGTATATCGGGCGCGTCGTCTCGGAGGTGCGCTCATCGATGCCAGCGCATGCGTGACGGCAGTTCACCAGAACCACGACTACCGGCACATCGTGCACATGGCGACGAAGGGTGAATCCCACAACCAGGGTGGTATCGAATCGTTCGCCAACCGTCGTCTCGTCGAGTCGATCATGATGACGTTGGAGGACGCGGATTGGCAGCTCGATGAATCCGGCCTCTCCCGCATCTGTCGCAAGACCCGCTGGCACCTCTTGAACGAGGCTGCGCTCCAGGCGGAGATCCGCGAATTTCCGACCTTCCTTCGTGAGCCGCTCGTATGGATCGCGCGCCAGCAGTGGGATCGGAACTGGACGCGACGCTATGCGGAGTTGCTCGCGGAGCGTCCCGAGCTTATCCGGTCAGGGCGAGCATTCGCAGCGTGAGGACGAGGTCATGATTCAGAGCATTTCCGTGGTCGGTTTGGGCAAGTTGGGGGCAAGCATGCTCGCGGGCATGGCTTCGCGGGGCTTCGACGTCATCGGTGTCGACATCGCGGAGAGTGCCGTCCGGGCGGTTAACGAGGGCTGTGCGCCGGTCCAGGAGACCGACCTCGACAAGGTGATGGCCGCCCATCGTGACAAGGTCCGCGCGACCACAAGCCATGAGGAAGCGGTGCTCGGGAGCGACATCAGCTTCGTCATCGTGCCGACCCCGACCGACAGTCGTGGCGCCTTTGAGTTGCAGTACGTCAAGTTCGCCTTCGAACGATTGGGCAAGGCGCTCGCGAGGAAGGAAGGCTATCACGTCGTCGTTCTCACCAGCACCGTACTCCCGGGCGCGACCCGTCATGGGTTGCTGCCCGTTCTGGAGTCTGCCTCGGGCAAGGAATGCGGTAAGGACTTCGGCCTGTGCTACAGCCCGGAGTTCATCGCCCTCGGTAGCGTCATCCACGACTTCCTCGATCCCGACTTCTGTCTCATCGGAGAATTCGACCGCCGCTCCGGCGATGCTCTGGAGGAAGTGAATCGCAGGATCTGCCTGAGGGATCCGGTCGTGCATCGCATGAGCATCGAGAATGCGGAGGTCGCGAAGATCGCGCTCAACAGCTACGTCACGATGAAGATCTCCTTCGCGAACACCCTCGCGGGTATCTGCGAGCGGATTCCTGGTGGCGATGTGGATGTCGTCAGCGATGCACTCGGATCGGACGCCCGTATCGGGCGCAAGTATCTCACGGGTGGTCTCGGCTTCGCGGGACCCTGCTTTCCTCGGGACAATGTCGCGCTGGGTTTCCTCTGCGAACAGGTAGGGGCGAACGGCGACCTGCTCGTCGCCAATCATCGCTACAACAGGTCCACCGCCTCACAGATCACCACGAAGATCGCGCCGCATCTTCAGAAAGGGCGGACCGCGGCGGTCCTGGGCTTGTCCTACAAGCCACTCTCCCATGTCGTCGAAGAATCCCAGGGCGTCGCCCTCGCGCTGGCAATGGCCGAATCGGGAATGCGGGTGATCGGCTATGACCCGCTCGCGACGGACGGCGCCCGCAACGCCTTCCGTGACAAGGCGCTCGTCGCCGAATCGATCGATGCCGCGCTCGCCGATGCAGCGCTCGTGGTCGTGACCACGGCGGATGCGCGTTTCCGCGCTCTCAAGGCAGAGGAATTCCTCGGCAGCAAGGAGTCGGTCACGATCGTCGACTGCTGGCGTTGCCTAGACCCGAGCGTGGCGGACCATCCGCAGATCAACTATGTGCCCCTCGGCCGCTGCGTGGACGATGCTCCTGCGTCAGGTGTTCTGGAAGCGATCTGGACGAATTGAGCCCCGACCATCTCGTCGTGCGATGGCGGTCGGCCGGAGGAGGTGAGTGCCAGGTGATCCGGCGACGGGCCTGGCGGGGAGAGACGCCGGGTATTCTGTGGGCCTCGAGGGATGAGAGCTCCCCTCATCCGTACCTGGTCGAGTCGGCCCGCCGGGCCGGCGCGACGGTCCGTGACCTGCGTTGGACGCAGGCACAGGACGGGGACCGGGCGCTGGGCCGGGTCGTCACGCTCGGACGTCCCGGGGATGAGCGGAAGCACCCGGTGACTCTCAAGGTCGTCGGCCCGCGGCTGTTCATGAGATTCGCACGAGCGCCGGAGGAAGTCATCGTCGTCTACGAGCTCGGCCTGGTCGGCCTGTTCGCCGGTCTCTCCAAGTCGCTGAGGCGAGGCCGCAGCGTGGTCTCGCTGGTCGAGGGGGACTACCAGCACCTCGGCCGCACGGGCACCGCCGCCTTCAAGCTACCCGTCCGCCGGCTGGCCGCGCGGCTCGTCGACGCGTTCGTGGCGAACAACGAGCTGGCGATGAACTACGTGACCGGCACACTCAGGGTGCCGCACAGGAGGATCGTCAAGGGCTGGTGGCTGGCCGGCCTGCCACCGGAGCTGGAGCCAAGCCTGCCCTCCGGTGCCTCTCCGGTCCCGGAGGGGACCCCGCTGTTCGTCAGTGCGGGCCGGCTCATCCCGGCGAAGGGGATCGACCTGCTGATCGAGGGGGTCGCGGCCTACCGGCGGGAGTTCGGTCCGTGCACGCTCTGGGTCATCGGAGACGGCCCGGAACAGGCCGCATTGGCACAGCTCGCCCGCAGCCTCGACGTCGAGGAATCCGTCGTCTTCCTCGGGGCGGTGGACCACGCCGACTTCAAGGGAGCGCTCCAGGCGTGCCAGGCGTTCGTCTTCCCGACATTGCAGGACCTCATCGGCCGCGTCGTCGTCGAGGCCTTGACGACCGGTACCCCGGTGGTCGTCTCTCCGATGACCGGAGCTGCCGGAACGATCGTCCGCGACGGCGTGAACGGCATCGTCGTCGATCCCCGGAATGCTCGTGCGCTAGCCGCGGCCATGCACCGTACGGTCGACCCGGCGACGTCCACCGCGCTCCGCGAGGGGGTACGGCGGACGAACACCGTCCTGTTCCCCGACGCGGCAGCCTCCGCGGTCCTGCAAGCGGTGACGCTCGCCCGCAGCCGAGGTGACTGACGCGTCACGACGAACCCCGACCTCGGCGTCCACTACTCACACGGAGCCGACTGGATGGTGTTGTCGGTGAAGCTGATGTCCCGGGCGGCCAGATCGGCGCCGTTGTCGGACGCCACGCCCGTCGGGTGCCCTCCGTCCCCCGTGGCGCAGATCAGGTTGTCCTGGGCGTGGTAGCCGTCGAGCAGGTGCTCGGGAGGCGTCGAGTCGGGCCGGTCCTGCTGGCTCCCGACGATCCCGTTGTAGTTGCCGGACAGGCGGTTGCCGTAGACCTGAACGCCTGAGCTGGACGCCACGGTGATACCGCCGCCCCAGAACCAGCCCGAGGAGCCGAATCCGTTGCGGAACACCTGATTGTCGCGGATGGTCGCGTCCTGGCTGATTTCGTAGAGGATGCCCTCTGCCCGGTTGTCCTCGATCAGATTGTGCTCGAGGAGCACGTCGTGTGCGTTGATGTCGGCCCAGAGCCCTTTGCAATCGTTGTCGTGGACGTAGGCGTTGCGGACGGTGACCTGTCCGACATCCCACTTCATGCCCCCGCCCTCGAACTCGCACGGGGCTCTCAGCGTGTGGTTGCGCGCCAGCTCGGGCCCGTCCAGGGTCGTGGGGTCGTCGTCCAGTCCGTCCAGGATGATTCCGGTGGCTTCGTTGCCGCCGATCCCCAGCTGGTCGTTGTCGTTGTAGTGGCCACCGAGAATCCGCATGTCGTCGGCGACCAGGAGGCCCGCCCAGGAGTTGTGCAGGGCCGACACGTTGCGGACGAGCCAGCTGCGTGCGCGAGGCTCGGGTTGGATGGCCGCTCCCTGCCTGTCGCTGTCGTAGTCCCGAACGGTGATCGAGTCCAGGGTCACGTCGATCGAACCGCCCGAGAACGCGGTCGGGAGGCTGCGCCCACCGTCCAGCACGGCGCCGGGCTCCCCGCAGAAGGTGTCGCCGGACTTCGGCTGGACGCTGAAGTTCCGCAGGTGGGTCCCGGCTCTGACGACATACGTGGTGCCGGGCGGGTGTGCGTTCACCACGTCCTGCCCGTCGTCGTCGACACCGATGGCCACGCCGGCCGATGTGAGGCACTTCGGTCCGGGCGGCGGGGGCGCGCTCGTCGGGGGAGTCGCGGGCGCCGGAGGGGGTGTCGGCGGGGCGAGGGCCTGGCCTGCCAGGGTGATCGCGACGATCACCCCAAGCACACAACCCACTGCGACGAGGCCCCACCGGAGCCGTCGACCTCTGCTCGGTCGAGGGGACGGCGTGATCATGCGCCCCCTTCCGGCCGTCTCCGGCTCAAGCGGCCAGCTGCTTCTTGAGATGGTCGGCCAAGCGCAGAGCCAGCGCCACCACCGTGAGTGTCGGGTTGGAGCATCCATACGTCGGGAACACCGAGCTGCCCGTCACGTAGAGATTGCGGACACCGTGCACCCGGCAGTCGGAGTCGACCACCCCTGCGGCGGGGTCGGAGTGCATCCTCGTCGCGCCGAGGTGGTGGAAGTTGCCCTCCACGAGGGCCGGCGGGTGCTCGTCACCCAACATGAGCTCGACATGCCCGAGCCCCACCCCCCGCAACGCCTCGTCGATCGCCTCCTGCGTTGCTCGGATGGAGGCGCGGTCCGACGCGGCAGGGCGCCAGTGGACCTGAGCGACAGGCAGGCCGAACCGGTCGCGCCGGGCGCCCAGCGTGACCCGGGAGCCGGGGTCGGGCGCCTGCTCGCCCTGAGCGCGCAGTGCCAGGACAGCGCCCCTGTCGTCGGACCGGCGGAGGCGGTCACGGGCGTAGATGCCGAGGTCCCCGAGACCGGTGGCGATGTTGAGCAGGTGCCCCGCCGTCCCCGGCGACAGCGGCCGGCGGCGGCGTGCCTTGACCAGGGTTGCGACCGACCGGACGGCCTCCGCCGTCATGGACGGAGGTCGGGGGAGCAGGAAGAACGCGCAGTTGAGCAACTGCCGCTCCCGCTGCACCGCGTCGCGGAGACGCAGCGCCCCCTGGACCCGCACCCCGGGCGCGGCCTCGTGGACCGGGTACAGGCCGGTGCGGGCGAGCAAATTCGGTGACGCCGGGACGATGTATCCGGTGCGTGCAGACATCCGCTCCGCGAAGAACCGCCCGACCAGGTCCCGGTCGTTGCCGAGCCCGCTACCGCGGACGCCGCGACTGAGCAGCAGCAGGCGCGGGTTCTCGATGCCACCGGCGGCCAACACCACGAACCGGGCCCGCACTGAGCATCGTGAGCCGTCCTCACGCCGCACCTCGACCCGATCCACGCAGTCGGGATCCACCTCGGTGACCAGCTCGACCACGGTGGCGTGCAACAGAAGCGTCACGTTCGGGGCCCGGACGAGCTCCTCGTAGTAGCCGCCGAAGTCGGCTGTCCCGTGCTGGAACAGCGTCGTCTCGACCGCCTCGGGGAGAAGCGGCAGGGGCGGGGTCCGCTCCGGGTCGGCCCAGCGATCCGGGTCGTAATCGAACGGCCCGAGTTGGCACAACTCCTGTGCGTGCGCGTAGTAGGGGTCGAGATGAGCGCGGTCGAAGGGCCAGCCGGAATGGCGGATCCCAGGACGGACCTCGAAGTCGATCGGGTCGAGGGGACGAGCTGCCCAGGTCTCGTCGCCCGGCCGCGTCCAGTGCCTGGTCGTCCCGCCGAACGCCCGCACGCGTGACTGGTGCGGCCGGTGGATCGGGTAGCCGACGCTCTGGCCCCGATTCAACTGCTGCGCGTGGCGTTCCGGCTCCCTGCCACCGCTTTCCAACAGCATGACCCGAGCGCCGTTGCCGATCATCTCGCGGGCGATGCTGATCCCTGCCGGCCCGGCACCGACGATGCAGATGTCCGTCTCGACCTGCTGGTCTCCGGCAAGCTCCCGCGCGTCCGACAGCACCCAGCGCTCCTTCCTCGTCGTCGACGACGGACCCTGCCGTGATCTGCTCGTCGGCACGGGCGCCGAGACTCCAACCCGTGAGCAGCGCTTCCGGCGCGCTGCGCCGGCGGACTCGGTGTGTGAGGGCTACCTCGCTCCTTCGCGCGGATACATTACCGACGCAACCGCACAGTCCAGGATCGCGAGAGGGTCCTGCGGCGAGAGCAGAGGATCTTCCGGCTGATCGAACTCGATCACCATGCCGGCGCCGAACTGCATAACGCCCATGCGGCGTGCCTGGCGATCGAGTCGGTGCCCGTTGAAACCTCCGGCACAAGGTGGTAGAAGGCTTCACCTAGGTCGCGCAGGCTGCCGCCGCGTACTCTCCGACACTCCCGCCTTCCGGTCACCGAGCCACTCGTCTGGAGGTGCCCTCGTGGCGAGCCCTGTTCTCTCTCTCACCATGCCCACCCGCAATCGTCCGGAGTTGCTCGAACGAGCCTTGCGGTCGGTCGTCACAGCGATGGCATCTGTCGCGGAACAGGTGGAGATCACGGTTTCCGACGGCTCGGACGCCGACACCAGTGGGCACGCCGTGAAGCGTCTACTCGACGAGTGGCCGGGGGGGTACCGCTACGTCCGCAACCGTCCGGCCCTGCCGTTGGTCGAGAACATGAACCGCGCGGCCGAGTTGGCCACCGGCGAGTGGGTCCAACAACTCGATGACGACGATCTCATGCTGCCCGGGTGTGGGCAGTCCATGATCGACGGCCTTCGCCGCACACCACCCCACGAGCAGGTCCTGGTCTTCGGAGCCCATATCGTCGACGGCGACGGCGCCAAGCGGCGCGAGCAGACCTTCGAGCGCGAGCAGTACCTGTCGCCCAGCGAGGCGCTCCGGCGGCTCCTGCGGAACTCCTCGTTCGTGCGAGAACCGATGGTGATCGTGCGCCGGGCCGCCCTCGTCGATACGGGCCTGTTCGAGCCCGAGGTGGGCGACGCGGCCGACACTGCCATGTGGGTCAGGCTGTTCTCCCGCTACGGCGTCCGCTGCATGCCCGTCAGCACCTGCGCCTACACGATCCACGAGGCTGCGGCCACCACCGGCATGTGGAATCCCGGAACGATCGAGACCCTCGGCAGGGTGTTCGACCAGGCCGTCGACACCGGCGTCGTTCCCGAGCGGGAGGTGCGACGCTGGCAGGCAGACTTCATCAATCAGTTCATCCTCGCAGGGGCCTATCGCCGACTGCGAGTTCGTCGACGGGCCGAGGCCAGGGACGTGCTGCAGCTGTTTCGCCTGCCGGCGGTCAGGGCATTAGGGCCGTCGCCGAAGTGGCTCCCGGTCCGGCTCGCCTTCACGGCTGCGGCGGCGATCCCCTAGGCGGCCTGGAAGATCAGAGCGCGAGACCCGTCCTCCCAGTGTGGGTGAGGAACTGGCCTATTGCAGCGCGGCGGCGTGGAGCCGACCTACCGGGCCGGCGCGAGGTCGACGGCGAGCTTGAACCGATTCCTGCTCAGGTCCGAGCCGGTCTCGTTGATGTTCGCCTGCGGAGAGCGCTGTGATCATCTGCGCGTTCCTCCTTGCTCGACTGGTCCTTTCGGGTGGTTGGACCCCGGCATGCTCACGCTCCGCCGCGGATCGACGAGCAACAGGGTGACGTGAACGCACGGACAAAGGGGTCACGGCGTGAGAGTTGCCGGAGCGGGCGAGAGCCAGATGATGTTGACCCAGCTACCCGTGCTGCGCTCGTCGCGCCGACCGTGGGAGCGGGGCTATGTCCGCACGGTGATCGGATTGGATTTCATCACCTCATTAGTCGCCGGAGTGATCGCCTACTATGCCCGTTTCGGCGAACCGTCCTCGCAGAATCCGAGGTGGGAGTATCTGGCGCTCGGCGCCTGCCTGCCGCTTCTCTGGCTGGCGGCGATGGCGGCGGCTCGTGCCTACGAGGCCCGCTTCCTGTCGGTCGGGTTCGAGGAGTTCCGTCGCGCCCTCGTGGCCGCGGTCGTCGTGATCGCAACCGTCGCGACCGGGTCCTGGGCGACGAAGGCCGAGATTGCGCGCGGTTACGTCCTTGTCGCTCTGCCGGTGGCCACGCTCCTGACGCTGCTGGGGCGCTACCTGGTTCGCAAGTGGGTGCACCGCAAGCGACGCCACGGGCTCTTCATGAGCGATGTCCTCCTGGTAGGGCACGGCCGAGCAGGTGCTGAACTGGCCAGGCAGATGCGCGGCGACATCCATCACGGGATGCGAATCGTGGGGGCTTGTGTCCCAGGTGGGTCCACGGACCTGATCCCGCTGGATGTGCCGGTTCTAGGCGGTTTGGAAGACGTCGACTTCGCTCTCCGGGTGACCGGTGCCGACGCTGTGGCGGTGCTTCCCTGCCCGGAGATGGACGGTCCTGCGCTCCGGACCCTCTCCTGGAGTCTGGCCAAGTCCGGAATCGATCTGCTCGTCGCTCCGGCATTGATCGACGTAGCCGGTCCTCGGATCGCGATACGGCCCGTCTGCGGACTTCCGTTGCTGCACGTCGACGAGCCCCAGCTGGCGGGTGGCCGTCGCGTGGCGAAGGCGCTCCTGGACCGACTGGTGGCGCTGACCGCACTGATCGTTCTCGCACCGCTGCTGGTGGCGATCGCGCTGGCCATCCGCCTCACCAGCCCCGGTCCGGCGATCTTCCGGCAGGCCCGAACCGGCTGGCAGGGGCGCGAGTTCACGATGTGGAAGTTCCGCACCATGGTGCGCAACGCCGAAGCGCTGCGATCCAGTCTCGAGGATCTGAACAGGCACGCGACCGGAGAGCTGTTCAAGATCGCCGTCGATCCTCGGGTCACCCGATTGGGGCGTTGGCTCCGCCGAACCTCGCTCGACGAACTACCACAGTTAGTGAACGTGCTGCGCGGGCAGATGTCGCTGGTGGGCCCGCGCCCATTGCCGGTCACCGACAGGCGGTACGACGGCGAGGCACGACGCCGATTGTTCGTGAAGCCAGGTCTGACCGGTCTGTGGCAGATCAGCGGTCGCTCCGACCTCGACTGGGAGGAGTCGGTCCGGCTCGATCTGCGTTATGTCGAGCAGTGGTCGCTCGCTCTCGATGCACTGATCATCTGGAAGACCATGTTTGCCGTCGTGAAGAGCCGCGGCGCTTACTGAAACGCGCTGACCCACCGCTCGCTGACCAGGGGGATCGATCGTCGCCGGGCAGCGTCTGGAAGTCCACTGAGCACCGCACCATCAACGGAAGGACAGCAGCGATGAAGCGAGTATGCGTCACCGGAGCAGGGGGTTTCATCGGACACCACCTCGTCACCTTCCTCAAGGAGAGGGGGTACTGGGTCCGCGGAGTCGATCTGAAGTACCCGGAGTACACCGAGGTGGACGCGGACGAGTTCGAGCTGCTGGACCTGCGCCGGTGGGACGCCGCGCTGCAGGCGATGCGCGGGGTGGACCAGGTTTATGCCCTTGCCGCGGACATGGGAGGCATGGGCTACATCTCCACGCACCATGCCGAGATCCTGCGCAACAACTCGCTGATCAACCTGCACACGCTCGACGCCGCACTGATCAACGGGGTACAGCGGTACCTGTACAGCTCGTCGGCCTGCATCTACCCCGAGTACCTGCAGACCGAGGCCGACGTCGTGCCCTTGAAGGAGAGCGACGCGTATCCGGCCCAGCCCCAAGACGCCTACGGGTGGGAGAAGTTGTTCACCGAGCTGCTCTGCTCCTACTACGCGGACGAATATCCGATGGAGACGCGCATCGTGCGGTTCCACAACATCTACGGACCGCTCGGGACCTATGACGGCGGCCGGGAGAAGGCTCCGGCGGCAATCTGTCGGAAGGTCGCGCTGGCCGAGGACGGGGACAGCATCGAGATCTGGGGTGACGGGGAGCAGACGCGGTCGTTCTGCTACATCGATGACTGCGTCGAGGGCATCTACCGCATCATGCAGTCCGACTACGCGAAGCCGCTCAACCTCGGAACCGACGAGATGGTATCAATCAAGCAGTTGGCGCATATGGTCACCGAGTTGGCAGGCAAGCGGGACATCAGCCTCGAGCACGTCCCGGGACCGCAGGGGGTGCGAGGACGCAACTCCGACAACTCACTGCTTCGCAAGGTCCTCGGCTGGGAGCCAGCGACGTCCCTGCGTGACGGGCTCGTCCCCACCTATGAGTGGATCGAGACCATGCTGACGAGCCGTGACCGCGTCTGAGCGTCCGGCTCCGCCGACGACGAACGGTCCGCCGCGGGTCGACGTACTCGGAGTGGGGATCAGTTGCTTGACCGTCGACTCCGCGGTCGACGAGGTGTCCGGTTGGGTCGACCGCGACGAGCACAGATACGTGTGCGTCACCGGCGTGCACGGCGTGATGGAATGTCAGCGGGACCCGGCGCTGCTCCGAATTCACAACCGATCGGGTCTTACCACCCCTGACGGCATGCCGATGGTGTGGTCGGCCCGGTGGGCCGGCCGGCTCGAGGTCAGTCGCGTTTACGGGCCGGACCTGATGTTGGCGATGCTCGCTAGAGCGGCCGAACGTGGTTGGTCGTCCTTCTTCTACGGCGGAGGTCCCTCGACTGCGGAGTTGCTCGTGGAACGGCTCGCCGGCCGCATCCCGGGCCTGCGGGTCGCAGGGACCCTGTCGCCACCGTTCCGGCCGCTGACCCCGCAGGAGGACGCGGACATCGTCCGGACCATCAACGACTCGCATGCGCAATTGGTCTGGGTCGGTCTCAGCACACCGAAGCAGGAGCGCTGGATGGCCGAGCACGTGGGAAGACTGGATGCCAACGCTCTGCTCGGGGTCGGCGCGGCGTTCGATCTCCACGCGGGGACCGTCCCCCAAGCGCCTCGCTGGATGCAACGAAGCGGGCTGGAATGGGCCTACCGACTCAGACGGGAGCCACGGCGACTCTGGCGGCGCTACCTGCGAAACAACCCCGCTTTCGTGCTCAACATCCTTACTCATCCGCCGCGGCCGGCCGGACCCACCCCTGGTGCATCCGTGACGGTCGGTTCGAGCATCGCGCCGGGAGCACGACATGAGTTGACGGGCCAACGACCGGGCCCCCGGCTCCCTCGACGAAGTTCGCTGAGGGACGGGGCCGGCCCGAGAGATCCGCGCAGGGCCGGACGACCGGGGTGAGCTCGACGCTCTGCCGTTCATCCGACAGATGCCTGTGGCGGGCTGCTGATGTCGCACGGTGAGGCCGGGTCGGACCCACAGGCCGCAGGGGCACCGGCGCTCAGGCCGCCCTGGGCCGCGGTCACCGCCGCGACCGCATCGTTGGTGGTCGTGCTCTTGGCAGTCCTCGTCTGGCACACGCGCTCTCCTGGTCCGGTCGACGCGCGAATGATGGACTGGCAAGAGGCCGTCAAAGCCAGCGGCGACTCCATCGCAGGGGCGATCGCGTACGCCGTCGGTCCGTTGGTCGTGCTCACCGTCCTGGCGAGCATCGCGGCGTCGTGGTGGAGAAGGCGATGGGACGCAGCGCTTCTCGCCCTCCTCGCCGCTCCGGCCAGTCTCGTCGTCGAGCTCCTGGTCAAGGAGATCGTCCACCGCCAGCGGCCGGACGGCGGCACCTCGCTGCTGTATCCCTCGGGTCACGTCGCGCTCGCGACCGCGGCCGCGGTGACGGTCGTGGTGGCGCTCAGGGCCACGCGGGCCTCCGCGAGGACGAGGACCGGCGTTGCCTGGCTTGCGGGATTCTTGGTGATCGCGATCGGTGCTGCACGGCTGGTGCAGACCGTCCACTACGTGACAGATGTCGTCGGCGGCGCCGCGCTCGGACTCGCCGTGAGCTGCTCGACGGTCTTGATCATCGCCGCACTGTCTCGCTCCGGTTCGTCGGCGGCGGTTCGAGGTCGGAAGGCTGGGGCGACGCGGAACTCTCCGGCCGGATACGACGAACGCTCTTCACATGATCTGCCTGGCAGGAGCTGAACCGGACTACCTCGGCGCGCGAACGGCCCGAGAGCTGGCGTTCCGCGCCAGGCCACTGCGGTCGAGACGATTCGTGTGCCGGCCACACGATCTACTTCGTCGAGCCGGGCCAGCCGCGAGACCGGACGACCTGCTTCAACCGGGAGATGCCTCTGGTGTCCAGAACATGGTGGATTACCGGTGGATACAGCCGACGCAGGAGTGGGCTCATAACCCGCTCCAGCGGGCCGGGCGAGGTCAGCCTGCATCCCCCGAACCCTCGCGTGTAGTCGGCGTCGCCCTGGAAGTCGTACCACCGCAGCCCTTGCGCGGCCGCCCACCGAATCCCCACCCAGTCCAGCGCCTCGTTCGGGCGTCGTCGGGGATGCTCGCCGGACCAGCCACCACGCCAGCAATTCATGGTGTCGCCGAACACCACCCAGAGGAACGCCGACACAGGCTCCCCGTCGACCTCCGCCACTGCCAACCGCAACATTCTGCTGGGAGCCATGGTGTCCCACGCGGCCCGGAAGAACGAGGCCGGGGGCGGGGAGAAGCCGCGACGTCGAGCGGTGGCGGCAAGCAAGGAATGGAAGATCGGCAGGTCGGCCGCGCCCCCGTCGCGGACCGAGGCGCCCCGTTGTTGGGCCAACCGGATGCTTCGCCGGGTGCTCTTCCGCATCGAGGTCAGGATCGCCTCCGTGCCCCGGCTGAGGTCCAGAACGCACGTCGTGGTGTTGAGCGGCGCCATGATCTCGGGCGCGGTCCGGTAGCCGTCCTGCGCTAGCCGAGGAGACACATCGTCGATATACCTCCGGGGAGGCTGCACGACGAGGTACGTCACGCCGCAGGTGGCGGCGAGTAGCCTCAGCCCGTCCGCGGCGGCTGCGACCAGCAATGGATCGTTGGACGCGAGAATGGGACCGCGCGCGACGAAGCCGACCGCCCCGACGAACGGAATCGACCTGTAGAGAAGCTGGGCGCCACCGTGAATCGAGCCGTCGCGCGTGAGCGTCATCGAAGCTGCGCGCCAGCCCTGAGTCGCCTTCAGCACGGCCCACGCAAACGATTGCTGGTAGGGGGCCCGCGACACCGTCGCAAGGAAGGCGTCCCACTCGGACGCGCCATCGTCTCCTGGGGCGACAACGTGCACACGGTACGAGCCGGCAACCTTCATCGCCGGTAATGCTATGGGGCGCGGAATAGCAGGATCAAGCCTGACTTCGCAATCTCCGCAAAGCCACTCCCAGGCGTGTATCGGTACCGCCGACCCTTCGGTTCGGGGGGGCGACTGCGATCGGCGCGTGCTGCGAGGTCAGCTGCGAAGATCGTGGCGCACGATGGAGATCTCCGCCGCGGGCTGTGGATACGGCTGGACGCCGCCGTGCGCAGTGCAGAAGCCGGTCCGTCGATGTCCCTGATCGGGGTCCTGTCGCCGAGTCCCGTGCTCGTCGGCGATCCGTCGAAGCGAGCCCGAGGCAGCTGTGCTCAGCCGAGATGTCGTGCGCGCGGCGCCCTCACCATCCGAACCCCTCGAGTCGCATGCCCGAGCCGGCGAAGACTGCCTCCATCAGGAAATTTCGGCCGTCGAGCAGGAGGTCGCCCTTCATCGCTCGACGCAATGAATCCGCGTCGATATCGAGGAACTCGGGCCACTCGGTGATCAGAACAACGGCGTCAACGCGATCGGCCGCGTCGTAGACATCGCTCGCCAGTCGGACCGCCGCGAGGTCGTCGGGCAACCTCTTCACCACAGGGTCGTAGGCGGACACCACGCTTCCGGCGGCAAGTAGGCGCCGCGCTATATCCAAGGCCGGTGCGTCGCGCAGGTCGTCAGTGCCTGGCTTGAACGCCAGACCCAGGAGGGCAATTCGGCGGCCCTTGAGTACGCGAAGTTCGCGCTGAAGCTTCCGAATTGCCGCGGCCCGCTGCGCATGGTTGACGTCGACAACTGCGTGCAGCAAGGGTGGCGTGTACCCGTATTCCTGTCCGGTCGCGAGGAGCGCAGCGACGTCCTTGCCGAAGCACGAACCGCCCCATCCGATTCCGGGCTGGAGGAACGCTGAACCGATCCGGCGGTCTGCACCAATGGCCGGAAGGACTTGGCGGGCGTCTGCGCCGACGAGTTCGCAGAGGTTGGCGATCTCGTTGGCAAAACTGATCTTGCCGGCCAGGAAGGCGTTCGCCGCATACTTGATCATTTCCGCCGATTGGAGCTGCGTCGTGATCAGTTGAGGTTTCTCTGTCCGTCGGCCGCCGGGGAAGGCCTGATCGAGCACGGGTTGGTAGAGCTCTGCGACTCGCTGAACCCCTGCAACGTCGCCGCCGAGCACGATGCGGTCAGGGTGGAGGAAGTCCTCGATCGCCGAGCCTTCGCGAAGGAACTCCGGGTTCGAGACCACGTGGAAGGCCGAGCGTCGGTCCGGCGGCAGAGCGTCTTCCAAAATGGTGCGAGCCCAATTGCCGAGACCGACAGGTACTGTCGACTTGTTGATCACGACGCTGTTGGGACGAAGATGCGGCGCCAAGGATGTGACTGCATCCTCGATCTGGACGAGGTCAGGCAATCCACTGGCTGATTGTGGCGTTCCTACGCAGAGGAAGACGAAGTCGGCACCAGCGAGTGCGCTCGCAGGCTCGTCGGTGAACTTCAGTCGACCCGTGGACAGGACGGTGGTCAGTAGTTCCGCGAGCCCGGGCTCGTAGAACGGGACCTGTCCGCGGTTGAGCTGTCCGGTCTGGACCGGGTTCGTGTCGAGTCCGCACACGTCGTGACCGAGCGCTGCGAAGCAGGTAGAGGTGACTGCGCCCACGTAGCCAGTACCTACAACGGCGATCTTGCGACGCTCTCGAACCTTCTCGATACGCGCTGATTCTGGTACCGCTGGGACGTGGACCGTGTCCGGTCCTGGGTTGACGACGTCCGAGCAGTTCCTGAACCAGTCGATGGTCCTCGTCAGGCCGTCTTCCAGTCCGACCGTCGGCTCCCAGTTCAGTTGGCTCCGTGCCACCTCGATCTCCGGTCGGCGCACAGACGGATCGTCTGCGGGACGGTCGACGAACTCGATGGCAGACGGCGAACCCGTCAGGTCGCGGATGAGTTCGGCGAGCTCCAACATCGTGAGTTCGTGCGGGTTCCCGACGTTCACCGGGCCGTTCAAGTCCGAGAAGAGCAGTCGCACCGCACCTTCGATCAGATCATCGACGTAGCACACGGAGCGTGTCTGACTCCCGTCGCCGGCGACCGTGATCGCCTGTCCCGTCAGTGCCTGGCGTACGAAGGTCGGGATGGCGCGGCCGTCGTTCGGCCTCATGCGAGGGCCATAGGTGTTGAATATCCGCATGATGGCCGTGCTCATTCCATGTCTCGTTCGATATGCTGTAGTCATCGCTTCGGAGAAGCGTTTTGCCTCGTCGTAGCACGATCTCGGACCGACGGGGTTGACGTTTCCCCAATACGTCTCGGGCTGAGGATGAACCAGAGGGTCACCATAGGTCTCGGAGGTCGATGCGAGGAGATAGCGTGCGCCCTTTTCTTTTGCGAGACCCAGGGTATGCATAGTGCCGATGGAGCCGACCTTCAGGGTCTGGATCGGGAAGTCGGCGTAGTCGATGGGCGACGCCGGCGAGGCGAAGTGGAGCACGTAGTCGACCGGTCCCGGGACGGATATATAGTCGGTGACGTTCGCCCGCACCAACCTGAAGCCGTCGCGTCCCTGTAGATGGGCAACGTTGTCCGGGGTACTCGTCAAGAAGCTGTCGAGGCATATCACGTCGATATCTTCGTCGAGCAGTCGCTCCACGAGGTGCGATCCAACGAAGCCCGCACCTCCGGTCACCACAGCACGCTGCCTCATTGCAGTGGACTCCGTTCCCTCTGACGAGTTGAAACGAGATAGTGCTTCTAGTGGTCCTTTTGACTCCGGGCCCTATCGCCGAACCGTCGCAGCAGTGGAACGATGGGCGGCCGAAGAAGGCAACGCGGCAAACCGGCTCAACGGCAGGGAGTCCGTCGAATCGGTCGAGAATCGTGTGGCAGGGGACGGTTCGAGCCGCAAAAGCCTGCTTGCGCCGGCAGACCCCGCCCTTGTCGGCTGCGGTGCCCTCGCGGTGCCTGGCGGAGGTTCGGCGCCCTGGCGGCGTATCGCGTTGTCTCGCGAATCCGTCCACGCGGTCACACCCGTGGGAGGCTCCGCATCGCCCGGCTCGAGTCCAGTTCTCACACTCGCCCCGCTCCCCGATCACCATCGACCGGCGCTCCAGCGGTGGATACGGCCCGCGCCCTCTGCGGGCTCCCGCCTAGGTCCGCCACATCGTTGCTGGACTCGCCCAGTCCGCCGTTGCTGTTACCAGCCGTGAGCGGAGAGGGTGTCAGATTGCTCCATGAGTGTTAGTTAGCCTCCGCCGGTGTAGACGTTCGACTACTCAGAGTTGGACGGACAGTCTGGATCTCGGCCAGATGGGTGGAGTCACTCACAGACAATCCACTTCCCAGTCTCCTCGACCGTCGGCAGGGAGCGCCGAACCTCCGGCAGGAGATCAGGAACGAACAGCAGCACCCGCTCCGGCGCGGCTGCGACGAGGTGCTCGGGTGGGACGATCGGGATCCGTGTCCCCGGCATCCGGCAACGGTGTTTGGCGCCCGAGGCGTCCGCGATCGCGGTCAGGCCAACGCCTGCTCCCGCGAGGTAGAGCAAGGCGACTGCGCGGGAAGCAGCGCTGTAGCCGTACACGGTCAGGCCCGTCCGCGTCGCCTCCGCGAGCATTGATCTCAGCCTGGAGGTCGACATCTCGACCGAGCGCTGCAGGGCGCGTAGGGCGTCCGGCTTCGTGACACCCGCCGAGAGTTCGTCGTCGAGTGCGGCCTTGGTCGACTCATCCGGCGATCCTCCGCGCCGCGCAACGAGCAGAACCGTCCCGTCGAGGTGACGGGCCCCGTAGAGGGGGAACGTCCGGACGTTGGTCACCGTCAAGCCGAGCTTGCCCAGCATCGTCATCAGGGCGGGCACGGAGTAGTAGGCGTAGTGGCCGAGACGGACCGCGTTCCATTGATCAGCGCGGAGTACGGCGCCCAACGTGTGGAACTGGAGGATCAAGGATCCGCTCGGGGCAAGCCGAGCCACCAGGGCTTCGAGCGCTGCTCGTTGGTCGGTGGCATGCATGAGTCCGAAGCAGCCATCGACGACGAGATCGGCCGTTTCGGTTGGGTCAGCTCGCCGGAGACCCCTAGACTTCAGTGCGGGTCCCCAGGAACCGCCGTGCGGGCTCGTGCCCTCGGTGAAGATCGAGTCCGGGGCGAGAAGGCCGAACGCGTCGAGGGCGCGGATGGCGTCGAGTCGCTGTTCGACGAGGGCCGATGGCTCGACTCCTTCCGGTTGATCGGGAAGATCGGCGTCGTCGGCGAGCTGAGCCAGCCCACAGGTCCCGCACAGCCAGAGCCGCAGGGGGAACAGGGGATCCGGACCCGGGTCGGCCGCTGGAGGGAAGTACTCACAGGCCGGGACGTTGCCGAGGTCGAGGACGACCTCCCCGTCGGCGCCTCGGCAGAATCGGCAGCACACGGCCCTCATACCAGGTCTCCTCGGTCGCTCGGGCAGGGCTTCTCGCTGACTCGTCCGATGTCGCTCCACGGGGTGCTGCTGTTTCATCGGTGGGCCTTGACCTGCTCTGGTCGGTTCGACGCGGGCCCGGGGCTCACCCGGGTGACGTGGGAGCTGTCGGTGTGTAGCGGGTCCGATCTTCGTTAACGGCTCAACCCGGGTGAGCGAGTCAGGGTGAGTCGGCTCGGGAAGCCGCTCCGCGAGCCGTGCGTGACGACTGCAAGCGTGCACGGAGTCTGCGAGGAGTGGGAGACCGAGCCATGCCGGTGGGGTCGCAGTGATGCTCGAGGGAAGCTCGACAGGGGTCGTGCCGGCGTCGTTGTCGCGATCCAGGGCGATCAACGAGCGACTTCACCAGTTGATCCCCGGAGGCGCCCACACCTACGCGAAGGGTGATGATCAGTTTCCGGAGGGGATGGCTCCCGTCATCTCGCGTGGGCGAGGCGCTCACGTATGGGACGTGGATGGCAACTTCTACGTCGAGTACGGCTCGGGTCTCCGCTCGGTCGTGCTCGGCCATGCGCATCCGCGGGTGCTCGACGCAGTACGAGCACAACTCGAGCTTGGATCGAACTTCGTTCGACCGACTGTCATCGAAGCAGACGCGGCCGAGCGCTTCCTGACGACGGTGCCGACAGCGGAGATGGTGAAGTTCACGAAGAACGGATCGGACGCCACCACGGCTGCTGTCCGGCTCGCGCGCGCACACACCGATCGGTCGCTTGTCGCGATCTGCCGGGACCAACCGTTCTTCTCCACCGACGACTGGTTCATCGGGACGACTGCGATGACGGCGGGCATCCCCGAGCAGCCCACGATGTCGTTCCCCTACGGGAATCTTTCCGCATTGTCGGATCTGCTCGATCAACACGGTCACGACATCGCATGCCTGATCATGGAGGCGGCGACGGTCACCGAGCCGCCGCCCGGATACCTGGAGGGCGTGCGGGCGCTGGCCGACCGACACGGGTGCCTTCTCGTCCTCGATGAGATGATCACCGGCTTTCGATGGGCGGCCTCGGGGGCGCAGGGCCTGTACGGAATCGTGCCCGACCTCTCCACTTTCGGAAAGGCATTGGGGAACGGGTTCGCGGTGTCCGCGCTCGCGGGCCGGCGCGAGATCATGGAGCGGGGGGGACTGCGCTCTTCCCACGAGCGCGTCTTCCTGCTGTCCACCACACACGGAGCTGAGACGCACGCGCTCGCGGCAGCGATGGCGGTCATGGACACGTGTGTGGAGGAGGAGGTGGCAACTCGCCTGAACAACCTCGGAGATCGGCTTCGCTCCGGCGTCCACCAGGTAGCCGTGGCCGCAGGCGTAGGCGAGCACGTCCTCGTCCGGGGACGTTCCAGTAACCTCGTCTTCGCCACGCTGGACCAGCACGGCAACCCGTCGCAGGAGTACCGGACTCTCTTCCTGCACGAACTGCTTCTCGGTGGCGTGTTGGCACCGTCGTTCGTCGTCAGCGCCGCGCTCACCGAAGCCGACGTCGATCGGACGATCGAGGTCGTCGCCAATGCCTGCGCTGTGTACAAGGACGCGCTCGAGACCGGCGAGCCCGGAAAGAGGGCGGGGAGACCAGTCAAGCCGGTATTTCGGCGCTACGCGTGAGGCGCACTCGGCATCGTCTGACGAGTCCTCGACTGCTTCCCAGCGCTTGGGCGCATCGCTTTCCAGAAGCAGCAGGTCAGGAGCCGTGGTTGGTCCCCGCATCCTCGGGGGGATCCCTCCGTGCGTCGCGTCAGGTAATCAGACCCAGCTGGGTCAGCATCTCCAACTGGTCGAAGTAGAGGGCGTGGCATCTACCTGGTGGAGAACGGCGAGCGCGAGCCAGCCGTCGAGGTTCTTGTCGTTCCAGGCCGTGACATCGCCGCAGGTCAGCTGCAGGTCGTCCATCATCCTCACCTCGTCTCGCAGGGGAGCCCAGGGTGCTCCTCGGCCGGCGTCTCGTCGTTGGGCAGAAGCACGTGCCGGCTGCGGTAACGGACCGCTCACCCTGGGCGAGCACCGCTGCGGAGAGGAGGCGCATGCTCGCGGACATCACGGGGCTGATCGGGGTGCTGGTGTGGCCTGCGCTCGTGGTCTTCGTGGTCGTGCTGTTCCGGAAGCCGCTGGCCACTCTCCTCTCCGGGTCCCTGACGGTGAAGGGGCCGGGCGGGCTGGAGATCTCGGCGTCGAGCAGGCAGCAGGCCGCGACCGCACTGACCCAGGCCACGGCGGCCAAGGGCGCGCCGCCGATGGACCAGAAGGCGGCGCTCGACCACGTGGACGCCGCGGCGCGGACACTGCAGGACGTCGGCGGCCGCGCCCGGCTGCTGTGGGTCGACGACCATCCCAGCACCAACCTGCACGAGGCGACGGCGATGGAGGCCGTGGGGATCGACGTCGAGCTCAGCCCGTCGACCGAGGACGCTCTCGAGCGGATCCAGCGCAACCGGTACGACGTGATCGTCTCGGACATGGAGCGGCTCCAGAGGCCGCAGGCGGGCTACGACCTGCTGCAGAAGCTGCAGTCGGCGGGCGTCCACACCCCGTTCATCGTCTACGCGCGGTCCGGGCGACCCGAGCGTTTCGACGAGGCGGTGCGGCACGGGGCCGAGGGCTGGGCGGACACGCCGGCGCAGCTGATGCAGATGGTGCTCGCTGCGGTGCGGAGAGAACGGGGCTGAGCCAGTGGTCAGTAGCGGTCGTAGGTTTGGGGGACGACGCCGTCGACCGGCCTCCGGGCCGCTGGCACCGCGACCGCGGAGGCGTACCGGCGCTCCGCGAACAGCGCCTTGATCGCCCGTGAGTTCTCGGCCAGGGAGTTGGTCGGGAACGGCTGGTGCCACGACGCCGCCCGGATGCCCGGGACCTCGCAGAGCGCCAGGCCTTCGTGGGCCGCACGGTAGGCGAGGAGGAGCTCGAACTCGGTCGCGTGCCCGGTGAGGTCCGGCAGTCCGAGCCGGGGGACGACCGAGCGGCGGAGCGCGGTCGCCCCGCACCACGGATCCGTGACACGCATGCCGAGGCGGGCGGAGGCGACGGTCGCGAGCGCGGCGTCGGCGAACGAGCGCCGTTCGAGGCGCGAGCCCCGGGCGAGGTCGGCGCCGTCGAGGGCCATGACCATGCGCGGGACCTCGCTGGGGCAGGTGGACCCGTCCGCCGCGAGCAGGATCACCGCGTCGCCGCGTGCGGCGTTGAGGCCCGCGACCAGGCTGGTTCCCCGGCTCCACCCCTGCGTGACGAGGCGACAACCCGGCCGGACGTGGCGGACCGCGTCGACCGTGCCGTCGACCGACCCGCCGTCGGACACCACCACCTCGTAGGCAGGATCGAGCTCGGTCAGCAGCCGCTCGATGTTCCGCCGCTCGTTGAGCGTCGCCACGACCACCGAGACCGGTGGCCGCGCACTCCCCGGACCGTCCATGTCGCCACTCCCCACGTCGACACGCCCGAGCGCCACGGGCGCAGGGTCGACGCCGGTACATCGGCCCTTATCGCCCTATCGGCGCCTCACGGACGCGCGTTACACAAGGTCCACAACTGTAAACCCGACCAATCGCCTCTATCGGAAAACTGCCGACAACCTGTCCCGTCACATCTCTTTCAGCCCCGCCACCCGCTTGACCAGAGTCTCTGCGCGCATGCGGGCCCCGTGCCCGACGCGAGCCGGAAGCCTGCGGGCGCGCAGCTCGTGGGTGTGATGCAGCGCGGCGCCGAGCTTGGTCTTGAAGGCCGCGAGCGCGGAGTCGGGATGCGCGCCGCCCATGTCGTACCACCGGCGGCCCTGGTCACAGGCCTCCTCGATCGCGAGGCGGTGCAGCAGGTCGTTGGCCCGCGACGGGGTGGCGAGGTCCTTGTCCATGGCGCCCCGCCAGTACTTCGCGTGCCCGCCCGCCGAGAGGACGATGATCGCCGCCACGGGTTCGCCGTCGCGCCGTGCGACCCAGGTCGCGCAGTCCTTCCCGAACGCGGCCGCCACGCCTGCGACCTGCGCCGGGGCGGAGCCGACCCGGCTCATCCGCCAGCGGCTGAGCCACACGGGCTCGCCCTCGGTCGCCGCCCGGCGCCGGACCGAGCGCTCGTGCAGGTCGTCGTAGACGTGGGCGAGCCGGCCTGTGCGGTCCACCTCCACCTCGACCCCGAGCTTCTCGGCCTTCCGCACCGCCGTGCGGGCCGTGCCCCGGAACCGGTTCTTCCAGACCTCGTCGAACCCGCCGGCGAGATCCAGCAGGTAGCTGCCGCCCGCTTCCGCGGCGTACCCGAGGTGGGACGCCGCGGAGAGCCAGGCCGGGTCGGCGTCCGGGCGGAGCGTCACCTCGGTCATCAGCGTTCCGCGGCGCGCCGCATCCCGCCAGACGAACGCGGCCTCGTCGGCCGTGATCCGGCCGTCCGTGCTGATCGGACCGCCCGTACCCCAGACCTGGGGCCAGCTCGAGACCACCCTCGCGGCCGCCGCCGACCGGCGCCGTCGGACCAGGGGGAGCACGACCTCACGGCCCGACGGGAAGGCGTAGTGCACGCTCGCGTCCGTGAACCGGCCGTCGGCCAGGACGGCCTCCCGCCAGGGCAGAGACTGCCCCACGACGGCTCCCTCGTCCGTCTCGAGCACCGAGCGCCACAGCGTGGTGGGCACCGGGGAGGTGACGCGAGGGGTCACGAGAACGCCTTGGTCAGGGCCTCGGCCAGCCGCTCGACGTCGGCGTCGTGGAGGTCGCCCATGGTCGAGATCCGGAAGATCGACTTGGCGAGCTCGCCCTGCCCGGCGTAGATCACGAAGCCCTCGTCCTTGAGGCCGTCGTGCAGGTCGGCGTAGCCGACCGTCTCGGGTAGCCGGTACGAGCGCAGGACGACCGAGCTCGTCCCGTCCGGGATCAGCGGTGCGACGCCGACCGCGCGCAGACCGTCGCCGACGGCGTCGGCGTAGCGGGCGTACCGCTGGTGCCGGGCCCGCCACCCGCCCTCCTCCCGCAGCTCCGCGAGCGCCTCGACCAGCGCGTAGAGGCTCTGGACGGCCGGGGTGAAGGGCGTGTTCCGCTGGTCCTGCAGCGTCGCCAGCCGGATCAGGTCCAGGTAGTAGGCCCGCTTCGCCCCGGAGGCGAGCGCGGCGCGTCGCACCACGACGAAGGCGATGCCGGGCACGCCGTGCAGGCACTTGTTGGCCGTGCCCGCGACGGCGTCGATCGGCAACCCGAAGTCGATCTCCTCGCCGCCGAAGCTGCTGACCCCGTCGACGAGCAACCGCACGCCGCGCGCCCGGCACACCGCCCCGATCGCGGCGAGGTCGGTCAGCCGACCGGTCGTGGTCTCGTGGTGGACGACGGCGACGTGCGTGAACCCCGGCGACCCGGCGAGCCGGGCGTCCAGCGCGTCGAGGTCGGGCCCGTCGAGCCAGTCCCCGGTCAGCGTCTCGTGGGCGATGCCGTGGCACTCGGCGATCGCCGTCATCCGCTCGCCGTAGACCCCGTTCTCCAGCACGAGCACCCGGCCGTCCGCGGGGACCACGGAGGCGACCATGCTCTCGACGGCGGCGGTGCCGGAGCCGGTGAGCAGCACGGCGGCCCACTCGGCCGGGTCGAGGTCGTAGACGCCCAGCAGGCCGGCGCGTGCCGCGTCCTGCAGGTCGAAGAACTCGGGCTCGCGGTGGCAGAGATCGGGGCCGAGCAGGCTCTCCCGCACACGCGCCGAGAGCGTGACGGGGCCCGGGTTGAGCAGGAACACGGTCATACCTCGGTGGTCAGTCGGGGGAGCACGTCCGCGCGGGCGCGCTCGACGTCCTCCGGGAAGTCGATCTCGGTCCACGGCGCACCGGTCACGTCGACCGCGGCGAACGGGTGCTCGCCCGCTCGCAGCAGGTCCCGGACGGCGTCCTCGTGCGGCAGCCCGGCGCCGCCGGCGTCGACGCTCGACCGGACGATCCCGGCCAGCGCGGTGGCGGCGGCTTCGGAGAGCCGGAAGAACCCGACCGACTCGCCGACGGCGTCGTGCGGCAGGTCGAGATCCGGCCGCTTGGCCAGGTCGACCGGTACGCCCGCGCGCAGCAGCACCTTGACCGGCTCGTCCCCGGGTTCGAAGTCCCGGTCGACGAGCAGCGCGGTCGACGACGGCGCGTGGACGAGGGGGGCGAGCACGCGCGCGTCGCACAGCACGTCGGCGTCCATGAGCAGGACGGCGCCGCCCGCGGTGAGCTGCGGTCCCACCACGTCGACGGTGAGCATGCTGCCCAGTTCGTACCGCTCGTTGCGGACGAGCGTGGGCCGGGGCAGGTCGAGCCGGTCGAGCTCGCGCTCGATCTCCTCGTGCGCGAACCCCGTCGCGACCACCACCTCCGGCACCCCGCAGTTCTGCAGCAGGCGGAGCTGACGCTCGAGCAGCGTCCTGCCGCCGAAGCGCAGCAGGCACTTCGGGCCGGGTCGCTCCTGCACGTCCAGCCGCTGCCCGCGGCCGGCGGCGAGGATCACCGCCCGCTTCACGTCCTCGGGTTCAGTCGTCACGGTGACCTCCAGGGGTACGGGTGCCGCTGCGCACGGCCATCACGAACAGGACCGTGGTGCTCAGGACCAGCAGCCCCGCCGCGGTCCAGGCGTAGAGGAGCAGCTCGTGGCGGGTCAGCACGAGCACGCAGACGGCCGCGACGACGGGAGCCGAGATCGCGCGGACCGTCACCAGCAGCCCGCTGGCTCCCGAGGTGAGCATGGTCAGCGTCGCGGCCCGGCCCAGCGCAGAGGCCCCCGCGTACACGGCGACGGCCAGCGCGACCGGTGCCCCGATCGCCCACGACTCCCCGACGAGGGACTGCCCCACCGACACCGGCACGAACGTCAGCGCGAGCCCGATCACGAGCGCGAGCGCGGCGACGGCACCGAACCGGCGGGCAGCCCACCAGACCTTCCCCGCGGGGCGCAACGTGAGGTCGCGCATCTGCGGCAGCAGCGTCATGCTCAGCGCGATCGCCAGCGTGCTGATCGGCCCGAGGGCGGACTGGGCCAGGCGGAGCCCGCCGAGCGCCTGCGCGGACAGGAACACCGCGGTGAGCAGGGTGAGCAGCTGGTCGAGCCCCGTCGAGATGATGTAGTCGCCCGCGAGGTTGGCGCTGACCCGCCGCGGCCACGGCCTGCGCCAGCTCGTCCACCGCGAGGACCACGGCGGGAGGACGACCAGGCAGCCGGCCCAGGGACCGGCACCCAGGCCCAGCACGGCGACCAGCGGACCGAGGCCCAGGGCCAGCGCGACCGCGACCCAGGTGATCGTCACGACGGCGGTGACGAGATCGCCGGGCAGCAGGCCGAAGTAGGCGGAGCGCCCCTGGTAGTGCATCCGGACGGCGTCCCAGTAGAAGCACCCCGGCAGGGCGATACAGGTCCCCACCACGACGGTCCGCAGCTCTCCGGACAGGAACAGCGCCCCGAGGGCCCCGACGACCAGCGCCGCGACCCCGAAGAGCAGCTCCAGGCGGCGTGCCTCCGCGACCGGCCTGGTCGGGTCGACCGTCCGGTCCGCGACGATGGGGGTGAGGACGGTCGCCTGCGCGACGCCGACGCAGAACAGCACGGCCAGCTGCGCCGACGCGAACAGGCCGAACGCCGCGGGCGGCAGGGACCGGGAGGCGAGCACGACGACGGCCAGGCTCGTCAGGGCGACGAGGGCCTGGTTGGGTGCGGCGGTCCGCGCCAGCCGGGCCACCGGCCGCGGCAGGCGCGCGAGGAGGTGCGGAGCCGGAGCCTCCGGCATCACCGGCCGGGCTCCGGCACCCGCTCGGCGAGGTGCGACATCAGCCGTCGGGCGACTTCCGGAGGGGTGACGGTCGGCCGCGGCAGGTCCTTCGGCGTACCGGTGCCGATCCGCAGCCGCGCGAACCGCGGCCCGTCCGTCGCGGGGGCCTCGAGCAGCGCGTCGACGAGCGCGGGATCGTCGCCCTCGAGCGCAACGGGGTACCCGCAGGCCGCCGCCACCCCGGCGAACGACACGTTCGGCGAGACCGTGGCCTGGCCGCCCGTGGACTCGTGGGCGCCGTTGTCGAGCAGGAGGTGGGTCAGGTTCGGCGGCCCGTAGGTGCCGAGCGTCGCGAAGGCGCTCATCCGCATGAGGGCGGCGCCGTCGCCGTCGACCGCGACCACGTGCACGTCGGGCCGGGCCAGCGCCAGGCCGAGGCCCAACAGCGCGACGCAGCCCATCGAGCCGACCATGTAGAGCTGGTTGGGGCGGTCGGCGAGGGCGTAGAGCTCGCGGCCGCAGTAGCCCGTCGACGCGAGCACGACGCTCGACCCCTCCGGGGTGCGCTCGACCACCCGCTGCAGCGCCTCCCGCCGGGTGGACAGCTCCGCGGCGGGCCCGAGTCCCTGTGCAGCCCCGGAACCTGCGGGTGCCGCGGGCGGGCGCACATCGTCGCGCAAGGGGTACGGGGCGACCGTGCCCTTGCGCATGACCAGCGCGTAGGGACGGCCCGTGGAGTCCATGTGTGCCACGGCGGCGTCGAGCGCCGGACCGACCGCAGCGTCCTCGGACGGGAAGTCCGCCCAGGGGATCTCCATGGTCTCGAGCATCCGGGGGGTGATCTGCCCCATCAGCTCGTGCTGCGGCTCGTCGGGGTTCCCGGGCTCGCCGCGCCAGGTCACGATCAGCAGTTGGGGCAGACGGAACGTCCAGGTCAGCGAGGTCAACGGGCTCACGGCGTTGCCCAGCCCGGAGTTCTGCAGCATCGTCACCGCGCGCCCGCCGCCGAGGGTCACCCCTGCGGAGATCGCCACGGCGTCGCCCTCGTTGGCGGCGGACAGGTACTGCAGGCGGTCGGCCTGCAGCACGTAGTTGATGAACGGGGTCAGGTACGAGCAGGGCACGCCGGTGTACCAGGCGAACCCGCGCGCCCGGGCCTCGTCGACGAAGGTCTCTGCGGCGATCACGCGGTGCTCCCGTCGGGGTCGGGACTCACGGTCGGGCGAACTCCCCGGCGCGGTCGAAGTCGTACAGGTCGTTGATGCCGCGCCAGTGGCCGTGGATGTACAGGACCTCGACCCTCTCACCGGCGTCGACGAGCGCGTTGAGCAGGTCCGGCATGTCGAGGCGGGTGAAGTCCGGCCGCTGCTCGAGACGCTCCATCATCGCGGACAACCGGCCGACGCCCTCGCCCCGCACGGCCAGCATGCCGATCCACCGGCCGTCGGAGCCGACCGCCTCGCCCGTCACCCGGCGCAGCAGCACCTCGCGGCCGAAGAGGGACCGGTCGTCGGGCTGGGAGCACTGCACGAAGTCGTTCGTGCTGCCCGCGTCCTCGTCCGTGACGGCGGAGGAGTCGACGACCACGGCGAAGTCCGCCTTGACGTCGAGCAGGTCGCGCAGGATGTAGCCGCGAAGCATCAGGTCGCCGTACGCGACGACGGTGTCGCGGGTCATCGCGGGCAGCGCCCGCCGCAGCGACTCGAGCTCCCCGGTCTCGTCGTGGCGCTCGTTGATCTCCAGCTTCAGGCCGGAGGTGTCGATCGCGTCCGCCCGGTAGCCGCCGACCACGGTGATGTCGTTCATGCCCTGGGACTTGAACGTGTCGACGAGCCAGCGCAGCAGCGGCTTCCCCGCGATCGGCAGCATGACCTTCGGCCGGTCCTCGGTCACGGCCTCCAGCCCACGGCCGCGGGTCGCGGCCAGCACGACGGCGGCCGGCGCCTGGTGTGCGACCGACAGGTACCGACGTTCGGCGGCGGCGTACTCCTCGGCACCCTGCAGGCGGAAGATCTCCCCGACGGGGGCGACGCGGTCCTCCACGTTGACCAGCGTGCGGCTCTCGTGGATCTCGCGGGCCACCGACTGCATCGCCGAGGTCGCGGCGCGCAGCAGGTGGTTCGCCCAGATGACGACGCTGATCCCGGCCTCGCGGAAGACGGTGGTCGGGGTGCTGTAGTACTTGGTCGGCACGATCACCAGCGGCGCACGGTTCTGCCACTGCGCCGCGAACTCGAGGATCTCGTCCGGCCGCGATTTGGCGCTGTGGATCAGGATCGCGTCCGCCCCGGCCTCGTGGTACGCCGCGGCGCGGTGCAGCGCCTCGTCGACACCCCACCCCGCGATCATCGCCTCCACCCGGGCGACCAGCACGAAGTCGTCGTCGAGCTGGGAGTCCTTGCCGGCCTTGATCCGCCCGCAGAACTCCTCCACCTCGGCCAGCGGCTGCCGGTCACCGTCGATGAAGCTGTTGGTCTTGGGGAACTGCTTGTCCTCGATGCAGACCCCGGCCACCCCCCGCTGCTCCAGCTTGCGCACCAGCCGTCGCACGTTGTTGAAGTTGCCGAAGCCGGTGTCGCCGTCGAGCAGGATCGGCAGGTCACTGGCGTCGGCCATGAACTCCACGATGTCGACGATCTGCGTCCAGCTCGCCTCGTTGTTGTCCCGGACGCCCAGCTGGGCGGACATGGCGAGTCCGGAGGCCCAGATGCCGCCGAAGCCGGTCTCCCGCACGATCCGTGCGGACAGCCCGTTGTGCGCCTCCATGAGGAACTCGAGGTCGTCGGAGAAGACCATGCGCCGCAGGGCCGCTGCCCGGGAGACGGGCGAGCCGTCGATGCGGGGCCGGGGAAGATCGGCGGGCAGGTCGGGCAGGTCGGCGGGCAGCAGCGGGTCGGGCACCGGGGGATCCCCTTTCGTCCTGGCAACGGCGTTCGCGGTGTGGGTTCGGTGGGTCACCGCACCCCCGTCGGGCGCCACTCGTGGGTCCGCACGATGGCGTTGTCGTCCAGGTAGCCCCAGGTCGGGTCGGGCGTGCGCCAGTCCCCGTAGTGGAGCTCCAAGACCTTCTCGTGGTCGGCGGGCTTGCGCCACGTGCGCCCGAGGAAGTCGAACGGTTCGAGATCGAGCGAGGGCAGCAGCCCGACGGCTTCGACCAGGCCAGTCGGCCCGGTGCCGTACAGGTGGAACTCCTGCATGTCCTGCTCGGCGGGCCGGAGCCGGAAGAACTCGAACAGGGCCCCGTGGCGGATGAAGATGCGCTCGGTACGTACGCCGGTGTTGTCGAGGAACGAGTACCAGCGCCGGAAGCCGGCGGCGAGGAGTGCGGGCTCGGCCTCGTCGAGGAGCTTCTCGTCGGCCGCGTCGTAGCAGAAGTCCGCGTCGCCGATGTCGTGCGGCAACAGGCGGCCCTCCCGTGCCCAACCCAGCAGCATCCCGCCCCAGACCCAGTACCGGTCCCCGAACTCGGTATTCGCCAGCACGTCGTTGAGCAGGCGGAGGTCCTCCTCGAACCGGCGGGCCCGGCGGCGGCGCACCGCAGCGGGGATCAACCCGAAGCGGGAGAGGATCCGGTCGGCCTGGGGGCCGAGGAAGTCCCGCAGTGCGACGACCTCGTTGCCCGGCAGGCGTCGCACCGTGCGGTCCAGCTTCATGTTGCGCAGCTGGCGGCGAACCTCGCCGGCGACCCGCTCCCACGCTGCGGGCAGTTCCACCACGGTGACTCCTTCTCTGGGCTGCCGGAGGCCGGAGATGATCGTGATCCGGGGATGAATCGGGGATGTACGGTGAGCAAACGGCGGCCAGCATAGGTCATCGCAGAATGCTCGTCGCGTCCAGAGGGTGGGTCCGGGCCGCAGGTCGGCATTCCACTGTGCATGATGGGAATAAATATTTGACCGGCGCTTGACGGGTCCTTTGCAGACGACGTCTGCGGCGAAGACACCTGATGTTCCAGTGGCGTCCGCGTCGATCCCGTGTTCTGCCGTCGACCTCCTGACCTGGGACCTGTCACGGTGCGGGCGGCCGCAACGACAATGGCGGCGATTGCGGAGTTGGCGCGCGACACGGGGTGCATGAGGGGCGAGGCGCCGCGATGTGTTCCGCGCAGGGTGATCTCTGCCGTTCGAACCGAGTGCCGGAATCGTGTGTGAACGGTCCGGAAAGGCGTGATCCAGCCGGTTGTCCAGCCGAGGTTCCTTTCGCGGACCAATTGTGGCTCGGACGCCGATCGGCTGGGAGGCGGCCGCGGCGGCGCGCTCGAGGCCAGGGCCGAACCAGGAGGAGCTGCCCGGCTCGCTCCGCCCCCGCGGCGTCGTCGCATCCGTGCCCCCTTCCCCAAGTCGATGCGCCCTCTCGCGTCCGCACCGCTGTACGGCTGGCGCGGTCCGATCCGCCACCGGGCCGTCGGACGTCGTTCAGCGCGTGTTCACCGAGGTGGTTCGTAACCATCGGCGACGCGGATCGCCGCGTTACCAGGTCGAGCGCAACCCTGACTCGAGTTACGCCACTCGGACGCAGGCGTTGGGCAGGGAAGCGCGCCCCTCACACCTGGTGCGCCGCTCGCCAGGCCTCGTGCACCTCGGGTCGCAGCCGGCCCCTGTCCGGAACGACGATGCCGTTCTCGCGGGCCCACTGACGCACCTCCGCGGTTGACGGTGGAGCGGACGGCGCGTCGAGCAGGGCGGGCTCGCCGCCGATCCGCTCAGCCGCGACGGCCTCGGTGTCGGCCCAGGACCGAGCGGCGGCGAGGAAGCGGTAGGTCCACTCCTCCGCGAGGGCGCGGGTGTCGCAGAAGACGATCGGGGCGGGTCCGTGGTGACTGCCAGAAGACCATCTCCCGCCCGCGGGCCCGGGTGAAGACGATCTGGGAACGCTGCTCGCGCCCACGATCGGCGACGACGTCGATCGCCGCCCCGTGCCGCACGCAGGACTTGAGCGCGACCCGCTCGAGCGCACCGCGCAAGCGCTACTCCGAACGCTCCGGCTGCCGTTCCTCGCCCGCGACCGGCTGTTCGCCGAGCGTCCGGTCGGCGACGCCCGGCTGACGACCTTCCGGATCGACCTCTACGGCGCCGAGGACGAGGCGTGGGACATCACGGTCGGCTCGCTCATCGTGTCGCGCTGAACGAGGTCGCGACGTCCATGACGTACTGCCCGTAGCCGTTCTTGGCCTGCTTCTCGCCGAGGGCGTAGCAGGCGTCGGCGTCGATGAAGCCCATGCGCAACGCGACCTCCTCCAGGCACGCGATGCGGATGCCCTGGCGGTTCTCGAGGACCTGGACGTAGTGCCCGGCGTCGATCAGCGACTCGTGGGTGCCGGTGTCGAGCCAGGCGAAGCCGCGGCCGAGATCGACGAGCCGGGCGCGGCCCTGCTCCAGGTACGTGCGGTTGAGGTCGGTGATCTCCAGCTCGCCCCGGGCCGACGGCCGCAGCTGCTTCGCCAGCTCGGCGGCCCGACCGTCGTAGAGGTAGAGCCCGGTGATGGCGCGGTCGGAGCGCGGCTTCTCGGGTTTCTCCTCGATGGAGATCAGGCGGCCCCGGTCGTCGGCCTCACCGACGCCGTAGCGGTGGGGGTCCTTGACGGGGTAGCCGAACAGGACACAGCCGTCACCTTCAGGGCCGAGCCCGTCGCGGGCCTCGCGGAGCATGGCGGAGAAACGGGGGCCGTGGAAGATGTTGTCGCCGAGGACGAGCGCGACGTTCTCGCCCGCGATGTGGTCCTCGCCGATGACGAAGGCCTCGGCGATGCCGTTGGGTTCGGCCTGGGTGGCATACGTGAGGGCGAGGCCGAGCTCGGAGCCGTCGCCGAGCAGCCGGCGGAAGCTCGGGGCGTCCTCCGGGGTGGTGATCACGAGGATCTCTCGCACTCCGGCCAGCATCAGCGTGGACAGCGGGTAGTAGATCATCGGCTTGTCGAAGACCGGCAACAGCTGCTTCGAGACGCCGCGGGTGATCGGGTGCAGCCGGGTGCCGGTGCCGCCCGCCAGAACGATTCCCTTCATCGCAGGTAGGCCTCCAGGCTCGCGCGCCAGTCCGGCAGCGTGACGCCCGCCTTCGCCGCCTTCGTCAGGTCGAGGACGCTGTTCAACGGTCGGCGGGCCGCGTCGGGCTTGTCGGCGAAGTAGGCGTCGGTGGTGGTGTCGGTGACGTCGTGCTGATCCCGGCCCGAGGCCGCGAAGACGAACCTCGCGACGTCCGCCCAGCTCGCGGGCTCGCCGCCGTTGGTCAGGTGGTAGGTGCCGGGCTCGCTGTCGAGGAGCTCGAGGATTCCGGCGGCGAGGTCGGTCGCGAGGGTGGGCCTGCCGACCTGGTCCGCGACGACGGTCGGGCTGACGCCCTTCTGCGCCAGCGTGCGCATGGTGCGGGCGAAGTTGGCGCCGTCGCCGATCACCCAGGTCGGGCGGACGATCCAGTGCCGGGGCGTGGTCGCGACGGCGGCGTCCCCTGCGGCCTTCGACGCACCGTAGGCGCTCAGCGGGGCGACGGCGGCGGTCTCGGGGATCGGGCCGTCGTGGGTGCCGTCGAAGACGTACTCGGTCGAGACGTGCACGAGCCGCAGGTCGTGCTCGGTGGCGATCTTCGCGAGCGCGGCGGGGGCGAGGGCGTTGGCGGCCCAGGCCCGGCGGCGGCCCTCGGGCGTCTCGGCGGCGTCGACGTTGGTGTAGGCGGCGGCGTTGAGCACCGTGTCGAAGGCCGACCAGTCGACGGCGGCGAGCGCGGCCGGGTCGGTCAGATCGAGCTCGGCGCGGGTCAACGCGAGAGCCGTGGGCAGGGCCGCGGCCAGCGCCTTCCCGAGCTGGCCGCCGGCTCCGAGGACGAGGGCGCGCACGGGGGCATTCTGCCGAGCGGCTCGTCGCTACCCTCACCGGGTGCGCGTTCTGGTCACGGGTGGTGCCGGGTTCATCGGGTCGCATTTCGTGCGGTCGCTGGTTGGGGGCGCGTATCCGGAGTTGGCGGGTTCGGTGCGGGTGCTGGATCTGCTCACGTACGCGGGGCGGCGGGAGAACCTGGCGTCGGTGGCCCCCGAGGTCGAGCTGGTGGTCGGTGACGTCCGGGATCCGTCGGCGGCTGCTGCTGCCGTGCGGGGCTGTGATCTGGTGGTGCATTTCGCGGCGGAGTCGCACGTGGACCGGTCGATCGCGGGGGCGGCGGACTTCGTGTCGACGAACGTGGTCGGCACGCAGGTGATGTTGCAGGCGGCGCTGGATGCCGGGGTCGGGAAGTTCGTGCACGTGTCGACGGACGAGGTGTACGGGTCGATCGAGTCGGGCTCGTGGTCGGAGGACCACGTGCTGGAGCCGAACTCGCCGTACTCGGCGTCGAAGGCGGGGAGCGACCTGTTGGCGCGGTCGTATCACCGGACGCACGGGCTGGACGTGTCGATCACGCGGTGCAGCAACAACTACGGGCCGTACCAGTTCCCGGAGAAGGTGATCCCGTTGTTCGTGACGAACCTGCTCGACGGGGGCACCGTGCCGTTGTACGGCGACGGCCTGAACGTGCGGGACTGGCTGCACGTCGACGACCACTGCCGGGGGATCGCGCTGGTCGCGGCCTCGGGGCGGGCGGGGGAGACCTACAACATCGGTGGCGGGACGGAGCTGACCAACCGGGAGCTGACCGGGCGGCTGCTCGACGCGGTGGGGGCGGACTGGTCGCGTGTGGAGCCGGTGACCGACCGCAAGGGGCACGACCGGCGGTACTCGGTGGACTGGTCGAAGATCCGCGCCGAGCTGGGGTACGAGCCGCGGGTGTCGTTCGAGGAGGGGCTGGCGGAGACGGCGGCGTGGTACTCGGAGCGGCGGGACTGGTGGGAGCCGCTCAAGAGCGGGGTCGCGTCGTGAAGTACCGGGAGCTGGGGATCTCGGGGGCGTGGGTGTTCGAGCCGCCGGTGTTCCCGGACCGGCGTGGGGTGTTCGTGGCGCCGTTCCAGGGGCCGGTGTTCCGGGAGGCTCTGGGGTTCGACCTGGTCGTGGGGCAGACCAACCACTCGGTGTCGCGGCTCGGGGTGGTGCGGGGGGTGCACTTCGCGGACGTGCCACCGGGGCAGGCCAAGTACGTGTCGTGTCCGTCGGGCCGGTTGCTCGACGTGATCGTGGACGTGCGGGTGGGGTCGCCGACCTTCGGGCAGTGGGAGGCGGTGGAGCTGGACTCGGAGTCCCTGCGGGCGGTGTACATCGCCGAGGGGCTGGGGCACGCCTTCGTCGCGTTGGAGGAGGCGACGGTGATGGCGTATCTGTGCTCCACGCCGTACAACCCCTCCGCCGAGCACGGGGTCTCGCCGGTGGACCCGGCGCTGGGCCTGCCGTGGCCTGCGGATGTCGAACTCGTCCTGTCCGACAAGGACCGGGACGCGCCGACCCTCGCCGAGGCGGAGGAGCAGGGGATTCTGCCGGTCTACCGGTAGGCGGGGCCGGGGCGGCGGGGCGGCGGGGCGGCGGGCTCTGGGCGTGATCGTTTCTCGTGGACGTGGGCAGTCGGAGAGCGACTCTGCCGGTCCCCGATACATGATCATGCGACTCTGGCAAGGGGCGTGATCGTCATTCATGGACGTGGGCGGTCGGAAATCGACTCTGTGGGTCCACGAGGCGTGATCATGGCCGGGTAGCCATGGGGGTACCGGTCAGGCGGCCGGTCGGGTTCGGGGCGCCTCTGTCGGTACGGGCGCCCGGGCTCAGCGGCCGAGCGGGATCAGGTGGCGGTCGAGTTCGTACTCGACCGACTCGGCGGCGGCGAGGGCGAGGACCTCGTTGGCGACGGCGTCGACGCGGACATTGGTGAGCGTCGGGCCCGCGAGCAGGGCGTCGACGATCGCCAGCAGCCGGACGCCCGAGGGGAGCGGTTGGGGGCTGACCAGCGGCTGGGCGCCGTCGAGCGCGGCTTTGAGCCCGGTGACCTGGTCCGACGGGGGCGGGGCGAGCGGGAGTGAGGTGCTCGGCGAGTCGCCGCGCAGCAGGGGGAGCCAGGCCGGTCGAATGCGGTCGACGTCGAGGAGGACGGCCCGCAGCTCCTCCCGGCCCGGAGTGATCCACATGCGGCCGTCGGAGTCCCGGATGCTGCCGGTCGCGCGGTACTCGACCTCCTCCGCGACGTCCTGCCAGCGGACGTCACGGTCCTCCGGCACCCAGGGGCCCGGCGGTCGCTCGGCGGACACGGTGCGGCGCACGCAGAGTGTGCTGCCGGCCTGCTCCCCGCCCGCGAGGTCCAGCGACACGATCTCCAGCGTGACGGCGACGGCCGGTCCCTTGACCGGCTGTCGGGCGGCGAAGAAGCGGGGTGGGCCGCCGTCGCGGTCGGTGCGCAGCGAGCGGTTGAGGATGCGCTGGAGCTGGCCGATCTCCAGGTCGAGGTCCGCGAGCTGGGAGCGGAGGGCGGGGTCGGGCTTCTCGGCAGACGGTGCGGCCGCGGTGCTCGCCGCGGGCCGGACGCCCTGAGCGGCGACGGCGGAGGCCGCGGTTCCGCCAGCGCCGGTTGCCACAGTGTGATCGGCCGGCTCGGTCTCGTCGCGCTCCCCCGACTCGGCCCTCTCACCGTCAACGGGCTCGGTCTCGCCGCGGCCGGCCGACCCCGTCTCTGCGAGTTCGGTCGGCTCGAATCCGCGATCGACAGGCTCCGCCTGGTGCGCTGCCTCCGCCTGGTGCGCTGCCGCCGCCTCAGCTGCCTCCGCATCGCGAGCTACCTCCGCCTCGCGGGCCTGAACCGGCTCCGTCTCGGGGCGATCAGGAAGTCCTGTCCGGCCGTCAGCCGACTCGGCCGCACCGGCGCCGGACGGCCCGACCTCGTTCCGAGCGGACGGACCGGCCTCGGGGCGGGGTGCCGGGTCGGCCTCGCGCGGGATGGAGGGCTCCGCCTCCTTGGGCTCGGGCGCGACCTCACCTGCGGCGATGATGCCGGCGGCCGCGGCGGCTCCCGGGGCCGCCGCGAGCGGGCGGGACGCGGGCGGTCGGACCTCGGCGGGCTCCGGCGCGGGATCGTCACGCATCCGGGTCCAACCGGCGTCGGCCTCCTCCTGCGTGCGGCGCCTCCGCCTCGACCTGCCACGGCCGAGGTCCCGGCCGCGCGTCAGCCACGCACCACCCTCCGCAGCGGCACCCCGCTCCTCGCGGTCCCACTCGAGCCGACGCTCGTCCTCCCCACCTCCGGCCGCCGGCACGGGCTGCGTGTCCCCGTCCGACATGCCGCCCGGCTCGTCGTCACGGACCGGGCCGGCGTTCTCGCCACCCGCTTCCGATCGATCGGCCGCCCCAGAGGCCGCGGCCTGAGCAACGGCCGCGTCCCGACCCGCCTCCGTGGCGTCGGGTGCCAGTCCGAACTTTTCTTCCTCGTCGTCCGACCGGCTTCGCCGCCATCCGCGCCCGCGCCACTCCAGGAAAGCCGCGGGTCGTGAGCTCTTCCCGGTCCCCGACGAGGCCGCCGTGCGTGGGTCCCCGATCCCGCCGCGCCGCCACAGCAACCCCACTCCCGACACGGCCAGCACGGCGAGGACCAGGGCCGGGAGCGCGATCTGCCACCCCGTCCACCACGACGCCCGGGGGTAGGGCGCGACGGCGGGCAGGGGGAGCGGGGCGCTGCGCTCGGCGGGCGGGAGGCCGAGGCGGACCAGGCCGTTGGATGCCGCCTGGTTGCCCGCGTCGAGCCGCAGCGCGGACTCGTAGGCGGATTGTGCGAGGTCGGTGTGGCCCTCGACCTCCGCCGCGGAGCCGCGGGCCGCGTCGGTGTAGGCCATCGTGTAGCGGTTGCCGACCTCGCCGAGACCGTCGTCGGCACACGTGCCCTCGTCCCGGACCTGCGCGCGGGCGAACAGCTCCGCGGCCTGGGCGAGCTGCCCCTGGCCGACCAGCCCGCGCGCCTGGTCGCACAGCGGGGTCGGGCCCGAGGTCGCGCAGCCCGCGAGCCCGGCGAGGCCCGCCGCCGCGACCAGGGCCAGGGCCGCCCGCCGGAAGCGCATGCGGTCCATCGTGGTCGGGCGGCGTCGGCCGAACAACCCGAGCGGGTGACGAGGAGATCACCGGGTGTATGCGTGGGGCCAACCGTCCCGACGCCGGCCGACGGACGGACGAACCGCCCGAGGTGCCATCGGGCCCGGCGCCGGGACCGCCCGTCGGGTATCACCTCTTCATGCACCCGCACGCCGTCCTCGCCTCGCTCGACCCGCGCGACCGCGACGGCTTCGCGCTGCTCTCCGCGCCCGCCGTCCCCCGCCCGGAGCGGTACGCCCTGGGCCGCAGCCTGCGCCAGGGGGTGCCGCGGTCGTCGCTCGCGGCGTGGTCGCCGAGCAACCGGAGGATCGGGGCCGTCGAGTCCGTGATCGCGACGAACAAGGGCCGGGTCGCGCGGCTGGTGCCCGTCCGGATCGGGCGGATGAGCGCGAGCCCGTACGCGTTCCTGCGCGGCGCCGCGGCCCTGCACACCGCCGACTTCGCGACCCTGCCCGCCACCGGCATCCGGCCGGTGATCTGCGGCGACGCCCACCTCGGCAACTTCGGCTTCTACGCCTCGCCCGAGCGCGAGCTCGTCTTCGACCTCAACGACTTCGACGAGGCCCACCCCGGCGCGTGGGAGTGGGACCTGCGCCGGCTGGCGGCGAGCATCTGGGTGGCGGGCCGGGACAACTCGGCAGGCGAGGACGAGTGCGGGAACGCGGTGGCGCGGTGCGTCGACGCCTACCGCCGCCACCTCGAGCGCCTGGCCGAGGAGCCGCTGCTGGCCCGCTCGTTCGAGCGGATCGGGGCGCAGGAGCTGCACGAGGAGGCGCCGCGCAAGAGCAGCCGCAAGGCCGTTGCCTCCGCGGCCCGGAAGGCCCGTCGGCGCACCAGCGACCGCGCCCTGCCCCGCTTCACCCAGCGCGACGGAGCGGAACGCCGCTTGGTCACCGAGCCGCCGGTGATCACCCGTCCGGACAGCGGACAGTACGAAAGGATCCTGGCGGCCCTCGACCAGTACCTGCGGACCCTGCCGCCGCACTGGGCGCGGGTGGTCGGCGGGTACCGGGTCGTCGACGTCGCGCACAAGGTCGTGGGCGTCGGGTCGGTCGGGCTGCGCGCCTACATCGCGCTGTGCGAGGGATCGGGTGCCGACGACGTCCTGTTCCTGCAGCTCAAACAGGCCCGCCGCTCCGTCGTGGCCCCGTACGTGCACGGCGACGACGCCTGGCACGCCCATCAGGGCCAACGGGTCGTCGAGTACCAGCAGGCCCTGCAGACCGTGTCGGACCCGCTGCTCGGGTGGACCACCGTCGGCGAGCGGCAGTACTACGTCCGCCAGTTCCGCGACATGAAGGGCGCGATCGTCCTCGACGGCATCGACGCGGCCACCCTCGCCGACTACGCCGCCGTCTGCGGCCGACTCCTCGCCAAGGGCCACGCCCGGACCAGCGGCGCCTCGATGATCAGCGGCTACGTCGGGGGCGGCGGGAAGTTCCGGCGCGCGGTGTGCCGCTTCGCCCGCGCCTACGCCGACCAGACCGAACGGGACTTCGACGAGCTGACGGGCGCGATCCGGCGGGGCGTGCTGCCCTGCGAGGCCGGGGTCTGACGCCGGTGTGAGGCAGGTCCACCTCGCCTGGCATGCCCGGGCCCGGGGCCATGGACTAGGTTGTGCATCCGTGAGCGTGGTGCAGACGGTGCTGGCCTTCGTGCTGCCGCCCGTGGTGATCTACGCGGTCTTGGCTCTGCTGACGATCGCGCCGAGAGCCGCCAAGCGGCCGAAGTACCGCACTGGTGAGAAGTGGAGCTACGAGCCGGTGCTGTGGACGGCGAACCCCGCCGGGGCGCACCTGCCCGCCCACGTCGAGCACATCGAGCCGGCCGAGGGTGCCGCGACGACCGGGGGTGCCCGTGGCCACTGGTGAGCACGGCGGCCACGGTGCCGTCGCGACGATCGACCCGGACAGCCTGCCGGAGGGCACGGTCGTCACCGGGTCCGGCCGGGTGTCGGCGGCCGTGGTCTTCCACGAGGTGGACAGGACCGGCCCCTTCACGACGCCCCAGCTGTCCCGCCTCGACGAGGCGCTGACCCTCGCCAGCCGCGAGACCGGTCTGCTCTTCGCGATCTACCTGGGCGACCTCGGCGAGAAGACCGAGATCCGCGCCGCCGAGCTGCAGGCCTCGCTCGAGCGCGCGCCGGAGTCCGTCCTGGTCGCGGTGAGCCCTGGCCAGCGCGTCGTCGAGGTCATCACCGGCTCCGAGGCGAAGCTGCGGCTGCCGGACCGGGGTGCCAAGCTCGCCGTCATGAGCATGGTGGCCTCGTTCAAGGAGAGCGACCTGCTCGGCGGGCTGCTCAGCGGCCTGCGGATGCTGGCCGACCAGGCCGGCCCCCGCCGCTGACGGACCCTTGACCCGCGGCCCGGGAGCGGGCCGTGCCACACCCCCATCACGCAATCGTGCGTGATGGGTAGGGCTCGTCAGCCATATGGTGCAATCATGTGGGCAAGGCGTGCGGATTCCCCCACCCCCGGTGCCGTGAGTGGTACCCGGTGGGCGAATCGGTGCAGTCTCAGGACCGGCCGTCGGACCCACAGCGAAAGCCACCGTCGTACTCCATGAGCGAACCGACACGGCACGACCCCGGGCGCAGGCCCACGGGGGTCGGCACTCCCGTCGTGGTCGTCGACGACCACGAGCTCGTCGCGACCTCGCTCGTGCTCGGCCTGCGCTCCGAGGGCATCGAGGCGTCCCGCATCCGGCCGGCGGCGGAGCGCGGCATCCTCGCGGAGGTCGCCAAGCTCGCACCCGGGCTCGTCCTGCTGGACCTGGACCTGGGGCGCGACGCCGAGGGCAACCGGATCGACGGCGTGGAGCTGGTCGGCCCACTGCTGGGCGCCGGCTGGCAGGTCCTCGTCCTCTCCGGCAGCGCCGACCCGGCCCGCGTCGGCTCGGCCCTCGACGCCGGCGCGCTCGCCTGGGTGCCGAAGAACGCGCCGTTCCCCACGCTGCTCGCGGCCGTGCGCGAGGCGGTCGCCGGGCGCCCGGTGATGCCCGACGACCGGCGGCGCAAGTTCATCGACCTCTACCGCCGCCGGCAGGCGGAGCGCCGGGACCTCGCCGAGAAGCTCGGCCGGCTCACCCAGCGGGAGCGGGAGGTGCTGGCCGAACTGGCCCGCGGCAAACGCGCCCAGGCCGTGGCGGATCACTTCGTGGTGTCGCTGGCGACCGTCCGCACCCAGATCCGCGCGGTGCTCACCAAGCTCGAGGTCAGCTCGCAGCTCGAGGCCGTGGCCCTCTACCGGCGGGCGACCGGGGCCTGACCCCCGCGCCGCCGGTCCTCGTCGGCATGCCCTGTCGGGCGAACGCCCGACGGCCGATCGGTTGAGGTCCATCGTCCGCCCCGTCCCAGCATGTGCGCATCCCTAAGATGGATGAACGGCGCGCCCGCGGCGCGCTCGGGGAGGGGGTCCTCGGCTCATGGCGACCGGTGTCACGAGCGCGGTGGGGCGGCTGCGGCGTGCCCGCTTCACCTCCCGCCTGGCCATCGACGTCGGCGTGCTGCTCGCACTGTGCGCCGCGGTCGTCGTCCTGGCCGCCAGCCCACGGGTGCTCGACTGGCTCCACCAGGAGACCGCGGCGGACATCGTCACGCTCATCGCGGCCGGCATAGGCGCGGCCGCCGCGATCCTCGCGCTGGTGGCCTCGCGCCTGCTGACCGAGGCCCGGCTGGCCTGGCTCGCGGCCGCGCTGGTCCTGTACTGCCTCGTCGTGCTGCCCTGGGGCGTCTCCGCCCCGGCCGGGACCATCCCGTCAGCGACCCAGGTCTCCCGGTTCATCGCCTACGCGACGGCCCTCGTGCTGCTGGTCTTCGCCCTGCGCTCGCCGCGCCGGATGGGCACGTGGGGCGGCTGGGTCATCATGCTCGCCGGTGCGGTCCTCGCCGTGCTGGCCCTGCTCCTCGTGCCCGATCTCGGGGCCGCCACCCTGTTCATCGCAGGCCCGGTCAACGCGGTGGTCGTCGTGGTCGGCTGGGTCGCCGCCGCGGTGCTGGCGGTCGTCGACGCCGCGCGCCGGCAGAGCACGAGCCGGCTGCGGATCGGGCTCGGCCTGGTGATCCTGGCCGGTGCCCAGCTCTACCGGCTGTCCACGCCGATGGGCCCGCCGGTGCCGGACCTGGTGTTCCCCGCGCTGCGGCTCGTCGGGATGGCGGTGCTGCTGGTCGGACTGCTCCAGCTCGTCCAGCGTGGCCTGCGGTCGTTGCAGGAGGAGAACTTCGAGCAGCAGGAGGAGCTGGCCGCCGCGGCACTGCACATGGAGCGCGCCGCGGCCCACACCGCCGAGCGCAACCACGAGCTGCGCAACGGCCTGGCGGGTCTGGCCGGGATCACCCATCTGCTCTCGGCGGAGGCCGACGGGCCCGACCACGACCGGCTGCGCAGCGCCGTCCTCGCCGAGCTCGGCCGCCTGCACACCATCCTCGAGCGTTCGGGGGACCCGCTGGAGCTGGAGGAGGACCTGGCCGAGGAGCCGGGCTCCTACGAGCTCGAGCCGATGCTCGCGAACCTGGTGGAGCTGCAGCGCGCGCGGGGGCGGCAGGTGCGCCTGGAGGTGGCCGAGGGGCTGGCCGCGCTCGGGAGCTCGGCGGTGGCCGCGCAGATCGTCACGAACCTGTTGGCCAACTGTGAACGCCACGCGCCGGGAACCCCCGTCACGGTGACGGCGTTTTCCGAGCATGACGACGTGGTAATCGAGGTCAGGGACCGCGGACCGGGCCTTCCCCCGGGGAAGGAGCGCGACGTACTCGGACGGGGTGTGCACGACGCCCGCGCCGGCGGTTCCGGACTGGGGCTCCACATCAGCAGGGAGCTCGTGGAGGGCCAGGGAGGGTCCCTGTCCCTGCGGACGGTGGACGGCCCGCGCGGCTGCGCCGCGACGGTCACTCTTCCGGCCGTCGACGCGAACCGACCGGCCACCGACCCCGTCGCGCCGTAGGGCAACTCCGGACACCGTCGGGCGTCTCACCTCTCCTGGTGATGGCCCGGAGGGGTCGATCGGTTGCATACTGTGGCGCATCCGGCCCTGCGAGGCCGGTCGGAAGAAAGGTGGGATCCCGAATGGGTGAGTCGGACAACGCCCGTCCGCGCAACCGCTCCACGTCCCGTCGTGGTGCGCAGGGATCCTCCTCGTCGGTGCTGACCCCGCCCACGGGGCTGCCGGCGGTGGACGATCTCGCGACGCCCGGCGTCGCAGTGCCCGCCCAGCGGACCGGTGAGGAAGCGGGTGCACCGATCGCGCCGCCGGTTGCGCCGCGGCCGCAGGCCCCCGCGCCGGCAGGGGTGTGCGTGTGCGGGCACGAGGCCGGGGCGCACGAGCACTACCGGCCGGGCGACGACTGCGGTGCCTGCGGTGCCGCCGTCTGCGGGCACTACACGCCGGCCGACGGCAGCGGGAAGAAGGGGCTGCTGGGTCGTCTGTTCCGTCGCTGACCGCACGGACCACCGAGGGTCCCGCCGGATCGCCGGCGGGGCCCTCGGCGTGTCCGGGGGTTTCGCTCAGCCGGCGCGGCGGGCGTGCCACCAGGCAGCGACGGTCTCCGACAGGAGCGCGGTGCCCAGCACGAACGCGACGGCGGCGCAGAAGCCGCCGACCGTGTCGGTGGGGTAGTGGGCGCCGGTCGCGACCATGGCCGTGCCGATCGTGCCGCCGACGACGAGCGCGATGGTGACGACGAGCGCGATGCCGGTGATCCGCCCGGGGCGCACCAGGCTGACCAGCAGCAACGCGGCGACCAGGGCGATCGACGTCGCGCCGCCCGTGTGCCCGCTGGGGTAGGCGAACCCGCCGAACTCCATCGTGCGGCCGATCGCGGGCTTGAGGTAGGTCGTGGCCACGCCGGTGAGTCCCGGCCCCACGATCGCGACGACGGCGAGCCGCCGCCGGCCCAGCGCCAGGCAGAGTCCGCAGAGCGCGAACGCCGCGAACACCACCAGCGGCGGTGAGCCGAGCTCACTGAGCCGCCGGAGCAACCAGAGGTGCGCCGAGGCGGGTGAGTCGACGAGGTTCTCGGCGTGCCCGTCGACCCGGCCGTAGCCGCTGCCCCCCGCGTAGCGGGTGCCCAGCAGCGCGAACACGACCGTGGCCAGCCCGACCGCGACGGCGGCGGGCCGGCGCAGGTACGCGGGCAGGGCCGGAGGGGCGGGCGGATCTGCGCTCGTCACTCTCTCCAGAGTTCCCCGTGATCAACCGGAGATGCATCGCCCGTTCGAGTAGAGCGGTGTGGTGTCGACCGCGCGGCCCGGCGGCGGCGAGACCTCGACCGCGGCCAGGCCGGACGGCGTGAGCGCGGCCTGGCAGGCCGAGACGCCGCTGTCGAACCCGCCGGTGTAGAAGTCGATGTGCGGGTGCCGATTCGCCTGGTACTCCTCCTGGCAGGAGGCGCAGAGGTCCTCCATCACGAAGTACTTCTTCAGCGGCGCGTAGTAGACCAGCGTGCCGACGGCCATGAACTCCGGATCGGTGGCGAAGGTGATCGGGTCGGCGTAGGTGCCGCGACCGCCCGCCTGGGAGTGCTTGGTGGGATAGGCGATCGTGGTGCTGCCCGGCGGGTCGTTGTCGTAGGCGCCGTAGAAGGTCACCTCGGTGTGCACGGTCCGGCCGTCCGGCCCCGTGACGCCGCTGCTCCCGCCGGACCGCGACCCGGGGGCCGCGGACGACGTCGGGGTGGGCGTGGGCTTCGGCAGGTTCCGGCTGGCCTCGAGCGCCGCCTGCAGGACCGACGGCGCCCCGGGGACCGGCATCGCCGCGGGCGCGGGGAGGGGATCGGCCGTCGCCGGGCCGGTGCTGACGAGCGCGGCCTGCTCGGCGCTCGGGTTGCCGCAGCCCGCGACGACCACGACGCACGCCAGCAGGACGGGGTAGAGCGCGAACGGCATACGCATACGCGGACTCCGGCGGGGTCGGGGGCGCCGCAGATGGGGGAGCGCGGGTCACCCTCGGTGAGATGCGGAGTATGGCAGCGCCGTGGGGAGCAGTCGACATTCACCCGAATGCCGAGCAACCTTCGTGCTGCGTGTCATCGACCTGCGACGGAGCGTGCGACTCCGGGCGGGGTCGCCACCCGTACCGGGAGCGCAGTATGGCTCCACAACGCGCTCACGACCGGGGCTGGAGGGCGTTGTGGAGCCATGGTGCGGTCAGCTGCGGTCGAACTCCCGCGCAGCCAGGGCGCGGACGATCCCGGCCCGGCCCTCGGACACCAGCCGGCGCAGGGCCGGCGGGTGGCTCTCGTCGGCCAGCCAGGCGTCGGCGGCGTCGACCGTCGACTTCTCCACGGCCCACGACGGGAACAGCCCGAGGACCACACTCTGCGCGCGCTCCGACGTCCGCCGCGCCCACACGTCCGCGACCTCGGCGAAGTACTTCTCCACGTAGGGCGCGAGCAGGGCCCGCTGCCCCGGGTGGGCGAAGCCGCCGATGATCGCCTCGTTGACGGCGTTGGGCAGTTCGTCGTCGTGCACCGCGCGGTCCCAGGCGCGGGCCTTCGCCTCCGCCGTCGGGATCAGCGAACGGCCGCGCTCGGCCTGGCGCTCGCCGGCCGCCGTGGGGTCGCGGCGGTGCTCGGCGTCGATCGCCTCCTCGCCGGCCCGGCCGTGCGCCACCAGCGCATGCAGCAGCCGCCAGCGCAGGTCGGTGTCGACGGTCAGCCCCTCCGGGACGTCCTGGCCCTCGAGCCAGGCGGCGAACCGGTCCAGCGTCGCCGCGGGCAGGACGCTCCCGGACAGCGCGTTGACCACGGCGAGCTGGGCGTCCGAGCCGGGCTCGGCCAGGTCGAGCTGTGCGGACAGGGCGTCGGTGAGCATCGGCCAGCCCGTGTCGGTCGCCCACGACTCGTCGGCGTACGAGGCCACGGCGGTCTGGACCTGCAGCAGCAGCCGCTGCACGACGCCGATCTCGGTCTCCCGGCCGAACCCGCCGGACACCAGCGTGGTGAAGTCCCGCGCCTTGAGCTCGGCCTCGCGGGTCATCTCCCAGGCCGCCGACCAGCACAGGGTGCGGGGGAGCGGCTCGGCGATGTCGCCGATCCGGTCGATCAGGGTGGTCAGCGAGCCCGGGTCCAGCCGCAGGGCGCAGTAGGTCAGGTCGTCGTCGTTGACCAGGACGAGCTTGCCCTGCGGCGTCCCGACCAGGGCCCCCACCCGGGTGCGCTCGCCGGTGACGTCCACCTCGATCCGATCGGTGCGCACGATCCGGCCGTTGGAGTCCTCGTCGTAGACGCCGACGGCCACGCGGTGCGTCCGGGTCTCCCCGGCGCCGGGTCGCGCACCGCCCTGGACGATCTCGAAGGACGTGAAGCGGCCCTCGGGGTCCACCTCGAACTGCGGACGCAGCAGGTTCAGCCCGGTGGTGCGCAGCCACTGCGCGCCCCAGTCCGAGAGGTCCCGCCCGGAGGACTTCTCCAGCGCGCCCAGCAGGTCGTCGAACGTGGCGTTGCCCCACTTGTGGGCCTCGAAGTAGGCGCGCAGGCCCGCCATGAAGGGCTCGAGCCCCACGTAGGCCACCAGCTGCTTGAGCACCGACGCGCCCTTGGCGTAGGTGATCCCGTCGAAGTTGACCTCGACGGCCTGCAGGTCCGGGATGTCCGCCGCGATCGGGTGCGTCGAGGGCAGCTGGTCCTGGCGGTAGGCCCAGGACTTCTCGACGTTCGCGAACGTCGTCCACGCCTCGGTGTACTCGGTGGCCTCGGCCTGGCAGAGGACCGACGCCCAGGTGGCGAACGACTCGTTGAGCCACAGGTCGTCCCACCAGCGCATGGTCACGAGGTCGCCGAACCACATGTGCGCCATCTCGTGCAGGATCGTCTCGGCGCGGCGCTCGTAGAGGAACCGGGTGACCCGCGACCGGAAGACGTAGTCCTCGAGGAAGGTGACCGCGCCGGCGTTCTCCATCGCGCCCGCGTTGAACTCCGGGACGAAGAGCTGGTCGTACTTGCCGAACGGGTACCGGATCCCGAAGTTGCGGTGGTAGAAGTCGAAGCCCTGCTTCGTCTCCGTGAAGATCCGCTCGTGGTCCATGTGGGGCGCGAGCGAGGCGCGGCAGTAGATCCCCAGCGGGATGCCGTCGTGCTCGTCGTGCCACGACGAGTAGGGGCCCGCGATCAGGGCGACCAGGTAGGTCGACATGACCTCGGACTCTGCGAAGCGGTGCACCGTCGCCGGGCCGGCCTTCTCGGTCTCGGCCAGGGCGTTGGACACGACCTTCCAGCCGTCCGGCGCCGTGACGGTGATCGTGTAGCGGGCCTTGAGGTCCGGCTGGTCGAAGCAGGCGAACAGGCGCTTGCAGTCCGCCGTCTCGAACTGCGAGTAGAGGTAGACGCCGCCGTCGACCGGGTCGACGAAGCGGTGCAGCCCCTCGCCGGTGTTCATGTAGGTACCGGTGGCGCGGACGGTCAGCTCGTTCTCCGCGGCCAGGCCGGGCAGCGCGATGCCGTCGTCCTCGCGGTAGCCGGAGACGTCGAGCGCGGTGCCGTTGAGCGTGGCGCTCTCGACCCCGGCGCCGACGACGTCGATCCAGCTGTCCGCGCCGGGCTCGGCGCAGGAGAAGCGGACCGTCGTGGTGGTGGCGAAGGTCTTCTCGCCCGGTCCGCCGCGGCCGTCGGTGAGGTCGAGGTCGACCACGTAGCCGGAGACGTCGAGCAGGGCGGCCCGGCGCTCGGCGTCGGTCCGGGTCAGGTTGGGCGGGGCCATGAGCGCGGCGCGCTCCTTCCTCCAGGATTGTCGCGTGGGGGCATCCAATCACGTGGACGGGATGGTCGCCCCGTCATTGCGCCCGTGCCCCGGGGGTATCCGGGAACACGCCGTCCACCTCTCGCGGTTGTGACGGTCGACAGGAGTCCCTCCCCGGACGAACGGAGTGCCCATGACCAGCACCGAACAGGACACGGCCAAGGTCGACATCTGGTTCGACCCGCTGTGTCCGTGGGCGTGGCTGACCTCGCGGTGGATCCTCGAGGTCGAGAAGGTCCGCGACATCGAGCTGAACTTCCACGTGATGAGCCTGTCGGTGCTGAACTCCGGCCGCGACCTGCCGGAGCAGTACCAGTCGCTCATGGAGAAGGGCTGGGGCCCGGTGCGGGTGTGCATCGCCGCGGCCGAGCTGAAGGGCCCGGATATCCTGCGCCCGCTGTACACGGCCATGGGCGAGCGCATCCACAACGGCGGCAACAAAAACTTCGACGTCGTGATCAAGGAGGCGCTGGCGGAGCTGGACCTGCCCGCGTCGCTGGCCGAGGCGGCCACCTCGACCGAGTACGACGAGAAGCTGACGACGAGCCACCACGCGGGCATGGACCCGGTGGGCATGGACGTCGGCACGCCGGTGATCCACGTGAACGACGTCGCCTTCTTCGGCCCCGTGATCAGCAAGGTGCCGCACGGCGAGGAGGCCGGGAAGGTCTTCGACGGCGCCCGGCTGCTGGCCGGCTGGCCGCACTTCTTCGAGCTGAAGCGGACCCGTACCGAAGATCCGGACTTCGACTACTGATCCTCGGACGCCGGAACGGCACTTCTGTGCGGAGGAGTTCCGCAGAGAAGTGCCGTTCGACCGTCGGGGCAGCGTCAGTGGGCCGCGATGTAGACGTCCCGCAGGACGCCGGTCTCGAGCTCCAGCTCCCGCAACCGCGCCTTGACCAGGTCGCCGATCGAGACCATCCCGACCAGCTGACCGCGCTCGAGCACCGGCAGGTGCCGGAAGCGGTCGCGGGTCATCCGGGCCATCGCGCTGGCGATGGGCTCGTCGAGGCGCGCGGTGCCGACCGTGTGGGTCATGATCTCATCGACCCGCACGTCGAGCAGGTTCGCGCCCCGGTGGGCGAGCCCCCTGATCAGGTCCCGCTCGGACACGATCCCGACCATCCGCTGCTCCCCGTCGCAGACGACCAGGGCGCCGACGCCGAGCTGCTCGAGGCGGGCGACGGCGTCCGCGGCGCTCTTCCAGGGCAGGATCCAGTGGACGGTCCGGCCCTTCGCGTCGAGGATGTCCGCAATCTTCATCGCTCTCCCTCCGCCGCAGTTCTCGGACAGGTTCATTCTGCTCCCGCGCCCCCCGTTCCCGCAGGTCGTCTGCGCCCGACATCTGCCGGATCGCGGGCGAGGCGTTCACGATCGTGACGGGATGATCCGTTCCGCCCCGCGCGTCCGGGTCGCGCTGCGAGCGTGCGACGCGTGGGTGGTTACGGACGGGCGCTGGGTGCGGCGCTGGCGGTGGTCGTCGTGCTGGCGGGCGTGCTCGTCGCGGCTGTGGTTCGGGAGGCGGCCCCGGAGGGCGGGGTGCGGGTCGACGGGCGCTGGTTCTCCCGGCCGGACGGCACGCCCTTCTACTGGCTCGCAGACACGGCGTGGGGCCTCGTCACCGCGCTCGACGGGGACCGGGCCGCCGACTACCTCGGCGCGCGGGCCGATCAGGGCTTCACCGTCGTCCGGACCGCCCTCGTGCGCCCCGGCGCGCCGCGCGACCAGGACGGGAACGCGGCCTTCGCGGGGCACCTCGGCGCCCCGACCGAGGCCTACTGGGAGCACGTCGACGGGCTCGTCCGCTCGGCCGCCGACAAGGGCGTCACGCTGGCCCTGGCCCCGGTGTGGAGCGACGGGCTCGCCGGCACCCTGGTCACGGAGCGCAGCGCGCGGGAGTACGGGAGCTTCCTCGGCGCGCGCTACGGCGACGCCTCCGTCGTCTGGCTGACCGGGGGCGACGACGAGGGCGGGCACGAGGGGATCTGGTCGGAGCTGGTCGCGGGGTTGCGGGAGGGTGGGAGCGACGCACCGGTGGCGCATCTGCCGAGGGGGGCTTCCGAAGGTGGGGGTGCGGGCGGCGGGGGAGCGGGCGGCTCTGGCGGCCTCGGCGGCTCGGGCGGTTCGGGCGCGCACGGTGGCTCGGCCGGGGCAGGAGCCTCGGCTGCCGGCTCCGCTGCGGGAGGGCCCCCGGCCGACGCCGCTGATCTCGATCTCGACCTCGAGGGCGAGCCCGAGGGCGGTTTCGGCAACGAGCTCGTCGAGGAAGGCGGTGCTCCCGACGTCGCGGCCGAAGCCGCGCCCGACGGGGAGGGGGCGGCGAGCGGGCTCGGCGACGGCTCGGCCGGGGTGGAACGGCAGGAGTCGGACGCCGCGCCGGCGGGGCCTGTTCCAGTCGATTCCACCGAAGCGGACTCGGCGGAGGCGGAGTCTGCGGAGGCGGAGTCTGCGGAGGCGGAGTCTGCGGAGGCAGATTCGCCGGGTGCGGACGCTGAGCGGGCGGGTTCGGCGCGGGTCGGCCCTGCGCGAGCCTCCACGGAGGCGGGCTCGTCCGGGGCAGACTCGGCCGCCTCTGCGGACGTGACCTCCGCGGCGAGCGGCAGCTGCGCGTCGTCCGCGTCGCGGGCCGACGCGCGGGCCGCGGCGGCGGGGAGCGAGAAACCGCTGCTCGACGCCACCCCGCCCACCGAGGGCCAGGACTGCGGGGCCGGCGCGACGACCGACCACGACGTCCGGGCCGAGGCGTGGCGCGCGGCACTCGGCGGCGCGAGCGGCGCGACCTACGCCGACTCGGCCGTCTCCGACTTCGGGCCGGGCTGGACCGAGGCGGTGGAGACCGACGGCGGCGCCCAGCTCGGCGTCCTCAAGCGCGTCCTGGAGTCGCGGCCCTACCGCCTGCTGGAACCGGCCGACGGGGCGTTGGCCGGCAGCGGTTCCACGGGCGAAGCGCGGGTCTCGGCCGCCGTCGCCTCGGACGGATCGTTCCTCGTCGCGTACACGCCGGAGGGCGAGGACGTCACCGTGGACCTCGACATGCTCACGGCGGAGCGGGTCCGGGCCTCGTGGGTCGACCCGCGGACCGGCGAGGTGCTGGAGGTGGAGGAACCGGTCGAGGCGACCGGCAAGGCGGCGTTCGAGGCCCCCGCGGCCACCGGCGACGAGCGGGACTGGGTCCTCGTCCTCGACGACGAGGCAGCAGTCTATGGCGCGCCAGGCGCCGAGGTCCTCGAGGACCCCGGCTTCGCGATGCTCCCCGACATCTCCGGCATCTCCGACGGCGACGGGCCGGACCCCGACGGCACCGACGGCGCCGAGGTGCGCGGCGACGAGACCCGTCGCCCGAGCGGGACCGGTGACGGGGCCGACGACGCGCAGCGGTCCGCTCGTGACCGGTCCGGCAGCCACACGGGCGGCGGCAGACCCGCAGGCTCGAAGCCCGCGGACGACCGGTCCGTGCAGGACTCCGACCGGACCGAGGACCCCGCTCCCGAACCCGCCCGCGCGGGGCGGCCCGAGGAGCGCCCCGACGAGAAGCCTGCCGGGCCGGAGAAACCGGCCGAGCCGGAGAAGCCCGAGCCCGAGAAGCCCGCCGAGTCTGCCAAACCCGACGAGCAGCCGAAGCCTGCCGAGCCGGAGAAGCCCGAGAAGCCCGAGACGCCGGCCGCACCGACCTCGGGCACCTGGGACAGCCTGGCCGCGTGCGAGTCCTCCGGGAACTGGGGCATCAACACCGGCAACGGCTACTACGGCGGCCTCCAGTTCGACTCGGGCACCTGGTCGGACTTCGGCGGCACGAAGTACGCGCCGCGCGCCGACCAGGCCACCAAGGAGCAGCAGATCGAGATCGCGGAGAAGGTCCGGGACCGGCGCGACGGCTACGGCTCCTGGCCCGCCTGCGCCCGCAAGCTCGGCCTGCCGCGATGAGCGGCAGGTGATACTCGTGCCGCTCGGCCACCCGGGTGACCCCGGAGAGGCCTGGTTCGACCCTCCGTGCGATCACCCGTCGTCACGTGTCACCCTGGCGGGGGAGCCCCGTCTGACCCGACCTCCCGGCACCTCGCGCGCGCGGAGTGCCTACCCTTGACGGTCATGACCCCGCCCGAGCCCGACGCCCCGCGCATCGGGAACCGCTACCGGCTCGAGGAACGCATCGGTATCGGGGCGATGGGCGCCGTGTGGCGGGGAACCGACGAGCTGCTGAACCGGACCGTCGCCGTCAAGGAGCTGATCGCGGCGGCCGCGCCGGTCAGCGGCAACGGGGCCGACGCCGCCGAGGAGTCCCGCCAGCGCCTGCTGCGCGAGGGCCGGATCGGGGCGCGGCTGCAGCACGCGCACGTCATCAGCATGTTCGACGTCGTGGTGCACGACGAGCGGCCCTGGCTGGTCATGGAGTACCTCCCCTCGCGCTCCCTCGCGGTGGTGTTGGGGGAGAAGGGCCCGATGGGGCCGCGCGAGGTCGCGGCGATCGGCCTCCAGGTCGCCGACGGGCTGGCGGCCGCGCACGCCGCCGGGGTGGTGCACCGTGACATCAAGCCCGGCAACGTCCTGATCGCCGAGGACGGCCGCGCCAAGATCACCGACTTCGGCGTCTCGCGCGCGGTCGACGACGTCCAGCTCACTCGCACCGGCATGATCGCCGGCACCCCGGCCTTCCTCGCGCCGGAGGTGGCGCGCGGGCAGGAGCCGACCTCGGCGTCCGACGTCTTCGCCCTCGGCGCCACCCTCTACGCCGCGGTCGAGGGCGAGCCCCCCTTCGGGCTCGACGACAACGCCTACGCCCTGCTCCACAAGGTCGCCACCGGCGCCGTCCGGCCCCCGGAGAACGCGGGCCCGCTGACCGCGCTGCTGATGCGCCTGCTGTCGAACGAGCCCACCGACCGGCCCACCGCCGCGCAGGCCCGCGACGCACTGGCCGCGATCGCGGGCGGGGCCTCGACGGCCGGGTCGGCCGCGGCCCCGCCGATCACCACTCGCGTGATGCCGACGCCGCAGCCCGCCGCCGCGCGCAAGTCCGGTCCGCGCACGCTCACGGACATGCCGGCGCCGCCGGTCGTCGTGCCACCCGGGTCCGAGCGGCCGCCCGCCGGCGGCAAGCCGCGCGGGCGGCGGCTGCTGCCGTTCGTCATCCTCGCCCTCGTGCTGCTGGTCGTGGGCGTCGGCGTCGCGATCGGCGCGATCCGCGGGGCCGACAACGGCGACCAGAGCGGCGGAGCGACCGCCCCACCGATCGCCGCGCCGACGACCACCCCGTCGCCGACGCAGACCACCCCGCCCACGTCGACCCCGCGCACGACCACGCCCTCGCCGTCGCCCTCGCCGTCGACCAGCGCGGCCTCCGACACCGACGCCGTGTCCTTCGTGCAGCGCTACTACAGCCTCCTGCCCGACAACCCCGACGCCGCCTTCGCGCTGCTCGGGTCGCAGGCCCAGGCCGCCTCGGGCGGGATCGACAGCTTCCGCCGCTTCTACGGCGGCATGAGCGAGGTGCAGATCCAGAACGCCCGGTCCACGGGCCAGGGCCAGGTCCTGGGCACCATCGTCTTCACCCGCAACGACGGCTCCACCACCAGCGAGCCCTACACCTTCCGGGTCGGCACGGGCAGCGACGGCAACCAACTCATCCAGTCCTTCTCCCGCGCCTGACCACGTCCCGCTCTCTCGGAGTCGCCGGCGTCTCAACACGCCTCCTGGCCCCCAACGCGAAAGACCGGTCGCTGGCAGCGTTATGGCTCCACAACGCGGCGTGGAGCGGTCGTTGACAGCGTTATGGCTCCACAACGCATACAGGGAACGCGTACAGGCTGGTCGCTCACAGCGATGTTGCCCTGGATGCGCCTTGGACAGGTCGGTTTGACCATGATCACTCCGAGCGGTACCGGGCGGCTCCTTGAGCAGCGCTCCCGTACCGCTCGCAACGATCATGCAGAGGGCACCCGCCCATGATCACGGCGAGCGTCACGCAGCAGCTCGCGGGCCCGCGCTCCTGTAACGCTCGGAACGATCATGCCCAACTCGCTCATGATCACCGCGAGCGTCACGTAGCAGCTGGCCGACCAGCACTCCTGTACCACTCGCAATGGTCATGCTGAGACCTCGCGTCCGTGATCATTACGAGCGTCACGCTGCGGCTCGCCGGCCAGCGCTCCTGTACCACTCGAAACGATCACGCCCGACGCGCGCTCATGATCAGCGCGAGCGTCACGTAGCAGCTGGCCGACCAGCACTCCTGTACCACTCGCAATGATCATGCTCGACGCCGCGCTCATGATCAGCGCGAGCGTCACGCTGCGGCTCGCCGGCCAGCGCCCCCGTACCACTCGGAACGATCAGGCCCGACGCGGCGTTCATGATCACTGCGAGCGTCACGCTACGGCTCGTCCGACAGCGTTCCTGTGACCGTCACACTGATCATGTGGTCGCCCTCGAAGCGAGCGTCACGCTGCGGCTCGTCCGACAGCGTTCCTGTGACCGTCACACTGACCATGTGGTTGCCCTCGATGCGAGCGCTACGGCGTGGCCGCTCCTCATGTGAGCGCTACAGAACCGCTCCCCGCGCAGCGCTCCCGCACCGCTCGGATCGATCATGGGAGCCAGCCGGAGCAAGCATGCGAGCCAGCCGGGTCGATCGTGGGCGGCCCAGCGCGTCGATCGTGCGAAGCCCAGCGGGCTCCCACCTCACGCCGTCCGGGAGGCGGGCTCCGTGAGGTGGCCCGTCACCCACCGCACCACCTCGGCGGTGAACTCCGCGCGGTTGGCGACGGCGTGGGTCTCGTGGCCCTCGTCGTCGAACAGGAGGAAGTTCGGGGCCGCCCCGCGGGCCCGCAGCGCCGCGACGATCTGCTCGGCCTCGCCCAGCGGGACGTTCGTGTCGTACGCCCCGTGCACGACCATCAGGGGCGCGCTGATCCGGTCGGCGCTGTGGATGGGGGAGAGCGCGCGCAGCAGCTCCGGGTCCCGCTCCGGGTCGCCGTACTTGGTGGTCGCGGCGGCGGCGATCCACGGCTCGGTGTCGGAGTAGAAGGTCTGCAGGTCGGACATGCCGCACACGTCGACGCCCACCGCGAACAGCTCGGGGAACCACGCGAGCGCGACGAGCGTGAGGTAGCCGCCGTAGGAACGCCCGGAGACGCCAATGCGGTCCGGGTCGGCGACGCCCGAGGACGTGAGGAAGCCGACCGCCGCCCGCACGTCCGTGATGGCGGTGAAGCGCCGGTCCAGGTCGTCGGCCTGCGAGAACACGCGCCCGAACCCGGCCGAGCCCCGCACGTTGGGCGCGAAGACCTGCACGCCCGCGGCGACGAGCGCCTGGAACAGCGGCTGGAAGACGGGGCGCTCCTGCGCCTCCGGCCCGCCGTGCAGCCACACCAGGGTCGGGGCGGCGCCGAACCCGCCGCGCGGGCGGAACAGCCAACCGGTCAGGGTCAGCCCGTCCTCGGCGCGGAACTCGTGCAGCGTGGGGTCGACGAGCTGCTCGAGCGCGTCGAAGGTGTCGGGGAGCAGCGGGGTGGGCTCGGCGAGGGGGACGTCGAGCGCGATCCGGGCGACGTGCGGCGGCACCGCCGGCCCTTCGCTGCCGACCAGCAGCGCCTGGCCGTCGCGGGTGAACGCCAGCCCCGTCACGACGTCGCCGGGGTGGTCGGGCACCGGGTCGGTGAGCCCGGTGCGCAGGTCGACGAGCTCGAGCTCGGAGCGGCCGTCGACGTTCCAGACGAGCGCGGCGCGGGCCCCGGCCGGGTCGAGGGCGACCTGGTCGAGGTCGTCGTGTCCTCTGCAGGCGACCTCCCACGCGAGGGAGACCTCCCCGCCGGAGGCGTCGTCGCCGATCGAGCACGCGAGCAGCGCGGGACGGTCCCGGCCCGCGTCAGTGTGCAGGTAGAGCACGCCGCCCGTGACGCCGAAGCGCACGTCGGCCACCGTGGCGTCGTGCCCGGGCAGCAGGTCGGTGCGGCGCCCGGTCCACAGGTCGATGAGCTCGAGGGTGCGGGCCCCGCGACGCCCGGTGCGCAGCACGGCGCGCCGGCCGTCCCGGGTGACCGCGCAGACCGCGGCCGACGGGCCGGAGCCGAGGACGATCGAGGAGCCGTCCCGGACGTCGACGAGGCAGGCCGTGCCGGACCCGTCGCCGCCGGCGGCGCGGTCCGAGTAGATGGTGACGCCGAGCTGCCGGCCGGTCGGGGACCACGCCCCGAGGGTGACGGCGGAGGAGCCGGCGGCAATCTCGCGCCGCTCGGCGCCGTCGGGGGACAGCAGCAGGACCCGGGTCCGCTCGCCGCCGCCGGGGGCCACCTCACAGGCCACGAAGGTGCCGTCCGGGGACCAGCTCAGCGCCTTGACGTCGCACGCCACGGCCGGGTCCACCTCGGTGTCCAGCGGCGCGGCGGGCTGCTCGGCGGGCCGCTCGCCCGCCGGCATGGGGCCGACGTAGGCGCGCGGGCGCCCGTCGCGGTCGGAGATCCAGGCCAGCAGCGTGCCGTCGGGCGAGGGCAGCGCGGAGCGGTACGCGGGGGTGAAGAGGCGTTCGTCCAGCTCACCGGCCAGCTGCGCGCGCCGCCGGTCGGTGAAGGTATCCACGTTGACACCGTTCATGAGCTAGATCCCCCTCTCCTGTAACCACATCTCCAGCAGTGCCACCTGCCACAAGGCGTTCGAGCCCAGGTTGGTGCGCTGTGTGTTCGGATCCGCGAGCATACGGTCGAGCCACCCGCCCCGGATCAGGCCCCGTGCCTTCGCGACCGGGTCCGTGACGGCGTCGCGCACCCGCTCCAGGAACGGTCCTTCCAGGTGACGGATCGCGGGCACGGGGAAATACCCCTTGGGCCGGTCGATCACCTCGTCCGGGACGACGCCGCGGGCCGCCTCCTTGAGGATGCCCTTGCCGCCGAGCGCGAGCTTCAGTTCTGGTGGGCACGCCGCCGCGAGCTCGACGAGCTCGTGGTCCAGGAACGGCACGCGTGCCTCGAGTCCCCAGGCCATCGTCATGTTGTCGACGCGCTTGACCGGATCGTCCACGAGCATGATCGTGCTGTCCAGCCTCAGTGCGGCGTCCACCGTCTCGTCGGCACCCGGCATCGCGAAGTGCTCTGCGACGAAGGCCCGGCTGGGGTCGTGGTCGAGCAGCCACTCGGGCTCGAGGATGTCGGCCAGCTCGGCGTGCGGACGGTCGGTGAACACGGCTTCGTAGGCCTGTACGGCCTGGTCACGGGGGGTGTCGCGCAGCGGCGGGTACCAGTCGTAGCCGGCGAACACCTCGTCGGCGCCCTGGCCGGACTGCACCACGGTCACGGACTTCGACACCTGCTCGGACAGCAGGTAGAAGGCCACGCAGTCGTGGCTGACCATCGGCTCGGCCATCGCCGTGATGGTCTCGTCGACGGCCGGCAGCATCCGGGCCGGGTCGACGAGGATCTGCTGGTGGTCGGTGGCGAACTCCTTCGCCACGATGTCGGAGAACTCGAACTCGTCGCCCTTCTCGCCGCCGGCGGCGTGGAAGCCGACCGAGAAGGTCTTCAGTCCGGTCTGCCCCTCCTGCGCCAGCAGGGCCACGATCAGCGACGAGTCCAGCCCGCCGGAGAGCAGCACGCCGACCGGCACGTCGGCGACCATCCGGCGCCGCACGGCCGTGCGCAGGGTGTCGAGCACGGCCTCCTTCCAGTCCGTGATGCCCAGCTCGGGGCGGCGTTCGTGCACCGGGCGCCAGTACACGCGGTCGGCGTGGCGGCCGTCGGGCTCGTAGGTCCGGACGGTGGCGGGCGGCAGCTTGCCGACCCCGGCGAGGATCGTCCGCGGGGCCGGTACCACCGAGTGGAAGGTCATGTAGTGGTGCAGCGCGACCGGGTCGAGCGAGGTGTCGACGCCCCCGGCCTCCAGCAGCGCCGGCAGCGACGAGGCGAACCGCACCACGTCCGGCCCTTCGGTCAGGTACAGCGGCTTGATCCCCAGCCGGTCGCGGCCGAGCACCAGCCGCCCGCTGTCCCGCTCGGCCACGGCGAACGCGAACATCCCGACGAAGTGCTCCACGCACTCCGGACCCCAGTGCGCGTACGCCTTGAGCACCGTCTCGGTGTCGGAGTCGGAGAAGAAGCGGTGGCCCGCCGCCTCGAGCTCCCGGCGCAGGTCCTTGTAGTTGTAGATGCAGCCGTTGAACACCACGGCCAGCCCGAGCGCGGAGTCGACCATCGGCTGGGCGCCCCGCTCGGACAGGTCGATGATCTTCAGCCGCCGGTGGCCCAGCGCGACCGGGCCGGCCGCGTGCACCCCCGTCCCGTCCGGGCCGCGGCGCTCCATCGCCTTGACGATCCGGGCGGCGACGGCCGGGTCGGCCGGCCCGCCGTCGAACCGCATCTCACCGGCGATTCCGCACATGTGGCTCCCTCCCACTGCTGACTACCGCAGGATCCAGGTGTCCTTGGCGCCGCCGCCGCGCGACGAGTTGACGATCAGGCTGCCGGGCGGCGCGACCCGTGAGAGCGCCGCGGGGACGACGTCGAGGTGCGCCCGGCCCCCGTACTGGCTCTGGAACACGAAGGCCCGCAGGTCGACGGCCCGCGGCTCCAGCCGGTTCCCGGAGAAGGTCGGGTGGGTGGACAGCGACACCATGTCCTGGGCCACCCACGCGGCCGGCTCGGCCCGGATCAGCTTCTCCACCTCCGTGAGCTCCGAGCGCTCCGCGTGCGGGCCGATCACGATCCCGCTGCCGCCGTAGCCGTCGACGGGTTTGAGCACGAGCTCGTGGAGCCGGTCGAGTACCTCGGCGCGCCGCTCGTCGTCGACGCACGGGTAGGTGGGCACGCTGTCCAGCAGCGGCGCCTCGTCGAGGTAGTAGGTGATCATGTCGGGGACGTAGGCGTAGACGAGCTTGTCGTCGGCCACGCCGTTGCCCAGCGCGTTGAGCAGCGCGACCCGGCCCCGGGACACCGCGGAGGCCAGCGCGCGCCCGATCGGCCGCATGTCGGCGCCCCGGGAGCTCATCAGGTCCTTCTCGTCCATCCGACGGTAGAGCGCGGAGAGCCGCCGCTTCCCGCCCGTCGTGACCAGGTAGACGCCGTCGTCGGTGACCTGCAGGTCCCGCGGCGTCACCACCGGCACGCCCATCCGCTCGGCGAGCAGCCGGTGCTCGAAGAAGGCCGAGTCCGAGGGGCCCGACGACAGCAGCGCCACCTCGTCGGCTCCCGGGCTCCCCGAGTCGGTCGCCGAGAGCAGCGCGGCCCGCAGCCGCCCGGGCACGTCCTCCAGCCCGACGACGCCCGTGGGCGGCTCCAGGTCGCTCATCACGCTGCGGACCAGCCGGCGGCTCATGATCGAGTAGCCGATGCCCGACGGCACGCGCAGGTTGTCCTCGAGCACCAGCCAGTGGTCGGGCGCGTCGCGGACCAGGTCGATGCCGGCCACGGCGATCCGCACGACGTCGCCGGGCACGATCTCGCCCCCGCGGTTGCGGCCGGGCGCGCCGTCGACCACGGCGGCGGGGACGACCCCGTCGTGCACGATGCGGCGTGCGCCGTAGACGTCGCGGACGAACAGCTCCAGCGCCCGCACCCGCTGCGCGAGCCCCGCCTCGAGGGCGTGCCAGTCCTCGGCGCTCACGATCCGCGGCACCAGGTCCAGCGGGAAGAGCCGGCTCTCCGCCGTGCCGTCCTCGGGGCCGAAGGTCACCCCGCGCGCCCGCTGCTCGGTCGCCAGCGCGGACTCCGCGGCGACCATCCCGCGCGGCCCCAGGCGTTCCAGCGCCCGGAACATCCAGCCGTACTGCGGCAGGACGGTGCCGCCGTTGCTGACGGCCTCGTCGAAGGCGCCCGGCCGGTAGTCGGCGAGCAGCTCGCGGGCGAGCGGCACCTCGACCGGCGGCTCGATCGACAGCTGCCGGCCCTGGGTGTTCGCGACGAGGGCGTCGACGACGTCGGTCAGCTCGCCGCGGCGGCCGAACATCCGGCGTTGCCGGGCCGCGCCGCTGCCGCGCTCCAACGTGGCCTGGGACAGCGCGAGGACCTGCTCCCAGTCGCCGAGCTCCTCCAGCTGCGGGCGCAGCATGCCCACGAGCTGCCCGATCAGCAGCGGGGGCGAGACGAGCGAGGGGCCCACCAGGTCGACCAGGTCGCCCTCCAGCCCCGACCGCGCGGCCCGCCAGCCCGCCGAGCGCAGCAGCTCCTGCCGGCTGGTCGGCAGCGGGACGCCCGCGTCCAGGTCCTGGCGGGCCCGGCACACCAGGGCGCGGAACAACCCGGCGATGAGGACGACGTCGTCGACCTCGGGGCAGGCGTCGCACACCCGCAGCTCGACCGTCGGCACGTGCGCGCTCGGCCGGATGTCGAAGTAGAGCATCCCGGGGTCGCTGATCGTGCCCGACGCGATCAGCTCCCGGACCATCGCGTCGTACTCGGCGGCGGTCTCGACCATCGCCGGCGGCCCGGAGGTCGGCCAGCGCGACCAGACCATGCTGCGGTAGCTCGCGTAGCCGGTGTCGTTGCCGCGCCAGTACGGCGAGCTGGCCGACAGCGCGAGCAGGATGTGCAGGTAGGGGGCCACGCGCCGGACGACCTGCACCGCGGTGTCCCGGTCCGGTACGTCGACGTGCACCTGGGCGCCGCAGATGTGCTGCTCGCGCACGAGCATCTGGTACTCGTGCTGCATCTTCTCGTATCGGGCCCCGGCGGAGATGTCGTCGCCGGTCAGGTCGACGAGCGGGACGGTGCCGGCCGCGACGATCCCCAGCCCGTGCGGCTCGGCGACGCTCTCCAGCTTCCGCCGCAGCCGCCGCAGGTGCCCGCCCAGGTCGTCGAGGGTCTCGCAGACCGGCGTGTTGGTCTCGACCAGCGAGCGCTGCAGCTCCCGCGCGAACTCGGCCCCGTCCAGCCGGGGGAGGAGGGCGTCGACCCGGGGCGCGGCGCGCCGCGTCTCGAGGTCGACGACGTGGAACTCCTCCTCGACCCCGAGAAGGGGTTTCCCGCCGCCACTCATGCGGGTGACGCTAGGGGGCGATTGTTACGGGCGGATAGCCCGCGGGCGGCGCTCTTCGCCCGTCCGTGCTCACCCGGCGGTGTAGGCGGCCTCGAAGAAGGCGAGCTCGAGGTCCACGGCCTCGGCGAAGTGCCGGGCGAGGCGGCGCGGGTCCCGGGCCTGCGGCGCGGAGCGGTCCAGCTCGGCGCGCAGGAACCCGACCCAGGCCTCGAACTCGGGGCCGCGGTGCAGGTCGATCCATCCGCGGGCGATCGGGTCGGTCGGCAGCGGTCCACGGGGACGGGATGCCCAGTCGAGGTAGATCCATTCCGCGACGAGGAGCACGGTGACGATCTCGGGGTAGCTCGCGTCGGCCCGGACGCCGTCCATCAGCTCGAGGAAGCCCCGGGTCGGGGCGGCGCGCTCCGGGGCCGTCCGGTCGGCGTCCGGCACGCCGAGCAGGTCGAACGAGCGGTGGAAGTAGTCGTGCTCGTCGCCGGCGACCAGCCCGACCTGACGGGCGTGCACCACCCGGGCGGCGGGATCGTCGCAGGTGGCGACGGCCGCGCCCATCAGGGCCAGGAAGGCGTCGCAGAACTGGAAGTCCTGCACGAGGTAGCGGCGCAGCACGTCGGGCGCGACGGACCCGGCCCACAGCTCCTCGACGAACCGGTGGCCGACGGCGGCCTCCCAGGTCTCCCGGCCGGACTCGCGCAACTCCTGCGAAAAGCTCACGGACGAGGACCCTAGGGCCAGGGGACGCCGGGGTGGGGCGAGCGCGCCTGCGCCTCGGCGCCGGTCAGCTCCCCGGCGGCGACGGCGCGGGCGAGGGCGGCCACCGTCGTCAGCTCGTCGTGCTGGGCGCGGGCCTGCGCAGGTGTCATGGGGTCGCCGTGGCCGGGAACGTAGGTGTCCGCGTGGAGCGCGAGCAGCGTGGCGACGGCGTCGGCCCAGCTCAGCGGGTGGGCGTCCTCGTAGTCCGGCGGCGCACCGGACTCCAACAGGTCACCGGCGAACAGCACGTCGGCGTCGGGGACGCGCACGGCCAGGTCGTGGTCGGTGTGACCGGGCCCGGGCGCGACCAGTACAACCTCCCGTCCGCCGAGGTCCAGCGTGGCCGGTGCGGGATCGGGCGGGACGGGATCGGTCGCCTCCAGCGCCTCGGCCGTCGCGCGAGCATCCGCACTGCGGTAGTGCGCGACCCAGCGCTCGCGCTGCACGGCGCCGGTGCGCTCCAGCGCGGCCCGGCAGGCGGGGTGCGCGAGGACCGGGGCGGGCAGGAACGCGGCGGTGCCGAAGCAGTGGTCGAAGTGGGCGTGGGTGAGCACGACCGTCACCGGCAGCGGGGTCACCGCGCGCACCGCGGCGGCCAGCTCGGCGCCCTGCTCGCGGTCACCCCGGGTGTCGATCACCAGTGCCCGCTCGGCGCCGAGGACCAGACCCGTGGTCAGGTCGAGCTCGGCGTGCCGGCGGGCCAGGACACCGTCGCCGACCTCGATCCAGGTCATCGCACCCGAGCTCGGGCCGAGGCGTACTCCTCGGGAGTGTTGACGTTCACCAGCGCCCGGAGCTCCGGGTCGCGCTCGCGCAGGACGGGATCGGCCAGCAGCTCGGCCTCGTCGGCGCGGTGTACGTCGACCGCCGCGAACAGGTCCGGCGGGCGGCTGCGCCCGTCCGCGATCAGCTCGGCGACGACCGGGGCGAGCGCGGTGCGGTACGCCGCGGCGAGCGGCTGGTGGTGCCCGTGCGCGACCGGCAGCAGCACGGCGTGCTCGCCGAGCAGCGCGATCACCCGCCGGACGTAGGCCTCGTGCAGGAAGGGCAGGTCGACGGAGGCCACGAACGCGACCTCGGCCCGGGTCTCGACGGCCGCCAGCCCGACGGCGATCCCCTGCAGCGGCCCGCGCCCCTCGACCGGGTCCTCGGCCGTCTCGATCCCGGCCGGCAGCGGAGGAAGCTCCTGGCTGGGCGCACGCACCACGACCACCGGCCCGTCGACGACCGCGCCCACGACCCCGCACACGCGCTCGAGCAGGGTGGTCCCGTCCCAGTCGAGCCAGGCCTTCGGCCGGCCCATCCGCGACGAGCGCCCGCCGGCCAGCACGATCCCCGCCGCCGCCACGGTCCGGACCCTACCGGCGGACCGGGCCGCCATCGCATTACCTCCGACGTCGTCGACCGGCCGCCCGCGGGACAGCAGGCTCGGTGCCATGACGAACACCATCACCGACATCGTCGACCGCTACCTGACCGCCTGGAACTCCACCGACGAGGCCGCCCGCGCCGCGGCCGTCGCGGAGGTGTTCACCGAGGACGCCCGCTACGTCGACCCGCTCGCCGACGTCACCGGGCACGAGGCCATCACCGCGCTCATCGGCGGCGTGCACAGTCAGTTCCCGGGCTTCGTGTTCGGGCCGGTGGGCGAGGCCGACGCCCACCACGACGTCGTCCGGTTCCGGTGGGGGCTGGGCCCGGACGGCGCCGGGGAGCCGCCGGTGATCGGCGCCGACGCCGTCACCCTCGCCCCCGACGGCCGGATCGCCCTGGTCCTGGGCTTCCTCGACAAGGTCCCCGCCTGACGATCCCGCGGGTCAGACGGCCACCCGCATGACCCGGCCCCGGTCGCCGGTCCTGCCGCCCAGGACGGCGGCGGTACCGGCGGCCCAACGGGCGGCGGACCAGGTGGCGGCGAGGGCGTCGAGGCAGTCGTCGAGCCGGGCGCCCTCGGGGAGGTCGGCCAGCGCCCGGGCCGGGTCCACCCAGCGGCTCAGCGCCGCGATGCGCTGGCCCGCACCCCGCGCCGTCTTCTTCGACGCGAACTCCAGCTCAGGCGCCAGCCCACGGAGCGCCAGCTCCGGATGCACCTCGATCACGTTGTCCGGCAACGGGTGCACGGCGTCCCACGAGAGGATCTGCCGGCGGATGTTGTACGTCTGGATGCTGATCCCGCGCCCGGTCAGCTCCCGCGCCCGCCGCACCGCCGCCTCGTGCGTCGGCTCCAGCAGCACCTCCCGCGGCGGCGCCGGGAACACCGAGGACCGCGCTCGGCCGAGCCGGACGGCGCACAGCACGTCGCACTCCCGGGGTGTGCCGTCGACCGGCAGGGCGAGCGGGATGTCGACGCCCACGGCCGCGCATCCCGCGGTCAGGCCGACCACCTCGGCGGCGCTCGCCACCACGGCCCAGCGCACCGTCCACCGCGGCGCGCGCCCGCGCAGGAGCACCACCACCCAGCCCCCGGGCACCCCGTCCACCCCGGCGATCCCGCTCATGAGGCAGGATTCTCGCCGTGCGCGTCTACCTCGGCAGCGACCACGCCGGCTTCGAGCTGAAGGGCCGGCTCTCCGAGCACCTCAAGGGTGCGGGCCACGACGTCGTCGACGTCGGTGCCCTGACCTACGACCCGGACGACGACTACCCGGCCTTCTGCATCGACACGGCCCGCCGCGTCGCTGGCGACCCCGGCAGCCTGGGCGTCGTCATCGGCGGCTCCGGCAACGGCGAGCAGATCGCGGCGAACAAGGTCAAGGGCATCCGCGCCGCCCTCGCGTGGAACACCGAGACGGCGACGCTCGCCCGCGAGCACAACAACGCCCAGGTCGTCGGGATCGGCGCCCGCCAGCACAGCGAGGAGGAGGCGCTCGCGATCGTCGACGCCTTCCTCGCCACCCCGTTCTCCGAGGGCGAGCGGCACCAGCGCCGCATCGACCAGCTCGCCGCCTACGAGCAGACGGGCGCGACCGCCGAGCAGGCCTGATGCCCGAAGGGCACACGCTGCACCGGCTGGCGCGGCGCCACCAGGCGCTGTTCGCGAGGCGACCGATGGCGGTGAGCAGCCCGCAGGGCCGGTTCGCCGACTCCGCCGCGCTGCTCGACGGCCAGGTGCTGACCCGCGCCGAGGCGCACGGCAAGCACCTGTTCCACCGGTTCGGCCCGGACCTGGTGGTGCACGTGCACCTCGGCCTGTACGGCACGTTCGACGACGGCGAGCTGCCCGCCCCCGAGCCGCGCGGCCAGCTGCGGCTGCGGTACGTCGGCGAGACGCACTTCGCCGACCTGCGCGGACCCACCGCCTGCGAGCTGCTGACCCGCGCCGAGGTGAAGGCGATCCGGGACCGGCTGGGGCCCGACCCGCTGCGCCGCGACTTCGACGCCGAGCGGGTGTGGGAGCGGATCTCGCGGAGCTCGTCGCCGTTGGCCACGCTGCTGATGGACCAGAAGGTGCTCGCCGGCGTCGGCAACGTCTACCGCGCGGAGCTGCTCTTCCGGCACGGGCTGGACCCGCAGATCCCCGGGCGGGCGCTCGACCGCGGCACCTGGGACGCGATGGCCCCGGACCTCGTCGCCCTGATGCGGGACGGCGTGCGCCGCGGCCGGATCGACACCGTGCGGCCCGAGCACGACCCGCGCCGCAAGGGGCAGGCCGCGCGGAAGGACCGGCACGGCGGCGAGGTCTACGTCTACCGCCGCGCCGGGATGCCCTGCCTGGTCTGCGGCACCGAGGTGCGCACCTCCACCCACGCCGCCCGCAACCTGTTCTGGTGCCCCACCTGCCAGGCGGGATGACTCGGTCGGGATGACTCGGGCGAGATGACTCAGGCGGGAACCGCCTCCAGCACGGCCAGCCCCATGGGCGACGCCATCGGCATGATGCGGCGCAGGGTGAACCCGGCGGAGGCGAACAGCTCCCCGAACGCCAGCCCGGTCCGCTCGCACCCGGTCGCGAGCAGCAGCATCGTCACGTCGAGCCGGATGACCGCGGGCCCGTCCACGGCCCGCTCCGGCAGCACCGCGTCGACCACCAGCAGCGTCCCGTCCGGCGCCATCGCCTCCCGGCAACGGGTCAGGATGCGGCGCGCGTCGGCGTCGTCCCAGTCGTGCAGGATCCAGGAGAGCAGGTAGGCGTCGCCGCCGGCCGGGACCCCGGCGAAGAAGTCGCCGGCGACGACCTCGGTGCCCTCCGGCACCCGAGCCGAGGCCACCACCTCGGCGCGGTCGACGAGCACACCCGACAGCCCGGGCGTCGCGGTGAGGATCGCGGAGAGCAGGATCCCGGTGCCGCCGCCGACGTCGACCAGCCTGCGGAACCGGCCGAAGTCGTAGACGGCGAGGACGTTGGCCGCCTCCCGCGCCGACCGGTCCACCATGCTGGCCTGGAACGCGGCGAGCTCGGCGGGGTTCCGCGCGAGGTGCTCGAAGAAGGGCTCACCGCGGGCCCGCTCGAAGGCCACGCCGCCCTCGCGCACCGCGTCGGCCAGCACGGGAGCGGCCGTCGCGTAGACGCCGCCGCGGGCGCGGATCGAGCCGCGGAGCGAACCGGGGACGTCCGAGCGCAGCAGCCGCCCGCTCGGCGTCAGCGAGAACGTGCCGTCCGGGAACTCGACGAGCACGCCCTCTGCGACCAGTAGACGCAGCACCCGGCGCAGCGGCCCGGGTCGGGCGCCGACCTCCGCGGCCAGCCCCTCGGCGTCGCAGGCGCCGCGGGCGAGCACGTCGGCCACCCCGAGCTCGGCCGCGACGTGCAGCGCGGCGGTGACGAGATAGCCGTCGGCGAGCCGGCCGAGGCGGGCGACGGCGTCGACCGCCGGGGCGTCGTTCGTCGTGGTCGGCGTCGTACCGGGCGTCGTCGGGGCGACCATGGGTGACCTCCTGTCGTCGACACGCAGGAGACCGTTCCGGCGGGACGGGAGATACGGCAGAAGGACCCGGAAAAGCACGACCGGCCCGGGACGAAGCACTCCGGGCCGGTCAGTGGGGGAGGGCCGGGCGAGCCGGCCGGACGTCTGACTGAGGTTCTGGTACCCGCAAGATCAGAAGTCGAAACCTCCGCCGCCGTCGAAACCGCCGAAGTCCCCGAAGTCGCCGCCGCCCATGTCGCCGCCCATGTCGCCGCCCATGTCGCCGGGGTCGCCCCCGAGGTCTCCGCCGCCGTCGCCACCGGCCATGTCCGCGGCCATGGCGTCGGAGTAGCCGTCGGCGTAGGCGCTGCCGGCCATGCCGGAGAACATCGCGCTGAACAGCAGGGCCGAGCCGACGCCCCAGGCGCCCGCGACCAGGGCCGGCTTCCACCACGGCTGGCTGTACCAGCCGGCGGGCACCGGCCGCCCGGCGACGTTGCCGCCCGGGTAGTAGTGCGCGTTGCGCTCGGAGGGGTTCGGCGAGGCGCTGTACTGCTGGCCCTCGACGTCGACCTCGCGGTCCTCGGTCACCGCCCCCGCACGCGCCTGGCCGGGCAGCGGCGGCAGCTCGGGGCCGGGGTCGAGGTCCATCGCGGTGCGTGCCGCGCGGACGTAGTAGAGGCCCTCGTAGGCGGTCTCGGTGACGCCCCGGGCCTGGGCGGGCGTGCGGGCCTGATCCAGCTGGGAGCCGGCCGCGTTGTACCGCTCGGACGCGTCGGCGAGGGCCTGCTTGGCCGCCTCGTTGGTCCCGACGAGGTTGAGCACCTGGCCGCCGAGGCGCTCGACCCAGCGGCGGGCGTCGGCCTTGGCGTCCTCGAGCTCGCGCGCCTGTCCGGCGTTCCGGTTGCGGACCAGCCAGACGACGCCCGCCACCACGGCGAGCAGCAGGACGATGGTCACGAGGTCCACGGGTTCTCCTTGTCGGGGGGTTGTGCACACCGACAACGGGCAGACCGGCACGAACGTTCCCGGGCCCCGGCCCGTCTAGGCTCGCGGCCGTGTCGGACAGCAAACCCGTCGAGGCCTGGATGACCGACATGGACGGCGTCCTCGTCCATGAGGGGAGCATCATCCCGGGCGCGGACGCCTTCGTGAACCGCCTCCGCGAGACGGGCACCCCGTTCCTGGTCCTCACCAACAACTCCATCTACACCCCGCGTGACCTGCAGTTCCGGCTGCGGAACACGGGGATCGACATTCCGGTCGAGTCCATCTGGACCTCCGCGTCGGCCACCGCCGCGTTCCTGGACAACCAGCGGCCGGGCGGCTCGGCCTACGTCGTCGGCGAGGCGGGCCTGACGACCGCGCTGCACGAGATCGGCTACGTGCTCACCGAGTCGGACCCGGACTACGTCGTGCTGGGGGAGACGCGGACCTACAGCTTCGAGGCGGTCACGACGGCGATCCGGCTCGTCGAGCGCGGCGCCCGGTTCGTCGCGACCAACCCCGACCCGACCGGCCCGTCGAACGAGGGGATCCTGCCCGCCACGGGCTCGGTCGCCGCGCTGATCACCCGGGCCACGGGCGTCGACCCGTACTTCGTGGGCAAGCCGAACCCGCTGATGATGCGCGCGGCCCTCAACCGGCTCGAGGCGCACTCCGAGACCACGGTCATGATCGGGGACCGGATGGACACGGACGTCGTGGCCGGCATGGAGGCGGGGATGCGGACGGTGCTCGTCCTGTCCGGGATCATGCGGGCCGACGCCGTCGACCGCTACCCGTTCCGGCCGACGCGCGTGATCGGGTCGATCGCCGAGCTCGTGGACGAGATCTGAGAAGATCCGAGGGAGATCCGACGGCGAGTTGCGACGGGTTCCGACGGCTTCGTGACCGGGTGGTCCACGCCGGCGGGCACCACCGGCGTGGACCAGCGGCCGGTGAGGGAGGGGTTCTCCCGGCCGCGGGGTCGGCGTGCACATCCGCGCCCGATCCGAAGATCGAACCGGCGGCGCGCCCCGGGAGATGACTCGGCTGGTTCATCCGCCGCGTTACGCGGCGTCACGTGGGCGTCGACCCGCGTGCGGGACCGTCCGGTCCGGACAGAACCGGGTTCCGGGAGCGGTCGGCGGGCGTGCGGACCGGCCCGCCGTGGGCTCCCACGGCGGGCCGGAGCAGGAGGGCGGTCAGCCCGTGGCGTACGTCTCGGCCGTCTTGCTGTCGAACTCCAACGCCTGGAACGGCTCGTCGCCCACGACCCAGGCGTCGTGCCCCGGCGACACCTGGTAGGCGTCGCCGGGTCCGATGTCGAGCTCGGCCCCGGCGTCGTCGCGCAGGTGCAGGCGTCCCGCGATCACGTAGCCGAGGTGCGAGGTCTGGCAGCTCGCCGTCCCCGCGACCGGCTTGATGCACTCCGACCAGCGCCAACCCGGCTGCAGCCGGATCCGGCCGACGGTCGCGCCCGGCAGTGTGACGACGTCGAGCACGGTCTTGTCCGGGCGGCGCGACTCGTCCGGTTCGTCCAGGCTCCGCTTGTCCATGGCCATGTCCCTGCTCCTCCCGGTCCGATGCGGGACCGCAGCGTGGCACCCGCGGGGCCGCGGAACGATACGTAGTTCCACCACGGCACGACACACCTACCCGAGCTTGCGAACCACATCGATGTCATTACCCTCGGCACCATGAGCGACACCCTCTGGTGGAGCTGCGCCGACTGCGGCTCCTACGCCGAACTGCCCGCCGAGGAGTCCGAGGGCTTCGACATCGGCTGCCCGGACTGCCGGAGCCCGATGACGGCCCAGTGGTTCTGGGACGACCGGGCCGGCGAGGCCGCCTGACTCACCCGGCGTTCGGGTCGCCCGCGGGATCGAGCAGCTCCGCGGGCACGTCGCGGTACGGCCGCCACTCGGCCGGTGTGGGTCCGTCGGTCCGGGCGAGCTGACGCAGCGTGACGGCCACGACCGCCCGCCCCACGGGATCGGGCGGGAGCTCGACGGGCGCCCGCCCGGCCCGTACCGCGTCCCGCACGGACTCCTTGAGCGCTCGCAGCAGGGGATCGCCGGCCTCGTCGAGCAGGGCGTCGAACGCGGCGAGCCGGTCCGCGTCGAAGGGGTGCGGCCGCCCGAGGTGGTCCGCCGCGGGATGCGCGGGATAGGCGTGCGCGACGGCCACGTGCCCGGCCGGGAGCGGTACGGTCGGTCCGGGCCCGCGGCCGATCAGGTGCGGGAGCAGATGGGTGTGCGGGCCGAGCGGCGACCGTCCGCCCGGAGCCGGGATCGGGGCGTAGACCTCGACCCGGCCCACGGCCGTCAGGAACACCCGGTGCGGGCTGCGAGCGACCAGCTCCGCGGCGAGGGGGCCGTCGAACAGGGACCGCCCGGCATGCGCGCCGACCAGGGCCAGCAGCTCGGGGTCCGCGGTCCGGACACAGGCGTCGACGGTCGGGGTGCCCAGCCCCAGGTCGACGAGCACGGCCCCGCGGTCGGCGGCGCGCAGGGCGTCGGCGTCGGGCCCGAGCTCCGTGACCGTCGTCCGCCCGGCGCGGCGGACCTCACCCTCCGGGAGACAGAAGGCGACCGCCTGGGTCCAGTGCAGCTCCGGCCCGGCGGGCGTCTCGTAGGCGACCGGGAGGGCCGACGGCGGCGGGTCGAGCCGGATCCCGCCGCGACCGGTGACGACCGAGCCGGCGTCGCCGTCGCCCGCCTCGTCCGGGTCGCGCGCGAACTCCGCGATCGCCCCCGGCGGCCCCATGCTCCAGCCCGTCGCGGGGTCGCCGAGCAGCTCGCGTGCCAGCCCTCGCGCGTCGACCACGCCCCGATGCTCGCGGCGGGACGGACCGGACCGCAACCGCGGACCGGGCCTCCCGCGGGCCCGAACCGGACACGGACGGCCCGGTCCGGCCGACGAACGGCGGCCCCGCCCCGGGACACTTGTCCGCCGCACCCGCCCGGCGCATGCTGGCAGCCATGCCGAGGACGTGCCGAGGTCGGTGCCCGGGGCCGGGACCCGGTCGCGCCGTCGCGGTCACGCCCTGATCACGTCTCGAGGGAATTCCGTGTCGCTCACCTATGACATCGTCGTCAAGAGGAAGAAGCAGAGGAGCGGCAGCGTCCCGCACCCGACCCGCGGCGAGTCGAACCGCACGTGGTGGCCGGACCGGCTGAACCTGAAGGTCCTCGCGAAGAACCCCGTCGAGGCCGACCCGATGGGCGAGGGCTTCGACTACGCCGCCGAGTTCGAGACGCTCGACCTCGACGCGGTGCGGCGCGACATCGAGACGGTGCTGACCACCTCCCAGGACTGGTGGCCCGCCGACCACGGCCACTACGGCCCGCTCGTGGTCCGGATGGCGTGGCACGCCGCCGGGACGTACCGGGCCCGCGACGGCCGGGGCGGCGCCGCGGCCGGCATGCTGCGGTTCGCCCCGCTGAACAGCTGGCCGGACAACAAGAGCCTCGACAAGGCACGCCGGCTGCTGTGGCCGGTGAAGAAGAAGTACGGCCGCAAGCTCTCCTGGGCCGATCTCACGATCTTCGCCGGCAACGTGGCCCTGGAGTCGATGGGCTTCACGACCCTCGGCTTCGGCGGCGGACGGGTCGACGTCTGGGAGCCCGACGGCGACGTCTACTGGGGCCCCGAGCGCGCCTGGCTCACCGATGCGCGCCACACCCACGTCCGCGAGCTGCAGAGCCCGCTGGCCGCCTCCGAGATGGGCCTGATCTACGTCGACCCCGAGGGCCCGCACCGCGTCCCGGACCCGCTCCTCTCCGCGCGCGACATCCGGGAGACCTTCCGGCGCATGGGGTTCGACGACGAGGAGACCGTCGCGCTGATCGTCGGCGGCCACACGTTCGGCAAGACTCACGGCGCCTCCCTGCAGGACCATCTCGGGCCGGAGCCCGAGGCCGCTCCTTTGGAAGCACAGGGGCTGGGCTGGCGGAACGCGTTCGGCACGGGCATCGGCGCGGACGCGATCACCAGTGGTCTCGAGGGCACGTGGACGCCCACCCCCACGCGCTGGGACCACAGCTTCCTGCGGAACCTCTACGACTTCGAGTGGGACGCGGTCCTGAGCCCGGCCGGTGCGTGGCAGTGGGTCCCGACCGGCGGGGCCGGTGCCGGCACCGTGCCCGACGCCCACGACCCGTCGAGGACCCACACCCCGACCTTCCTGACGACGGACCTGGCGCTGCGGTTCGACCCGGGGTACGGGGCGATCTCGCGGCGCTTCCTCGAGCAGCCGGACCTGCTCACGGACGCGTTCGCCCGGGCGTGGTTCAAGCTCACGCACCTCGACATGGGCCCGGTCCACCGCTATCGGGGGCCGCTGGTCCCGGCCGAGGCGCTGCTCTGGCAGGACCCGGTACCCGACGTCGATCACGCGCTCGTCGGCCCGGCCGAGATCGCCGACCTCAAGCGGCAGGTCCTGGACTCGGGGCTGTCGATGGCCCAGCTCGTCGCGACGGCCTGGGCTTCGGCGTCGACCTTCCGCGCCAGTGACCGGCGCGGCGGCGCGAACGGGGCCCGGATCCGCCTCGAGCCGCAGCGGCGGTGGGAGGCCAACGATCCCGACGGCCTCGACGTCGTGCTGGGCACTCTCGAGACGATCCGGGCGTCGTTCCACCGCGCGCGCAGCGACGACATGCGGATCTCCCTGGCCGACCTGATCGTGCTCGCCGGGTGCGCGGCCGTCGAGCGGGCGGCGCACCTGGCCGGGCACCCCGTCGAGGTCCCGTTCACCCCGGGCCGCACGGACGCCACGCAGGAGCAGACCGACGTCGAGTCGTTCGCCGCGCTCGAGCCGGTCGCGGACGGGTTCCGCAACTACACCAGGGGCGACCCGCCGCATCCGGAGCACCTGCTCGTCGACCGGGCGAACCTGTTGACCCTGAGCGCACCGGAGATGACGGTGCTGCTCGGTGGCCTGCGGGTGCTGAACGCCAACGTCCGGCGGTCCCCGCTGGGCGTGCTGACCTCGCGGCCCGGCAGGCTGACCACGGACTTCTTCGTCAACCTGCTCGACATGGACACGGAGTGGACCCCGGTCCCTTCCGGGAGCACCTTCGAGGGCCGCGACCGCGCCACCGGCGAGCTCCGGTGGACCGCCACCCGGGTCGACCTCGTGTTCGGCGCCCACTCCGAGCTCCGCGCGCTGGCGGAGGTCTACGCCGCCGACGACGCGGGGGAGAAGTTCGTGCGCGACTTCGTGGCGGCGTGGGACAAGGTCATGACCCTCGACCGGACCTGACCGGCCGGGTGCGGCGGACGACCACACCCGGCCCGACCGGGTCGGGGTGGCGGGATTTGAACCCACGGCCCCTCGCTCCCAAAGCGAGTGCGCTACCAAGCTGCGCCACACCCCGTCGGGAGGAGTCTAGGACACCTCGTCGGAGGCGATGGGTCGACCGCGACACGTCGGCGCCGTTGATCGTCTGCGACCCGATTCTTCGCCTACCGCGCGAGCGACGTCGCGGCGGCCTGGGTGGTCCACACGCACGGCGTGCAGGGCCCGACCCCGGTCGTCGCGCTGCCGGGTCACTCCGGCCGCTGCCTCGCCATCCGGGCCGACTCGGCCTCTCGACGCCCGAGGTGGAGGACGCCTGGCGCGATGCGGTGGGGAGCCTTCCGGGGACCGGTCGCTGATCGGCTATCCTGGCCGGGTCCGCGGAGGAATCCGGGGGCACGCGGGCGTAGCTCAATGGTAGAGCCCCAGTCTTCCAAACTGGCTACGCGGGTTCGATTCCCGTCGCCCGCTCCACCTCTGACCAGCGGTTTCGGTCCCGGACATCGGGGTCAGGGCAGCAGCGGGGGATCACGCGGGGTGCGAACCTCCCTAATCCTGCTCCCGTGCCGCGACGTTCCGGCGCTGGCGACAGCCGCGCTCGCGGGTCCATCGAGACCCGCGCCAACGGGTCGCTGCGCGTGTCCGTGTATGCCGGGATCGACCCCGTCACAGGCCGACGCCATTACCTGCGCGAGGCCGTCCCCGCCGGGCCGAGGGCGTGGCGCGAGGCCGAGGACGTGAAGAACCGGCTGTTGGCGGAGGTCGCTGCCAAGCGCAACCCCCGCACCAGCGCGACCGTCGACCAACTCCTCGAGCGCTACCTCGACCAGTTCTCCGGGTCGCCCACCACGCTGGATCTGTACCGGACTCACGTTCGCAACCACATCTCGCCCGTGCTCGGGCACCTGCGGGTCGGCCAGCTCGACGCGGAGACGCTCGACTCCTTCTACGGCGAGCTCCTCCGCTGTCGGACCCGCGGCGCGGGTCGGCGAACAATCGACCACCGCGTCAGCGCGCCGCACGACTGCGACGAGCGCTGCACCCCGCACCAGTGCAAGCCGCTCGGGCCGACGACGGTCCGGCACATCCAACGCCGCCCTCTGGTCCTTTGCCGGGCTGGTCGTCGGCCTCATCCTCGGCTTCATCGTGCGCGAGGGCGTCACCCGCAGGGCTCCGGAGGCGGTCATCGCCGAGGACACCCCGCCACGGCGCTCGAGCTCGCGCAGCACCTGCGCCCGCTATGAGCGAGGGGCTCCATCACCTCGCATCGCCCGACGAGCGCTGGCGGGAGTCGGTGTACCACCAGGTGCGGGACGAGCAGCTGGTGACGTGGACCGCGCCGAGCGACGAGGACACGAGGCCACTGCCGATCGTCTGCCGCGAGCGCGGCGGCGGCACTGAGCCGGACGGGCACACGTTCTATGCTCCCGGCCGGAGCGAAAGCAGACGTGATCCCCAGCCTGAACTACTCGTCGCGCGGCGCGGCTCAGCCCGCATCGCGCACCGGCAAATAGACCTCGTGCCATAGGACGACCTTGCCGAGCGCATCGAAGCGCAGCAGCAGCATCGCGTCGAACTCGTCGACCGTGCCCGTGAGTCTGGCAAGCCGGGCGCGCGTTGCGAGCACCACCGATTCCTCGTCGGCCACCGCGTGGCTCACGCAGTAGTCGATGGCGGCAATGGTGTGCCTGAAGCCGTCCAGGAAATCCAGATACTTCGCATGATCGGCGTCGTAGCGCCGGCCATTGGCCTCGACCGCGAACCGCGGCGCGAAGCGCTCGGCGATCAGCGCCTCGGAGAGCTCGGACTCGGCGCGCAGGTGCTGTCGGTTCCAGTCGAGCAGTGCATACGCCCATCGAAGATTGCTGTCGCGTGTCGTTGGCATCGGTCGATTCTGTCTGCCGTGAGTGCGGCGGAGGATCCGAGCAGGACGGCCACGCGTTCTGGTGCTTGCGCCCCCGGGAGGAAGCAGACGTGATCCCCAGCCCGAACTACTCGGCGCGCGGCGGGGGCCACAGTGCGCGTGGTCGTCATCCACACCGTCGAAGGGGCCCGCACCACCGCCGAGCTCGGCGCCTACTTCGCCAAGGCCAGCGTGCAGGTCTCATCCCACGTTGGCATCGACGACAACACCGTCAAGCAGTACGTGGACTATGGGCAGGAGTGCTGGGCAGCGACGATCGCCACCGTGGCCGCCTCGGTGCTGTCCGGGCCGATCACCCGCAAGACGGTCGTGCAGATGATCGTCGCGGGCCTGGCGACGCTGGCCGTGGCCGGGATCCCGAACAGCCCACCGGCCACGACGCACATGGGCCGCCACCGCGCGCTCGACACAGGGGAGAAGGACGGATGAGCACACAGTGACCAGCGACAGCAGCCGAGCAGCGCGCGCCCACGTCGGGGTCGGAACTGGCCCACCGAATCGGCGTACCGTGGCAGGGCCAGGTTGGGCGGGCATCGTCATCCCAAAGGGACGGCCTCGGTCGTGCAGGTTGCCGCTCGGCATTCGTGTCGTGGGAGTGGGCCGGGTTTGACCGGTCCACCGGTTCGCGGCCGGCCGGAGGAGTTTCAATGACCGTGTCAAGCCGCTGTGATCGTCGGGGATGGTGCCTCGGTGGTGAAGGGGCGGTTGTCGCGGAGCAGGGCCCAGACGAGGTCGACCAGACGGCGGGCGAGCGCGATCAACGCCTGGGTGTGTCGTTTCCCCTCGGCGCGCTTCTTGTCGTAGAACGCGCGGGATCGTCCGTCGCCGCGTTTGAGCGAGGACAGCGCGGCCATGTAGAACACCCGCCGAAGTCCGCGGTGATAACGCTTGGGGCGGTGCAGATTCCCCCGGATCCGCCCCGAGTCCCGCGGAACGGGCGCCAGCCCGGCGTAGGCGGCCAGCCGACTCGAGGTCCCGAATGCCGCGACCAGATTCCCGCCGGTGTCGGCGAGCAACTCGGCACCCAGAATCGGGCCGAATCCGTCGACGCTGGTGATGATCTCCGCTTGGGGATGCTCGCCGAAGTCCGCGGTGAGCTGCTTGTCCAAGTCCTTGATCTCCCGATCCAGATCCAGCAGCTGCCGGGCCAGCCGGGCGATCAGCGGCGCGGTCACCGACTCACCCGGCAACGCCAGGCTCTGCTCGGCGGCCACCGCCACCGCGGTGGAGGCCATGCTCACCCGCCCGGGCGCCCAGGACCGCTGCTCGGTCAGGAACGCCACGACCTGCTCGACACCGGCCGCGCGCAGCGCGGCGGGGGTCTGGTAGCCGGTGAGCAGGATCAACGCCGAGCGGGTCGAGTAGTCGAAGGCCTGTTCCAGGCCGGGGAAGATCGAGCCGAGGAGCTCGCGGAGCCGGTTGACCCCACGCACCCAGTCGGCCATCAGGTCCTCGCGGCGGGCGGTGAGGACCTGCAGGTCCCCGGTGACCTGGTCGGGCACGGTGACCTCGGTGAGGTCGGCGCGCAGCCGGGCGGTCTCGGCGATGGTGTGGGCGTCTTTCGCGTCGGTCTTCCCCTCGCCGGGGAAGGCCCCGGACATGCGGTTGACCAGCCTGCCCGGCACCGACAACAGGCGATGCCCGGTGGCCTGCAACAGCGCGACCAGCAGGGCCGCCGACCCCGATGTCATGTCGACCGCCCACACCACCTGACCGGCCTGCCCCGCCTTCGCGTCGGTGCGGGTGATCAAGGCCTCGATCGCGGCCTGGGAATTGTTGACCTTGCGGGAGAAGACGACCTTTCCGCGGTCGTCGACGGCGCACGCGTGGTGCGCGCTCTTACCGACGTCGATCCCGACCCACAGTTTCTTGCCGGCCACGTGATCTCGGCTCCCTTTCGACCCGTTGACAGGCCCGTGGACGTCCCCGCCTGCAGCTCCGTAAACAGCGACCGTGCGCAGATCTCAATCAGCGGCCAAGGCGTCCCGAACGGCAGGGCGGCCACTCCTCAGAAGCCACCCAACGGCAAGAACCGATCAGCCACACCCTGCCGTCGCGGGCGTCCGGAACACCTCGTCCCGAACATCAACAACCTTACGGAGAACCGATGAGAAGCGTTGGCGACGGATACGGCAACGACGACCACAGCCGGTGGGCCGCGGCCCAGGAGGCCTACGAGATCAGCTGCGCGGCCCAGCGCAGACAAGCGGCGCGGGTGATCGCGAGCCACGCGCTCGATGCCTCGGACTGCGCGAACCTACTGGCCATGCTCGGATTGGACGTACCGAGGCACCCGTCCTGAGCTGGGCCCTGGTGGCGGGGCTCCGGATCCGCAACGTCGGTCTATCCCCCGTCAGATCACAGGAGGCGGGGGAGCGGGTAAGCGGAGGCCCGCCCGAGCGCGTGTCCCCAGCCCGAACGGACCCCTTCAGCACCTGCACCAGGGCCTGGCGTTCAACGGCTAGCGGACCCTGGCGGCCAAATCTGACTGCCACTGCCGGAGATCGTTACACGCGTGCCATTGAGCGATTTTGTAGGGCTTGCGCCGGCCACACACACGCCCAGCGGGATCAGAGTCCGAGGTCAGCGCGGATCGCGGCACGCAGATCTGACCGTCCATACTCGATGGCCCGCATGACGTCGCCCGGACGGCCTGTCCGAACCATGCGCGCCGTCGGATCCATGGCCGCTACTCGCTCGACTCGGCCAAGCAGCGCTTCGTGGGCCGCGCGGACCTCCTCTGGGGCGAGCATCTCGACCTCCGCCTTCAGCTCGGCGAGGGACTCCTTCGCCACGTCGAGGTCGTCCTCGTCGTGCACCGTCCACAGCCGCAGATAGAGATCGAGCCTGCGGTCGTCGGTGCGCTTGAGCAGCTCCCGCTGCCAGCTCCGTCGCGCCTGGCGGTCATTGAGCAGACCGGCCACCAGCACCCCGCCGAGAGCGCCGATCACTCCAACGGCCGCACCTACGGCCCCGAGCACTGCCGGCATGCCGAGCAAGGCCGCCCACTCTGGTGTCATGTCCACCCTCCCGCCTTTGGGCCCCGATGATCGAGGAGGTCGCGGTGGATGTCGACGAAGCGCGCCAGGCGTTCGTGCACGGGGCCCCTCGTGGTCCGGGTCGAAGGTCCAGGGGTTCACTCGCTCTCCTCGTCCTGGTGCTCCTCGCCACGCGCGCCCTGCCACGCCGAGAAGTGCGCGGCGGCAGCCCACGTTTGACCAGCCGAGCCCGCAGCTCTACGTGTTGTCTCGACAATGCCCGAGATGCCGCTCAGGCGTGGCGCTGGTTGAAGCGTTCCGAGCCCCTCCTGGCCTGCAAGCAGGGGAGTGGTGAGGTCGCGGCTCGCGATCCACAGCGACGCGGCATCATTGACTGGGTTGTGAACTAGCAGAACATATGACGGAACGTCTCCGTCACGTGCTCAGCGGCTGAGATCACATCCAGGCCCAAGCCGTCCGGATCCGGCAGGATCCCTCACATGAGCGACGACCCCGCCCGCGACGCGATCGACGCGGCCACCGAGCAACTCCGCATCGCCAACCACGCCATCCCGCTCGGCCCCCGCACCCCGCAGGCCGCGTACGAGCGGGTCGGCGCCCTCGCCGAGCTTCTCACGAAGCTCGAGCAGACCCTGCGGGTCACCGCCGACCAGGCCGACCGGCTCACCACCGGCCAGGGGCTCAGATCCGACGACGTCACCCCGGCCGGGTCGCACGCTCGGATCGCCTCCCAGAACATCTACTTCGCCGTCGACCGGATCTCTGCCGCCCTCGCGCAAATCAACACCGCGCGGTCCCGGCTCTCCCACATCGGCACGACCGAGGCCTGAGCTGAGTTCAAGCTTGCTTCCGGCCTCATGGGGTTCCCTGGCCTGCCTCGGGGATTGTTCAGCAAGCTGGGCAGGAAGGGCGCGAGCGATCTCCCGATCCAGTGGTGGATCTGCGGGTTTCATGTCCGGCTGGTGCGGGTGCAGCCCGGCGCGCTCTCCACAGATAGTGCAGCAGCCCCAACAGCGACATCGCCCGCCGCAGCTGGCCAGGGCTTCGCCGCTACTCGCTGTCGGTAGGCCGCCGGGGAAGAGGTGTCTCCTTCGACGGGGTGGCGGTCGAGCTCGAGCGCAACGTCCGCGGTCTGGAGGTCTCGGTCGTGTCTGTCGTCGACGTGCAGTGCGAGCCAGGTGTCCGTCAGGCCCTCGGACCGCCGTGACACTCGATGATCTGGCACTGTGCTGTATCAGGACGAGTACGCATTGTCTCCCTACCCGTGCAGCGCGGCCAAGCGGTGGGGAACAGGTTCCGCGCGGCTCCACCGATCGGCTCGTCGAGCCGGATCCGTCACGTCACGACGAACTGGAGTTCGGGAATGTCGGACACGGTCCGCGCAGTCGAGGAGGGCCCGGATCGCGCCCTCACCGCGCCGCCTCCGCCCGCTGACGGCGCGTTGGGCAAGTCGTACACCTACCTGCGTGTGGCGATCGTCGGACTGTTGATCGCACTCGGCGTCGCGGTCTGCTACCAGAGCTCGCGGCAGGGGTTGTTCCTGGCGTCGGTCAGCGCCTACTACTACACGCCTGCCCAGGCCATCTTCGTCGGCGCGCTGATCGGCCTGGGCGCGGCGATGATCGCCCTGAGGGGGCGGCACCCGGCCGAAGACACGCTCCTCAACCTCGGTGGTGCGTTCGCGGCGGTGGTGGCGGTCGTGCCGACCTCGCGCGGCGTGGACTACCAGACAGCCGTCGAGGCCTGCCGGCAGGGACTCACGCCGCTGCTCACGCAGCGGGCAACGACTCGCTTCGACTGCCCGACCGTGCTGAGCCTGGCCGAAGCCACCAGGGCGAACGTCCAGAACAACGTCTTCGCGCTGCTCGTCGTGGGCGCTCTGGGCCTTGTCGCCACGCTGGGGTTCGCGGCGCGCGACCGGGTCCTGCGCGCCAGAGCGTTCCTGATCGGCTTCTCGGCGGTCGCGCTCGTCTGGGTGATCGGGCTCGTCGCCTTCACCGCCGGCCTCGACCTGCTCATCGCTCGAGCCCACTACCTCGCCGCGATCCTGCTGTTCGTCTGCATCCTCGCCGTCGCCGTGATCAACGCAACGCGGCGACGCACAGAAGAGGACACCGCCGCTCTGTCGCCGGGTTGGACCCTGGACGCGCCGACGGTCGGCCGGGCCATGCTGCGGAAACCGCGGCAGTTCGACCGCTACGCATGGGTCGCGTGGGTCATGCTGATCGGCGCGGTCGGCGGGGGCGTCCTGTGGTGGGTCGGCGTCATCAGCCTGTTCTGGCTTGAGATCTTCGTAGCCCTGCTGTTCGCCGTGTTCTGGATGGTGCAGACCATCGAGCAACTGCCGCCACAACCCGCGCAACCAGGCCCATCGTCGGTGCGGTAGCGCGGGGAACTAGTTGCCCGGCGCTCGGCCGCGGAAGTTCGACGCGCGCAGCGCGACCTGTCCGCTGTGATCTTCCCGGGCCGCTACGTCGCTGGGCCTCGCCCGACGGCGCCCACGGCGCGGCCGAGTTGGGAGGGCTTGCCGGACGCGAGCCCGGTCGGACGGGCCCGAGCCCGGTTGGGCGATCAGGGCCGGGGGGCGGTGAGGCGGCGTCGGTGTTCGATGTCCAGGTTGGGAAGTGATCTTCGGATAACCGGACGGTTACCACTACCGTGGATCTTGCTGTCGGTGCGGCGACCGGTGGTGGGTTCGCCTCGACCGCAGTGCCGGGGCGAGGACTCACCGGCCGGAGGTTTGAGCGATCACCGGCGGGGCATCGAGCCAGCGGGCCGTGCCGCGGGACCCATGTCCTTGCCGGAGTCATCATGGCCTCGACCGCCCCGGGTACAGACACCAGCCCGGGGCGGTTCGGCGTTCGAACGAACTTGAATCAGCGTCTGGCGGTAGGAGGTGTCGGAGGCTCGCGGTGGGTGAGCATCCTGGGCTGTGCCGGGCGTTGTGCTTCTCCGGCAGGGCCCGCCCCGAGTTCCACCCCCACTTCGGGGCGGGCGTCTGACGGTTCGGCTTCTTCGGGGGTCGTCCTGCGGGGTTGCGGTGCCCTTGGCCAGGTACTCGGGCGCCCGTGTTCGAGTGGCCACCCGGCGGCCGCGCACCCGGCCGAGAAGAGATGGATGGGGTCTGCACCCGGCCCGAAGTGGGGGCGCGGATCTGGCGAAGCGGGGGACAGCACGATCGTTCCCCGGCTTCCTGACCGGCAGGGTTCTCGGCACCGGTAGGAACCAACCGAGCCCGCCCAATGCCCCAAGGAGCCCCGATGTCGCACTGGAACAGGCACGAGGACCGCCACCACGAGTCCAGCTACAGCCACGAGTCGAGCTTCAGCCACGAGGACCATCACCACGAGTCGAGCTACAGCCACGAGTCGAGCTACAGCCACGAGTCGAGCCACAGCCACGAGTCGAGCTACAGCCACGAGTCGAGCCACAACGACTACGACCACGACGCGAGCTACGACCACTGCGACGACTACAGCGACTCGCACCACTACGCGTGGGCGCACTGACCCGCTCTAGACCTGACCCACTGTCGCGCGACACCCCAGCCAGGTGTCGCGCGACGGCGTTCTCGGGGTTGCCACGTTCGGACCGGCGCTAGCCGAACACGCGGAAGATGGCGAGCCCGGTGCCCCCACGGCCCTCGACGCGTGCCACAGGTCGTGCCACAGTTCGAGCATGACGGCGACTGTCGAAGAACTGCTCCAGAGTGCGTTGGACGCGCGACGGGTGGCACAGAAAGCGATTGGGCTCGCAGTACGGGAGGCGCGAGCGGGGGGCTGGTCGTGGGACCGCATCTCGACAGCACTCGGCGGCACCCCGAACGGCGAGACGCTCCGGCGCAACTTCGGCGACGCCGAGTAGGGCCGCCCGAGTGGAACCAGCCCCTCTCGGTCGATCCGCGCTGCGGTGCGTCCGGGGTTGACGGTGGTAGCGCAGGAAGCGGCAGGCCCCGCGGAAGACGAACTCGCCCGATGTCCCGTCGGGCAGCGGCTCGCCGGTCTCGGGGTCGACGATGCGCGCATCCATTCCGGGGTTGACCCGGCCCGCCACCGGGCCCGCACCTCCGGTGGGTCGTCGAGCGACCCGAGGCAGGAGAAGTCTGCGGCCTGCGTGCTCCCCATGTAGGAGATCTGCACCGATGCCGGAGGGCTCCGGTGCACGGCCGCCATCCGCTCGGGAGAGCCGACGTTGACGACGGCACGCCGACCGCCGAGCCGATCAGCTGGTCGGGGTCCGGTCGAACCTGGAGTGGCAGGTCCACGCCGTGCTGGCCGCAGCCGGGGTGCAGGTGCCGATGAGTGATCGGTTCAGCCCGGGCGGGCACAGGCTGCTCGCCACTACCCGGCTCGCGGTGGAGTCGCGTCCCGGGTGGACTCGCTGCTGCGGTTGATCACCGCGCCGGACTGCGAGATCGACTCCGACGCCAAACTCGTCGCAGGCAGGTTGCGCACCGACCCCGGCTACCAGGCCATTCAGGCCATCCCCGGGGTCGGGCCGGTCCTGGCCGCAGTGTTCGTCGCCGAGATCGGCGTCATCAGCCGATTCCACCGGCCCAGCAGTTTGGCGTCGTAGGCCGGGCTGACCCCCTCGCACCACGAGTCCGACACCACCGTCCGCCTCCGGGGCTCGTCCACATCCAGCCGGGACCACGGCTTCGCGGCACACCCGACCACGCCCCCTTCTGCCAGGAGCAACGTCGGCCCTGCCCGATCTCGCCAGTTGAACAGTGTCCGCCGCCCCGGCGACGGGCCTCAAGGACCTTCGGCCGATATCCGGGCACCCTCACGGGCGCTCCTTGACCCCGCCGCCACTTCGACGCGCACCCGATCAGCAGCGAAGAACATCAACCACGAGAATAGAGGGCTGACCGACCCCGCTCCTGCTCCGAGAATCCCGCAGACCGAGCGCTCAAGCCGCCCTGGGATCGGTCCGGGGCTCGACGGTGACGGTGAGGCCGAGGGCTTCGAGTTGCCGGACTGCCCGGCGGCGCTGCTGCTCGGTGGTGTTGGTTCGCCCGGCGGCGGCTCCCGGGTCGTCGTAGAGGGCGCCGGTGGACACCAGGTTCCAGGCGATGACCAGGATCTTGTGGGTCAGCGCCATGACCGCCTTGTGTTTGCCCTGCCGGCGCATCACCTGCCGGCAGTAGGCCGCCAGGTAGGTGCCCTTGGTCTTCACCGCGGCCCAGGCGCACTCGGTGAGCACGTCGGCCAGCCAGGGTGATCCCTTGCGCGGGGGGGGGGGGGGGGGGGG
>NZ_JAJTTE010000025.1 GCF_021343995.1 Pseudonocardia terrae | reverse complement strand
CTGGGGGACTGAGGTCGGGCTGATGCCCGACGTCCCGAGGCCGGGGACGGCGGTCCGCCGAGCCATGATCATCGACCGTGGAGGCAGACGGTCGGAAATCGACCCCCTCGGTCCACGATCCGTGATCACGGCTCGGGCGCCGGCAGCCGAACGTTCCCCGAGGGAGCGTCCGGCGCCGAGACCGCGGCAGAAGGATCCGCCGGACTAGCCCGAGCGGTCCCGCAGCTCCCGCTTGAGCAGCTTGCCGGTGGCGGTGCGGGGCAGCGGTTCGGTCCACCAGAACACGTGGGCCGGTGCGGCGAAGCCCGCCACCCGGGCGGTCACGTGGGCGCGGAGGGCCTCCGCGGCGGCGTCGTCGTGCGGGGACCCGGGGGTCGTGCGGACGGCGGCGGCCACCTCCTCCCCCAGGGTCGGGTGCGGCACCCCGAAGATCGCGACCTCGTCGACCCACGGCACCTCGTGCAGGGCCGCCTCGACCTGCGCGCTGTAGACGTTCTCGCCGCCGCGCAGCACGACGTCCTTGAGCCGGTCGACGACGTACACCCAGCCCGCGCGCACGAACCCGAGGTCGCCGGTGCGGAACCAGCCGTCGACGAACGCCGCCGCGGTCGCCTCGGGGTTGCGCCAGTACCCGCCCACGATGTTCGGCCCGCGGAACCACAGCTCGCCGATCTCGCCCTCCGGCACCTCGGCGAGCGTCTCCGGGTGGACGATCCGCACGTCGGCGCCGGGCGCCGGCCGGCCGACGCTGTCCGGGTGCGCCACGTAGTCCGCCCCGATGTTGGCGCAGACGGCCGAGGTCGTCTCGGTGAGCCCGTACCCGTTGGCGGACAACGGGCCGAGCTCGGTGGCGATGCGCTGGACCAGCTCGCCGGGGATCGGCGCCCCGCCCATCCCGATGCGCGACACCGAGGACAGCTCGTCCGGGTGCGCGATGGCGATCTCGGCGAGCTCGCGCATCGTGGTGGGGACGCCGGCCCCGCCGGTCAGCCGCTCCTCGCGCACCAGGCGCCGCGCCTCCTCGCGGTCCCAGCGGTACATCGTCGCGATCTTGCCGCCGATGATCACCTGCCCGTACAGGCCGTTGAGCCCGGCGATGTGGAAGAGCGGGTAGGTCAGCAGGGTCCCGGTCTGCGGCGGCGCGGGTCGGCCCGACCTCGGCGACGCCGGCGACGCGGCCGCGTTGGCCCGTGCGGTGAGCAGCACGTTCAGCGCGTTGGTGACGTGGTTGCGGTGGGTGTGGACCGCGCCCTTGGGTCGCCCGGTGGTGCCCGAGGTGTAGAGGATCGTGGACGGGTCGTCGGGCCGGACCGTCACCGGCGGCGGGCCGGCGTCCCGGTCCAGCGAGGCCACCAGGTCCGCCCACTCGCGCCCCGGGAACGGGCCCTCGCCGCGCACCCGCACGAGCGGCACGTCGCTCCCGATCCCGCCGTGCCCGGCCAGCAGAGCCGCCCGCTCGCCGTCGGCGACGACGATCCGGGCGCCGGCGTCGCCGACCGCCCACACCAGCTCCGGGCCGGTCCACCAGGCGTTGAGCGGCACGGCGACGAGCCCGGCGAGCTGCGCCGCCCAGAACACGACGCCCCACTCGGGGTAGTTGCGCATGGCGATGGCCACGCGGTCGCCGGGCTCGAGGCCGTACTCGCCGAGCAGGGCCGCCGCCAGGCCGTGCACCAGGCGCAGATGGGTGGCGTAGTCGAGGTGCTCGTCGGCGTAGACCCAGTAGGGGCGGTCGCCGAAGGCGGCGGTGTCCGCGATCATCTCGGCGAGCGTGTGCGGGCCGCGCACGTAGACACGCATCGGGACGCCGCCGACGTCCTCCTCCCGGAGGGCGTACTCCGCGCCGGGTGCGGTCATCCGGGAGAGCTCCCGCCCGAGCGGGGTGTCGTCCGCGGGGATGCCCGGTTCCACCGTCTGCTCGACCGGCACTGCCTGGTCCTCACTGTCCGTGGCATGCATCGGAGATCACTCTGCCACTCGCCTCCCCGGTCGCGCGACGGCTCGTTTCGCCGTGACAGGGTCGGGGGGTGACGGAGGAGCGGACCGGGGTCGCCCGCTGGGCCCGGACCTTCCCGTGGGGCCGGTGGGCATTGCTGGTCGCCCTCACGGTCGTCCTGACGGTGGTGCTGCAGGCCGTCGGCGTCCCCTCCCCCGCCCTCTTCGCCGGCCTCGCCGTGGCCACCGTCCTCGCGTTGATCGGGATCGGGCCGGCCCGCATGGCCCGCCCCGCCACGTCGGCGGCGCAGGCGGTGATCGCCGTGGTCATCGGCGTCCTGGCCCGCCCGGACACGCTCTCCGCGGTGGCCGCCGGCTGGCTGCCGGTCCTGCTGGTCAGCCTCGGGACGCTGGTGGTGAGCATGGCCGCCGGCCTGCTGCTGGGCGTCCAGCGCGGGATCTCGCCGCTGACCGGGACGCTCGCGCTGACCGCGGGCGGCGCCTCGGGCCTGGTGGCGATCACCCGCGAGCTGGGCGGCGACGAGCGGGTCGTGTCGGTGATCCAGTACCTGCGGGTGGGGATGGTCACGGCGAGCATGCCGATCGTGGCGGCGGCGGTGTTCGGGGCCGGGCACGTCGGGGTCGGGAGCGGCACGGGCTCCACCTCCGGTCCCTGGTACCTCGGGGTGGCGCTGGTCGCGGTGTGCGCACTCGTCGGGGTCCCGATCGCGAACCGGCTGCACGTGCCCGCGGGCGCCCTGCTGGGCCCGATGGTGATCGCGCTGGCGCTCAGCCTCTCCGGGCTGACGTTCGCCGCCTCGCCGCCCGCGCTGCTCGTCGACGTCGCCTACGCCGTGATCGGCTGGCAGGCCGGGATGCGGTTCACCCGGCCCGCGCTGCGGACGGTGCTGCGGGTGCTCCCGTTGGCCACGGTGCTGATCCTCGTGATCGTCGCGGCCTGCGCGGGGCTCGGGCTCGTCCTGTCCGCCACGACGGGTGCGACCCCGCTCGACGGGTACCTGGCCACCACGCCCGGCGGCATCTACGCCGTGCTGGCGACGGCGATCTCGTCCGGCGGCGACGTGACGTTCGTGGTGGCCGTACAGGTCCTGCGGGTGATCCTCATGCTCCTCGTCGCCCCGTTCCTCGCCCGGCTCGCGGGCCGGCACTGGAGCGGCTCCTAGGCTAGGTGAGCTCCGCCAGGCTGCGGCCCGTCGTGCGCGGCCCGAGCACGGCGACGTCGACGGCCACGATCACCATCGCGATCGCGATCGCGACGAACACGGCCGTCGGGCCCGCCGAGTTCAGCAGCGGGACCAGCACGAACGGCATCACGGCGGTGGCCAGACGGGACAGCGAGTAGGCACTGCCGGCGCCGGTGGCGCGCAGCGTCGTCGGGTAGAGCTCGCCCGAGTACACGTGGAAGCCGTTGGAGAACAGGTTGCTGACCACGGTGTAGGCGAACCCGAGCACCACGATCAGCACCGGGTTCCCGGCGTACCCGAAGCCGAGCCCGAGGACCAGCATCGCGAGCGCGGCGCCGACGATCAGCGTCTTGCGCTGCACCCGCTCCATCAGCGGGATCGACAGCGCCGAGCCGATCGGGTAACCGAGGAAGCTCAGCGCGGTGAAGGTCAGCCCCTGGACGATGTCGTAGCCCTTCGCCGCCAACACCAGCGGGACGAGCGTGCCGAAGCCGTAGTAGCCGAAGGTCTGGAACAGCTGGAAGATCCACAGCATCGCCGTGCGGCGCCGCCAGGGCCTGCGGAACAGCGTCCGGATCGGCTCGCGCTTCGCCGCGGCCGCCTCCGGTGCGGGCTCCGGCTCGTCGAGCGTGCCGTGCTCGGCGCGAGCCGCGTCCTCGAAGGTACGGACGGCGGCGTCGGCCTCCTCGTTGCGACCGACCGACGCGAGCCAGCGCGGCGACTCGGGCAGCCCGCGGCGCATCAGCCAGCACAGCAGCGCGCCGAGCCCGCCGATCACGAACATCCACCGCCAGCCCTCGAGCCCGAGGAAGCTGTGCGGGGCGATCACCCGGGCCAGCAGGCCCGCGATCGGGACGCCGCAGAACCCGACGGTGTACGCCCAGGCGATCATCCGGCCCCGGACGCGCGCGGGCAGCAGGTCGGAGAGATAGGCGTCGCAGAGCGGCAGCTCGGCGCCGATCCCGATGCCCGCGAGGAACCGGCACACGATCAGCATCTCCACGTTCGGGCTGAAGGCGCCCAGCACCGAGAACAGCGAGTAGATGCCGAGGGTGAGGAAGAAGGCCCGCCGGCGGCCCACGCGGTCGGCCAGCCGGGTCAACGTGATCGCGCCGACGAACGCGCCCACGAACACCGAGGCGAGCACCAGCTTCTGCGCGGTGCCGGTGACGCCGAACTCCTTGCCCAGGACGGTGGCGAGCGTGCCCGCGAGGAACACCTCGTAGAGATCGAAGAAGATCCCGATCCCGACCGCCACCAGCACGAACCGGTGCCGCCGGGTCACCGGCAGCCGGTCGAGCCGGGCGTGGATCGCCGCCACGGATGTGCCCGCCGAGGTCGTCATCGACCCTCACCTCCCCCGGCATGGTCGGGGCACCCCGGCGGACACGCACGGCGAGCTGTCCGCTTCGCCCGATTCACCGGCGTCAGCGCCGGCTGATGCGGCCCGGCGGCGGCTCGGGCACCACCTCCGGGTGCAACGCCCAGGCCAGCGCCTCCACGCCGTCGACCAGCCCGGGCCCGGCCTGCACCACGTACGCCGCCGAGTCGATCGCGACGAGCGGGACCCCGGGCAGGTGCTCCGCCACCGCCCCGGCCCGGCGCTCGGCCTCGGCCAGCCCGAACCCGCACGGGGCGACGACGGCGACGTCGGGCCGCAGGGCCGCGAGCTCGGCCCACGGCGCGGCCACGCTCCGGCCGCCCGCGATCGCCGCGAGCGGCTCCCCGCCGGCCCGGCGGACGAGATCGGGCACCCAGTGGCCGGCCACGTACGGCGGGTCCGTCCACTCCAGCAGCAGCACCCGCGGGACCGGCCGCCCGGCGACGGCGTCGGCCACGGCCGCGAGCCGCTCCCGCAGGCCCCCGACCAGGCGTTCCCCGGCCTCCGCCGCGTCGGCCGCCCGGCCGACGGCGAGGATCGCCCCGAGCACGTCGTCGAGCGTGTGGGGGTCGACGGACACCACGGCCGCGTCCGTGCCGATGGTCGCCAGCGCCTCCTCGACCGTGCCGGCGGGCAGCGCGCAGACCCGGCAGAGGTCCTGGGTGAGGATCAGGTCCGGGCGGGCCGCGGCGAGCGCGGCCCGGTCGAGCTCGTACAGCGGCAGCCCGGCCGCGGCGCGGTCGGCGACCCAGGCGTCGATCTCCTTCGGCTCCAGCCCCGGCGGGATCGCGGTGTCGACCACCACCGGGACGTCCGCCGGCGCCCCGGGCGGGAGACCGCACTCGAAGGTCCGGGCGACGAGCGCCCCGCCCAACCCCAACGCCCCGACGATCTCCGTGGCCGCGGGCAGCAACGACGCGATCCGCATGCGGCGGAGGGTAACCCCGGCGGCCCCGGCGCAGAGCTCACCGATGCCGTCCGGTGCATCCGGTGCTCGCGTCCGGATGACCGCGCGGCGCGGATGCGGCAGGCTACACGCGGCACCCGCGCCGGAGGAGCACCCGGCGCTGCCCTGCACCCAGCTGTTCGATGCGGAGGACGACATGGCCATCCACCCGCGGGCCGGCACGCCGGCGCGCCCCGAGGACCTCGTCGACGTGCCGGCCCTGCTGGCCGCCTACGCCGACCGGCACCCGGACCCCTCGGTCGCGGAGCAGCGGGTCGCGTTCGGCACCTCCGGGCACCGCGGGTCGGCCTTCTCCGCCACCTTCAACGACGACCACATCGCGGCCACCAGCCAGGCCATCTGCGAGTACCGGGCGCAGCAGGGCACCGACGGGCCGCTGTTCCTCGGCAAGGACACCCACGCCCTGTCCGACCCGGCGTGGGGGACCGCGGTCGAGGTGTTCGCCGCCAACGGGGTGCACGTGCTCGTCGACGCCCGCGACGGCTGGACGCCGACCCCGGCCGTCTCGCACGCGATCCTCACCTACAACGAGGGCCGGGACTCCGGCCTGGCCGACGGCGTCGTGGTCACGCCGTCGCACAACCCGCCGAGCGACGGCGGCTTCAAGTACAACCCCCCGGACGGCGGCCCGGCCGGGACCGCGGCCACCAGCTGGATCGCGAACCGAGCCAACGAGCTGCTCGAGGCGAAGCTCCAGGGTGTCCGCCGGGTGCCGCTCGACCGGGCCGAGCGCGGGACCTACGACTTCCTCGACGCCTACGTGAGCGACCTGGAGTCAGTCGTCGACCTCGACGCGATCCGCAGCGCCGGCGTCGTGCTGGCCGCGGACCCGCTCGGCGGCGCGGCGGTGCACTACTGGGGTGCGATCGCCGACCGCTACAAGCTGGACCTCACGGTGGTGAACCCGGACGTCGACCCGGCCTTCGGCTTCATGACGCTCGACTGGGACGGCAAGATCCGGATGGACTGCTCGTCGCCGTACGCGATGGCGTCCCTGGTCGGCCGCAAGGACGAGTTCACCATCGCGACCGGCAACGACGCCGACTCCGACCGGCACGGCATCGTCACCCGCGACGCGGGCCTGATGAACCCGAACCACTACCTCGCCGTCGCCATCGGCTACCTCTACGCGCACCGCTCCGGCTGGCCCGGCGGCGCCGCCGTCGGCAAGACGGCGGTGAGCTCGTCGATGATCGACCGGGTGGCCGGCGACCTCGGCCGGGAGCTGCTGGAGGTGCCCGTCGGGTTCAAGTGGTTCGTGCCCGGCCTGCGCGACGGGAGCATCGCCTTCGGCGGCGAGGAGAGCGCCGGGGCGTCGTTCCTCAGGACCGACGGCCGCCCGTGGTCGACGGACAAGGACGGCATCATCATGTGCCTGCTGGCCGGCGAGATCACCGCGGTGACCGGGCAGACGCCGTCGCAGCGCTACGCGGAGCTGACCGCCCGGTTCGGCGACCCCGCCTACGCGCGCACCGACGTGGCCTGCTCCCGCGAGGACAAGGCCAAGCTGGGCAAGCTGTCCGCCGACGACGTCGCCGCGACCGAGCTGGCGGGCGAGCCGATCACGGCGCGGCTCACCACCGCGCCCGGCAACGGCGAGCCGCTCGGCGGGCTCAAGGTCGTGACGGAGAACGGGTGGTTCGCCGCCCGCCCCTCCGGCACCGAGGACGTCTACAAGGTCTACGCGGAGAGCTTCCTCGGCCCGGACCACCTGGCACGGATCCAGGAGGAGGCCCAGGAGGTCGTGAGGGGGGCACTGGCATGACCAAGAAGAAGAAGCACCACGACCAGCGGCTCGGGCTGGGGATCGACATCGGTGGGTCCGGGATCAAGGGCGCGCCCGTCGACCTCGACAAGGGCAAGCTCGCCGACGACCGGCTGCGCATCCCGACCCCGCAGCCGTCGACGCCGGAGGCCGTCGCCGAGGTCGTCGGGCAGATCCTCGACCACTTCGAGTGGGACGGGCCCTTCGGCTGCACGTTCCCGGCCGTCGTGCAGCACGGGGTCACGCAGACCGCCGCCAACGTCGACCCGAGCTGGATCGGCTGCAACGCCCAGGACCTGCTGCGTGGCAAGACCGGCCGCAAGGCGCTGCTGGTCAACGACGCCGACGCCGCCGGCGTCGCCGAGGTCGAGTTCGGCGCGGCCAAGGGGCACAAGGGGACCGTGCTCGTGTCCACGCTGGGCACCGGCATCGGCTCGGCGCTGGTGATCGGCGGGCGGCTGGTGCCGAACACCGAGCTGGGCCACATCGAGCTCGACGGGCACGACGCCGAGTCGCGCGCCGCCGACTCGGCGCGCGAACGCGAGGACCTGTCCTGGGAGGACTGGGGCGCGCGGCTGACCCGCTACTTCCAGCACGTCGAGAACCTGCTGTGGCCGGACCTCATCGTGGTCGGGGGCGGCGTGAGCAAGAAGTTCGCGCGCTGGCAGCCCTATGTGGAGACGCGCACCCGGATCGTCCCGGCCGAGCTGCTCAACGAGGCCGGGATCATCGGGGCGGCGCTGCTGGCGGGCGAGGAGCGCTAGCCGCGCTCGACCAGTTTCTCCACCGTGGCGCGGGCGCCGTCGCGGTGCAGGGAGTCCAGCGCCCAGAGGTAGGCCTCGCGGAACCGCGCGTTCTCCGCGAGGTCGCCGAACACGGCGGTGTTGCGGATGAACGCCTCCGGGTCCTCGCGCTGGGTGCGGGCCAGCGGGACCAGGGTGTCGGCCAGCCGGTCCTGGACGTCGATCGGCGAGCCCTTCTCGTCGACGCCCTCGGCGTAGCGCGCCCAGCTGGCCACGACCGCCGTCGCCCGCTCGATCTCGCCGCCGTGCTCCAGCTGGTGGCGGATCACCGGCAGCACCCACAGCGAGATGCGGTCGGAGCTGCCGAAGTTGATCCGCGCCAGGGTGTCGGCCACGCCGGGGTTCGCGAACCGCTCGATCAGCGTGGTCTTGTAGGCGTCGAGGTCCACACCGGGCACCTCGGAGAGCGTCGGCGTGCCCTCGCGGTCCATGTAGGCCCGCAGGAACCGCGCGAACAGCGGGTCGCCGGCGACCTCGTGCACGTAGGTGTAGCCGGAGAGGAAACCGAAGTAGCCCAACGCCTGGTGGCTGGCGTTGAGCAGGCGCAGCTTCATCAGCTCGTAGGGCACGACGTCCTCGACGAGCTGCACGCCGACGTCCTCGAACGGCGGGCGGCCCGAGGAGAAGTGGTCCTCCAGCACCCACTGGGTGAACGGCTCGCAGACGACCGGCCAGCCGTCCGTCAGGCCGAACTCGTCGGCCAGGCGCTTCGTGTCCTCCGCGCTGGTGGCCGGGGTGATCCGGTCGACCATGCAGTTGGGGAAGCCGACGTTCTTCTCGATCCAGGTGGCCAGCTCCGGGTCCTTGAGCCGGGCGAAGGCGCCGAAGGTCCGGGCGGCGTTGTCGCCGTTGCCCTGGATGTTGTCGCAGCTCATGATCGTGAAGGGCGGCAGCCCGCGCTCGCGGCGGCGGACCAGCGCCTCGGTGACCAGCCCGAACACCGTGGTCGGCTCCGCGCCCGGCTGCAGGTCGGCGCGGATCTCCGGGGTGTCCTCGGCGAACTCACCGGTGACCTGGTCGATGTTGTAGCCGCCCTCGGTGATCGTGAGCGAGACGATCCGGGTGCTCTCGGCGGCCATCTTCTCGATCACGGCCTCGGCCGAGTCCGGCGCGAACAGGTACTCGACGATCGAGCCCACCACGCGGGGCGCCAGTGAGCCGTCGGGCTGCTTGACGACGAGCGTGTACAGCCCCTCCTGCTCGGTGAGCACCTCCTGCATGCGGCGGTCCCCCGGCAGCACGCCCACCCCGCAGATGCCCCAGTCGAGCGCCTCGCCCTGGTTCATCAGGGCGTCGACGTACATCGCCTGATGGGCGCGGTGGAACCCGCCGACGCCGAAGTGGACGATCCCCACGGTCACCGCGGAGCGGTCGTAGCCCGGGACCTTCACCCCGTCGATCTCCGGCAACCTGCCCCCGGCCAGAGTCTGCATGCCAGCCCCCTCGTCCGCGTCGTCGGTGACCGGGACGACCCTAGCCGCTCAGGCCGTGACCGGCCGGACTCCCCAGCGCGCCGTCCACTCCTCGCCGGGGGCGAGGACCGCCAGGTCGGTGCCGGAGTTCAGCGCGTCGGGCGGGCAGGTCATCGGCTCGACGGCGACGCCCCGGCCGTGCCCGGGCATGTCCGGCGGCGTGAAGACCTGCACCCAGCGGAACACCGGCTCGGCCCACAGCTCGACGCCCCGCCCGTCCGGCGCGACCAGGCGGTGCCGGACGAGGTCGTCGCCGTCGGCGGGCGCGCAGTCGCCGAAGGCGGAGTCCAGGTCGACACCCTTGAGCTGCTTCCCGACGCGCAGCGGGGCGTCGGCGGCCAGCGGCTCCAACGGCCCGCTCGGCAGCTGGTCGGCGAGCGGGAGTGCGGCGCGCGCGGCGAGGGTGAGGGTGCAGTCGTCCGTCGGGGTGTCACCGATGCGCAGGTAGGGGTGGAAGCCCAGGCCGAACGGCACCGTGTCGGAGCCGAGGTTGGTGGCGGTCGTGGTGACCGTGAGGCCCTCCTCGGCCACCGCGTAGGTGACCGCGACGCGGACCGGCTGCGGCCAGCCGTTCTGGGGCGGTGCGACGGCCTCGAGGGTGATCGCGGCGTCCGAGCGGTCCGTGGGGCGCCAGAAGGCGTAGCGGAGCAGCCCGTGGATCGCGTTGCCGGCCGCGGGCTCGGTGAGCGCGAGCTGCTGCTCCTTCCCCTGCCAGGTCCAGCGGCCGGCGGCGACCCGGTTCGGCCAGGGCGCCAGCAGCGACCCCGACCCGCGCGGCGGACGGACGCCCTCGGGCTGAGGCTCGGTGTAGTCGACGCCGGCCACGGAGAAGGAGCGCAGGCCCGCCCCGACCTCGTTCACCGCCGCCCGCGCCTCGCCGGACGCGATCGTGAAGTGCTCGCCGCTCGGATCCATCACGGACGCCATCCTGCCGGGTCGGGCAAGGGGGCCGTCCGGTGCATGATCCACCGGGCGCCCCGGGTGCCGCACCGGTCAGGCGGGGTGGGCCAGCGGGAGGGCGACGGGGGCGGGCGCGCCCAGGTCGACGACCGTGACGCCGTCCGCGACGTCGGCGGTGGCCCTCCGGGCCAGGTCGGCCAGGTGCTCGTGGTGGCTGAACAGCAGCACCTGCCAGTCCGCGGCGAGCTCGGCGAGCACGCCGAGGGCGGCCGCGGCGCGGACGTCGTCGAAGGTCATCAGCACGTCGTCGAGCACCACGGGGACGGCCGGCAGCCCGGCGGCCCGGCGCTCGGCCTGCAGCTGGCGGATCCCGGCGAGCCGCAGGGCGAGGAACACCTGGTCGGCCGTGCCCTCGGAGAGCTGGTCGGTGGCGAGCTCCTCCCCGTCCGCCCGGGCGGCGACGAGCGTGCGGGCCTCGCCGCCCGCCGGCCGCAGCCCGGCGAAGCGCCCGGCCGTGAGCCGTTCGAGCAGCCGGCCCGCCTCGTCGAGCAGCGGGGACGAGTGTCGCCGCTCGTAGCTCTCCAGCTCACGGCGCAGTGTCTCGCGCTGCAGGTGGACGATCACGTACCGCTCGGCCGCCTCCGCGGCGCGGGCGAGGTGGCCCTGCGCCTCGGCGTGCAGCACCGCAGCACCGTCGGCGCCCTCCAGCACGCGACGGCGGTCCCGGAGCCCACCGAGCTGCTCCAGGAGCTCCTCGTGCTCCCGTGCGAGGTCCGCGGCGGCGGCGCGGGCGCGCTCGAGCTCGTCGGCGAGCGCGCTCTCCTCGACCGCGTCCGACGCGGCGACCAGCTCGTCCGCGTCGAGATCGGGGGCGGCGGTGCGCAGCAGGGCCAGCGCGGTCGCCTCCTCCTCGCGGATCCGCACCGCCTCCCGGCCCCGCTCGGCCGCAGCCTCCAGGCCGCCCTCCTCGGGCGACGCCGTGAGCCACAGCTCCACCGCCAGCCGGTCGAGCCGCTGCCGCGCCGCCGCCGCCTCGCGGCGGACGCGCCGGGCCTCGGCCTCGGCCTGCTCCGCGGCGGCGTCGACGTGCCGGGCCGAGACCGCGGCGTCCGCGGCCTGCCGCACCCGTTCGACGAGCTCGGGCAGGGCGACGGCCGGGGGCAGCGCGCGGCCGAGGTACCGCTCGGCGAGCGCCGTCACGGCCTTCTCGTGTGCCGAGACCCGCGCGGCCAGCCGCTTGGCCTCCGCGGCCAGCATGCGGCCGTCGGCCTCCGCGTGGACGGCCTCGGCGAGCACCTCCTGCCGGACGCGCCAGCTCGCGGGTCCGGCCCCGGCCGGTCCGCCCGCCGCACGCACGGCGTGCCGCCAGCGCAGGGTCGCCTGGTCGAGGTCGTGGCGGCGGGCGTCGCTCTCCGCGGCCGCCCGCTCGGCGTCGGCCCGCAGGCGGTGCAGGACGGTGCGCCGGTCCCGCGCGGCGTCGGCCTCCGCCTCGAGGTCCTCGGCGGCGCGGAGCAGCGCGTCGAGGTCGGCGCCGGGGCGGGCGCGGCCGGCCCCCTCCAGCGCCGCGGCGAGCGTGGCGGCCTGGGCGGCCTCGTCGGCGGCGAGGTCGGTCGCCCGCGCGGCGGCGTGGTCGCGCTCGGCGAGCGCCTGCCGGGCGGCGAGCAGGCCGTGGCGGACGGTGTCGGCCTCGTCCGGGTGCGGGGCGGGGCAGGCTCCCCACAGCGCGATCCAGCGCTCGCGGGCCTGGGCGCGTGCGGTGGCGGCAGCGCTGGCCGCGCTCTCCGCGGCCGCGTGCTCCTCCTCGGCGGCGGCGACGTCGGCGCGGGCGCGGGTCAGCTCGGCCATCCGGTCCGCGGCGGTGATCATGCCGTCGGCCAGCGCGTCGGCCTCGCGGACCGCGCGCTCCACGGCGAGCGACGCCCGCGCGAGGCCACTCGGGTCGGTCGCCGCGGGGTCGCGGACGGCGGCCAGCAGGGCGTCGACCGCCGCGTCCCGCGCACGGCGGGCCGCGGCGAGGGCCTCGGGATCGGCGGGGGCGCCGGCGGCGACCAGCGCGTCGAGGGTGGCGCGTGCCGTGTCCCGACGGCGGGCGGCGCGGTGCGCCTCGCGGCGCGCCTGCCCGTCCGCCTCCGCGGCCTGCCGCAGGGCGGTGCGGTGCGTGGCGATCCGCGCGGTGGCCGGGGGTTCGGGGACGGGCGGGAGCGGGTCGGCGCTCGTCGGGCCGGCGGTAAGGCGGGTGCCCTCCAGGGCGGTGCGGGCGCGGAGGGCGGCGTCGGCGGCCTCGCGCAGCGCGGACCGGCGCAGGGCGCAGGCCGAACCCTCGGCCAGGACCGAGCGACGCGCCTCGACCACCCGCGCGACCGCCGCCGAGTCGGGTCCGGCCGCGCCCTCCGCGGCATCCCGCGCGGTGCGGCGCGCCTCGCGGTGCTGGTCCGCGGCCCGGTCCGCGGCGGCGGCCACCCGCTCGACCTCGGCCGCCAGGGCGTCGAGGTCCGCCGCCCGGTCGGCCGGGACGGTCAGCGCCTCCAGCCGGCGCCGCACCTCCCGGGGCGGGACGCCCGGCTCGATCCGCTCGAGCAGCTCCTCCGCCCGGCGGGTCCGGTCCGCCGCCTCGGCTCGCAGGGTGCCCAGCCGCTCGGCCTCGGCCTGCCGGGCCTGCCGCTCGCCCGCGAGCCGGTGGATCTGCTCGGCGTCGGCCGTGACGCCCTCGTCGACCCGGATCTCGCCGCGCTCGGCCCGCAGGTCGCGCAGCCGGTCCTCGAGCTCGGCGAGCGTCTCCTCGGCCCGGTCCCGCGCCTCGCGGGCGGTGTCGAACTCGGCGAGCCGCGTGGCGTCGAGCACCACGCCGGAGGCCGCGAGGGCGGCCAGGTCCGCACGCAGCCGCGCCACGTCGCGCGCCGCCGGGTAGGCCCGCACCCGCTGCTGCGCCTCGGCCCCGGCCCGCGCGGCGCTCTCCCGGTCCCGGGCCAGGGCGGCGGCCCGCCGCTCCAGCCGGCCGATCTCCTCGGCCAGCGCCGCGACGTCGCCCGCCCGGGACATCTGCTCGGCGGCCGCGGCGTCGGCGTGCTCGTACGCGGACAGCGCGCGGCGCAGCTCGACCTTCTGGGCGTTGCGGTGCTCCTTGTAGAGGCGGTCCGCCTCCTCGTCGAGCTCCGCGAGGATGGCCCGGACGTCGCGTCCGCTGCGGGCGGTGAAGACCAGCTCGGCCAGCTCGCCGTCGCCCCGGCACAGCCGGGCGCCGCCCTCGCGCAGCGCCTCGTGCCCGAGCCCGAAGCTCTGCTGCCAGGTGCGGCGGGACTGCGCGCCGCCCGGGCCCCAGGGCGCCTCCAGCGGCTCCTCCCCCGGCCCGAACAGCCCGCGGGTGGTGCGACGGACGCTCAGCTCGCCGCCGGACACCGCGATCTCGGCCGCGATCGCGAGCCGGGCCGGCGAGGCCGCATACGCGTGCCGGACGGGGCGCGGGAAGCCCCAGAGCAGGTCGGACACCGCGTCGAGCAGCGTCGACTTGCCCGCCTCGTTCGGCCCCGTGACCAGCGTGAGCCCACGGCCGAGCGCGAGCACCCGGCCCTCGTGGGTGCCGTAGCGCTCGAGGGTGAGCCCGGTGATCCGCACCCGTCAGGCCGCCGATCCCCGCGCGGGGTCGGAACCGGCGAGCCGGGCCCGCAGCTCCTCCTCGGCCCGCCGGGCCAGCTCGGCCAGCCCGGCCGGGTCCCGCAGGTCCAGCCCCGCGCCGCGCAACCGGCGCCCGGCCTCGCGTTCGAGCACGGCGACGAGCTCCCCGGCCCGCTCGGGCTCCTCCACCAGCCTGGAGGCCGCGACGGCGACCGCACCGGCGAGCTCCTCGTCGACCGCGACGACCGCGTCGGCGGAGGCGTCCTCCGCGCGGGGGCTGCGGGTGCGGTTGCGCACCATCTCGACCACGGCCCCGGACTTCTCGGCCACGACGTCGATCTCCGCGCGCAGCCACTCCGCGTCGAGCAGGGCGGGCGCCGCGGGAGTGGGCCCGTCGAGCGTCACCCGGGCCGCGACCGGCCGGGAGCCGGCGGCCAGCCCGATCTCGCGCAGCTCGGCGTCGAGCGCCTCCAGCACCTCGTCGGCGTCGGCACAGGTGCTCGCGTCGAGCCGGACGTGGGTCCAGCGCGCGACGTCGCAGACCTCGTGGCGCAGCTCGGCGCGGGCGCCGGGGACGACCTCGACCACGGTCGCGCCCTTCGCCCCGGGCTCCCGGGGGTGCCGGCCCTGTAGGTTCCCGCTGAACGCGGCGACGTGCTCCCCGTCGTTGACCACGCGGCGGTCGTGCACGTGCCCCAGGGCGAAGTACTCGTAGCGGCAGCGCGCAAGGTCCTCCGGGGTGCAGGGCGCGTACGAGTCGTGTCCCTCCGCGCCCAGTACCGAGGTGTGCAGCAGGCCCACGTTGACCAGGCCGGGAATCCGGTCCGGGTAGGCGGGGACCAGGTTCTCCAGCACCGCGCGGGTGGCGAAGCCCTGGCCGTGCACGGCCAGCCCCACGTCGTCGAGCACCACGGTCTCGGGGCGGTCCGTGGTGAGGCGGTGCACGTTGGGCGGCAGGCGCAGCGAGCGCGTGATCTCGCTCTCCGCGTCGTGGTTGCCGTTGATGAGGAAGACCGGGATCCCCTCGTCGTGCAGCCGGGACATCTGTCGGACGAAGAAGGCGCCGGTGGCGTAGTCCCGCCAGTCCCCGTCGTACACGTCGCCGGCGAGCAGCAGCGCGTCGGCCCGCTCGGTCACCGTGAGGTCGACGAGGTTCTCGCAGGCCCGGCGGGTGGCCCGGCGCAACGTGTCGGCGAGGTCGGAGTCCCCGAGCCGGGACAGGCCCAGCAACGGGCTGTCCAGGTGCAGGTCGGCGGCGTGGACCAGGCGCACTCGCAGAACCTCCAGACGGGCGAACTACACGCGTGCGATTCGCGCTGCGCCGAGAGTACAACCGGGGCCCGACAATCCCGGGACGTGCGCGACGCCACCCCGGACGACCTGGGGATCACGGTCCCCGCGTGCCAGAATCGGGCAAATCAGCGTCCGATCCAGCCTCGTCTCAGCGCCGACCCGGGGCCCTGCCCCGAGCCCTGGGAGGCGAGTTGCAGATCCACCTGTGCGAGCGGTGCTACGCGCCGATCGACACCGCTCGCGAGCGCTACACCACCCTCGCCCACATCGACCGCGTGCTGCCCGACGGCACCATCGCGTGGGTCCGCTCCGCCCTGCACGCCGAGGCGTGCGGCGAGCCGGCCCGTGAGCGGTCCGCCGCCGAGCCGCCGGACACCGGTGAGTGGGACGCGAGCCGCCGCGGGCACTCCCCGGCCGCCGCGGCGCACGCGGCCCGCCGGACCGCACCGAAGGGCGTGCGCACCTCGCGCTGACCGTCCCCCGGTAGGGTCCTCCCCCGGCCGGCGACCGGCCCACCCACGGGTGGCGGGGGTGGTCCCCCGCGGAAATAGGGGGGTCGTCGCGACCCTCCTAGGGGGTTGTCCAGACGCGCGGGAGGCCGTCCGGACGGAAGTCTCTGAGGGGTCATCAGCGAGCCGGTGCCCCGGCCGCGCAGGACCCCCCTCGGAGGCATCCATGCGCACCCCCGTCCCACCCCCGTCCGGCACCGGCGCGCCCGTCCCCACCACGGCCGCCGGATCCTCGGGCCAGGAGCTGCTGGACCGGATCGCCGCCGGCGAGCCGATCGCCTGGCGCGAGGTGGTCGACCGCTACGAGCGGCTCGTCCGGTCCCGGGTCCGCGGCTTCCGGCTGCAGCCCGCCGACGCCGACGACGCCGTCTCCGCCACCTGGCTGCGCCTCGCGCAGAACGCCCACCGCATCCAGGACGCCGACCGGCTCCCGGGCTGGCTCTCGACCGTCGCCGGTCGCGAGTGCCTGCGCATCCTCGACCGCTCCGCACACGCCGGCGTGCCCGTCGAGGACGCCGGCGCGACGGTCCCGGAGACCACCCCCGGACCCGAGCAGCGCGCGCTCGACGCCGACATCGCCCGCGAGCTGCGTGCGCTGATCGCGGACCTGCCTCGGCGGCGCCGGCTGCTCATCGCCGCGCTCTTCGGCGAGGACACCTGGAGCTACGAGCGGATCAGCCGGGTCACCGGCATCCCCACCGGGTCGATCGGCCCCACCCGGGCCCGCGCCCTGGACCAGCTGCGCCGGCTCGCGGTGGAGCGGGGCCTGGGGGCCGCCGCCCGCCCGGTCGTGCGGGGACTCGCCCCCGCCGGCACCGCCACGGGCTGAGCGGCACCACGCGTCAGGGGGTCGGGTGCGGTTCGGTCGGGGCGGCGCGCAGGTAGACCGCCCCGGCCTGCACCCGGCTGCGGACGCCGAGCTTGGCCAGCAGGTGCGTCACGTGGATGCCGACCGTCTTCTCACTGATGAACAGGCGCTGTGCGATCTCCCGGTTGGTGTGCCCGGCCGCGATCTCCGCGAGCACCTCCGTCTCCCGCGGGGTCAGCGAGGCGAGCACGTCCCGACGGCTCGGCCGGGACGCGGCGACCCGCGGCGCGGCCGGACGCGCGTCCTCTGAACCCGGGACGGGCGCCGGGACGGCGGGGACGGCAGCCCGCTCCGGCTCGACGACCAGGTCCGGGAGCCGGATCCGCGCCCGTCTGCCGAGGTCGCGGACCTCCTCCAGGAACGGCCGGGCCCCGAGCTGCGTCGCGATGTGGTGTGCCTCGGCGAGCGCCTCCGCGGCGGCCTTGCTCCGGGTGCGCCGCGCGAGCAGCGCCTCGGCCCGGCGCAGCTGCCCGTAGGCCACGTTGTAGGGCTGGTCCCGGCGCCGCCACTGTGCGGCCACCTCGCCCCAGAGCTCGGGATCGGAGTCGCCGTCGGCGCGGGTCACCTCGGCGTCGCACATCTGCGCGAACACCCTGACCAGGCCGCCGACCATCGGCACCGCCCGTCGGGCCCGGTCGTGCAGCCCGGTGCCGGACTCCCGGAGCCGATGGACGACCTCGCCGGCCGGCGGGGGCCGGTCCAACCGGACGGTCTCGGCGTGGGCGCGCAGCCCGTGCCAGATCAGCGGGGCCTCGAGCCAGACGTCGTCGTGCCCGGTCTCGAGCGCGTCGAGCCCGGCGACCGTGTGTCCCACGGCCTGCTCGGGCCGCCCGAGGAACATGTCCAGCCCGGCCCGCAGGGTGAGCAGCGGGACGCGGTAGCGGGCGCCGACGGTGTCGTGGGCCAGCATCGCGACCGCGTCGAGGTCCTCGGCGGCCCCGGAGAGGTCGCCGCGCCCGACCCGCATCCGGCCGCGGGACAGCCGGATGTCCAGCGCCTCGCTGCCCGACGGCCGGGCCCGGAAGGCCTGGTCGATCACCTCGACGGCCTCGTCCCACCGCCCGCAGCGGAACTGCCCGTTGGCGGCGAGCGCGAGCAGCCGCACGCCGTGCGTGCGGCCCAGCCCCAGCTCGGTCAGCCGTTCCGCGCCGGCCAGGGCCAGGTCGATGCCCTCGGACAGGGCGTTGAGCGGCCCGGAGAGGAGCTCGGCCCGGCGGTGGTAGGCGCTGCCGAGCACCGCGGGGGACCCGCTCGCCTCGGCCACGCGCAGCCCCTCGGCGAGGGCGGCCGCGCCGGCCTGGGTGTCCTCCAGGTACGCGAGGCTGAAGCCGAGCGTCACGAGCACACGCGCCTGCTCGTCGAGCGTGCCGGCGTGCCGCGCCGCCTCCAGCGCGCGGGTGGCCTCGTCACGGGCGTCGGCGAACCGGCCCGCGGCCTGCAGCGCCTCCGCGTGCCCGGCGAGCAGCGCGACGTGCGCCTCCCCGCCCAGCCGCAGCGCCTCCCGGTAGGCGCCCTCGGCCTCGACGCCCCGGCCCGCCGCCAGCAGGTAGTCGCCGAGCCGGGCGACGAGCGTGGCCCGTTGCGGATCGGCGGGGGCGGTGAGCCCGATCCGTTCCTGCAGCACACTGACGGCGGCGTCGTGCTCCCCCGCCAGGTGCGCGGCCTCGGCCGCACGCTCCAGGCTGGCCGGCCGGTCCAGACCGACCGAGACGACGGGTTCGGGTGCCGGCCGGGCCGGTGTGGAGGTCCGCCCGGCGACCAGGTCGGCGACCCGGCGCCAGTGCCGGTAGGCGTCGGCGTAGCCGTGCACGCGCTCGGCCGCGCTCGCGGCGTCGGCAGCGGCGGTGAGGGCCCGTGCGTCGTCGCCCGCCCGGTCCCAGTGGTGGGCGAGCAGCGCCGCGACGGCCGACCGGTCGCCGCCCGCGGTCAGCTCGGCGAGCGCCGCGGCGTACCGGCGGTGCAGGTCGCGGCGCTCGGCGGGCAGCAGGTCCGCGGAGACGACGTCGACGGCCAGGCCGTGCCGCAGCCGGTAGCCGTCGTCGCCGCCCTCGGCGCCGGGCCCGTCGAGCACGACCGAGCCCTCCTCGACGACGTGCCGGACGGCGGTGAGCAGCCGATCCGGCGGCAGCCCGGTGACCAGCTGGGCGAGCTCGTGCGAGACGGCGCCCTCGGCGACCGACAGCGCCCGGACGACCGTGCGGGCGTCCTCCGGCAGCGCCCGCACCCGCCCGAGCACGAGGTCGCGCAAGGTGCCCGAGACCGCCATCGGGTCACGGTCGCGCAGCGCGCGCACGGTCTCCTCGGCGATGAACGCGTTGCCCCGGGAGCGCTGCCACACCAGCTCGACCGGGTCCTCGACGTCCGTGTCCGGAAGCGGCGCACGCGCCACCAGCTCGGCGATCGCCCCGCGGTCGAGCGGGCCGAGGGACAGCCCGCGCACCCGCGGGTGCCGGCGCAGCCCGCCGAGACCGAGCTCGTCGAGCCCGGGCGAGCCGCCGCCCTCGCGGTGCGTGACGACGACGAGCAGCCGGGCGTCGAGCATGATCGCCGTGAGGTAGGCGAGCAGGTCGCGGGTGGCGCGGTCGGCCCACTGGACGTCCTCGACGACGAACAGGACCGGCCGGTCGGCGGCGAGCCCGAGCAGGACCCGTCCGGCCGCGTCGAGGTGGTGCGGGACGGCCTGGACCGCGGCGCCGGGCGCGGGCGGCAGCAGCCCGAGGGCCTCCAGCTCCCCCCGCCACGGCTCGACGATCGCGCGGCCGGCGGGTTCGCGGGCCAGCGTCCGTACGGCGAGGGTGAGCGGCAGCAGCGGCGGGCTCTCCCCCACGTCGACCGCGGCCCCGGCGAGCACGACGGCTCCGGCCCGTCCGGCCCGGTCGACCAGCTCGGCGACCAGCCGGGACTTCCCGACCCCCGCCTCCCCGGAGACGAGTGCGACCCCCGGCGTGCCCGCGCGGGCCGCCTCGAACAGCTCGGCAAGGGACCGCAGCTCGTCGGTACGTCCGATCAGCGGCGGACGGGCCGGGGCGGTCACTCTGCGCACGGTATTCAGCCCGGGCCTCCTGGTCCAGCAGGTCGACCCGCCCGAGGCGCGGCCGGGCCGCGGGGACCCGACGGGCCGGGGCGGACGCAGACACGGGCCCCCCGACCCGCTTCTGCGCCACCCCCACGGCCCCGGCCCGGCGGCACCCTCCCCCACGCCGGGAAAGAGCAGGGCGGGCCGCCGCCGGATACACGCGACCGGAAAGAGATCCGGAGAAGTTCTCAGACGGTGCGGCGGGACGCCGCCAGACCCGCCGTGAACAGCACCAGGACCGACGCGAACACCACGAGGAGCGGCCCGGACCACCCGCCGGTCGCCTCGTGCACCGCGCCCACGACCGACGGTCCGGTCGCCGCGATCGTGTAGCCGCCGCCCTGGACCAGCGCGGACATCCGTCGGTTCTCGGTCAGGTCCCGGGCCCGGCGCACGACCAGGGAGAAGATGACGGTGATCCCGCCGCCCTGGGCGGCCCCGCCCAGCGCGCACCACACCGCCCAGCCGTGCGGGGCCAGCAGCAGGCCGAGCGGCAGCGCCGCCCAGGCCACGGAGACCACGGCGACGACGGTCCGGGGCGAGGGGCACAGCCGCAGCAGCACGGGGACGCCGAAGGCCCCGACGACCGCCGCGATCTGGAAGATCGAGGAGCTGACGCCGGCCGCGGTCTCGCTCATCCCGAGCCGGTCACCGAGCAGCAGCGGCAGCCAGGCCGTGACGCCGTAGTAGGCGAAGGCCTGCCCGGCGAACGCGATCATGAGACCCCACACCACGGGGCGCCGCCACCACACGGGCCCGGCCACCGGCGCCTCGCCGGCCGACCGCTCGGCGGGTGCGTCCGCGAGCGAGCGGGTGGCCCACCACCACACCCCGGCGGCGACCACCACCAGCAGGCCCCACGACGCCAACGCGAACCGCCAGTCCGACGCGCCCGCGATCGGGACGGTCAGCGACAGGGTGATCATCGAGCCGATGTTGAGCGCGGCCGTGTACATCCCGAGCACGGCGCCCGCCTGCCGCGGCAGGTCGCGGCCGATGACCACCGGCACCGCCACGTTGCCGACGGTGATGGCCGCGCCGATGAGCAGGGTGCCGGCGATCGCGGCCGGCAGCCCGTCGAGCGACCGCACGACGGTCCCCGCGAGCAGCACACCCAGGGCGACCAGCACCCCGCGGGCCAGCCCGGTGCGCGCGAGCAGCGCCGACGCGAGCGGCGTGGCCAGCCCGAAGCAGAGGACGGGGAGGCTGGTGAGCAGGCCGGCCGTGCCGGCGTCGATCCCCAGGTCGGCGCGGATCGCCCCGGTGACCGGCGAGACGGCGACGATCGGGCCGCGCAGGTTCAGCGCGAGCAGCAGGATCGCGGCGACGAGGAGGGCGGGAGCGAGGGTCCGGGGTGGTGCTGCGGCGGAGGAGGGGGCGTGGGTTTCGTCCGTGGCGGTCACTGGTTTCATCTTTGCAGTGCGAAACTGTGGCGTCACGTGGTCGTGAGCGAGGGAACTGGCGTGGCCGCCGTGGACGAGACGCACGACACGGTCGCGGTGGTGGGCCCCGGGGCGATCGGGACGGCGCTGGCCGCACGGCTCGGGCTCGGTCGACTCAGTCGTCCCGCCGCTGGTAGACGTCCGGGACCCCGTCGGCGTCCGTGTCGATCGCCTCCTCTGCCTCCATGCGCCGGTACCGGGCGTTGCGGATGCGCAGGATCACCGTGGCGACCAGCGCCGAGAGCAGCGAGCCGGTCAGCACACCGATCTTGACCTCGTCGTCGATCGCCGAGCCCGGGCCGAAGGCCAGCTCCCCGATCAGCAGCGAGACGGTGAACCCGATCCCGGCGAGCACCGCCAGGCCGAGGACGTCCCACCAGCTGAGCCCCTCGGCGAGCTGCGCCCGGGTGAACCGCTGGACCGCCCACGTCGCACCGAGCACCCCGAGGGTCTTCCCCACGACCAGGCCGAGGATCGCGCCGAGCGCGACCGGGTGCAGGAAGGCGTCGAGGCCGGCGTCGACCACGGGCACCCCGGCGGCGAAGAAGGCGAAGACCGGCACGGCGACCCCCGCCGAGAGCGGCCGGAACCGGTGCTCGAAGTGCTCGGCCAGCCCCGGCCCGGGTCCCTCGGTCCGGCGCACCACCGGCACCGCGAACCCGAGCAGCACCCCGGCGACCGTGGAGTGCACCCCGGAGGCGTGTACCAGCCCCCACGTGAGGACGGCGAGCGGCAGCAGCAGCCACCACGACCGGACGCGACGCTGGACCAGCACCGTGAACACCGCGAGCGGGACCAGGGCCAGCAGCAGTGGCAGCGGGTGCAGGTCGTCCGTGTAGAAGATCGCGATGATCGTGATGGCCAGCAGGTCGTCGACGACCGCGAGGGTGAGCAGGAAGGTCCGCAGCGCCGACGGGAGGTGCGTGGAGATCACCGCGAGGACGGCCAGGGCGAAGGCGATGTCCGTGGCGGTCGGGATGGCCCAGCCCACGGCGGTCCCGCTGCCCGCGTTCAGCGCGGTGAAGATCACGGCCGGCACGATCATCCCGCCGACGGCCGCGGCCACCGGCAGCGCCGCGCGGCGCGGATCGCGCAGGTCCCCGGCCACGAACTCGCGCTTGAGCTCGAGCCCCGCCACGAAGAAGAAGATCGCGAGCAGCCCGTCGGCCGACCAGGCGGCGAGCGTGAGGTCCAGGTGCAGCGCGGCCGGCCCGACCGTGATCGCGCCGAGCGCGGCATAGGCCTCGCGCCACGGCGAGTTCGCCCAGGCCAGCGCGACGACGGCGGCACCGACCAGCAGCAGGCCACCCACGGTCTCGGTGCGGAGCAGGTCGCCGATGCGGCGGGCCTCGGGCCACGTTCCCCGGTCGAACAGGCGGGCGGGACGGCTCACGATGGTTGGCCTCTCGATGCGCGGGCAGGGCAGGACCGACGCCGACCAGACTTCCCGGCACACCGGGAGGTCACCCTACGGCACGGCTTGCGCACACGAAAAGCGAAAATGTGGCATCTTCGGTATCGACGCAGGTGAGGAGGCCCCGTCATGACCGGTGCCGGCATCGGGTCCGCCCGTGGCCGCAGGCCCACGTCCGCCCCGGCCACCGCGGGCGAGATCTTCGCGCTCATCCGCCAGGGTGCCGTCGCCACCCGGACCGAGATCGGCCGGGCGACCGGGCTGTCCCGGACCGCGGTGGCCGCGCGGGTGGACCGGCTGCTGAAGGAGGGCCTGGTCACCGAGGTGCAGGGCGGCGCCGCGACGGGGGGCAGGCCCGCCGCCCGCCTGGCCTTCCACACGGCCGGGGGCAAAGTGCTGGCCGCGTCCGTCGGCGTCAGCCGGACCTCGCTCGCCGTCTGCGACCTCGCGGGGACCGTGCTGGCCCAGGACTCCCTGCGGATGCGGGTGCGCACCGGGCCGGAGACCGTGATGGAGGCGGTCGGCGAGCGGCTCGCCCGGCTGCTCGGGGAGACCGGCAGCGACCCGGCCCAGGTGCGCGGCATCGGGCTGTCGATCCCCGGCACCGTGGACTCGGTCGCCGGCTGCAGCATCGGCGTCCCGGTCCTGCCGGGCTGGGCCGAGGTCAAGCTCCCGCCGCTGCTCACCGACCGGTTCCCGGTGCCCGTGCGGGTGGACAACGACGTGAACGTCATGGCCATCGCCGAGCAGCACGCCCATCCCGGCATCGACGACCTGCTGGTGGTGAAGGTCTCCACCGGGATCGGCGCCGCCGTGGTGAGCGGCGGCACGCTCCAACGGGGCGCCCGCGGGTCGGCCGGCGAGATCGGCCACACCCAGATCTCGGACGGGCCCGGCACGCCCTGCCACTGCGGCAACGTCGACTGTCTGGAGATCCTGGCCAGCGGCACCGCGCTCATCCGGGACCTCACCGCGCGCGGACGCACCGTCGACACCGTGTCCGGCGTCGTGGACCTGGTCCGCGGCGGCGACGCCGAGGCCGTCCGGCTGGTCCGCACCGCGGGCCGGCGGATCGGCGAGGTCCTGGCCTCGGCCGTCAACCTGCTCAATCCGGCGGTGATCACCGTGGGCGGCGACCTCGTCGGCGCCTACGAGCCCTTGGTCGCCGGCATCCGGGAGTCGGTGTTCAGGCGGTCGGTCGCCACCGCCACCCAGACGCTGCGGGTCGAGCCGGGCGCGCTGGCCGGGCGCAGCGGCGTCACCGGCTGCGCGATCCTCGTGCTGGACCAGGTGCTGTCCCCCTCGGCGGTGGACGACGTCCTGGCCCAGCACGACCTCACCCCGCCGGACTGACCGCCGGGGCCCGGTAGCCGATGAACTCCAGCTCGCGCGAGACCGTGAAGCCGAGGTGCTCGTAGAGCCGGATGGCGGTGACGTTCGTGGCCGCGGCGTGCAGGAAGGGGCGCTCACCGCGCCCGCGGATCACGGCGCCGACGGCCCGGACGAGGCGGGCGGCCAGGCCCTGCCCGCGTGCGGCGGGATCGGTGCAGACCGCGGAGATCTCGGTGCCCCCGGGCACCCGCATGCGCTCCCCCGCCATCGCGACCAGCGCGCCGTCGCGGCGGATGCCGAGATAGGTGCCGAGCTGGATCGTCCGGGGCAGGAACGGCCCCGGCTTCGTCCGGGCGACCAGGTCCAGCATCTCCGGCACGTCGGCGGGCCCGAGGCGCACGGCCTCCGGGTCCGGGGCGACCTCCAGCGCGTCCCCGGTCATCTGCACCCCGGGCAGGTCCATCCCGGTCTCCCAGCCCGCGGGCGCCTCCCGCCGCGGGCCGGCCAGCACCGCCGAGCCGCCGGGCCCGCTCAGCGCGGCGAGGTCCGCCCAGTCCGCGGCGGTGGGGTCGAGCGGCAGCCCGGCGAACGGGGTGACGTCCGGCTGGTAGCGACCCGCGCGGCCGCGCAGGTCGGCGAACTCGCGGTGCCGCCCGGTGAGGGCGGTGAGGACGGGGTTGGCCAGCGGGTCGGTCGGAGCGTCGGGCCGGGGGCCGGGCTGGAGGTCGGACAGGCGATCGGGGGACGGGAGAGCCACGAGATCCATCCTGCCCCGCCCGCGGGGTATAGCGTTCCGACGGCTCGCAGGAACCGGCACGACCAGGTTGGAGCATCCTCCGTGACGCAGGCACCGCCCCCCGCCGTCGTCGGCGGCACGACCGTCCACCGCACCCGAGGCAGGCTGTCCGACGGTCGGGAGGTCCTGTGGTACGACACCGCGCCGGGCCGGGTGGCCGGCACGGACGAGCGCGGCCTGCCCGAGGTGCACACGGTCTCGCAGATCCGGTACGACGAGCTGCTCGACGAGTGGGTGGCGATCGCGAGCCACCGGCAGACGCGCACGTTCCAGCCCTCCGGCGGCGCCGACCAGTGCCCGCTGTGCCCGACGATCCCGGGCCGCGCCACCGAGGTGCCCACCCCGGACTACGAGACCGTGGTGTTCGAGAACCGCTTCCCGTCCTTCTCCGGCGGGGTGGGCCGGGCGGAGGTCGTCTGCTTCACCAGCGACCACGACGGCCGCTTCGGCGCGCTGCCGCCCGACCGCGTGCGGCTCGTGATCGACACGCTGGCCGACCGCACCGCCGAGCTCTCCGCCCGCCCGGACGTCGAGCAGGTGTTCCCCTTCGAGAACCGCGGCGAGGAGATCGGGGTGACCCTCGCCCACCCGCACGGGCAGATCTACGGCTACCCGTTCGTCACGCCGCGGACCCGCCAGCAGCTCGAGTCCGCCCGCCGGTACCGCACGCGCACCCGCGGCAACCTCTACGCCGACATCCTCGAGCGGGAGCGCACCGAGCGCGAGCGCGTCGTGACCGAGACCGAGCACTGGACCGCGTTCGTGCCGAAGGCCGCGCGGTGGCCCGTCGAGGTGCACCTCTACCCGCACCGGGACGCGAAGGACCTGCCCGAGCTCACCGACGCCGAACGCACCGACCTCGCCACGATCTGGCTCGACGTGCTGGGCCGGCTGGAGCTCTTCCACGGCCGCCCGCTCCCCTACATCGCGGCCTGGCACCAGGCCCCGGTGCGCACCGACCGGGACCTCGCCTGGCTGCACCTGGAGCTGTTCTCGATCCTGCGCGCGCCGAACAAGCTGAAGTTCCTGGCCGGGTCCGAGTCGGGCATGGGCGTGTTCATCAACGACACCACGCCCGAGGACGTCGCCGCCAAGCTGCGCGAGCTGGGCACCGGGAAGGACGGCACCGGGAAGGACGGCGCCGGAAAGGACCGCACAGGGACCGACGGGGCCGGGGCATGAACGTCGCCGCGCGGTTCGCCGAGGCCTACGGTCGCGAGCCGGCCGGGGTGTGGGCGGCGCCCGGCCGGGTGAACCTGATCGGCGAGCACACCGACTACAACGACGGTTTCGTGCTGCCGCTGGCGCTGGACCGGCGGACCCTCGTCGCTGCGGAGCTCGCACAGGGGCCCACCACCGTGCGGTCCTCCAGGGAGGCCGATCCCGTCACGTTCGCGGCGGCGACGGTCGCGCCGGGCGACGTCGACGGCTGGGCCGCCTACGTCGCCGGGGTGGTGTGGGCGTTTCGGCAGGCAGGGCTGCCCGTCGCCGACCTCGACCTGTTCGTCGCGGGCGACGTCCCGGTCGGGGCCGGGCTGTCGTCGTCGGCGTCGCTGGAGTGCGCCGTCGCGGTGGCGCTGGCCGAGCTGACGGTCACCGCCCTGGACCTCACCGAGGTCGCGCACCTCGCCCGCCGCGCCGAGAACGAGTTCGTGGGCGCGCCCACGGGCGGCATGGACCAGATGGCGGCGATGCACGGCGTCGCCGACCGGCTGGTCTTCCTCGACACGCGGACCGACCACGTCGAGCTGATCCCGTTCGCGCTGGCCACCCACGGCCTGCGGCTGCTGGTGATCGACTCCCGGGCCCCGCACCAGCTGGTCGACGGCCAGTACGGCGCGCGGCGCGCCGACTGCGCGAAGGCGGCGGAGCTGCTCGGGGTGCCGGCGTTGCGCGACGCGACGGCCGCGCAGGTCGAGGCCCTCTCCGACGAGCGGCTGCGTCGGCGGGCGCGGCATGTGGTGACCGAGGACGACCGCGTGCTCGAGGTCGTCGACCGGCTGCGCGGCAACAGCGACCCGCGGGCGATCGGGCCGCTGCTGTCGGCCTCGCACGCGTCGATGCGGGACGACTTCGAGATCACCGTGCCGCATGTCGACGTCGCCGCCGCGGTGGCCGAGGAGGCGGGTGCGCACGGCGCCCGGATGACCGGCGGCGGCTTCGGCGGGTGCGTGATCGCGCTGGTCGACGCCGAGGCCGGCGACCGGATCGCCGCGGCCGTCGCCGCCGCCTACGCGGAGCGGGGCTGGGAGGCGCCGGTCGTCTTCGACGCCGTGGCCGCCGACGGTGCGGGCCGCGCGTGACGCCCTGTCCGTGCGGGTCCGGCGAGCCCTACGGGGCCTGCTGCGGGCGCTTCCACGCCGGCGAACGGGCGGCGACGGCCGAGCAGCTGATGCGCAGCCGGTTCGCCGCCTTCGCCCTGCGCGACGAGGCGTACCTGCGCCGGACCTGGCACCGCTCGACGCGGCCGCGCCGGCTGGAGCTCGACCCGGCGGTGGAGTGGACGCGGCTGGAGATCGTGGACCGGGAGGCGGGCGGCCCGCTCGACTCCGACGGGATCGTCGAGTTCCGGGCCCATCACCGGATCGGCGGGCGCGTAGGCGTGCAGGCGGAGCGCAGCCGCTTCGTGCGGGAGGGCGGGGCCTGGTTCTACCTCACGGCGGAGTAGCGGTGGTCGGCGGCGCACGAGGCCGTACAGAGGCGGCGCCGTAGCGGCCGACCCCGGGCTCAGCGGCCGGACCAGAGCGGCTCGTAGAGCGCCCACTCGCGCGCCCACGCGGCGTGGTTGCGGGCCGCGCACCGGGCGCGGACGAGGGCGCGCACGCCGAGCAGCACCAGCGCCCCGACCAGGAGCACCAGCACCCCGCCGACGACGGCGGTGACCCCGGCCTGCAGCGCGTCGACCGGCGGCGGCGCGATGGCCCCGCTGCTGCGGTCCACCCACACCGGCACGGTGGACCCGGCGGGCTGGGAACCCAGGACGGGCACGGCCCCGGTGCGCGGGGTGCCGTCGGCCGCGGTCCAGGTGGCCGGGGCGGTGACCTGCGTGGTGCCGGAGGCGGCGTCCATGCCCATCGCGCCGTCGACGGGCTGGAGCAGCGTCGCATCGACCGAGACCCGGTCGACCGCGTCGGCGCGGGCCTGCTCCATGCCGTTGGTGTGCAGCTGCAGCCCGGTCAGCACCGCGACCGCGACGAGGACGAGGACGAGCACGCCCAGGACCCAGGAGACCACCGACTCCACGCGGTCCGTCGCCCGTCGGGGAATCCGGTCGGCGCCTACCGCGGAATACGGGTGCGGCCGGTCCGAATGATCCGAATTCCCTGGCCGGTGGGGTTGCACGTCTCGGGTCCTCTCCACGTCGGTACCTCCACGGTGCTACCCGACGACGGAGTCCGGCAACGCGGGTGAGACCCACTCGGCCGTGGGATCAATCACCCCGGGGAAGCAGGCCGTCACCGACCGTTCACCGAAGGTCCTCGGCCTCCGGCGGCCGCGGGGCGCCCCAGGCGAGGGCCAGGAGGAGCCGCGAGCGGTTCTCCGGGTCGTCGAGCTGGGGCCCGAAGAGCTCGTGCAGCCGCGCCAGGCGGTAGCGCACCGTCTGCGGGTGGACGTGCAGCTCGGCGGCCATGGCCTGCCGGTCACCCAGGTGGCGCAGGTAGGCGGAGAGGGTCTCGCACAGCCGTTCGCGGGAGGCCGGCGCGGAGCCCTCGAGCGGGCGCAGCACCTGGGCCCGCAGCACCTCCAGCAGCCGGGAGTCGCGGTGCACGATGATCGCGTCGAGGTGCTCCTCGGCGAAGACGGGGTCCTCGGGCAGCACCCCGGTGCGCTGCAGCCGGGCCGCCACCTCGGCGATGTGCAGGCTGGCCGGGAGCCGATCCGGCGTCACCGTGGGCCCGACGACCGCGTGGGTGCCGCGCAGCATCCCCGCCAGCCGCAGCCGCCGCCCGCTCTGGGCCGGGTCCGGCACGATCGCGCCGGACAGCCGGGCGCGGTTGATCAGCAGCGACGCGGGGTCGAACCGGGAGAGCACGCCGTGCCCCAGCACGCTGTCGTCCTGCACCAGGACGACGGCGACCTCCTGCGGCACCTGCCAGCCCGCGCGGGCGGCGGCGGCCTGCACGGCACCCTCGGTCGCCCGGTCGGAGAGCAGCAGCTCCACCAGCTCCTCGCGCAGCCGCTCGCGGGCGACCGCGGCCTCCGACTGCTCCAGCACGAAGCCGTGCGCCGCCGACGACGACAGCCGGTCGACGAACGCGAACACGCCCTCGGCCAGGCCCGCCAGCAGCGCCGGCTCCAGGTGCAGCTCCACGGCCACCACGGCGACGTGCCGCCAGAACACCCGCGCCCCGAGCTGGAACGCCGACAGCAGCGTCGAGACGTCCCGGCCCTCCCGCCACTGCGTGCGGCCGATCTCCTCGAACAGCTCCTGCTCGCCGAAGCCGGACGAGTACTCCCCGGGGAGGGCCGGGCCGGCGTCGAGCTCGCTGCTCGCCGCGACCAGCCGGTACAACGCGTGGTGGGCCGCCGCCGCGACCTCCGTGCGATTCACGTCGACGAACCGGGCGTAATCGGGCCATTCGGTCAACAATGCCGCGCTGACCTCCTCCAGCACGGCCGGGACGCGCGCCAGAAGGGCTTCGACGAGGTCGTCCGTTCCGGCGTTCGACATCTCCACACCGAGGTTCTACACGCCCGGTGGGGGGAAGGCCGCCCCACTTTTGTACGTGCGTGACAATTCTGGTCCGAAAGAATTAACACGCGTTGAGGAGAGTCCGGCTGCCCTCGTGCGACACGATCAGCGGCGTGGCACGGGGGAACGAGGCGCCCGCAGGGGCGTCGGGAGACGTGTGCGCGGGCTCGGTCGGGGCCGGCGGACAAGGCGTGCCCGCAGTGCCTGCAGTCCCCGGAGAGACCCAGGCCGACCCCGTGGCCGTGTCCAGGCTGCGCGAGGCCGAGGCCTCGGAGAACTTCCCCGTGGCGATGCGGATCCTGCCCGCGCGGTATCGCCGCAGGCTGCGGGCGGTGTACGACGTCGTCCGGGTGATCGACGACCTCGGCGACGAGGGCACCGGCACCCCCGCCGACCGGATCGCCGCGCTCGAGGCCTTCCGCGCCGACCTGCACGCGGCCGCGCCCACGACGCCGGTGCTGCGCCGGCTCGCCGGGATCGCCCCGGACCTGCCGGCGGAACCGTTCGACCGCCTGCTCGATGCGAACGTGCAGGACCAGGAGACGGTGACCTACGACACCTGGGACGCACTCCTCGGGTACTGCGCCCTGTCGGCGGACCCCATCGGGCGGCTCGTCCTGGCGATCTTCGAGGTGCCCGCGGACGGCGAGATCGAGCACGCCTCCGACGCCGTGTGCACCGCGCTGCAGCTCCTCGAGCACCTGCAGGACGTCCGCGAGGACCGGGGCAGGGGCCGCATCTACCTGCCGGCCGAGGACCGCGCGGCGTTCGGCGTCACGGAGGCCGACCTCGACCGTCCCGTCGCCACGGACGCCCTGCGCGCGCTCGTCCGGCACGAGGCGGAACGCGCGGAGCAGCTGCTCGACGCCGGTACACCGATCGTCGGCGCCCTGCACGGGTGGGCGCGCCTCGCGGTGGCCGGCTACGTCGCCGGCGGCCGGGCGGCGGCCGACGCGCTGCACCGGGTCGACGGCGAGGTCCTCGGCCGCGCCGCCGAGGCCGCGCACAGCCGGAAACGGGATGTCCTGCGGCACCTTCCCGCGGTACTGATGCAGACCCGATCACCCGGCCCGCGCCGGGCCCGGTCCCGTCCGGATCTCCCCCGCACGACCCCCCGGAGCTGCCGATGACCGACCCCTCCCGGCCGACCGCCACCACCGCCGCCACGACCGACCGCTCTCCCCGCCCGACCACGGGGCCCGGGGACGGCTCCGCCGACCCCGAGGACGGAACCGCCACGAACCGCACCGAGGACGCACCCGGCCGCCCCCTCGACCTCGCCGCCGCCTACGCCGCCTGCGAGGAGATCACGCGTCGCGAGGCGCGCAACTTCTCCTACGGGATCCGCCTCCTGCCGGCGCCGAAGCGCGCCGCGCTCTCGGCCGTCTACGCCCTGGCCCGCCGCATCGACGACATCGGCGACGGCGACTTCGACCCGCCCGGCGGCGCCACCGTGATCTCGTTCGAGGAGAAGAGCGCCGCGCTCGCCGAGGTCCGGGCGTCGATCCGGGCCATGCGCGCGCAGCGGCCCGACCCGTCCGACCCGGTGCTCGTCGGCGTCACCGACGCCGCCCGTCGCTACCCGATCCCGCTCGGCGCGTTCGAGGAGCTGGTCGACGGCGTCGAGGCCGACGCACGGATGGACCGCGACGCGTCCCGCAGCGGTGCGGACGGGGCCCGTGGGGTCGACCACCAGGACCTGGCCGCGCGGCCGCACACGACGTTCGACGACATGACGGTCTACTGCCGGCAGGTGGCGGGCTCGGTGGGCCGGCTCTGCCTCGGCACCTTCGGCTCCCGCCCGCACCCCCGGGCCGCGGAGTACGCCGACGCGCTCGGGATCGCGCTGCAGCAGACGAACATCCTGCGCGACATCCGCGAGGACCTGCGCAACGGTCGGGTCTACCTGCCCACCGGGGAGCTCGCGCGGTTCGGCGCCGAGCTCCGGCTCGACGACGCCGGCGCCCTGGCCGACCCCGACGGCGCCCTGGCCGCCTACATCCGCTTCGCCGCGGAACGGGCGCGGGGCTGGTACGTCGAGGGACTCAAGCTGCTCCCGCTGCTCGACCGGCGCAGCGCGGCCTGTGCGGGGGCGATGGCGGGCATCTACCGGCGGCTGCTGGAGGACATCGCGGCGGAGCCCCGGTCGGTGTACGCGCAACGCCGGTCGCTGTCCGGCGCGCAGAAGATCGGCGTGGCGCTGCGCGCCCTGGCGGGGCGGACGGCGTGAGCGGAAGGACGCGGGTCACGGTCGTCGGCGGCGGGCTCGCCGGCGTCGCCGCCGCGCTCCGCTGCGCCGAGGAGGGGCTCGCCGTCACGCTGCTCGAGTCGCGGGCCCGGCTCGGCGGGGTGGCCGGCTCGTTCACGCGCGGCGAGCTGGCGGTCGACACCGGACAGCACGTGTTCCTCCGTTGCTGCACGGCCTACCGCGATCTCGTCGTGCGGATCGGCGCCGCAGACATGATCATGCTCCAGGAGCGGCTGGACATCCCGGTGCTGGCACCCGGCGCCGCTCCGGCCCGGCTGCGCCGCACTCCGCTGTCCCTGCTGCCCGCCCCGCTGCACCTGGGAGGTGCCCTCCTGCGCTACCGGCACCTGTCCGTCGCCGAACGGCTCCGGCTCGTCCGGGCGGCGCTGGCCCTCGGCGCCGTCGACCGCACCGACCCGGCCACGGACGGGCGGTCCTTCGGCGACTGGCTCGCCGACCACGGGCAGAGCCGCCGGGCCGTCGACGCGCTGTGGGACCTCGTCGGCATCGCCACCCTGAACGCCCGGGCCGGCGACGCCTCCCTCGCGCTCGCCGCCACGGTCTTCCAGCTGGGCCTGCTCACCGACGCCGCCGCCGGCGACATCGGCTGGGCCACCGCGCCGCTCGGCGCGATCCACGACGACGCCGCCCGCCGCGCCCTCGCGGCGGCCGGTGTGGAGGTGCGGCGGTCCGCGAAGGCGCGGGCGCTCGTGCAGGACGGGGCCCGCCCGGGAGGCCGGTGGCGGGTCCCGGTGGGAACGACCGACGGAGAGGAGGAGCTCGTGACCGACCGGATCGTGTGCGCCGTGCCGCCGGGCCCCGCGGAGCGGCTGCTGCCCACGGGGGCGCTGCCGCTGCCCGGGGGCTGGGCCGATCGGCTGGGCAGCACCCCCATCGTCAACGTGCACGTCGTGTACGACCGCCGGGTCCTCGGCCCCGAGATCGACACCGGGTTCGCCGCGGGCGTGGACACGCCCGTGCAGTGGGTCTTCGACCGGACCGGCCAGTCCGGCGCCGCCGCGGTGTACGGGCCGCGCGCCCAGTACCTGGCCGTCTCGCTCTCGGCCGCCGACGACCTCGTCGGGATGCCCGCGGCCGCGCTGCGGGAGCGGTTCCTGCCGGCGCTCGAGGCGCTGCTGCCCGCCGCACGCGACGCGGTGGTCCTCGACTCGTTCGTGACCCGGGAGCCGCACGCCACCTTCCGCGGCGCCCCCGGTCAGGCCTCGCTCCGGCCGGGCCCGCGCACCGCCCTGCCCGGGCTCTACGTCGCCGGGGCGTGGACCGACACCGGCTGGCCCGCGACCATGGAGGGCGCGGTCCGCAGCGGCGTGGCCGCCGCCGACGCCCTGCTCGCGGACCGGGCGGCCGTGCCGGCGGAGGTGGCCGCATGACCGCCGTCCTCGGGACCACCGACACCGCCGCCGGCCCCGACGTGCCGGCCCTGCTGGCCGGGTGCCGGGACGCCGTCACGCCCGCGCTGAAGGCCGCCGTCGCCCGCCTCGACACCGCCAGCCGCGAACAGGCCGAGTACCACCTCGGCTGGGTCGAGCTCGACGGCTCGCCCGGTCGCGGGGGTGGCAAGGCCGTGCGCCCTGCGCTCGCGCTGCTCTCGACCCGGGCGGCCGGGGCGCCCGTCGAGGCCGGGATCTCCGGCGCCGTGGCCGTCGAGCTGGTGCACAACTTCTCCCTGCTGCACGACGACCTCATGGACGGCGACACCGAACGCCGGCACCGCCCGACGGTCTGGTCCCGCTGGGGCGCGGCCTCGGCCATCCTCTGCGGCGACGCGATGCTCGCGCTGGCCACCGAGGTGGTGCTGGAGGACCCGTCGCCGCACGCGGCCGAGGCCGCCCGGCTGATCGCCACCACCACTCGCGAGCTGATCCGCGGGCAGGCCGAGGACGTCGCCTTCGAGGACCGCTCGGACGTCGGCGTCGACGAGTGCCTGTCGATGGCGGCCGGGAAGACCGGCTCGCTCCTGGCCACCAGCGCCGCGATCGGCGCGGTGCTGGCCGGTGCCCCGTCCGCGTCGGTGGCGGGCCTGCGGGACTACGGCGCGGCGATCGGCCTTGCCTTCCAGTTGGTTGACGACCTGCTCGGGATCTGGGGCGACCCGGCCGTCACCGGGAAGCCCGTGTTGTCGGACCTGCGCTCGCGCAAGAAGTCCCTCCCGGTGACCTTCGCGGTGCAGCGCGGCGGGGCGGCCGGGCGGGAGCTGGCCGCGTGGCTCGACCGCACCGGTGAGCAGACCGAACACGAACTGCACACAGCCGCAGCACTCGTCGAGCGGGGCGGCGGGCGCGAGTGGGCCGCCGCCGAGGCGCGGCGGCAGATGGACCTCGCCGAACGGGCCCTCACCGGTGCCGGGCTCGCCGACGGGCCGCGCGCGGAGCTCGTCGCGCTCGGCCGCCACCTGACGACACGAGACTTCTGAGCAGGGAGAACTGGTGACCCTCACCGCACCGGAGACCGGCACGACCGAAGCCGGTGACGCCCGGCGGACCCTCGAGAAGGCCGTCGGCTTCCTCAGGTCGATCCAGCACGAGCGCGGCTGGTGGCAGGGCGACCTCGAGACCAACGTGACCATGGACGCCGAGGACCTGCTCATGCGGGAGTTCCTCGGCATCCGCACCGCGCGGGAGACCGAGGAGGCCGCCCGCTGGATCCGCTCCCAGCAGCGCTCCGACGGCACCTGGGCCACCTTCGCGGGCGGCCCCGGCGACCTCTCCACCACCGTCGAGGCGTGGGTCGCGCTGCGGCTGGCCGGCGACGACCCCGCCGCGGAGCACATGCGGGCGGCGGAGAAGTTCGTCCAGGCCGAGGGCGGCATCGAGCGCTCCCGGGTGTTCACCCGGATCTGGCTGGCGCTGTTCGGGCTGTGGTCCTGGGACGACCTGCCGAACATGCCCCCGGAGCTGATCTTCCTGCCGAGGTGGTTCCCGCTGAACGTCTACGACTGGTCCTGCTGGGCCCGCCAGACGGTGGTGCCGCTCACGATCGTCGCCACGCTGCGGCCGACTCGGCCGCTGCCGTTCGAGGTCGACGAGCTGCGGTCCGGGGCGGCGCCGGAGCCGTTCGACGCGCCGTGGACCTGGGCCGGGACCTTCCAGCGGCTCGACGTCGGCCTGCACGCCTACGCCAGGCGGCCGATCGGGCCGCTGCGCCGGCTGGCCATGCGCCGCGGCGCGGAGTGGATCCTGGCCCGCCAGGAGGCCGACGGCGGCTGGGGCGGGATCCAGCCGCCGTGGGTGTACTCCCTGCTCGCGCTGCACCTGCTCGGCTACCCCCTCGACCACCCGGCGGTGCGGGCCGGGCTGGAGGGCTTCGAGCGGTTCCTCGTCCGCAGGGAGACCCCGGACGGCACGATCCGGATGCTCGAGGCCTGCCAGTCGCCGGTCTGGGACACCTGCCTGGCCGTCACCGCCCTGCTCGACGCCGGCGCCCCGGCCGACGACCCGGCGGTCGTCCGGGCCGCCACCTGGATGCTCGACGAGGAGATCCAGGGGGTGCGCGGGGACTGGGCGGTCCGCCGCCCGGACCTGCCCGTCGGCGGCTGGGCCTTCGAGTTCGACAACGACGGCTACCCCGACACGGACGACACCGCCGAGGTCGTCCTGGCACTGCGCCGCGTCGCGCACCCCGACCCGGAGCGGCTGCGGGCGGCGATCGACCGCGGCGTGGTCTGGAACGTCGGGATGCAGTCCTCCGACGGCGGCTGGGGCGCCTTCGACGCCGACAACACCCGCGAGCTCGTCACCAAGCTGCCGTTCTGCGACTTCGGCGCGGTGATCGACCCGCCGTCGGCCGACGTCACCGCCCACGTGGTGGAGATGCTCGCCCACGAGGGCCTGGCCGACGGGGAGGCGTGCCGGCGCGGCGTGCGCTGGCTGCTCGACCACCAGGAGTCCGACGGCTCGTGGTTCGGCCGCTGGGGCGCCAACCACGTCTACGGCAGCGGCGGCGTCGTCCCGGCGCTCGTCGCGGCCGGGATCCCGGCGTCCGACCCGGCGATCCGGCGGGCGGTCACCTGGCTGGAGCGCCACCAGAACGCCGACGGCGGCTGGGGCGAGGACATCCGCTCGTACTCCGACCCGACCTGGATCGGCCGCGGCGAGTCCACCGCGTCGCAGACGGCGTGGGGCCTGCTCGCGCTGGTCGCCGCCGGTGCGGCGCGGTCGGGGGCGGCACGGCGCGCCGTCGGGTTCCTCGCGGACACCCAGCTCCCCGACGGCAGTTGGGAGGAGGAGATGTACACCGGCACCGGGTTCCCGGGCGCCTTCTACATCCGCTACCGGCTGTACCGCATGACGTTCCCCGTCTCCGCCCTCGGGCGCTGGTGCGAGGAGGTGGGCGCATGAGCCGCGTCGACGTGCAGTCCCCCGGGGAGGCGGCATGAGCACCCCACGAGCGGTACCGGCCCTGGGACCGCCGGTGGTCTGCGCCCCGCTGGGCGTGGAACGCGCCGCCCTGCGCGGCGTGGTCGGCGACGCGACGGTCGTCCGGACCGGGATGGGCCCGGCCCGTGCGCAGGCCTCGGCCGCCTGGATCGCCTCCGGCGGCCCGCGCCCGGTGCTGGTCACCGGCGTGGCCGGGGCGCTGGACGCGGCGGTCCGGGCCGGCGACCTGGTGGTCGCCGACGAGATCCGGTTCACCGACTTCCGTGCACCGGTCCCCGTGCCGACCGCACCCGCGCTCGCCGCGGCGCTGCGCCGGCTCGGCCTCCGGGTGCACCTGGGCCCGATCGTCTCCTCGCCGACCGTGGTCGAGGGGGCGCGACGTGCCGGGCTCGGCCGCGAGGGCGCCCTCGCCGTCGACATGGAGTCCGGGTGGCTCGCCGAGGCGTCGGCGGGCGGGCCCTTCGCGGTCGTCCGGGCGATCGTCGACACCCCCGTGGCGCCGCTGGTGCGGCCGGGCACCCCGGTGCGCGGTTTCACCGCGCTGCGGGCCCTGCGCCACGGCGCACCCGCACTGCGGGAGTGGTTCGCCGCGACGTGGACCGGGCCCGCCGCCCGCGAGGTGGTGCTCGCCGAGCCGCGGAGCTTCTGCGCCGGGGTCGAGCGGGCGATCGACATCGTCGACCGGGCCCTCGACCGCTACGGCGCCCCGGTGTACGTGCGCCGGCAGATCGTGCACAACGCGCACGTGGTGCGGCGGTTGACCGAGCGCGGCGCGGTGTTCGTCCAGGAGGTCGAGGAGGTGCCCCGCGGCGCGACCTGCGTGCTCGCCGCGCACGGCGTCTCCCCCGCGGTCCGGGCCCAGGCCGAGGCCCGCGACCTCGCGGTCATCGACGCCACCTGTCCGCTGGTCGGGAAGGTGCACGCCGAGGTCAAGCGGCACACCGGGCGCGGCGAGACAGTCTTCCTCATCGGCCACGCCGACCACGAGGAGGTCGAGGGCACGGTCGGCGAGGCCCCGGCCGACATCGTCGTGGTCGAGGACGAGGCCATGGCCCACACGGTGACCGCGCCCGATCCGGGCCGGGTCGCCTACGCGATGCAGACCACCCTCGCGGTGGACGAGGCCGAGCGGATCGCCGCGGTGCTCCGCGGCCGGTTCCCGGCGATCTCGACACCCCGCCGCGACGACATCTGCTACGCCACCACGAACCGTCAGCGCGCGATCCGCGCGGTGGCCGCCGAGACCGACCTCGTGCTCGTCGTCGGCTCGGAGAACTCGTCGAACTCCCGCCGGCTGGCCGAGGTGGCCGCCCGCGCGGGCACCCCGGCCCACCTCGTCGACGACGTCGGCGGGATCGACCTGACCTGGCTCCACGGGGCCCGGCGGGTCGGGGTCAGCGCGGGGGCGTCGGCGCCCCCCGAACTCGTCGACGAGGTCGTGTCCTGTCTCTCCGGCCTCGGTCCGGTCGCCGTCACGACGACCACGACCGGGACCGAGGACGTCGTCTTCACCCTTCCCAAGGAGGTGAGCTGACCAGTGGCGATGCCTCTGCGCCAGTCCATTCGACTCGGTACGTACCTGCTGAAGCAGAAGATCAAGGGCGCCGAGAAGTACCCGATCCTGGTCGAGCTCGAACCGCTGTTCGCCTGCAACCTCAAGTGCAACGGGTGCGGCAAGATCCAGCAGCCCGCGCACCTGCTCAAGCAGCGGATGCCGGTCGAGCAGGCCGTGAACGCCGTCCTGGAGAGCGGCGCGCCGATGGTCTCCATCGCCGGCGGCGAACCCCTGATGCACAAGGAGATCGACGTCATCGTCCAGCGGCTGCTGGACCTCGGCAAGATCGTCTTCCTGTGCACCAACGCGGTGCTGCTGCCCAAGCACCTGCACCGCTTCACCCCGCACAAGAACTTCGCGTGGATGGTGCACATCGACGGGCTGCGCGAGCGGCACGACGAGTCGGTGGCCAAGGAGGGCGTGTTCGACCAGGCCGTCGCCGCCATCAAGATGGCGCAGGAGGCCGGGTTCCGGGTCAACACGAACACCACGTTCTTCGACACCGACACGCCGCAGGACGTCATCGACGTGCTCGACTACCTCAACGACGAGCTCAAGATCGACAACATGCAGATCTCGCCGGGGTACGCCTACGAGAAGGCTCCGGACCAGGAGCACTTCCTGGGCGTCCAGCAGACGCGCGAGCTGTTCAAGAAGGCCTTCGACAACGGTCGCCGGCGCAAGTGGCGGCTCAACCACTCCTCGGTCTTCCTGGACTTCCTGGAGGGGCGCCGGGACCTCGAGTGCACCGCGTGGGCCATCCCGTCGTACTCGCTGCTGGGCTGGCAGAAGCCCTGCTACCTGCTCGACGACGGGTACGTGAAGACCTACCGGGAGCTCATCGACGACACCGACTGGGAGGCCTACGGCCGCGGCCGCGACGAGCGCTGCGCCAACTGCATGGCGCACTGCGGGTACGAGCCGTCGGCGGTGTTCGCGACGCTCGGGTCGCTGCGGGACACCATCCGCACCGCCGCGGGCGCCTGACCGCACCTCCGGAGCAGGTCAGCGCAGTGCCGGGACGCGGGCTCACGGGGAGGTCACAACGGGCAACCGGCCCGTTATCTCCCCGTGACCCGGACCGCTACACTCCGGGTCACGCGATCGACGACGACGCGGGCGTACTGGTTTCCCGAGCCGACAAGGACCTGCATGCCGGAGCACCGGATGACCACTCTGATCCATCTGCCCCCGATCGGATCCCTGTTGCGCCACGCCGGCCGACCGCTCCTGGAGTCCACGCTCATCCCCCTCGCGCTCTTCTGGATCCTGTTCACGCACGCGGGCTTCGACGCGGGGATCATCGGGGCGCTGTCCTGGTCGGCGCTGGCCATCGGGCGCCGCGTCGTCACGCGGCGGAAGATCCCCGCGGTGCTGTGGCTGACCACCGTCCTGCTCGTCGTCCGCACCGCGGTCGGGCTGTGGACCGGGTCCGCCTTCCTCTACTTCCTGCAACCCACCGTGCAGAACTTCGTGTTCGCCGGGCTGCTGCTCGTCACGATCGGGCTGGAGCGGCCGCTGCTGGCCAAGCTCGCGGACGACTTCTGCGCCTTCCCCGACACGCTCACCCAGCACCCGCGGATGAAGAGCTTCTTCAAGAAGGTCTCGCTGCTGTGGGCGGCGGTCTTCCTGGTCAACGGCGTGACCACGCTCGCGGTGCTGGCCACCCAGACGGTCGGCAACTTCCTCATGGTGTCCACGGCCGGGTCGTACTCGCTGGTCGCGGTGGGCATCGGCCTCTCGCTCTGGTGGTTCCACCGCTCCCTGGCCGGCGAGGGCATCGGGCTGCGGATCGGCGTGCCGCAGCCGAAGCTGCGCGTGGGCTGAGGCTCCCCCCGCCCCAGAGCGGGTCAGAGGCGGCGGGCCAGGTCCTCGAGCTCCGTGTCGAGGGTGCGGCGGGAGAACTCCCGCGCCCTGCGGCTCAGCTCCTCGCGGCCCGCGGGCTCGGCGCGCAGCCGGCGGACCGCCTCGGTGACGTCGGCGGGCCGCGGGCAGACGAGCGCCAGCCCCGCCTCCTCCGTCATCCGCGCCCCGGCGCGGCCGTGCCCGGGCACCGGGTTCGCGAACAGCACGGGCGTGCCGACGGACAACGACTCGCTGGCGATCATTCCGCCGGCGGTGGTGAGCACCAGGTCCGCCGCGGTGATCAGCTCGGGCACCCGGTCCGTCCAGCCGAGAGCGGTCAGCCCCGGCGTCCCTCGCGCGCCCAGCCGGGTCCGCAACCGGCCGTTGCGCCCGCACAGCACCACGGCCTCGATCGGCGGGCCCTCCCCCGCGCCGCCCGCCAGCACGGCGTCGACCACGCCCTCCATGCCGCCGAACGCCAGCGAGCCGCCGGTCACCAGCACCACGAACGCGCCCTCCGGCAGCCCCAGCGCCGCCCGGGTGGCGGCCCGGTCCCCGGGGTGGAAGCGACGGTCGACGGCCGCGGGCGCCACCCGCACCTCGGCCTCCGGCACCAGGTCCGTGGCCTGCGCGCGGCTGGCCGGGAGCAGCGTCCAGGTCTCGTCGACGTCCGCCCACACCCAGAACGGGTGCACGGCGACGTCCGTGACCACCGCGACGCTGCGGGCGGGCAGCTGCCCGTGCCGGCGCAGCCAGGCGAGCCCGCCGCTGATCATGGGGTAGGTGGAGACCACCAGGTCCGGATGCTCCTCGCGCAGCAGCGGGGCGAGCGCCCGGCCCAGCCGCGCCGCCGCGACGCGCTTGCAGAGCGCGGCGAACCGCGGATGGTGCACGAGCAGGTCGTAGCCCAGGCCGTACAGGCCGGGAGCCCAGCGCATGGTGGCGGCGTAGGAGCGGCGCAGCACCGCGTCGCGCACGCCGCCGCGCCGCCCGCCGCTCGCGCTCTCCACCTCGTGCACCTCGGCGGCGGGCCACAGCTCCCGCATCCGCGCGGCCAGGGCACGGGCCGCGGCGACGTGGCCCTCCCCCACCGGGGCCGACAACACCAGGACCCGGCGCGGCGCTCCACCGTCCATACAGGACACGATACCCCCGTCTCCCCCCGCTCGATCACTCCCCGCACGCAAGGACACTGATGACCGATCCGCAACGGTTGCTGCTGGTCACCGGCAGTATGGGCGCAGGCCACCACGCGGCGGCCCGTGCCGTCGAGGAACGCGCCCGACGGTCGTGGCCGGGCGTCGAGGTGACCTGGACCGAGACCCTCGACGGCATGGGCCGGCGCGCCGGACCGCTGTTCCGCGCCGTGTACGCCGGCTGCATCCGCTACCTGCCCTGGTTGTACGAGCTCTACTTCCGTCTGCTCTGGCACGTACCCGTCTTCCGCGCCGGCACCCGTGCCGTGATCGGACGGTGGAGCGGTCGCGGCCTCGAGACCACACTCCACGAGCACCGGCCGGACCTGGTCGTGGCCACCTTCCCGGAGGGCATCACGGGCCTCGCCTGGCTGCGGCGCCGCGGCCGGCTGGCGGCCCCCGCCGTCGCCCTGGTCAACGACCCCGCCCCGCACCCGTTGTGGGCCTCGCCGGTGCTGGACCTGCACCTGGTGAGCACCGAGGAAGGGGCCGCGCTGCTGCGCCGGGCCGCCCCGGGCGCCCCGGTCCGGGTGGCCGCCCTGCCGGTGGTGTCCGCGTTCGGCCCGCCCGAGGAGGCGCCGCGGGAGCGGCCGCGGGTCCTCGTCTCGTGCGGCTCGCTGGCCTTCGGCGACGTCGCCGGGATCTGCGCGGGCGCGCTCGACGCCGGCGCCGAGGTGGTCGTCACCACAGGCCGGCTCCCCGCGCTCCGCCGGCGGCTGGAGCGGATGGCCCGGCTTCATCCGGAGGGCGGGCGGCTGACCGTCGTCGACTGGATCGACGACCCCGCCACCGCCACCCGGGAGTCCGACCTGGTGATCACCAACGGCGGGGGTGCCACCGCGCTGGAGGCACTCGCCTGCGCCCGCCCGCTGCTGCTCGCCGACCCCATCCCCGGCCACGGCCGGGCCAACGCCGAGGTGCTGGCCGCCGCGGGGCTCGCCCGGATCTGCCGCGGCCGGTCGGGCGTGGCGGAGGCGGTCGCCGAGCTGCGCGATCCCGGCGCGCGGGCCGTCGTCGTCAAGGACCTGCGCCGCCGGCTCGAGGCCCGCGACCTGGACCGGGACGTCGCCGCCCTCGCCCGGCTCGGGGCGTCGCCCGTCGAGCAGCGGCTGCGCCCGCAGGACGCCCTGTTCGTGCACGCCGCGACGCCGGAGGTACCGCAGCAGGTCGGCGCCCGGATCACGGTGGAGGGTGCGCCCGCCGAGGGCTGGGTGGCACATCTCGACGCGCTGGTCCGGGAGCGCGCACCGCACCTCGACCTGCTCACCCGGCGGCTGGCCCCGCCGCGGCCCGGGCGGCCGCTGCACTGGCGCTCGGAGCCGGTTCCGGACCCGTTGGCCCACGTCCGGCGGACGGTCTGGGGGATCGGTCCGGACGGGGACCACGCGACCTGGGACGACGCGGTCACCGCGTTCTTCGCCGACGCCCTCGACCCCGGCCTGGGCTGGGAGCTCCAGGCCGCCGGTGCGGACACCGGCGATGCCGCGGTGCTGGCGCGCGTGCACCACGCCCTCGGCGACGGCCTCGCGGTGACCGACGGGCTGATCCGGCTGCTCACCGACGAGAACGCCGGGACACCGGCCGCGCGGATGGCCTCCGCCGGCGGCGAGGGGAGCGGGGGCCGGCTCCGGCAGGCCCTCACGGTCGTCCGCGGGATCGCGAGCCTGGCCACGGCCGGTCCCGCGGGGCGGTCCCCGCTGGTCGGGCGCTCCGGGTCCGCGCCCCGGCGGCTGGCGGTCGACCTCGACGGCGGCGAGGTCCGCCGGGCCGCCCGGGCCCACGGCGTCGGCACCACGGTCCTGGTCCTGGCCGCGCTGGCCCAGACGCTGCACGAGGAGTTCGACGCGCCGCCGCGGATCCGCACGATGGTGCCCATGACGACGCGCACACGCGCGGGCGTGGGCAGCCGGTCCGGCGGGAACCGGACGGCGGCGGTGTCGGTGGACCTGCCGACCGGGCCGATGACCACGGCCGAGCGGATCGCCCGGGTGGACCGGGCGCTGGCCGCGGGCTCGTCGGCGGGGCAGCCGGAGGGCGCCGCGGCGGTGCTGGCCGCGCTGGGCCTGCTTCCCGGCCGGGTGCAGGCGCCCCTGGTGAAGCTGGTCTACGGCCGTCGGTTCTTCCACCTGCTGGCCTCGGTGATGCCGGGCGCGCGCCGCCCCCTGCACATCCGCGGCGGGCTGATCAGGACCGTGCAGCCGGTGCTGCCGCTCGCCGACGGCGTCGGGCTGGCCGTCGGGGCGCTGCACTGGGGCCGGTACACGTGCGTGGGAATCACCGCCGACCCCGCCGTACTTCCCGTGATCGAGGGAATACCCGCTGGCCTGAGGCGGTCGTTGGAGAGTATGCAGCTACCCGGACGCTGAGCGAAGCTTGCGGAGTATCGGCACCGAGCGAAGCTTGCGGAGCGACCGGCGGCGTTGGGCGGGAGGTCGGGCACGTGTGCGACGGGGGGTGGTGAGGATGGACGGCGACATGCTGATCGCGGTCCCTGCCGCCGTGCTCGGGGCGGCCGGGTTCGGGCTCGCCACCGCCGCCCAGCAGCGCGCCACACACGAGGTGGAGACCGCGCCGACGCTGAGCCCCCGGCTGATCACCACGCTGGCCCGGCGGCCGATGTGGCTGCTCGGCCTGGTCGCCACCGTCGTGGCGCTGTTGCTGCAGCTCATCGCCCTCGCGTACGGCGCGATCGCCGTCGTGCAGCCGCTGCTGGTCACCGGGGTGGTGTTCGCGGCGGCGTTCTCCTCGCTGATGTCGCGCCGCCGTCCGGACCCGCTGATCCTGCTCGGCGCGCTGCTCTGCGCCGCCGGGATCGCCGCGTTCCTGCTGCTCGCGCGCCCGGTGCCGTCGGAGCAGGAGCACGTCGACGTCTGGGGCGGGCTGCCGCTCGCGATCGCGCTCGCCGCCGCCGTGGTCGGTTCGATCGTGTACTCCTCGCTGGTGAGGCACCCCACGCGCGTGCTGGCCCTCGCCCTGGCGACCGGGATCATGTACGGCGTCACGGCCGGACTGATGAAGGTCGTCACGGGGCAGCTGCGGATCGGGCTGCTCGAGCCGTTCCAGCACGCCACGCTCTACGCGGTGTGCGTGATCGGGCCGATCGGCTTCCTGCTCAGCCAGAACACCTTCCAGCAGGGGCGGATGGTGTCGCCGGCCGTCGCCGTGATCACCAGCGTGGATCCGGTGGTCGCGGTGCTGATCGGCGTGTCGTGGCTGGGCGAGCGGCTCGACTCCTCGCCGGCGCTGCTCGGCGGGCAGTGCTTCGCCGCCGTCGTGGTGATCGCCGGGATCGCCTTCATCACCCTGCGCGGCAGCCGTCTGCTCCACGAGCTCGACGCCCAGCACGCGGCCTCGGGTCCCCACCGGCCGGACGTGGCCCCCGGATGAGCCGCATCATGGAACCATACTCTCGAAATTCCCGCGTCCTTTTCGCATTATGGAACCATAATGCGGTTTCTGGGCCGTTCTGTGGACGTTGTGGATCCATGGTGCGGAGTGCGTGATGAGGGTCTCGGGCCGGGTCGCGCTGGTGACCGGGGCGTCGTCGGGGATCGGCACCGCGGTGGCGCAGCGCCTCGCGGGCGACGGCGCGCGGCTCGTGCTCACCGGGCGGGACCCGGAGCGGCTGCAGCAGGTCGCCGAGCGAACCGGGGCGAAGGCGGTGGTCGCCGACCTCGCCGCGGGTGTCGACACCCTGCTCGACGCGCTGCCCGCCCGGCCCGCACTCGTCGTCCATTGTGCGGGGGTCGGTGCCGCCGGGCCGCTGGAGGAGCTCTCCCCTGCCCGGGTCGACGAGCTGATCGACCTGAACCTGCGGGCGCCGGTCCAGCTCACCCGTGCCCTGCTGCCCGGCCTGCGTGCCGAACGCGGGCACCTCGTGTTCGTGGCCTCGATCGCGGCCCTCGGGGTAGCCGGCGAGGCCGTGTACTCCGCCACGAAGGCGGGTCTGCGTGGCTTCGCCGACGCGGTGCGGATCGAGGCGCCCGAGGTCGGCGTGACGACGGTGCTGCCCGGCGCCGTGGACACGCCCTACTTCGGCCGCCGCGGCCGGGAGTACGACCGGCGGTTCCCGCGGCCGATCCGCGCCGACCGGGTGGCCGAGGAGATCGCCCACGGGATCCGGCGCGGGTCCGTGGAGATCGTCGTCCCACGGTGGCTGGCCCTGGGCGCGAAAGTGCACGGGGCCGCTCCGGCCCTGTTCGCCCGGGCCTCGCGCCGCTTCGGCTGACCACGCCTGGGCGCGCTCTGGAACCATGATGCGGCTCGGGGACGCGCAAGACCCCATCCTGGGTTCCATACTGCGATCAGGACCCATCCCCAATCGCATTATGGTTCCGTACTGCGATCTGGGCGCGCCCAAAACCGCATTATGACTCCATAATGCGCGTCAGAGCGTCGCGCGGAGGTGCTCGGCGATGTCCGCGATCCGGCCGAGGACGCCGTTGAGGAAGCGCGGCGAGTCGTCCGTCGACAGGGTGCGGGCGAGCTCGACCGCCTCGGTGATCGCCACCGGGTCGTCGATCTCGTCCACCCAGAGCAGCTCGTAGACGCCGATCCGCAACAACGTGCGGTCGACGGCGGGCATCCGCGCGACCGTCCAGCCCTCGGCGTGCTCGGCGAGGAGCTGGTCGATGCGCTCGCGGTTCTCCACCACGCCGCGCACCAGCAGCGCGGCGTAGTCCGAGACGGGCGGCGCGTCGTCCGTCTCGCGGCGCTGGGTCAGCACTCCGAGCGGGTCGGCGCCGCGCGCCTCGGACTCGAAGAGGATGTCGAGGGCGCGCTTGCGGGCCTTGGTCCTGGCCCGCACGTCAGCTGCTGACGCGGCCGAGGTACCGGCCGTCGCGGGTGTCGACCTTCACCTTGGTGCCGGTCTCGAGGAACAGCGGGACCTGGATCTCCGCGCCCGTCTCCAGCGTGGCGGGCTTGGTGCCGCCGGTGGAGCGGTCGCCCTGCAGGCCCGGATCGGTGTGGCTGATGACCAGCTCGACCGACGTGGGCAGCTCGATGAACAGCGGGCTGTCCTCGTGGAAGCTGACCTGCGCGACCTGGTTCTCCAGCAGGTAGTTCGCGGCGTCGCCAACCACGTTCTCCGGGATGGGGAGCTGGTCGTAGGTGTCCCCGTCCATGAAGACGAAGTCCGCGCCGTCGCGGTACAGGTAGGTCATGTCGCGGCGGTCGACCGTCGCGGTGTCGACCTTGGTGCCGGCGTTGAAGGTCTTGTCGACGACCTTGCCGGTCATCACGTTCTTCAGCGTGGTGCGCACGAAGGCGCCGCCCTTGCCGGGCTTGACGTGCTGGAACGCCTGGACCGACCACAGCTGGCCCTCCAGGTTGAGCACCAAGCCGTTCTTCAGGTCGTTCGTGGTGGCCACGTGCGGGTCTCTCCTGGTTCGTCGCGGTCGTGCAGGGTCGTACGGAGGGGCGCGCGTGTGCCGACCGTGACGACGGGTGACGAACCGGTACGACCGCACGCGGCGGATGCTGCTCTCGGCGGCGGCGTCCGGACTCCCGCCCGGGCCGGCCCCGCCGAACCGCCGTCGAGGATACCGGTGCACGCCCGCGCACGAACGTCACCCCGGGTCAGGCCACCTCGACGAGCTCCTTGGTGAACCCGGTCAGGGCCTCGGCCGGCCCGGCCCCGGACACGACCAGCGTGTCCTCGATCCGCACGCCGCCCCGGCCGGCCAGGTAGACGCCGGGCTCGACGGTCACGGCCATGCCCGCCTCCAGCATGTCCTTCGACGCCGCCGACAGCGCCGGGGCCTCGTGGATCTGCAGCCCGACGCCGTGACCCAGGCCGTGCAGGAACTCCGGGCCCCGCCCCGCGGCGGTGATCGGCTCGCGGGAGGCGGCGTCGACCTCCGCGGCGGGCACCCCGGCGCCCACCGCGGCGCACCCGGCGGCCTGCGCCCCGCGGACCAGGTCGTACAGCTCGCGCTGCCAGTTCGCCGCCCGGCCCAGCACCAGCGTGCGGGTCATGTCCGAGTGGTAGCCGCCGACCAGCGCGCCGAAGTCGAGCTTGAGGAGATCGCCGGGGCGCAGCGCGGCGTCGGTCGGGCTGTGGTGCGGGATGGCGGAGTTCGGGCCCGCGGCGACGATCGAGTCGAACGACGGCCCGTCCGCCCCGAGCCCGCGCATCCGGAACTCCAGGTCCAGGGCGATCTCCCGTTCGGTCCGGGCCGCCCGGACGCCCCCCGCCGCGAGCAGGTCGGTCAGCGCCGTGTCGGCGAGGGCGCAGGCTCGCCGGATCGCCTCGATCTCGGTGTCGTCCTTGATCGCCCGCAGCTGCGCGACCAGCCCGGGCGCCCGCTCCAGCGTCGTGCCCTCGGCCGCCGCGGTCAGGGCGGTGTGGGCGTCGACGGTCACGGCGTCGGACTCGAAGCCGAGTCGGCGGATCCCGAGCACCGACGCCCGCGCGGCGAGGGCCAGTGCCGTCGCCCGCTCGATCACCGGCGGCACGTCCGGCACCTCGGTGGCGGCCTGGGTCGTGTACCGGCCGTCCGTGCCGAAGCGGCTGCCCGCGTCGTCCGTCGCGGCGAGCAGCAGGGCGCCGTTGGAGCCGGTGAACCCGGTCAGGTACCGGACGTTCACGAGGTCGGTGACCAGCAGCCCGTCGAGCCCCGCGGCGCGCACCCGCTCGCGGAGGGCCTCGCGGCGCACGGCTTCGGCTCGGGTGCTGGTCGGGACGCCAACGGTCATGGCGCTCAGCCTAGGCTGGGTGCATGAGTGGGTCGGGGCTGTACTTCAGGCAGCTGCTGTCCGGACGGGACTTCGCGGTCGGGGACCGGGTCGCCACCCAGATGGTCAACTTCGCCTACCTGATCGGGGACGAGGAGTCCCGCGAGGCCGTCGTCGTCGACCCCGCCTACGCCCCCGACGACCTGCTCGACCTGCTCGAGGCCGACGGCATGCGGCTGACCGGGGTGCTCGCCACGCACCACCATCCCGACCACGTCGGCGGCACGATGATGGGCTTCGACCTCGAGGGCCTCACCGGGCTGCTCGCGCGCACCCCGGTAAGGGTGCACGTGCAGAAGACCGAGGCCGAGTGGGTCACCAAGGTCACCGGGCTCTGCGCCACCGACCTGACGCTGCACGAGAACGACGACGTGGTTCAGGTCGGCGACATCCCCGTGCGGCTGCTGCACACCCCCGGTCACACGCCCGGCAGCCAGTGCTTCCTGGTCGACGGGCGGCTGGTCGCGGGCGACACCCTGTTCCTGCAGGGCTGCGGCCGCACGGACTTCCCGGGCGGCGACGTCGAGGCGATGTACCGGAGCCTGCAGCGGCTCGGGTCCCTCGCCGGCAACCCTGTCGTCTACCCTGGACACCGGTACTCGGAGGAGCCGCACTCCCCGCTGCTCGACGTCCGCCGCTCCAACGTCGTGTTCCGGCCGCGGTCGGCGGAGGAGTTCGTGCTGGCCTTCGGCTGAGCCGGGCTGCCTGAGCCGGGCTGCCTCGCCGCGCTACCGGCTCGCCAGGTACCGCAGCGCCAGCACGTAGCCCTGCACGCCGAGGCCCACGATGGTGCCGGTGGCGACCGGGCTGACGTAGCTGTGGTGCCGGAACTCCTCGCGCTGGTGCACGTTGCTGATGTGCACCTCGACGAGGCCGTCGGCGAGCATCGCGCACGCGTCGCGCACGGCCACGCTGGTGTGCGTCCACGCGGCGGGGTTGAGGACGACCGGGATGCCGTCGTCGGCGGCCTCGTGCAGCCAGCCGATCAGCTCGCCCTCGGTGTTGGTCTGCCGGACCTCGACCTCCAGGCCCAGCTCGGTGCCGGTCTTCTCGCACAGCCCGACCAGGTCGGCATAGGTCGTGTGGCCGTAGATGCCCGGCTCGCGCAGGCCGAGCCGGTTGAGGTTCGGGCCGTTGAGGACCAGGACGCGGGTCGTGTCGCTCATGCGCTCACCGTGGCATAGGCCTGCTCGAGCAGCTCCGGGGCGGGGCCCTCGAGCCGGCCGGGCTTCGCGAGGCCGTCGAGCACCACGAAGCGCAGCATCCCGGCACGGGACTTCTTGTCGCCCTTCATGGTCTCGACCAGCTCGGGGAGCACGCCCTTCTCGTACGTCGTCGGCAGGCCGATCGAGGTCAGGATCGCGCGGTGGCGGGCGACGGTGGCGTCGTCGAGGCGACCGGCGGCCTTCGCGAGCTCCGCGGCGAACACGAGCCCGACGCTCACCGCCGCGCCGTGCCGCCAGGTGTAGTCCTCGCGGCGCTCGATGGCGTGGCCCAGAGTGTGGCCGTAGTTGAGGATCTCGCGCAGGTGGGACTCCCGCAGGTCGGCGCCCACGACGTCCGCCTTCACCTGGATCGACCGCCGCACCAGCTCGGGCAGGATCTCGCCGGCCGGGTCGAGCGCCGCCTTCGCGTCCCGCTCGACGAGGTCGAGGATCACCGGGTCCGCGATGAAGCCGGCCTTGATCACCTCGGCCATGCCCGCGACGAGCTCCGGCTCGGGCAGGGTCTCCAGGGTCGCCAGGTCCACGAGCACCGCGGACGGCTCGTAGAACGCCCCGACCAGGTTCTTCCCGGCGGCGGTGTTGATGCCGGTCTTCCCGCCGACGGCCGCGTCGACCATCGCGAGCAAGGTGGTGGGCACGTGGACGACCTTCACACCGCGCATCCAGGTCGCGGCGACGAAGCCGGCCAGGTCGGTCGCCGCTCCCCCGCCGAACCCGATCACGACGTCCTGCCGGGTCAGCCCGATCTGCCCGCAGACCTCCCAGCAGAAGCCGGCGACCGCGAGGGACTTGCCCTCCTCGGCGTCGGGCACCTCGACGCGGTGGGCGTCGATCCCGGCGGCCTCCAGCTCCTGGCGCACCGACTCCGCCGCCTCGGCCAGCGCCGGTTGGTGCACCAGCAGCGCGGTCCGCGACCGCAGCTCCGCCACGACGCCGGGGAGCCCCGCCCGCACCCCGCGGCCGACGATCACGTCGTAGGGCCGCTCCGCGGCGACGCGGATCGTGGTGGGGTTCGCGACGCCCGGGGCGGGCGCGATCGCGGTCGGGCTCGTCTCGGAGGGGCCGGGCTGGGTCATGCGACGACCCTAACGGCCGTGGCCCGCCCGGCTGCGGGGCGTCGGCGGTGGCGCTCCGTCGCCCAGGAGCCGGCGCGGGTCAGCAGCCGGGGCGGGTCAGGAACCAGGGCGGGTCAGGAACCGGGGCGGCCGAAGACCGGATCCGGGAGCGCGGCGTCGTCGGAAGGGGTGATCTCGTCGTCCGGATCGCCGGGGCGGGGCTCCGGGGCGGGCGCGGCGTCGGCGTCGAGGCCGAGCGCCGCGAGAACGGCGGCGGCGACCTGGTTCGCGCTGCGCTTCACCGTGTCGATCTGCACGGTGGCGACGGACTCGTACAGCGGCGCCCGGGCCTCGAGCAGGGCGCGGAAGGTCGCCCGCGGGTTCACCCCGGCCAGCAGCGGCCGCGCGGTGGACATGCCGGTGCGGCGGATGCCGTCGGCCAGCCCGACCTGGAGGTAGACGACGCGGTGCGCGGCCAGGAGCGCGCGCGTGGACTCCGCCAGCACGGATCCCCCGCCGAGCGCGAGGACACCGCAGTCCGTACCGAGCAGCTCGGCCACGACCTCGCGCTCCACCGCGCGGAACGCCTCCTCGCCCTGCGAGGTGAACATCTCCGCGATGGTGGTGCCGACCCGCGCCTCGATCTCGGTGTCGACGTCCGTGAACGGCACCGACAGCCGGCGCCCGAGGACCCGCCCGACGGTGCTCTTGCCCGATCCGGGGGGACCCACCAGCACCAGCACCGGCCTCGTCGCGTCGCTCACGGGCGCGATCGTATCCGCCGTTCGCCCGGCGTTCACCGACGGCCGCAGCCTCTCGCGGGCGGATGCGCCCGGTACCGCGACAGCGATCGCGAGGGCCACCGCGAGGGCGATCGCGACGGGGCCGCCTCAGTGCGCGAAGCGGCGCGCCACGTCCTCCCGGTAGGCCGCCACGTTGCGCCGCGTCTCAGCGAGCGAGTCGCCGCCGAACTTCTCCAGCGCCGCCTCGGCCAGCACCAGCGCCACCATCGACTCGGCGACCACGCCGGCCCGCGGGACCGCGCAGGCGTCGGACCGCTGGTGGATGGCGGTCGCCTCCTCACCGGTCGCGGTGTCGATGGTGCGCAGCGCCCGGGGCACCGTCGAGATCGGCTTCATGGCGACCCGCACGCGGACGGGCTCGCCGTTGGTCATGCCGCCCTCGATGCCGCCCGCACGGTTGGACAGCCGCTTCACCGGGTCGCCCGGGATCATCTCGTCGTGCGCGGCGGAGCCCCGGCGGTGTGCCGTGCGGAAGCCGTCGCCGATTTCCACCCCCTTCATCGCCTGGATGCCCATGAGCGCCGCGGCCAGCTTGGCGTCGAGCCGGCGGTCGGACTGGACGTACGAGCCGACCCCGACCGGCATGCCGTAGGCGATCACCTCGATGACCCCGCCCAGGGTGTCGCCGTCCTCGTGCGCAGCGTCGATCTCGGCCATCATCCGCTCGGCCGTGGCCTCGGAGAAGGCGCGGACCGGGCTGGCGTCGACGCGGTCGAGGTCGCCGGGCCCGGGGACCGGGTCGTCCTCGGGGGCGTCGACGGCACCGATCGCGACGACGTGCGACACGATGTCGACCCCGAACGCCTGCTTGAGGAACGCCTTGGCGACCGTGCCGAGCACGACCTTCGCAGCGGTCTCGCGGGCGCTGGCGCGCTCCAGGACCGGGCGGGCCTCGTCGAAGCCGAACTTCGTCATGCCGGCGAGGTCGGCGTGGCCCGGCCGCGGCCGGGTGAGCGGGGCGTTGCGGGCCCGGTTCGCGATGAGCTCGGGGTCGACGGGATCGGCCGCCATGACCGTCTCCCACTTGGGCCACTCGGTGTTGCCGATCCGGACGGCCACCGGACCGCCCTGGGTCACGCCGTGCCGGAGGCCGCCGATCACCTCGAGCTCGTCCGCCTCGAACGCCATCCGCGGGCTGCGCCCGTGGCCCAGCTTGCGGCGGCCCAGTTCGGCCTGCAGCTCCTTGGTCGTGACCTCGACACCGGCGACCATGCCCTCCAGCACGGCGACCAGCGCGGGACCGTGCGACTCCCCGGCGGTGATCCAACGCAGCACGCCGCGATTCTCTCACCCCCCGCCCATCGTCCCGACGGCACCGCTCACGCCACCCATGAGCGCCGCCACGAACACCACCAGCCACGCCGAGCCGAGCATCGGCGGGCCGAGCGGCAGCTCCGCGGGCGGCCCGGCCGGCGGAGCGAGGGGTCGCGCGCCCCTCCGCCACGTCGCCGCTCCCGCCGACCCGTCCGACCGTTCCGGCGCCACCGGATCCGGCGGGCCGGCGCGCAGCACGCCCCCACCCCGGGGCCGCGGGCGGCGGACCGACCGGACGACCAGGAACCCCGCCACGGCCGCGCTCACCACCGCGGTCAGCGCACAGCCGACGAGCAGCGCCGGCCAGGAGGCCGCGGTGAGCAGGGCGCCGACCGGCGCCGCGAGCTTGACGTCGCCGAGCCCGAGCGACCGGGGCGACACTGTATGGGTCAGCAGGTACATCCCCGCGAGGAGCGCGGCTCCGGCGGCGGCGCGCCCGACCGCCGCGATCCCCAGCGGCGCGGCGAGGAGGAGCGCGGCCGGCAGCGCGGGCAGGGTGAGCGCATCGGGCAGGCGGTGGTGCCGCAGGTCCACCACACCCGCCACCACCGCCAGCCAGCCGGCCGCGAGCAGCAAGGGCGCCCACGACCACGCCAGCGCACCGCTCCCCGCCGTGCCGACGACGACCGCCCACGGCACCCCGACCGCGACCTCGAGCCAGGGCACCGCCACATGCGTCCCCCGCCGGAGCCGGCCCAGCAGCACCCGGCCGGCGGCACCGGCCAGCATCCCGAGGCCGAAGCCCAGGACGGCCCACCCCACCCCGGCGCCACTCGGCAGGTAGCCGCCCGGCGAGATCCCGCCCGGCACCACCCCGGCGGCCACCGCCGCCCGCACCACCGCCGCCGGCCCCGCCACCGTCATCCCGGTCGTCATGCCGCCGATGCTCGCCCGGTCCACCGACCAGCGGCGGAACGGCGGGCGAGTTGTGCACAGGCCTGCTCTTCGGTGGATGAACCCCTGTGGCCGGGCCGCGAACGCGCCGATGCCGTCGGGCGGGTCCGGTAGTGCGCGTCACCCGCCTCGCACCCGACCGGACGGTGCAGCACCGGGCCGGGCCGGGAAGGATCGAGGGGTGCCCTCCCGCCCCGACCCGCCGCTCGCACCCGCCGTCGTCCGGGCGGACATCGACCACGGCCGGGCCGAGCTGGTCGGCGATCCCGAGCGCCCGTTGGCCTGGACACTCCTGGTCAACGGCACCGCGCAGTCGCACGTCGACCTCGCCGACCCCGAACACCTGGAGTTCGAGTACGTCCGGCGGATGGGCCACGTGGTCGACACGATCGCGCCGCCCACGGAGCCGCTGCGCGCCGTCCACCTCGGCGGCGGGGCCTGGACGCTCCCCCGGTACGTCGCCGCGACCCGCCCCGCCTCGCCGCAGCTCGTGGTGGAACTCGACGCGGCCCTCATCGACCTGGTCGCGGCCCGCCTGCCCGCCGACGGCACCGGCATCGACGTGACCAGCGGCGACGCCCGCGCCCGCCTCGCGACCCTGCCCGCCTCCTCCGCCGACCTGCTGGTGCTCGACGTGTTCGCCGGTGCCCGCACGCCCGCCCACCTGACCTCGACCGAGTTCGTCGCCGACGTGCGCCGGGTCCTCGCGCCCGGCGGGGTCTACGTCGCGAACGTGGCCGACGGGGGCCCGCTGGACTTCGCCCGTGGCCAGATCGCCACGGTGGGGGCACACTTCCCGGAGCTCGCCGTGGTCGCGGCGCCGGACCTGTTGTCCGGCCGCCGCTTCGGCAACCTGGTTCTGGTCGCGTCGGACCGGCCGCTCCCGGTCGCCGACCTCACCCGGCGCGCCGCAGGCGACCCCTTCCGGGCGCGCGTGCTGGCCGGCCCGGCGGCTGCGACGCTGGCGCGGGGCGCCGCCGTGCGACACGACCGGTCCACCACGCCTTCGCCCGTGCCGCCGCCGGGATTCTTCGGGCAGTAGCTACTCGGGAAGGTAGCCACAAGGCCCGGTCAGCTAGAAGGCCCGGTCTAGATTAGAAGGCCCCGTTGCGGATCGCCTCGGCGACGTTGCTCTGGTGCTCGGCCAGCGACGTCGCGAAGCAGGAGGTGCCGTCCTTCTGGCACCGCACGAAGAAGGTCCACGGCCCCGCCTGCGGGTGGAGCGCGGCCGCGATCGCGTCTTTGCCCGGCGCCGCGATCGGCGTGGGCGGCAGGCCCGTGTTCTGGTAGGAGTTGTACGCCCCCGCGGTGCCCCGCGCCTCGGCCGTGGTCCGCAGGGCCTGCAGGTCCAGCGGATAGTTGACCGTGGAGTCCAGCTCGAGCCGCTGGTTGATGTCGAGCCGGTTGGTGATCACCCGCGCGACCTTGCTCATGTCGGGGGTGATCGCCTCCTTCTCGGTGAGCGAGGCGAGCACCAGGAGCTGGTAGGTGGCGAGCCCGTCGTGGCTCGCGTCGGCGGTGAGGCCGCTGGACTCGAGCTGCGCGGCCGAGACCGCGAACAGGGACTTCCAGACGTCCGTGGCCGACGTGCCCGGGGCGACGTCGTAGATCCCCGGCACGATCAGGCCCTCGAACCGCCGGTTCGGCTCGGCCCGCGCGACGTCCTCGACCGCCCACTGCGGTACCCCGAGCGACGCCGGGTCGGCGGTGGCCATGACCTGCCGCAGGTCCTCCGGGCTCACACAGCGCCGCTCGCCGTCGATCCGGGCGCAGCTGGCCTGCGAGATCTGGCTGACGACGCCGGGCGCGACCGTTCCGTCGGGCGAGCGGGTGTCGTCGAGCTGGGTGCCCCCGCGGATCTCCAGCCGCCCCACCCGTGAGGACGGGTCGATCATCGCGGCCACCGCCGCCTCGCCCGACATCTGCAGCCGCATCTGGTAGTAGCCGGGCTGGATCGCGAGGACCTTCTTCTCCTCGGCCGCGGCCTCGGTGAACGCCTCCGGACTCGCGACGACGCCGCGGCGGGCCAGCATCGAGCCGATCTGCCGGGTGGAGTCCCCGTCGAGGACCCGGACCACGGCGTCGCCCTGGCCCTCGCCGTCGAAGTCGTCCGTGAAGAACTTCGAGCCGACGAGGTACGCGCCCCCGCCGAACACCACCCCGAGCAGGACGAGCGCCGTGAGCAGCACGAACAGGCCGCGCCGCCGGCGCTTGCGGGCGATCTCGCGCAGCTCCGCCCGCCGCGCGGCGAGCTCCTCGCGCCGGGTCAGGAACGGGCCGGTGGGATGGTTCACGCCGCGCGGCCCGCCCGACGGCGGTTCCGGTCGCTGCGGCAGGTCCCGTTCACAGCTCCGGAGGGTAACGGGTGCCCGGAAGGTCCCGGCACCGAGCACGCCCGACCGGGCCGGACGGTCACCGCCGGGTGTCGAGGTACCCCTGCAGGATGGCGACGGCGGCGGCCTGGTCGATCACGGCGCGCTGCTTGCGCCCCTTGACCCGGCCGCGCAGCTGCTGCGTGGCGACGACGGTCGTGAGCCGCTCGTCGTGCAGGACGACGGGGACCGGCACCACGGCCTCGAGCTCGACCTTGAACGCCTGCGCGGCCTCGGCCGCGGGACCCTCGCGGCCGGCGAGGGTCCGCGGCAGCCCGAGCACGATCTCGACGGCCAGGTGCTCGTCGACCAGCTCGGCGATCCGCCGGGCGGCACCCTCGCGCGGCACCGTCTCCAGCGGCGTCGCGACCAGGCCGTCGGGGTCGCACAGGGCGACCCCGACGCGCACCGATCCCACGTCGACGCCGAGCCGGCGCCCGCGCGGGTCGATCAACCCCGGACCGCCTCGCGGAGCTTCTGGATGGCCGCGCCGACGCCCGACGGGTCCGTGCCGCCGCCCTGGGCGAGGTCCGGCTTGCCGCCGCCCCGCCCGCCGACGGCCGGCGCGAAGGCCGGGATCAGCGTGCCGGCGGCCAGCCCCTTGTCCCGGGCCGCGGCGGTGGTGGCCACGACGAACGCGACCTTCCCGCCGTCGGTCGAGAACAGCGCCACGACACCCGGCTTCGCCCCGAGCCGGCCGCGGACGTCCGAGGCCAGGTTGCGCAGGTCGTTGCCGGCCAGCCCGGCCGGGGCCTCGACCGCCACGACGGACACGCCGCCGAGGTCCTCGGCCTGCTCCGCGAGCGTGCCGGCCGAGGCGAGCACGGCCTCGGCGCGGTGCTTCTCCAGGTCCCGCTCGGCGTCGCGCAGCCGTTCGACCAGCCCGTTGATCCGCTCCGGCAGGTCCTCCGGCTTGGCCTTGAGCTGCTCGGCCAGCTGCGAGACGAGCAGGTGCTCCTTGGACATGTGGTCGAACGCGTCGAGCCCGACGAGGGCCTCGACGCGCCGCACCCCGGAGCCGATCGAGCCCTCGGACAGCACCTTGATCAGGCCGATCTCGCCGGTCCGGCCGACGTGCGTTCCACCGCAGAGCTCGCGGGAGTAGTCGCCCATGTCGACCACGCGGACGCGGTCGCCGTACTTCTCGCCGAACAGCATCATCGCGCCGAGGCGCTTGGCCTCGTCCATCGAGGTCTCGTAGGCCTCGACCTCGCGGTTCTGCTGCAGCACCGCGTTGATCTCGCCCTCGACCTCGGCGAGCTGGGTCGGCGTGACGGCGCCCGACGGCGAGGTGAAGTCGAACCGCAGCCGCCCGGGGGCGTTGAGCGAGCCGGCCTGCGCGGCCGAGGTGCCCAGCGCGCCGCGGACGCCCGCGTGCACCAGGTGGGTGCCGGTGTGGGCGCGGGAGATCGCGGCCCGGCGCGCGACGTCGATCTCGGCGACGACCGGGGAGTCGACGGTGGCCGTGCCGTTCGTGACGACGCCGCGGTGCACCCGCAGGCCCGCGACCGGCGACTGGACGTCGTCGACCCGGATCGTGAACGAGCCGGACCGCAGCTCGCCGGTGTCCGCCTGCTGGCCACCGGCCTCGGCGTAGAACGGCGTGCGGTTCAGGACGGCCTCGACCGACGAGCCCTCGGGCGCGGCGGGGACCGGCTGCCCGTCGACCAGCAGGCCGACGATCGTGCCCTCGGCGGCCAGGTCGGAGTAGCCGAGGAACTCGGTGATGCCGTGGTTGTCCAGCACCGCGCGGTAGACCGACGCGTCGCCGTGCCCGACCTTGCGGGAGGCGGCGTCGGCCTTGGCCCGGCTGCGCTGCTCCTGCATGAGCGCGGTGAACCGGTCCTGGTCGACCTCGAGGCCCTGCTCGGCGGCCATCTCCAGGGTCAGGTCGATCGGGAAGCCGTAGGTGTCGTGCAGCTGGAAGGCGCGGTCGCCGGGCAGCACCAGCCCGCCCGCCTTCTTCGTCTCCGCCACGGCGGTGTCGAAGATCCGCGACCCGGCGGTGAGCGTGGAGAGGAAGGCCTCCTCCTCCGCCTCGACGACGGCCGAGATCCGCTCGAAGTCCGTGGTCAGCTCGGGGTAGGTCGGCGACATCTCGTCCCGCACCACCTCGGCGAACGCCCGCAGCACCGGCTGGGTCACGCCGAGCAACCGCGCGGAGCGGACGATCCGGCGCAGCAGCCGGCGCAGCACGTAGCCGCGGCCCTCGTTGGACGGCGTGACGCCGTCGCCGATGATCATGACGCCGGACCGGGCGTGGTCGGCGATGACCCGGAAGCGGGTGTCGTCGGCGTCGCCGTCCCGCCCACCCGCGCCGTACCGGCGGCCGGACAGGGCCTCCGCCTGCGCGATCACCGGCCGGACCAGGTCGGTCTCGTAGACGTTGGCCACGCCCTGCAGCAGGTAGGCGACGCGCTCGACGCCCATGCCGGTGTCGATGTTCTTGCTGGGCAGCGTGCCGACCGGCGGGTGGCCGAGCTTCGGGCTCAGCTCGCCGCGCTCGTCCTGCATGAAGACCAGGTTCCAGATCTCCAGGTACCGGTCCTCGTCGGCCTCGGGGCCGCCCTCGCGCCCGTACTCCGGGCCGCGGTCGTAGTAGATCTCCGAGCAGGGGCCGCCGGGACCGGGCACGCCCATGTCCCAGTAGTTGTCCTTGCCGCCGCGGCGCTGGATCCGCTCCTCGGGCAGCCCGGCGATCTTCTTCCAGAGCGCGATGGCCTCGTCGTCGTCCTGGTAGACGGTGACCCAGATGCGGTCGGGGTCGAACCCGAAGCCGCCCGACTCGCGGTCGCCGGTGACCAGGTTCCAGGCGTGCTCGATCGCCCCGGCCTTGAAGTAGTCGCCGAAGCTGAAGTTCCCGGCCATCTGGAAGAACGTGTTGTGCCGGGTGGTGCGGCCGACCTCGTCGATGTCGCCGGTGCGCACGCACTTCTGGATCGACGTGGCGCGCGGGTACGGCGCCGGCACGTCACCGAGGAAGTACGGCTTGAACTGCACCATCCCGGCGTTGACGAACAACAGGTTGGGGTCGTCGAGGATCAGCGACGCGCTGGGTACGGACGTGTGCCCGGCCTTGACGAAGTGCTCGGTGAAACGACGGACGATCTCGTGGGTCTGCACGGGTGTCTCTCTCGAGGGGAAACGGTGGGACGACGGCTCGGTGCGGCAGGGACCGCTCAGGCCCCTGCCCCGCGCGCTCGCCCCCGAGGGCGGGCCGGCTCGTCCTCGGCCACGGCCTCACTGTAGGACGGCACGTGCCCGCCCGTCCGTCGTTCGACGAGGTCGGTGAGCTCCTGCTCGCGGGTGGCCATGCCGGCGCGCACCTCCGCGCCGAAGGCCCCGAGCCCCGCCCCGAGCTCGCGCAGCCCGTCGGCCAGGTCGGCACCGATGCCCTGCGGGGTGAGTCGCTGCTTGGTCTCGGTGAGCCGGCGGGTGACGTAGGCGCCCGCGGCCGCACCGACGCCGATCCAGAACAGCCGCTTCACTTCTTCCTCCCCCGGCGGCGACCACGGGAGTGCGCCCCCGCGTCCTTGCCGGCGCGCCGGGCCTGGATCGCCTTGTTCAGGCCGTAGGAGAAGGCGGCGGCGCGCACGAGCGGTCCGCCGAGGGTCGCGGTGAACAGCGAGGTCAGCACCGAGACGTTGCTGGTGACGGTCCGGGCGTTCGAGGTGATCCCGTCGACCCGCTCGAGCTGGGTGTTGACGCTGTTCAGCGTGGTGTGCGCGTCGACCAGCAGGGGGGCGCTGCCCTCGTGGGCCTTGCGGATCGCGACGGTCGCCTCGTCGAGCGTGCGGCCGAGCTTCAACAGCGGGATCGCGAGCAGCACGACGAGCACCACGAACGCGATCGCCGCGATGAGCGCGGCGATCTGACCAGCCGACACGGACCCCTCCAGCGATCTTGGACTTCCGACCGCCACGAGCGTGGAGATCGGCGGTCAGGCTACTCCCCCGGCCGCCGGTCCCCACGTCCGGATCACGCCCGGATCAGCCGGTGGTGTCGGCCGTACCCTCGTCGGTGTCGGTGGCGGAGACCATCGCGTCGACCACGGCCTCGGCGACCTCACGGGGCAGGCCGCCGGTGACGAGCTGACGGAGCCGCGCGAGCGCGCGGTGCTGGGTGACACGCACGGCGCCGGGGGTGGAGCCGACGGTCTGCGCGGTCTCCTCGGCGCTCAGCCCGACGACCACGCGGAGGACGAGGACCTCGCGCTGCCGCTCGGTGAGCACGCCCAGCAGCCCGCCGAGGCGCTGGTTCAGCTCGGCGGTCAGCGCCAGGTGCTCCGGACCGTCGAGCACCACGCCGGTGTCCGGCACGTCGGCGACCGGCTCGGAGCGGTTGCGGCCGATGGCCCGGAAGGTGTCGGTCACCTTGTGCGCGGCGATGCCGTACACGAAGGCGCGGAACGACAGGCCCTTCACGGTGTAGCCGGGCAGCGCGGCGAGCACGGCGACGCAGACGTCCTGCGCCACGTCCTCGGCCGAGCCGATGACCGTCTCCTGGCGGCCGAGCCGCGCCCGGCAGTACCGCAGCACCAGCGGGCGGATCTCCTCGAGGAGCCGCTCACGGGCCCGCTGGTCGCCCTCGACGGCGGCGGCGACGTACTGCTCCAGGACCGACGGCGCCGGGACCGAGCGGGCCCGCCGGCCCTTGACCCCGGGGACGACGCTGAGCTGCGGCCCCCCGGCGGACGCGGTGCCGGGATCCGCGCCGGGGTCGACGGTGAGCCCCTCCGGCTCGGCGAACGCGGCGCCGAACGGATCAGGGGGCTCGAAGGCTGCCGCGGCGGTCATCGGACCGTTCCCGTGGCAGGGCGGACGAAGGCGTGCATGGGTTCCCCTCCCCTGCGACGCAGGGGGCGTGCCCGACCCTGGGCCGGACGGCGCCCCTCCGCGCCGTGCGCGGTAGTGAGCGACCGGGGCCCGATGTGCCCGTCGGACCCTGGCCGCGTTTGCTCCGGACGGAGCGACCGTGCGGCACCCGCCCGGCCGCCGATGGCGGCCCCCGACGGGCCGGTGCCCGTACCGTCCTCCCGGCCGGTGATCGCGGGGCCGTGCCCTGCCCGACGAGACCGTTCGAGATTCAAGTACGTGGTCACCATCTTGGGTGATCCTCGAAATAGAGTCAAGCCCAACTCGGCGCGTTTCGGCTACCGTCCGTCAATGTGACCACCGGCGGAAGCGGCCGTTCGAGCGATGCCCGGGCGCGGGCCGCGCGAACCAAGCGCGACCGCACCCGCCGCGCCCTGTTGGACGCCGCCGACGCCAACTTCGGCGCCCGCGGCTGGAACCGCACGCGTATGGAGGACGTCGCGGCCACCGCGGGCGTGAGCCCGGCGACCGCCTACAACCACTTCCCGAGCAAACACGCCCTCATCGGTCACGTCTACGCTCCACTGGTCGATTCACTCGTCCAGCAGGCGGAGCAGGACCGCAGGGCCGGACGGCCGGTGCTCGACGCACTGCGCGACCAGATCAACGCTCTGACCAGGACGAGCTGGCGCCACCGCGGGCTGACGGCGGCGTTCTGGTACGGGCTCCAGGATTACCTCGCCACCCGCGTCGGCGGGCCGCCCGACCGGGCCGACCTGGGGGACCCGCGCACCCTCGCGCCGGTGCCGGACGCCATCCTCGGACTCCTCGAGGACGGACAGGCATCCGGGGTGCTGCGGCCCTACCCGTCGGCCGTGGAGATCAGCGGGCTGATCGTCAACACCCTGCTCATCCGGGCGGTCAACCGGCCCGACGAGCCGCCCGAGCAGACGGCCGAGCTGTTACTCACCGTGCTATTCGGGACACTCAAGCCGGAGCTGCTCCGCGACGCCCGGGAGGACGAGCGGCCGTTCGCCAGCGGCCAGTGAACGGCCCCGCGGGACGGACGGCAGACGGAGCACGACGAGCGGTCACGAACGGGTGATCCGGTCCCCCGCTGCGGTCGCGTTCCTTGCCGCGGTGCAGCCGGGGTCGTACCTGTACCGATCATGGAACGTCGCGCGATGTCCCGCACCGCCACCCTGCTCTCCCTCGCACTGTCCCTCGGCACGGCCGCCGTCCTCACCGCCGCGCCCGCCGCTGCGGCCACCGTGCCCACTGCCGGTCCCACTGCCGGTCCCACCGCCGGTCCCACCGCCGGTCCCGCCGCCGGTCCCGCCGCCGCGTCCGCCGAGGGCGGGAGCACCACCAGCGCCACCTCCGAGTCCACCGTGCGGCCCGACGGCGCGCGGACGGTCACCCTCTACTCCGGCCCGGTGCGGGTGCAGCGCGGCGCCGAGTGGCTGCCGGTCGACCTCACCCTGCAGGCCGGGCCCGACGGCGTCGTGCGGCCCGCCGCGGCACCCCACGACCTCACGCTGACCCCGACCGGGCCGTCGGTGCGGTACGCGGAGGGCGGGTCGGCCGCCGTGGTGTGGCCGACCCCGCTGCCCGCCCCGCAACTCGACGGGCCGAAGGCCACCTACCGGCAGGTCCGCCCCGGCTACGACCTCGAGGTCGAGGCGACCCGGGCCGGCTTCGTCGCCTCGGTGCGCAAGGACGGCACGCCGACCGGCCCCGCCCCGGACCTGAAGCTCACCGGGAACGCGGAGGCGGTGCCCGACGCCGGCCGTTCCCTGACCGAGGCCGAGTCCGCCGTCAGCCGGGTGGTCGCCGCGGCACCGGTCACCGACGCCGCGCCGGTTCCCTTCGACACGACGACCCAGACGACGGTCAGGAACACCGACGCCTCCGGCGACCCGGATCTGCGGCTCGGCAGCTACGACGGCAAGGAGGCCGCCCGCAGCTACCTCACGTTCGACCTCACCGGGACGAGGTCGGCGACCGTCCGGTCCGCGACGCTCGACCTCTACCAGACCTGGTCCGCGTCCTGCCGGCCGCGCGCCTGGGAGGTGTGGACGCTCCCGGCCGGCGCCGTGGTCGGGCCGAAGCTGCGGTGGGCGAACCAGCCGCAGGGCGACCGCCTGCGTGCGACCAGCACCGACACCCGGGGCAACGCCGCGACGTGCGCGGCGGGCTGGAGCAGCGTCGACGTGACCGGCCTGGTGAAGGAGTGGGCGGCCGCCGGTGCCACCAGCGGCACGGTGATGCTCAAGGCGGCCGACGAGGCCGACCCGCTGTCGTGGAAGCGGTTCGCCTCGGCGGAGACGGCGACCGTCCCGCACCTCACCGTCACGCTCGGCTGAGGACCGCCTGCAGGGTGTCGAGGGCCAGGTGCAGGTCCTGCTCCTCGACGACGAGCGGCGGCGAGAGGCGCAGCGTCGGGCCGTGGGTGTCCTTGGTGAGCACCCCGGCCCGCGCGAGCCGCTCGCCCAGCTCGCGCCCGGTGCCGAGCGCCGGGTCGACGTCGATCCCCGCCCACAGCCCCACCCCGCGCACGGCCGTCAGGCCCGGCATCGCGCGCAGCCGGGCCAGCAGGACCTCGCCGAGCGCGCGGGTGTGGGCGAGCACGACGTCGTCGCGCAGGATCCGGATCACCGCCCGGCCGACCGCGCAGGCCAGCGGGTTCCCGCCGAAGGTCGAGCCGTGCTGCCCGGGTCTGAGGACCCCGAGGACGTCGGCGTCCGCCACCACGGCCGACACCGGCACCACACCGCCGCCGAGGGCCTTGCCGAGCAGGTAGACGTCCGCCTGCACGCCGCCGTGGCCGCGGGTCGCGAGCACGTACCCGGTCCGGCCCAGCCCGGACTGCACCTCGTCGGAGATCCAGAGCACCCCGGTGTCGGTGCAGATCTCCCGCACCGCGCGCAGGTAGCCCTCGGGCGGGACGATCACACCGGCCTCGCCCTGCACCGGCTCGAGCAGCACGGCGACGGTCTCCGGGGTGATCGCGGCGCGCAGGGCCTCGGGGTCGCCGTACGGGACCACGTCGAACCCGGGCGTGAAGGGGCCGAACCCGCCACGGGCCTCCGGGTCGGTGGAGAAGGACACGATCGAGATCGTCCGGCCGTGGAAGGCCCCGGCCGCGACGACCACCCGGGCCCGGTCGGCGGGCACGCCCTTCACCTCGTAGCCCCACTTCCGGGCGACCTTCAGCCCGGACTCGACGGCCTCGGCGCCGGTGTTCATCGGCAGGACCATGTCCTTGCCGAGCAGGGCGGCGAGCTCGGTGCAGAACGGGCCCAGCTGGTCGTTGCCGAACGCCCGGCTGGTCAGCGTCATCCGGTCGAGCTGGGCGTGCGCGGCGGCCCGCAGGACCGGGTTGCCGTGGCCGAAGTTCAGGGCGGAGTAACCGGCGAGGAAGTCGAGGTAGCGGCGGCCCTCGACGTCCGTGACCCAGGCGCCCTCCCCCGTGGAGAGCACCACCGGCAGCGGCGCGTAGTTGTGGGCGGAGTGCTCGGCGAGCATGCGCTCGTGATGCGCGGTCGCGGTCTCGTGCCCGACCGTGGGCTCGTGCGAGATGGTCGGCTCCGCAAGCTTCGCCTCCGGCAAGAGAGTCATGCCCGCACCTCCAACGTGCAGCACTTGGGTCCGCCGCCGCCCTTGAGCAGCTCGGACAGGTCGACGCCGACGGGCTCGTACCCGCGGTCGCGCAGGGCCGCGGCCAGGCCGGCCGCGGCGGCGGGGAGGACGACGTGCCGGCCGTCCGACACGGCGTTGAGGCCGAGGACCGCCGCGTCGGCCGGTGAGGCGAGCACCGCGTCGGGGTAGCGGCCGGCCAGCACCCCGCGGGAGCGGGGCGTGAAGGCCTCGGGCAGGTACGCGATGTCGTGCCCGGACAGCACGGCGACCGCGGTGTCGAGGTGGTAGTAGCGCGGGTCCACGAGCTCCAGGCCGATCGTCGGCCGGCGGAGCACCCGGGCGGCCTCGGCGTGCGCCCGGGGCTCGGTGCGGAACCCGGTTCCGGCGAGCACGACGTCGCCGGCCACGAGGAGGTCGCCCTCGCCCTCGTTGACGTACGTCGGCTCGACGTAGGGCCCGATCTCGACCAGGGCCTTGCGGTAGAGCTCGGCCTCGGCGGCCCGCTGGGGGTGGCGGAAGCGGGCGCCGTAGACCCGGCCGTCGACGATCGTCGCGCCGTTGGCCGCGTAGACCATGTCCGGCAGCCTGGGCTCGGGCTCCACGACGGTCACCTCGTGACCAAGCGCGAGGTAGGTGCGGCGCAGGGCGTCCCACTGCTCGAGGGCCAGGTCGCGGTCGACCGGTGTCCCCGGGTGCATCCAGGGGTTGATCGCGTACTCGACGGCGAAGTACGTGGGCGGGCACACCACGTAGTGCCGCCGTGTCGGTGTCCGGTCCGGGGTCGTCGCCGGACGGGTGAGAACGCTGGTCACGGGGCCTCCCTCGGCGCACCGGGAGTCGCGCCCTCGCGACTCACGACAACGGTAGGGAGGCCTGTGTCGAGTGGACAATCACGCTTCGTTGCCCGTCTGCGCTCGATCGTTGCGTGATCGGCGGCAGGAACGTCGTTTCAGTGCACGGTGGGCGGCGGCCTGCGGATGAGCGGCGAGAGCACCAGCACGGACTTGGTCCGCTCGACGAAACCCTCCGCCCCGATCTGCTCCAGCACCTGCTCGAAGTGCCGCATGTCGGCGGCCACGATGCGGACGAGGGCGTCGGCGTCGCCGGACACGGTGCTCGCGTCGACGACCTCGGCCAGCCCGGCGCAGGCGCGGCGGATCGCCTCCGGCGGGGTCGACGGCCGGCAGTACAGCTCGACGTACCCCTCCACCGTCCAGCCCAGCGCCGCCGGGTCGAGCCGCACGGTGAACGCCTCGATCACGCCGTCGGCCCGGAGCCGGTCCACCCGCCGCTTGACCGCCGACGCCGAGAGCCCGACCTCCGCGCCCAGCTCCGCGAAGCTGCGGCGCGAGTCGGCGACGAGCAGCGTCACGATCTTCTCGTCGAGCGGGTCCCAGCGCACCCGTCCATCTTCGGCCACGATGACGTTCATGCACCCCACGGACACCCCGGACGGGTCCCGTCCCGACCGGGTCTACCGGGTCGACTCGGAGGTCGGCACGCTGCGGCAGGTCCTGCTGCACCGGCCCGGCCTCGAGCTCAAGCGGCTCACCCCGGGCAACAAGGACCAGCTGTTGTTCGACGACGTCCTGTGGGTCCAGCGCGCCCAGGAGGAGCACGACGGCTTCGCGGCCCTGCTGCGCGGGCGCGGCATCGGCGTACACCTGTTCGACCGCCTGCTCCGCGAGACGCTCGAGCTGCCCGAGGCGAAGGCCTACGCGCTCGACCGGATCTTCGACGACCGGATCTACGGCCCGCTCGCCGTCGACGCCCTGCGCAACCTGTTCGACGCGATGGACGTCGACACCCTCACCGAGCACATGATCGGCGGAATCACCAAGCGCGAGGTGCTCGCGCGGATCGACGAGCCGCGGTCCATCGCCTTCCACATCCTCGGCCCGGACGACTTCGTGCTGGAGCCGCTGCCCAACCACCTCTACACCCGGGACACCACGGCCTGGATCCACGGCGGGGTGGCGATCAACAGCATGCGCAAGCTGGCCCGGATGCGCGAAACCGTCCACTACGAGGCGATCTACCGCTGGCACCCGCTGTTCGCCGGCGCCGGCTTCGACGTCTGGTCGTCGGGCTCGGTCAACGGGCCGGCGACCGTCGAGGGCGGCGACATCCTGGTGCTCGGCGACGGCGCGGTGCTGATCGGGATGAGCGAGCGCACGCGGCCGGCGGGCGTCGAGCGGCTGGCCCGGTCGCTGTTCGCCGGCGGCGAGGTGGACCGGATCGTCGCCCTGCGGATGCCGCACGGGCGGGCGCTGATGCACCTCGACACCGTGCTGACGATGGTCGACCACGGCACCTTCGTGAAGTACGCGGGGCTCGGGATGCTGCCGTCGTACACCGTGCGGCCGGGCGACTCGGACAAGGAGATGGTCATGACCGACCATCCGCCGGAGGACATGCACGTCGCGATCGCCGCCGCCCTCGGGCTGGGCTCCCTCCGCGTGCTCACCGCGGAGCAGGACGTGCACTCCGCCGAGCGCGAGCAGTGGGACGACGGCTGCAACCTGCTCGCCGTGGAGCCGGGGGTGGTGGTGACCTACGAGCGCAACGTCACCACCAACGCCTACCTGCGCAGAGAGGGCATCGAGGTGCTGGAGATCCCGGGCAGCGAGCTGGGGCGCGGTCGCGGCGGGCCGCGGTGCATGAGCTGTCCGATCCTGCGCGATCCTGCCTGAACGCTTCCGCCCGGCAGGTCGAATACGCAGCGTGTAACTACTCCGGACGGGTGACGCACGGGCGGGTGGACGGCCGGTCCGGAGGCAACGTCGGCGTCGTTGGCCGTGCGTGGCCGCCCTCGACGGACGGCGCACCGTGGTGCGCCTCCCCGGATTCCGGACCGTGCTCCGTGCCCTGCTCGTCCTCACCGCCGCCGGCGCCCTCACCGGGGCCGGGGTGGCGGCGGCCGCGCCGCAGGAGCCGAAGGCGGCCGCGCCGCTCGCCGCACCCGCTGCCGTCATGGCCCTGCTCGACGCGCGGACCGCGGCCGGCATGCCCGCCGGGATCGCGGACTACGGGATCGAGGGCGACGTCGTCGACGTCCGGCTGGCCGGCGGCCCCTCCCCCGACGTGACCGCACTGCTCGACGGCATTGACCCGGCCCTGCTGCGGATCGAGAGCGGGGCGGGCGCACCGCACCACGAGGCGTTGCGCGGCGGCCAGCGGATCACCGGCGGCAACACCCGTTGCACCCTGGGCTTCTCCGCCGGCTCGGGGGCCCAGGACTGGATCATCACCGCGGGGCACTGCACCCGCGAGTCCGACGAGTGGCTCGACGACAACGGCGAGGTCATCGGCGACGGCGCGAAGACCGCGAGCAACGGCGTCGACGTCGGGGCCGTGCCCGTCACCTCCTCCACGGCCGCACTGCCCGACGTCGCCTCGGTGCCGGTCCGGGGCACGGTGCCCGCGCCGATCGGTTCCACGGTGTGCCTCTACGGCAGCACCAGCGGCAAGACCTGCGGCAGCGTGACCGCCCGCGACCGGACCGTGAACTTCGACGGGCAGCAGCAGCGCGGCATGGTGGTGGCCTCGATCTGCACCGCGCAGGGCGACTCCGGCGGCCCGTACATCACCGCCGACGGGCAGGCGCAGGGCGTGCACAGCGGCGCCGGCGCCGGCTGCACCGCCTACTTCACCCCGATCGACCAGGCGCTGAGCTCGCTGGGCCTGACCCTCCGCACCGCCTGAGCGCCTGTCGGAATCGCGTTAGGGAACCACAACGCGTCAAAAGCGGGCTCCCGAGCGCGTTATGGTTCCAGAGTGCGCCTTTGCGGCTGGGCTCAGCGGCCGCGGACGGCGCGGCGGAGCTTGGGCAGGCGTTCGGCGAGGACCCGCTCGGCGCCGTGCGTGGTGGGCTCGTAGTAGTCCTTGCCGACGAGGTCGTCCGGCGGGTACTGCTGCGCGAGCACCCCGTCGGGCGTGCTGTGCGGGTAGCGGTAGCCCACGGCGTTGCCCAACTTCTGCGCGCCGGCGTAGTGCCCGTCCCGCAGGTGCGCCGGCACCGCCCCGACCGCGCCGGCCCGCACGTCGCCCATCGCGGCGTCGATCGCCGCGATCACGGCGTTGGACTTGGGCGCGGTGGCCAGGTGCACCGTGGCCTGCGCCAGCGCGAGCCGCGCCTCCGGCATCCCGACGAGCTGCACGACCTGCGCGGCCGCCGTGGCCGCCTGCAGGGCCGTGGGATCGGCGAGGCCGATGTCCTCGCTCGCGTGGACCATCAACCGCCGCGCGATGAACCGCGGGTCCTCCCCCGCGACGATCATCCTGGCCAGGTAGTGCAGTGCGGCGTCCGGATCGGAGCCGCGGATGGACTTGATGAACGCGCTGATCACGTCGTAGTGCTGGTCGCCGGCCCGGTCGTAGCGGACCGCGACCTCGGTGACCGCCCGCTCGACGGCCGCCAGGTCGACGACCCCGGTGCCGTCCGCCAGCACCCCGTCGGCCGCCGCCTCCAGCGCGGTGAGGGCACGGCGCGCGTCGCCCGCGGACAGCCGGACGAGGGCCGCCTCGCCGTCCTCGGCCAGCGTGACGGCGCCGTTGAGGCCCTGCTCCGCGCTCACGGCGCGGCGGAGCACCTCGCGGACCTCGTCCTCGTCGAGCGACTGCAGCTGCAGGACCAGCGAGCGGGACAGCAGCGGCGAGACGACCGAGAAGGACGGGTTCTCGGTGGTCGCCGCGACCAGCAGCACCACCCGGTCCTCGACCGCGCCGAGCAGCGCGTCCTGCTGGGTCTTGGAGAAGCGGTGCACCTCGTCGATGAACAGCACGGTGGAGCCGCCGTGGTAGTCCCGGCGGCGCCGCGCGTCGTCGATCACGGCGCGCAGCTCCTTGACCCCCGCGGACAGCGCCGAGAGCGCCACGAAGTGCCGCTCGCCCGCCCGTGCCATCAGCCGGGCGAGCGTGGTCTTGCCGGTGCCGGGCGGGCCGTAGAGCAGCACCGAGGCCGGGGCGCCGCCCTCGAGCAGCCGGCGGAGCGGGGCACCGGGCTTGAGCAGGTGCCGCTGCCCGACCACCTCGTCGAGCGAGCGCGGCCGCATCCGCACGGCGAGCGGCGCGCCCGGGGCCGGGCGCGCCTCCTCCGCGGCGGCCTCCGGGGACCCGGAGGGCTCGCCGATGTCGAACAGACCGTCGGATGCAGTGCTCATCGGTGTCCAGGGTGCCACTGGGCACCGACGGTTCCGGCACGAGCCGGGCCGCTGGCTACGAGTGCAGCTCCTGGACCAGCGTCGGCGTGCCGACCTGGGGGTTCTCCTTGTTGCGCAGCGAGGCGTAGGTGACGACGGCGACGCCGGCCGCGGCCAGGGTCACCGGCAGGCTGAGGATGCCGACGAGGATCGAGAACGTGGCGGAGTTCGGCGACGCGAACAGGCCCACGATCGCGGTGACGATCCAGCGGTAGACCCCCGCGGCGATGACGGCGGTGATCAGCCGGCCCGCGGTCGGCCAGAAGTGCGGGTTGACCAGCGTGAACGTGCGTCCGATGCCGGCGCGCTCGTACATGATCACGCCGGTGAGCGTCGCCGCGAACACGATCAGCAGGTAGAGGCCCGGGATCACCAGCAGGAAGAACCCGATCACGACGAGGATGCCCGCGAGGATCCCCCAGCCCAGCAGCGGCAGGGCCCGGCCGGCCGCGAAGGACAGGGCCTCCCCGGCGCCCACCGGCTGCTCGGCCGCCTGCCGGGTCACCACGTAGACCGAGGCGCCCTGGGCGAGCAGCGACACCGCGACCACGATGATCATCGAGAGGCCCGCACCGATCGCCACCCCGACCGCGCCGCCGCCGGTGGCGACGACGAGCGAGATGATCGCACCGATGATCAGCGCCGGCAGCGCGGTGGCGATCTGGATCAGCAGCAGGGGCTGCCAGCTGCGCCCGAGGACGGCGAGGACCTTGGTCCACCAGTCCGAGAAGTCGGCGGCGACCAGCGGGTCCGCGAGCGGCGCCGGAACCCCGCCGCCGTACTCGGCGGGCGGGCCGTAGCCGTAGGGCTGCTGCCCGTACCCCTGCTGGCCGTACCCCTGCTGCCCGTAGCCCTGCTGGCCGGCGCCCTGCTGCTCGTACCCCGGTTGCCCGTACCCGGCGGGCGGCGGGTAGCCCTGGGCCCCGTAGCCCTGGCCGGGCTGCCCCTGCGCGGGCTGTCCCGGGCCGGGCCCGTAGCCCGGGGGCGGGGCCTGGCCGTACCCGCCCGGGCCGTACCCACCCTGCCCGTACTGGCCCTGGCCGGGCTGGCCCTGCGGCCCGGGGCCGTAGCCCTGCGGGGGCGGACCCTGGCCCTGACCCGGCGGCGGGTACCCGCCGGGCGGCTCCTGCCCGCCCTGCTGGGGCGGGGCCGAGCCGGGCTGCGGGGCGCCCTGCTCGCCGGACTGGTGGCGGTCGTCACCCGACGGGTTGCTCATACCCGGCAAGGTAGAGCGTCCGACCACGTCGGTCACCGGGTCGGAAGTCCTGTGATCCGTTTGCAACCTGTTTGGGCGGTTCCCAGCATTCGGGAAGCTGGTTCCGGATCGCAGGAAGCGAGGCGCACTATCGATACGGGCGCCGGTCCACCCGATCCGCGCCCGTGCTTCCGCGGACGATCCCCGCGGGACGGCCCGGCCCTCCCGGTGACCACCGGGAGCGCCCGGTCCCCGCCCGTGCCCCACCTCTCCGCGAGGCTATCGTGACCAGTACCGACCTTCGCCCCGCCCCGTCGACCGCCCCGGCCGCCCCGCCCCCGGTCGCACTCGCCGCCCGGCTCGCCGGGATCCGCGGGTCCGCGATCCGGGACCTGCTCACCCTCACCGCGCGCGACGACGTGCTGAGCCTGGCCGGCGGCCTGCCCGCCGCCGACCTCATGCCGCGCGAGCGCATCGCCGCCGCCGCCGACCGGGCGCTGCGGTCCCCCGCCGCCGTGCAGTACTCCGAGACGGCGGGGCTCGCCCACCTGCGCGAGGTGGTGGCCGGGCACGAGACCGGCCGGACCGGGCGGGCGATCGCGCCCGCCGACGTCGTCGTCACGAGCGGGTCGCAGCAGGCCCTGGACCTGCTCGCCCGCGCCCTGCTCGACCCCGGCGACCCGGTGGCCGTCGAGGACCCGGTGTACGTCGGGGCGCTGCAGGTCCTGCAGGCGGCGGGCGCCGAGGTCCACCCGGTCCCGCTCGACGCCGACGGGATGTGCGTCGACATCCTGGCCGCGCGGCTCGGGGCCGGGTTCCGGCCCCGCCTGGTGCACACGGTGTCGAGCTTCCACAACCCGCGCGGCGTCACGATGAGCCAGGAGCGCCGCCGGGCCCTCGCCGGGCTGGCCGAGCGCTACGGCTTCCTGGTCGTCGAGGACGACCCGTACGGCCTGCTGGCCTTCGACGGCACCCCGCCACGCCCGCTGGCCGCGCACGGCGAGCGCGTCGTGCGGCTCGGCAGCGCGTCGAAGGTGCTGGCCCCGTCCCTGCGGGTCGGCTGGCTGGTCGCACCCCCGGTACTGGCCGCCGCCGTCGAGCGGCTCAAGCAGTCCACGGACCTCTGCGGCTCCTCGCTCACCCAGATGATCACCGCCGAGCTGCTGGCCGACGAGCCGTGGTTCGCCGCGCACGTCGACGGCGTCCGGCGCGAGAACCGGGACCGGGCCGCGGCCCTCACCGCCGCGGTCGACGCGGAGTTCGGCGCCGCCGTCGCCCGTTCCACCCCGGCCGGCGGCATGTTCTGCTGGCTGGAGTTCGCCGACGGCACCGACACCACGGCGCTCCTGCCGACCGCCCTGGAGCACGGCGTGGGCTTCGTGCCGGGCGCGGCCTTCTCCGTCGACGCCGCGGCGGACGGGGGCCCCGGGCTCCGCTCGGCCGCCCGGCTCTGCTTCGCGACCTACCCGCCCGATGTGCTGACCGAGGCCGTCCGGCGGCTCGCCCGGGCCGCCGACGGCCGCATCGGGCAGTAGGGTCGGGGACCGTGCGCGAGATCCTGGAGCTGCTGGAGCGGGACGCGTCGTTGAGCCACGACACCCTGGCCACCATGATCGGTCGGCCCGTCGCCGAGGTGTCGGCCCAGATCGCGGCGTGGGAGGAGGCCGGCGTCATCCGCCGGTACAAGGCGGTCGTCGACTGGGAGAAGGTCGACGGCACGGAGGCCACGGAGGTGACCGCGTTCATCGACGTCGCGGTCGCCCCGGCGCGGGGGGTCGGCTTCGACGACGTCGCCGAACGGATCTCGCGGTTCGACGAGGTGCGCAGCTGCTACCTGGTGTCCGGGGGGCACGACCTGCGCTGCACCGTCGTCGGGTCGAACATCCGCGCGGTCAGCGACTTCGTGAGCCGCAAGCTCTCCACCATCGACCGGGTCACGGCGACCGCCACGCACTTCGTGCTGCACACGCACAAGCGCGACGGCGACACCTTCTTCGAGCCCGAGCCCGACCACCGGCTGCGCGTGACCCCGTGAGGAGCGCCCGATGAAGCCGCTCAACGACGTCATCTCCGCCTGTCCACCGTCGGGCATCCGGCGCTTCTTCGACATCGCCGCCGAGATGGACGACGTGATCTCCCTCGGCGTGGGCGAGCCGGACTTCGTCACGCCGTGGCGGATCCGCGAGGCCGGCATCTTCGCCCTCGAGCACGGCTACACGACCTACACCTCCAACGCGGGCCTGCCGCAGCTGCGCCGGCTGATCTGCGCGGAGCTGGAGAAGCGGTACGCCGCGCAGTACGCCTGGGACACCGAGTGCCTCATCACCACCGGGGTGTCCGAGGGGCTGGACCTGGCGTTGCGGGTGCTGCTCAACCCCGGCGACGAGGTGGTCGTGCCGGAGCCCTGCTACGTGGCCTACGAGCCGTGCGTCTCGTTCGCGGGCGGCACCCCGGTGCGCGTGGCCACGCGGTGGGAGGCCGACTTCGCGATCGACCCCGCCGCCGTCGAGGCCGCGATCACCCCGCGCACCAAGGCGATCCTCATCGGCTCCCCCGCGAACCCGACGGGTGCGGTGCAGCCACGGGCCGCGCTGGAGGGCCTGGTCCGGCTGGCCGAGAAGCACGACCTCTACCTGATCTCCGACGAGATCTACGACCGGCTGACCTACGACGACACCCACGTCTGCCTGGGCGCGGTGCCCGGCGCCCGGGAGCGCACCGTGGTGCTCGGCGGGTTCTCCAAGGCGCAGGCGATGACGGGCTGGCGGGTCGGCTGGATCTGCGCGCCGCAGGCCGTGGCCGAGCTGTGCGTGCGGGTGCACCAGTACACGATGCTGTGCGCACCCCACGTCTCGCAGATCGCCGCGGTGGAGGCGCTCGAGGAGGCCGACGGCGACGTCCGCGAGATGGTCGCGGACTACGACCGGCGCCGCCGCGTGTTCGCGAAGGGCCTGCGCGAGATCGGGCTGGAGTGCCCGGAGCCGGGCGGCGCCTTCTACGCCTTCCCGTCCATCCGGTCGTCGGGGCTGGACTCCGAGACCTTCGCCGAGCGACTCCTCCACGAGGAGAGCGTGGCCGTGGTGCCCGGCAACGTGTTCGGGCCCTCCGGCGAGGGGCATATCCGGTGCTCGTACGCGACCGCGCTGCCGCAGCTGGAGGAGGCGCTCGTGCGCATCGACCGGTTCCTCGGCTCGCTGCGGTAGCCGTCCCACGGCGACAACCGTCGCCGGATCGCAACACTGCGCGGCGTGGCGTTCACGGCACGGCAACGCGACCGGTCCATCCTTCGGGGGCATGGACGACGGCACACCTGTCCCTGCCCGCCCGACCCAGACCTGCACCGTCTGCGCCGGTCCCCGGACCGTGAACGACGTCCGCGGACTGGCCTGGAGCAGCCATCACGCCGACGGTGTGGTCAGCTGGGTGTGCGGGCCCTGCACCCGCGCCCACCTCGTCGAGATCGAGACGGGCCGCCCGGTCCGGCCCGCCGCGCTCCCCCGCTCCGCCTAGGAGACCTCCTGCTCCGGCGCCCCGGCGCGAGTCGGGCGGCCGGCGCCCGTCCGCCCGCGAGGAGGCCGTGCAGGATCACCGGGCCGAGGTCGCGGCCGCGGCGCACCAGCCAGGGCGTGCCGCGCACCACGATCCACGCGGCCCGGTGGAACGCGGTGATCTCGCGCCGGCCGCCGCAGGCGATCGGCACGGGGGCGGGCACCGCGAAGCCCGAGCTCGCCAGCAGCTCCCCCGCTGCCCGGGCGAGCAGCCGGTGCCCGAGCTCCGAGGGGTGCAGCCGGTCGACGCTCCACGCCGCGCGCTCGTAGCCGCCGGGGAGCAGGTGCAGGTCCAGCACCCCCACCCCGGGGCCGTCCGCGCCCGCGATCGCCGCGTCGATCGCCGAGTTCAGTGCGGTCACCCGGGTCCGCAGCGCCTCCCGCAGCCGCCCCGGCAGCCGGAACACGCGGGTGTGGTCGTGGTAGCGCGGTTGAGCAGCCGGGTCCCGGGCCCGAGGGTGTCGCGGAGCAGGACGGGGAAGCCCCGCCGGCCGCCGCCGGGCAGCGGGTCCCCCAGCCCGACGGCCGTCGAGTCGCCGAGGGTGGCCAGGGTGGTGACGGGGCGGCTCGGGCCGGTGGGGGTGGTCGTCGGGAGGGTACGGACGGGTCGCACGCTCGGCACGGACACGAGCGCATGATCGGGTCGCGAGGCTCCGCGGCGGTGTGCGCGTGGTGACGCGTCGCGACGGCCGCCTGAAATCCGTGGAGCGGGATCCCCGCACTCCCTGGAGCGGATCCCGCGGGGCGGACCTGCCCGGACGACCCTCAGGCCAGGCTGCGGAAGGCGGGGTAGAGCGGCAGCCGGCCGGAGCCGTTGTCCGAGGGGTCGTCGAACCGGCGTTGCAGGGCCGCGGCCATCTGGTGGGCCAGGTCGACGGTGGCCGGACGCCCGCCGTCCGCGGCGGCACCCGCTAGCCGCCGCCAGTAGTCCGCCAGCGCGGCACTGATCCGCGGGGACCGGCCGGGGTCGATCCCGATCCGCGTCTCACCGGCCACGACCCGCGGCAGCAGCCACCAGGTGCAGAGCCAGACCCACAGCAGCTGGGCGTCGAGGAGGCGGGCCCGCAGCAGCGCCGGGTCGTCGAGGTCCGGCCACACCGTGGCGATCTCGTTGCGCCAGGCCTCGAGCATGGCCTCGGCCATCCCGTCGGGCAGCGCGAAGCTCGACTCGCAGGCCGGGAACGGGACGCGGAAGTAGGCGGCGTCGAGCGCGACGTCGCGGAAGCAGCCCCATTCGAAGTCGACGAACCGGACCCCGCGGCCGGTCACGAGGTTGTTGTCCGGGCAGGTGTCCGACGGGCTGAACGCCCGGTAGCGGGTGCCGCCCAGCAGCCGCGCGGTCTCCCGCGCCTCCGTCTCGGCGGCCGCACTGACCGTCACGCCCAGCACCTCGGCGACCAGCTCGGGCACCCCCGCGAAGGCCGCGCGCGCCTCGTCGGCGACCGGGTCCCGCCGAGCCTTCTCCCCCAGCCGGCGCAGCAGCGCACCGAAGTCGTTCTCCCGGCCGGCCGTGGCCGCCTGCATGCGGCCGAGCGCCCGGGCCCAGCTCAGCAGGCATCGCTGTGCCGCAACAGGATCCGGCGCGAACAGCATGTCGGCCAGCGTGGAGCTGCGGCCCAGGTCCTCCAGCACGAGCAGCCGGGCCGCCGGGTCGTGTGCGATGAGCACCGGGCTGGGCCGGGCGTCGGCCGGGAGCGCGGTGAACAGCTGGCAGCTCGCGACCTCGAAGTGGAACGGGTCCGGCCGGTTCCCGTCGGGCTCGCCGACGTACTGCTTCACCACGAGGGTGCGCGGCAGCGAGAACGGGTTGCGCGCCACCCGGGCACGCGCCACCACCGACCGTTCGCTGCCACCGAGGTCCTCCGGGTCCGCCAGGACCACGGTGGCCCCGGCCCGCCGGGTGAGCAGGCGTTCCGCCGCGGCCAACGCGGTGAGCACGGGCCTGGGGAAGCCGGCCAGGTCGCGTGACATCACCGTCGACCCTACCCCGACGGGAGCGCCCGGCCGCGGTTCCGGTCCTGCCTGTCACGCAACGGGTGCGCCGCGCCGCGAGGGGCCACCGGGGTCAGGCCCCGCCGCCCCGCGCGTCCGTCTCCGCCGCCGTCTCGGCCGTCGTGTCCGCTGCCTTCTCCGGCGCCTTCCCCGTGGCCTTCGCGCCCGTCGCGCCCGGACCGGCCGGCTTCGGCGGTACGGCGTCGACCCCGGCCTCCTTGCGCTGCTCCGGGGTGATCGGGGCGGGCGCCGCGGTGAGCGGGTCGTAGCCGCCGCCGGTCTTCGGGAAGGCGATGACCTCGCGGATCGAGTCCTCGCCGGCGAGCAGCGCGGTGATCCGGTCCCAGCCGAACGCGATGCCGCCGTGCGGGGGCGGGCCGAACGCGAAGGCGTCGAGCAGGAAGCCGAACTTCTCCTGCGCCTCCTCCTCGGACAGGCCCATGATCTCGAAGACGCGCTTCTGGACGTCCGCCCGGTGGATACGGATGGAGCCGCCGCCGATCTCGTTCCCGTTGCAGACGATGTCGTAGGCGTAGGCCAGCGCGTTGCCCGGGTCGGACTCGAACTTGTCGATCCAGTCCGGGGTCGGCGAGGTGAAGGCGTGGTGGAGGGCCGTCCACTTGCCGTGCCCGACGGCCACGTCGTCCGTCTCGTCGGCCGCCTCGAACAGCGGGAAGTCGACGACCCAGACGAAGGACCAGGCGCTCTCGTCCAGCTGGCCGGTGCGCCGGGCGATCTCGCTGCGGGCGGCGCCAAGCAGGGCGCGGGCCTCGTTCGGGCGGCCGGCGGCGAAGAAGATGCAGTCGCCGGGCTTCGCGCCGACGGCGGCGGGCAGGCCCGCGCGCTCCTCCTCCGACAGGTTCTTGACGACCGGGCCCTTCTCGGAGACCGTCCCGTCCTCGTCGACCAGCACGTAGGCCAGCCCGCGGGCGCCGCGCTGCTTGGCCCACTCCTGCCAGGCGTCGAGCTGCTTGCGGGGCTGGCTCGCGCCGCCCTGCATGACGACCGCGCCGACGTACGGGTTCTGGAACACCCGGAAGCCGGTGGTGGCGAAGTACTCGGTGAGCTCGGTGAGCTCGATGTCGAAGCGCAGGTCGGGCTTGTCCGAGCCGTAGCGGGACATGGCCTCGGCGTAGCTGATCCGGCGGACGGGCCCGACCTCGTGCCCGATCAGCGCCCACAGCGCGGTGAGGATCTCCTCGGCCAGGCCGATGACGTCGTCCTGCTCGACGAAGCTCATCTCGATGTCGAGCTGGGTGAACTCCGGCTGCCGGTCGGCGCGGAAGTCCTCGTCCCGGTAGCAGCGGGCGATCTGGTAGTAGCGCTCCATGCCGCCGACCATGAGCAGCTGCTTGAACAGCTGCGGGGACTGCGGCAGCGCGTACCAGGAGCCGGGCTTGAGCCGGGCGGGGACCAGGAAGTCCCGGGCGCCCTCGGGCGTGGAGCGGGTCAGCGTGGGGGTCTCGATCTCCACGAAGTCGTGTGCTTCGAGGACGCCGCGCGCGGCCTTGTTCACCGCGCTGCGCAGCTTGATCGCCGCGGCGGGCTCGGGCCGGCGCAGGTCGAGGTACCGGTACTTGAGCCGGACCTCCTCGCCGACGCCCGTGTGCTCGTCGATCGGGAAGGGCAGCGGCGCGGACTCGGACAGCACGACGAGGTCGGTGACCGTGACCTCGATGGCGCCGGTGGACAGCTCGGGGTTCTCGTTGCCCGCCGGCCGCGCGACGACCTCGCCGGTCACCTGCAGGCAGAACTCCGACCGCAGCCGGTGCGCGCGCTCGGCCATCTCGCCCTCGCGGAACACGATCTGGGCCGAGCCGCTCGAGTCGCGCAGGTCCACGAAGATGACGCCGCCGTGATCGCGGCGACGGGCCACCCATCCGGCGAGGGTCACGGTCTGGCCGGCGTGCTCGGCACGCAGGGTGCCGACGGGGTGGGTTCGCATCACGGTCGGCAAGGCTATCCGCCCACACCGGGCAGCGTTCCACCAGGTTTCCGCGCCGGCGCACGAACGGTGCCCCCGGGCGGCCGGCCCGGGTCCCTGCCGGTCAGAGCAGGGTGAGCTGCTCGACGACCGGCGCGGCAAGGTGCTCGGCGGGCGGGGCCTGGCCCGCCACCTCCGAGGCCGGGAAACCGCCGTCGCCGCCGGAGGTGCGCTGCACGCCCGGGCCGCGGTCCAGCCCGTGCCGATGCAGCAGCGGGCGGACCCGCTCGGCCAGCGCCCGCCGGTACTCCGCGTCGACGTACGCCCCGCGCCGGTAGAGCCGCTCGTAGGTCGGCACCAGCGCCGGGTACTCCCGCGCGAGCCACCCCATGAACCACTCCCGGGTGCCCGGCCGCAGGTGCAGCGCCAGCACGCTCACCCCGGACGCGCCGGCCGCCCGCACCCGCTCCAGCAGCGCGTCGAGCGCCTCGGCCGAGTCGGTGAGCAGCGGGAGCACCGGCGCCACCATCACGCCACAGTCCAGACCGGCGTCGGCGATCCGTTTCACCAGGTCGAGCCGGGCCGGCGGCGACGGCGTGCCGGGCTCGAGCCGGGCCTGCAGCGCCCGGTCGGCGAGCGCGAGCGAGACCCCGAGGCCGACCGGCACCTCGCCCGCCGCGGCCGCGAGATCGGGCAGGTCGCGACCGAGCACGGTGCCCTTGGTGAGGATCGAGAAGGGGGTGCCCGAGCCCGTGAGCGCCCGGATGACCTCCGGCATCAGCCGGTGCCGGCCCTCAGCGCGCTGGTACGGGTCGGTGTTGGTGCCCATGGCCACCGGTTCCCGGGCCCACCTCGGGCGGGCCAGCTCGCGTGCCAGCACCCGCCCGACGTTCACCTTCACCACGATCTGCGAGTCGAAGTCCGCCCCCGCGTCGAGGTCGAGGTAGGTGTGGGTGTTGCGCGCGAAGCAGTAGACGCAGGCGTGCGAGCAGCCGCGGTACGGGTTCACGGTCCAACGGAAGGGCATCGGTGAGCTCCCCGGCACCCGGTTCAGCGCGGACTTCGCCTCCACCTCGTGGAACACCGTGCCGGCGAACTCCGGGGTGCGCACCGACCGCAGCAGGCCGCGCAGCCCCGGGAGGGCGGCCGCCTCGCCCACGCCGTCCGTCAGCACCTGCTGCCCGCTCCACCGCATCGCTTCAGTCGAACACATGTTCGAGCCCGTGGCAAGTTCCCGGTCCATCCGGCAGGATCCGTCGCCGTCCGCGACGCTGCCCCCATGAAGGGGAAGACGACCACGCTCGTCGTGATGGGGGTGTCCGGGGCCGGCAAGTCCACGGTCGCCGAGGAGCTCGTGCGGCGGACCGGCTGGGCGTTCGCCGAGGGCGACGCCCTGCACCCCGAGGAGAACCGGCGGAAGATGGCCGCCGGCCACCCGCTGACCGACGAGGACCGGTGGCCGTGGCTGCGCCGGGTGGCCGACTGGATCGGCGAGCAGGAGGCCGCCGGCCGCGACGCCGTCGTCACCTGCTCGGCGTTGCGCCGTCGGTACCGGGACGTGCTCGTCGACGGGCACCCCTCCGTCCGGTTCGTGCACCTGCGGGCGTCGACCGACGCGCTGGCCTCGCGGCTGGCCGTCCGCCAGGGCCACTACATGCCCCCCTCGCTGCTGGACAGCCAGCTCGGGACGCTCGAACCGCTGGAACCCGGTGAGCCGGGTATCGCGGTGAGCGGCGAGGGCGATCCCGGCGCCGTCGTCGACCGCGTGCTCGCCGAGCTGACCCCCGCCGGAGGTGCCTCATGACCCCGCTCGCCGTCGTCCTGGCGCAGGCCAAGGAGACCGCCCCGGCCGCCGGCGCCACGCAGCTGGTGGTCGCCACCCTGCTCGGGATCGCGGTGATCGTCCTGCTGATCACCTGGCTGCACGTCCACCCCTTCCTCGCGCTGATCGCCGGGACCGCGGTGCTCGGCATCGTGGGCGGGCTCGGCCCGGACAAGACGATCACGAGCTTCACCAACGGCGTCGGGTCCACGGTCGGCTCCGTCGGCGTGCTGATCGCGCTGGGAGCCATGATCGGCGGCCTGCTGCGCGACTCCGGCGGCGCGGACCGGGTGGTCGAGGCCGTCACCCGGCGGGTCGGGCCGCGCGGCATGCCGTGGGCGCTCGCGGGGCTCGCCGCGCTTGTCGGGATCCCGCTGTTCTTCGAGATCGGCGTGGTGCTGCTGGTCCCGGTCGTGGTGCTGGTCGCCGCGCGCACCCGCAGCTCGGTGATCCGGATCGGCATCCCGGCCCTGGCCGGCCTGTCGGTGCTGCACGGCCTCGTCCCACCGCACCCCGGCCCGCTCGTCGCGATCAGCGCCCTCAAGGCCGACCTGGGGCTGACGTTGCTCTTCGGGCTCATCATCGCCGTCCCCACCGTGATCATCGCGGGACCCCTGTTCGGCCGGCTCGCCTCGCGGTGGGTCCCGCTCTCCCCGCCCTCGGAGCGGGAGGCCGCGGCGGTCGCCGGACGCGCCGGCGGGACCGGGGACGACGGCGAACCCGCCGGCCCGCCCGAGCCCTCCGGTCCGTCCGGGTCGTCAGGGGCCGCTCGGGTCGCGGCGGCCGAGCGGACGGGGCGACAGGTGCGCGTGAGCGCCGCCGTCGCGGTGATGCTCACGCCCGTCGTCCTCATGCTGCTCCGCGCGATCGCCGAGGTCACCCTGGCCGACGGCAACCCCGTACGGTCGGCGCTCGACGTCATCGGCGAGCCGATCGTGGCCCTCCTCGTCGGCGTCGTGGTCGCGATGTTCGCGCTCGGGCTGCCGTCCGGGATGAGCCGGCGCGGGCTGACCGACTCGGTCGGCGGCGCCCTGCCCGCGATCGCCGGGATCCTGCTGATCGTCGCCGCGGGCGGCGGGTTCAAGCAAGCCCTCGTCGACGCCGGCGTCGGCACCCTGATCGGGCAGTGGGCCGGCGCGGCGGCGCTCTCGCCGCTGATCCTGGGCTGGCTGGTCGCGGTCGCCATCCGGGTGGCGACGGGCTCGGCCACGGTCGCCACCATCACCGCGGCCGGCATCGTCGCACCCCTGGCGGCCGGGCTGTCGCCCGCGACCGTCGCGCTGCTCGCCCTGGCGGTCGGCGCGGGATCGCTCTTCTTCTCGCACGTCAACGACGCCGGGTTCTGGCTCGTCAAGGAGTACTTCGGGCTCACGGTCGGGCAGACGATCAAGAGCTGGTCGGTGATGGAGACCATCATCTCGGTGGTCGGCCTGCTGCTCGTGCTGCTGGTCTCGGTCTTCGTGTAGGGAGGGCGGTCGCCCGGTCCGTGCGGCGACGGGCGAGGATGCCGGGGTGGCCCGGCCCGACCCGTCGTCCGACAGCAGGCGGCACCGTGCGCCCGTCCGGGCCGCCCACCCGGTCCCTGCCCAGGACACTGCTCGGGCCCCTGTCCGGGACACGGCTCGGGCCGCTGTCCGGAACACTGCCCGGGCCACCGTCCGTGTCCCGCCCGAGACGGACGCCGAGCGCACCACACCGCTCGCACCGGTGCCGGACGAGACCGCCGCCTCCACCCCGCCCGGGGCCGGCCGCGAGCAACCATCCGGTCATGGTCATGGGCACGGTCACGGACCCGCCTCCCCGGCGAGCCGGCGGGTCCGGCTGCTGCTCGTCGGGCTGCTGGTGCCCTGCGCCCTCGCCACGCTGGTCGGGATGGTGCTGCTCTGGCCGAGCGGCCCGCTGCCCACCGGAACCCAGCCCGCCCAGCAGGTCTTCGACGCCGAGGTGGTCGCCGCGCAGGCGGCCGACTGTTCCCCCGGCTCGGGCGACCGCGGCTGCGCGGGCCTGACCCTGCGGATGGACGGCGGCCCGCTGCCCGGCCGCGACCTCGTGCAGGTCGTCCCGGTCGAGCCGTCGACGCCGCGGTTCGCCGTCGGCGACCGGGTCCGGGTGGCCTGGTCCGGGGGCGCGGCGACCGATCCCGGCTCCTACCAGGTCGTCGACTTCCAGCGGTCCGGCCCGCTGGTCGCCCTGGCGGTCGCGTTCGCGCTGGCGGTGCTGCTGCTGGGCCGGTGGCGCGGGCTCGCCGCGCTCGTGGCGCTCGGGATGAGCCTGGTCGTGCTGGTGCTGTTCGTGCTGCCCGCGATCCTGGCCGGGTCGAGCCCGGTGTGGGTGGCGGTCGTCGGAGCCTGCCTGATCATGTTCGTGGTCCTGTACCTCACCCACGGGCTGTCGGCCCGGACGTCCACGGCCGTGCTCGGCACCCTGGCGTCGCTCGGCCTGATCGCGCTGCTCAGCGCGGTGTTCTCGGCGCTCGCCCGGCTCACCGGGCTCGACGACACCACCGCCAGCCTCATCGCCACGCTCGGCGCGCCGATCGACGCCCGGGGTCTGCTCCTCGCGGGGATCGTGATCGGGGCGCTCGGCGTGCTCGACGACGTCACGGTCACCCAGACCAGCGCCGTCTGGGAGCTGCGGGCGGCGAACCCCGCGCTGGGCGCCCGCGCCCTGTTCGCCGCGGGGATGCGGATCGGGCGGGACCACGTGTCGTCGGCCGTCAACACCCTCGTGCTGGCCTACGCGGGCGCCTCGCTGCCGCTGATGCTGCTGTTCACGGTCTCCGGTCGCGGCCCCGGCGACGTACTGACCTCGCAGGACGTCGCCACCGAGATCGTCCGGACGCTGGTCGGCAGCATCGGGCTGGTCGCCTCCGTGCCGATCACGACGGGCCTCGCCGCGCTCGTCGCCGGCCGCGAGGAGCCCGCCCGGCCGGAGTCGGCACGGCAGGAGTCGGGACGGTCCCTGGGCCGCCGAGCGCGCCGGGCGCGCTGACGGACCGCCCGCCACGGCTCGGGGGCGACCGGTCGGTGCCGTCGCGGGCCCGGACGCGCTCGACCCTCAGCGGCGGCGGGCCAGCAGGGTCGCCTCGCCGTCGCCCTCCCGGTGGTCGACGATCTCCAGGCCCGGGAACGCTCCGGCCAGCTCGCCGGGGACCGCCCGGAAGCGCCCGCCCTCGTCGCCGACCTCGGACAGCACGGTCAGGACGAGCAGCCCGCCGGGTGCGAGCGCCGCGGCGAGCGCCGCGTACAGCGCGGGGTCCCGGTAGCGCTGGCAGGCGACGACGTCGTAGGGCCCCGCGACCGGCAGGCCGGCGTCGAGATCCGCCTCCAGGAACCGCACCGCCACGCCCTCCGCGGCCGCCAGCGCCCGCGCCGACGCGAGACCGGCCCCGGAGACGTCGACTGCGTCGACCGCGAAACCCAACCGGGCCAGCCACACGGCGACCGCACCCCGCCCGCAGGCGACGTCGAGGGCCCGTCCACCGGCGGGCAGGCCGCCCCGGTCGGCCGGCTCCGGCCCGCCCGGGAGCAGGTCGAGCCGGCCCCGCAGCCCGTCCGGCGGCATCGGGGTGCCGATCCCGACCGCGGCGTGCCGGGCGTCCCAGCGCTCCCGGTCGGTCGCGTTCACCGGGCCGCCCCGCCGGGCGAGGGTGCCGCCCGCATCAGGACAGCGTGGCGACGAGCTCCGCGACGACGGAGTCGAGCGGCACCGCGCGCTGGTCGCCGGAGGCCAGGTCCTTCACCCCGACCGTCCCGGCCTCGAGGTCCCGCTCCCCCAGCACGAGCGCGTACCTGGCCCCCGAGCGGTCCGCCGACTTCATCGCGCCCTTGAGACCGCGCCCGCCGTAGGCCAGGTCCACCCGGACCCCGGCGCGGCGCAGCTCCGCGGCGATCACGACGAGGCGGCGCTTCGCGGTCTCCCCCAGCGGCACCCCGAACACCTCGGCCCGGGCCTCGGACCAGGGCTGCACGCCCTCCGCGCGGCACGCCAGCAGGGTGCGGTCCACCCCGATGCCGAACCCCACGCCGGACAGCGGCTGCCCGCCCAGGGTCTCCATCAGGCCGTCGTACCGGCCGCCGCCGCCGATCCCGGACTGGGCGCCCAGGCCGTCGTGCACGAACTCGAACGTCGTCTTGGTGTAGTAGTCCAGCCCGCGCACCATCCGCGGGTTGATCGTGTACGCCACGCCGAGGTCGTCGAGGTGCGCCAGCACGGCGGCGTGGTGCTCGGCCGAGGCCGTCGACAGGTGGTCGAGCAGCAGCGGCGCGTCCTCGAGCTGCCTGCGGACCTCGGCCCGCTTGTCGTCGAGCACCCGCAGCGGGTTGATCCGCGCCCGGGCCCGCGTGGCCTCGTCGAGGTCGAGACCGGCCAGGAACTCCTGCAGCCGCTCGCGGTAGGCGGGCCGGCACTCGGCGTCGCCCAGCGAGGTCAGCTCCAGCCGGTAGCCGGTGAGCCCGAGCGTCTTGAACCCCTCGTCGGCGACGGCGATGACCTCGGCGTCGAGCGCCGGGTCGTCCACCCCGATGGCCTCCACCCCGACCTGCTGCAGCTGCCGGTACCGGCCGGCCTGCGGCCGCTCGTACCGGAAGAACGGGCCCGCGTAGCGCAGCTTCACCGGGAGGCCGGCGCGGTCGAGGTTGTGCTCGATCACCGACCGGACGACGCCCGCGGTGCCCTCCGGCCGCAGCGTGACGGACCGGTCGCCGCGGTCGGCGAACGTGTACATCTCCTTGCTCACCACGTCGGTCGACTCGCCGACGCCGCGCGCGAACAGCCCGGTGTCCTCGAAGATCGGCAGCTCGACGTACCCGTAGCCGGCGCGCTCGGCGGCGGTCGACAGCGTGTCACGCACGTGCACGAACCCGGCCGACTCCGGCGGGTAGTACTCCGGGATGCCCTTGGGCGCCGCGAAGGCGGTGGCCCGCTCCTGCACGGCGCTCACAGCCCGCGCCCCCGGACCGGCGCGGCGGGATCCGCGGTGCCGTCCGTGCTCTCGGTGAGGCCCTGCAGGAACGGGTTGGACACCCGCTCCCGGCCCACCGTCGTCGTCGGGCCGTGGCCCGGGAGGACGACACCGGAGTCGGGCCGGCCGAGCAGCCGGTCCCGGATGCTCTCCAGCAACCGGCGGTGCGAGCCGCCGGGCAGGTCCGTCCGCCCGATCGAGCCCGCGAAGAGCGTGTCGCCCGCGAGGATCACCTCGGTCCCGTCCTCCGTCTCCGTCGTGAACACCACCGAGCCGGGAGTGTGCCCGGGGGTGTGGTCGACCCGCAGCCGCATTCCGGCGAGCTCCAGGTCGTCGCGGTCGGTCAGCGTGCGCACCTCGCGCGGCTCCCGCAGCTCCAGCCGCCCACCGAAGAACGCCGCGGACTCCGACGAGATGCCCTTCATCGGGTCCGCGAGCAGCTCCCGGTCGTCCGGATGGATCCAGGCGGGGATGTCCGAGCCGTCGCACACCGGCTGCACGCTGAAGGTGTGGTCGAAATGGCCGTGGGTCAGCAGCACCGCCACCGGGGTGAGCCGGTGCTCGGCGAGCACGGCCTCCAGCGGTTCGACGGCGTCCTGCCCGGGGTCGACGACCACGCACGCCTCGCCCGCCTCACGGGCGACGACGTAGCAGTTGGTCTGGAACGCTCCTGCGGGGAATCCTGCGACGAGCACCCGACCAGCCTAGACGTGCCTGCACACGGGCCTCTCAGGAACGGCCGATACCCTCCCCCGCGATCGATACGACCGGGAGGACGACACACACCGTGGCCACGAACGAGATGCGGCGGGAGGCGGCCAAGCGCAAGCTGGCCAGTCAGCAGAAGCGGCGGGCCGAACGGGCCCGCAGGCAGAAGCGGGTCGCCGTGATCAGCTCCGCCGCGGCCGTGGTGGTCGTGGTCGTCGCCGTGGTGCTGCTCACCACGGCCCCGTGGAAGTCCGAGCCGATCGCGAGCCAGCAGGCCGCGGCCCCGCCCGGCACCGTCAACTGCCAGTACCCGGCGGACGGCACCGCCGCGAAGCCCGCGAACCCGCCGCAGGCGGACGCGGTGAGCAACCAGGGCACCGTGCCGGTCTCCCTGACGACGTCGGCGGGCGCGATCGGCCTCACGCTGGACCGGGCCGAGGCCCCGTGCACGGTGAACAGCTTCACCTCGCTCGCGAGCCAGGGCTACTTCAACGACACGCCCTGCCACCGGCTCACCACCGGCGAGGGCCTCAAGGTGCTGCAGTGCGGCGACCCCAGCGGCCAGGGCACCGGCGGTCCCGGCTACACGATCGCCGACGAGCCGCCGACGAAGCTCGCGCCCGCGGGCCCGTCCGGCACGGTGATCTACCCGCGCGGGACGGTCGCGATGGCCAAGACCTCGGCCCCGAACTCGGGCGGCAGCCAGTTCTTCCTGGTCTACGCCGACTCGACGCTGCCGCCGGACTACACCGTCTTCGGCACCATCGACGACGCCGGCCTGGCCACGATCGACAAGATCGCCGCGGCGGGCACGGACGACAGCAACGGCACGGGCGACGGCAAGCCCAAGACCCCGGTCACCATCCAGACGGCCACCGTGGCCGCCTGACCGCCAGGAGCCGAGGGCTCCGCCGGGCCTCCGGCGGAGCCCTCGACTCCTTTCCGGGTGCGGTGGGGCTCAGCTCGCGCTGGTGACCCGGTAGACGTCGTAGACGCCCTCGACGTTGCGCACGGCGTGCAGCACGTGGCCCAGGTGCTTCGGGTCGCCCATCTCGAAGGAGAAGCGCGACACGGCCACGCGGTCCCGCGAGGTCGTGACCGAGGCCGACAGGATGTTCACCTTCTCGTCCGCGAGCACCTTCGTGACGTCGGACAGCAGGCGGTGCCGGTCGAGCGCCTCGACCTGGATCGCCACCAGGAACACCGACGCCGGCGAGACCGACCACGCGACGTCGACCAACCGTTCGCTGCGGGCCTTGAGGTCCGCGGCGTTGGTGCAGTCCGTGCGGTGCACCGATACGGCGCCGCCACGGGTGACGAACCCGAGGATCTCGTCGCCGGGCACGGGCGTGCAGCAGCGGGCGAGCTTGCAGTAGACGTCGCCCAGCTGGGTGCCGTCCTCGCCCGTCAGCACCACGCCGGCGTCGCCGGAGGGCCGCCGGACCCGGACGGTCGAGGGGGTGGCCCGCTCGGCGAGCTCCTCCTCGGCGTCCTCCATCCCGCCGAGCAGCGCCACCAGCCGCTGGACGACGTGCCGGGCGCTGGCCTGCCCCTCCCCGACCGCGGCGTAGAGCGCCGAGATCTCGGAGTAGTGCATCTCCCGGGACAGCGCGGCCATCGCGTCGGCGGACACGAGGCGCTGCAGCGGCATGCCCGTGCGCCGGGCCTCCCGCGTGATCGCCTCCTTGCCCTCCTCGATGGCCTCCTCGCGGCGCTCCTTCGCGAACCACTGCTTGATCTTGTTCTTGGCGCGCGGCGACTTGACGAAGCCCAGCCAGTCCCGGCTCGGTCCGGCGCCCTCGGCCTTCGACGTGAAGATCTCGACGACGTCGCCGGACTCGAGCGTGCGCTCGAGCGCGACCAGCCTGCCGTTGACGCGGGAGCCGATGCAGCGGTTGCCGACCTCGGTGTGCACGGCGTACGCGAAGTCGACCGGGGTGGAGCCGACCGGCAACGTGACGACGTCGCCCTTCGGGGTGAAGACGAACAGCTCCTTCGCCGCGAGGTCGTAGCGCAGCGACTCCAGGAAGTCCCCGGGGTCCGCGGCCTCGCGCTGCCAGTCGAGCAGCTGCCGCATCCACGACATCTCGTCGATCTCGACGGTGCCCGCCGCGCTGTTCTGCCCGCGCGTCTCCTTGTAGCGCCAGTGCGCCGCGATGCCGTACTCGGCCGTGCGGTGCATCTCGTGGGTGCGGATCTGCACCTCGAGCGGCTTGCCGTCCGGCCCGATCACGGTGGTGTGGAGCGACTGGTACACGCCGAACCGCGGCTGGGCGATGTAGTCCTTGAACCGGCCGGGCATCGGCTGCCACAGCGCGTGGATCATGCCCATGGCCGCGTAGCAGTCCCGCACCTCGTCGACCAGCACGCGCACGCCGACCAGGTCGTGGATGTCGTCGAACTCGCGGCCCTTGACGATCATCTTGCGGTAGATCGAGTAGTAGTGCTTCGGCCTGCCCTCGACGGTCCCGCTGACCCGGGCGGCCTCCAGCTGCCGCGACACCTCGTCGATGACCTGCTTGAGGTAGGTGTCCCGGGACGGCGCCCGGGTGGCGACGAGCCGGACGATCTCCTCGTACTTCTTCGGGTGCAGGATCGCGAAGGAGAGGTCCTCCAGCTCCCACTTGATCGTCGCCATGCCCAGGCGGTGCGCCAGCGGCGCCATCACCTCGAGGGTCTCGCGCGCCTTCTTCGCCTGCTTCTCCGGCGGCAGGAAGCGCATGGTGCGCATGTTGTGCAGCCGGTCGGACAGCTTGATGACCAGCACCCGCGGGTCGCGCGCCATGGCGACGACCATCTTGCGGATGGTCTCGGCCTCCGCCGCGGTGCCGAACTCGACCTTGTCCAGCTTGGTCACGCCGTCGACGAGGTGCGCGACCTCCTCGCCGAAGTCCGTGCTGAGCCGCTCCAGCGAGTAGTCCGTGTCCTCCACGGTGTCGTGCAGCAACGCCGCGACCAGCGTGGTGGTGTCCATGCCGAGCTCGGCGAGGATCGTGGCCACGGCCAGCGGGTGCGTGATGTACGGGTCGCCGGACTTGCGCTTCTGCCCGGCGTGCTTCTGCTCCGCGACGTCGTACGCGCGCTGCAGCAGCACGAGATCGGCCTTGGGGTGCAGCGCGCGGTGCACGCTCGCGAGCGGCTCGAGCACGGGCTTGACGATGGCCACCCGCTGCGGCGTCATCCGCCGCGCGATGCGGGCCCGCACCCTCCGCGTGGCCGAGGGGCGGGCCGGGTCCTGCGTCGCCGTCTGGACGGCGGTCCGCGACGCGCCGGAGGGCGCTTCCGCGGGTGCGGGTGCGTTCTGCTGGACGTCCGTCACCGGGCCTGCTCCGCTCCTGTCACCACCTAGCGAAGGATAACCCTCCGGTAGCCCGGAGGGACGCTCGCCTAATAGGTGAGCAACGCGTGCACGTCGACGCCGGTCAGGCGCCCCCGGCCGCGCAGAGCCGCCAGCTCGACGACGGCGCCGAAGCCGGTGATCTCGGCCCCGACGTCCGTCAGCAGGCCGCAGGCCGCGGCCGCGGTGCCGCCCGTGGCGAGCACGTCGTCGACGACGAACACCCGGGTCCCCGGCTCGACGGTGCCCGCGGGCAGCTCCAGCGTGGCCGTGCCGTACTCCAGCTCGTAGGTCCGCGAGCCGGCGACCGCCGGGAGCTTGCCCGCCTTGCGCACCGGCACCACGCCGGTGCCCGCGACGAGGGCCACCGCGGCGCCGATCAGGAACCCGCGGGCCTCGACGCCGGCGATGAGGTTCGCCGCGCCCGCGGAGGCCGCGAGCTCGGTCGTCAGGATGGCGAACGCCTCGGCGTCGGCCAGTGCCGGGGTGAGGTCGCGGAACAGCACCCCCGGCTCCGGGTAGTCCGGCACCGCACGGATCAGGTCCCGGACCTTCTCGAGCTCCAGGGCGGACTCGTCGACCTCGAGCGGGCCGCCGCCGTGGCCCTCGGACGCCGCGCTCACCGGCGCCGCTTCCCGCTCGGGCGCCCGGCGGCGCGGTTGTGATCGGCACGGCCCTGGCCCGCCTTGCCCTGCGGGCGGCCCGGCCGCGCCCGGTCCGGCGCGCTCGCGGCCGCCGCCATCGCACGCTCGCGGCGCAGCTCCCGGGCGAGGGCCTCGTCGTCGGCGGTGTCGAGGTCCTCCTCGGTGTCGCCGGACTGGGCGGCGGCCGCCCGGGCCCGGCGGGCGGCGACCCGCTCGGCCTGCTTGCGGTACCGCGGATCGCGCATCTTGAGGTCGACGAGCAACGGGGTGGCCAGCAGCAGCGAGGACAAGGCGCCCGCGATGATGCCGACCAGCTGCACCAGAGCCAGGTCGGCGAGCGTCCCGACGCCGAGCAGCCCGACGCCGACCACCATCAGGCCGATCACCGGCAGCACCGCGATCAGCGACGTGTTGATCGAGCGCATCAGCGTCTGGTTGACGGCCAGGTTGGCCTGCTCGCCGTACGTGCGGCGGGTCAGGTTGAGCAACCCACGGGTGTTCTCCTTGACCTTGTCGAACACCACGACCGTGTCGTAGAGCGAGAAGCCGAGGATCGTCAGCAGGCCGATGACCGTGGACGGGGTGACCTCGAACCCGATCAGCGAGTAGATGCCCGCGGTGACGACGACGTCGTGCACCAGCGCGACCAGCGCCGCGATCGCCATGGCCCGCTCGAAGTAGAAGGCCAGGAAGATCGTGACCAGCACCAGGAACACGGCGAGGGCGATCAGCGCCTGGCGGGTGATCTCCCCGCCCCACGTGCCGCTGACCGCGCTGTCGCTGATCACCTGCTCGGAGGGCTGCCCACTGGCGTCGAGCGGTTCGAGCTGGTGGAACACCGCGTCCTTGAACGAGGCGATCTGCGCCGGGTTGAGGGGCTCCGACCGGACGAGGATCGTGGCCGAGCCGCCGGCGCCGGCGGACTGCGCCGAGGACGGCTCCTGGCCGACCGAGGAGCGGAAGACGTCCTCGACCTGCTGGGTGGTGATGGTGCCGTTGGCGCCGGCGGCGGGCATCTGGAACTGCGAGCCGCCGGTGAAGTCGATGCCGAGGTTGAACCCGCGGATCACCATCGACAGGACGCAGATCAGCACCAGGGTGCCGAAGGCGACGTACCAGACCTTCCGGCGGCCGACGACGTCGAACGCGCCGGTGCCCGTGTAGAGCCTGCTGAACACCCCGCGCTTCGCCGGGGTGGACGGGGTGGAGGTGGTGCTCACTGCCTCAGGCCCTCCTGCTCGTGCCGGACCCGCTGCCGGTGGTCTCCCGCGGTTGCCGCCGCCGTTGCGCCCCGATCTTCGCGACGGTCCCGAGGCCGGACAGGGCGGGGCTGGCGAAGATCTTGGAGTTCGAGGCCAGCGCCACCAGCGGGTGCGTGACCAGGAAGACGACCACCAGGTCGAGCACCGTGGACATGCCGAGGGTGAACGCGAAGCCCTTCACCTGGCCGACGGCGAGGATGTAGAGCACCGCGGCGGCCAGGAAGCTGACGGCGTCGGCCGTCAGGATGGTGCGCCGGGCGCGGACCCAGGCCCGCGGCACGGCCGAGCGGAACGACCGGCCCTCGCGGACCTCGTCCTTGAGCCGCTCGAAGAAGATCACGAACGAGTCCGCGGTGATGCCGATGGCCACGATGAACCCGGCGACGCCCGCGAGGTCGAGGGTGAACCCGATCCAGCGCCCGAGCAGCACCAGCACGGCGTACACGACCAGGCCGGAGAGGATCAGCGAGAGGATCGTGAGCACACCGAGCACGCGGTAGTAGAAGAGGCAGTAGACGAACACCAGCGCCAGGCCGATGGCGCCGGCGATCAGACCGGCCTCCAGCGAGGCGAGCCCGAGCGTGGCGGACACGGTCTGTGCGTCGGACGCCTCGAACGACAGCGGCAGCGAGCCGTAGCGGAGGACGCCGGCGAGGTCCTGCGCCTGCTGCTGGTTGAAGTTGCCGCTGACCTGGGTGTTGCCGTACAGCGCACCCTGGATCGTCGGGGCCGAGACGACCTCGCCGTCGAGCACGAAGGCGGCCTGCTCGCCGATGTGCGCGGCGGTGTAGTCGCCCCAGGCCTTCGACCCGTCCGACTTGAAGCTCAGGTCGACGACGTACCCGACGCCCTGCTGGTTCTGCGAGGCCTGCGCCGACGCGATCTGGGTGCCCTCGACGACCGTGGGCCCGAGGATGTACTTCGCGGTCTTGTTCTGGTCGCAGGTCACCAGGGGCAGCGACGAGTCGTCGTAGCCCCGCAGGGGGTCCGCGGCGTTGCAGTCGAGCGCGAGGAGCGCCTGCTGCTGCGTGGCCGGGTCGGTGCTCTGCCGGGTGGCCTTGGCCTGGGCGATCGCGGCAGCCTTGGCCGGGTCCTGGTCGCCGCCCGGCGGCGGGGTCGGCTGCTGCTGCGCGGGCGCGAGCGCGGTGCTGTACGCGACCGGGGCGACCGTGCCGTCGACGACCGGGGCGGCAGGGTCGCTGCTCATGCCCTGGGGCCGGCCGCCGCCTCCGGCCGGGGCCGGGGCGGTGTTCCCACCGGTCGGCGGGGTGGCTCCGCCGGTGTCCTGCCCGGCCGGCGGCGCGGTGGCGCCGCCCTGCTGCCCGGCGGGCGGGGTGGCCGGCGTGGCGGCGATCGGCTGGCCGACGACCGGGCGGATCCGCAGCTGCGCGGTCTGGCCGAGCGAGCGGGCCTGCTCGCCCTGGTCGCCGGGCACCGTGATGGTGAGGTTGTTCCCGTCGAGCACCACCTCGGCGCCGCTCACGCCCAGCCCGTTGACGCGCTGTTCGATGATCGACTGGGCCTGGATCAGCTGGTCGCGCGGCGGGACCTGCCCCGACTCGGTGCGCGCGGTCAGCGTGACCCGGGTGCCGCCCTGCAGGTCGATGCCCAGCTTCGGGGCGAAGGACCGGTCGCCGGTGAAGGCGACCAGCGCGTACAGCACCACGACGATGCCCGCGAACCCCGCGAGGTACCGCCAGGGGCGGATCCGCCCCGGGGTCGTTGCCACTCTCTCTGCTCTCCTGGCGTCACGGCCCGGTCACGCGTCGGCGGACGGCCTGTCCGGACCCGTCCGCGGCATGGCCGCGGCCCGGTGTTCCCGCACGATGCTGCACCATCCGGGGCAGCGGGCCGACGGCGGCCCCGCCGTGGGCGGTCCGGCTACTTCTTGTCGTCCGCGATGGAGTCGGCGGGGGCGTCCGCGACGGTCCCGTTGGTGCTCGGCGTCCCGTTCGTGCTGGTGGTACCGCCCGTGGGCAGCTCCCCGGTGGCCGGGGTGGCGGTCGCGGCCGGGGCCCCCTCGGCCTCGTCCAGGTGCTCGGCGTGGGCGTCCTGCTCGACCTTGTCGCGGACCGCCGCGCGCAGCCAGGTGGTGACGACGCCGTCGGCGATCTCGAGGTCGATCGTGTCCTCGTAGGAGGCGTCGACGACCGTGCCGCGCAGCCCGGACGTGGTGGTCACGACGTCGCCCTCGGTCAGCGCGCCCTGCATCGCCTGCGTCTGCGCCAGCTGGCGCTTCTGCTTGCGGCCCGACAGGAAGATCGGGATGAAGAGCAGCAGGATGAGGATCGGGAACAGCAGGCTCAGGTCCATGATGTCGTGTTTCTCCGTTTCTCGGGCAGGTCGGACGGCCGAGTCTGCCAGTCGGGTCCGACACCCGGTCGGTCGACCCGGCGTCGTGACGGCCCCGTGACGTGCGGTTTCGGTGCGGGGCCCGCCAGGTGCGCCCCCGGTGCCGGTCCGCCCCCGATCGAGATCGCGTTCAGAACAGCGCCGGCGGCACCTCGCCGCCGGAGTCCGGCGGCCGCAGGCCGAGATGGCTCCAGGCCGCGGGCGTGGCGACACGACCCCGCGGCGTCCGGGCCAGCATCCCGGCCCGCACCAGGTAGGGCTCGCAGACCTCCTCGACGGTACCGGGTTCCTCGCCCACCGCCACTGCCAGCGTCGATACTCCCACCGGGCCTCCCCCGAACGTCCGTACGAGGGCGCCCAGCACGGCCCGGTCGAGCCGGTCGAGGCCGAGCTCGTCGACGTCGTAGACCGCGAGCGCGTCCCGGGCCACGGACCGGGTGACGGCCCCGTCGGCGCGGACCTCGGCGAAGTCCCGGACCCGGCGCAGCAGGCGGTTGGCGATGCGGGGCGTGCCGCGGGAGCGACGGGCGATCTCGCTCGCGCCGTCCGGCCGGAGGTCGACGTCGAGGATCTGCGCCGCGCGACGCACCACGAGCTCGAGCTCCGCGGGCTCGTAGAACTCCATGTGCGCGGTGAAGCCGAAGCGGTCCCGCAGCGGGCCGGTCAGCGCGCCGGCCCGCGTCGTGGCCCCGACCAGCGTGAACGGCGCGATGTCGAGCGGGATCGACGTGGCGCCCGGGCCCTTGCCGACCACGACGTCGACCCGGAAGTCCTCCATCGCGAGGTAGAGCATCTCCTCGGCGGGGCGGGCGATCCGGTGGATCTCGTCGATGAACAGGACGTCGCCCGGGACGAGGTTCGACAGCATCGCCGCGAGATCCCCGGCGCGCTCCAGCGCGGGACCGCTCGTCAGCCGGATCGCGGCGCCCAGCTCGGCCGCGACGATCATGGACAGGCTCGTCTTGCCCAGCCCCGGCGGGCCGGAGAGCAGGATGTGGTCGGGCGGGTCGCCGCGCCGGCGGGCGCCCTCCAGCACCAGTTCCAGCTGTTCGCGCACCCGGGGCTGGCCGATGAACTCGCTGAGCCGGCGCGGGCGCAGCGAGTTCTCGACGTCGAGGTCCTCCGGGACGGCTTCGGCGGCGACCTCCCGAAGCTCCGGCTCGTACTCGGTCACCGGCTCGGTCACCTGCTCCGGCCCAGGCCCGCCAGGGCCGCACGGAGCAGCTGCGACGCCTCGGCCTCGGGCTTGTCGGCCAGCACGGCGTCGACCGCCTGCTCCGCGGGCTTGAGCGTGAAGCCGAGGCCGACCAGCGCCTCGACGACCTGCTCGCGCACGGGCGAGGCGCCGTTGCCGGCCGCCGGGACGGGGGCGCCCGCCACGGGAGCCGCCGAGGGCGCGACGACGACCTTGTCCCGCAGCTCCACCACCAGCCGCTCCGCGCTCTTCTTGCCGACGCCCGGGATCCGGGTCAGCGTGGCCAGGTCGCCGTCGTGCAGGGCGCGACGCAGCACCTCCGGCTCCAGCACGGCGATCGTGGCCAGCGCGAGCCGCGGCCCGATGCCGCTCACCGTCTGGAGCAGCAGGAACAGCTCCCGCTCGTCCGCGTCGGCGAAGCCGAACAGCGTCAGCGACTCCTCACGCACGATCAGCGTGGTGGACAGCCGGGCCTCGGTGCCGCGCCGCAGGCCCGCCAGCGTGGTCGGGGTGCAGAACACCGCCAGCCCGACGCCGCCGACCTCGACCACGGCGTGGTCCAGCCCGATCTCCAGCACGGGCCCGCGCACGGACGCGATCACGGCACTCCCTCGCTCCTGCGAACAGTCGTTCGAGACCGAAGGCTACCGGGACCCCCCGACACCCTCCCCCGCTCCCCCGCCCCTCGGCGTGTCCCCCGCCTCGGTCCCGCGAGTCGCGCCCGGAGCTCCCGCGAGTCGCGAGATCCAGCACCGCGAGTGGGCAGTTTCGGGTGACCGAGTCGCACATCCCGGGTCTCTCCCGGGACGGCACACTCGGAGGCGCGGGAGTATCGACTCGCGAGGTCAGCGGCGAGGGCGCGCCTCCTCGGCGAGCCGCTGCCGCTCGAGTTGGCGCTGCCGCTCCTTCTGGGCGGCGGCCAAGCGAGCCTTGTGCGCCTTGGCGATCTCGGCGGCGCGGCGCTCCGCCTCCGCCATCCGCGTCATCATCGGGGCACGCCAGCAGTGGCAGATCGCGAGGGCGAGGGCGTCGGCGGCGTCGGCGGGACGGGGCGCCTCGGCCAGCCCGAGGACCCGCGTGACCATCGTCGTGACCTGCGCCTTGTCCGCGCGGCCGGCCCCTGTGACCGCGGCCTTCACCTCGCTCGGGGTGTGGAACGCGACGGGCAGCCCAGCCCGGGCGGCGACCAGCGCGACGACCCCGCTGGCCTGCGCCGTCCCCATCACTGTCCGGACGTTGTGCTGGCTGAACACCCGCTCCACGGCCACGACGTCGGGCCGGTGCCGGGCGATCCAGCGCTCCACCTCGTCGGCGACCACCAGCAGCCGCCGGTCCACCGGCAGGTCGTCGTCGCTGCGCACCACGCCGACGTCGACACACGCCACCTGGCGTCCGCCGTCGCCGTCGACCACGCCGAGGCCGCACCGGGTCAGCCCCGGGTCGACTCCGAGCACCCGCACGCGCGCTCCCCTCACCGGTCCGCGCCGCACGCTACCGGCGCGGCGTCCGGCCCCCACGTCCGGCGCGCCGCCCGCCGACGAGATGAGCACCACGGTCGTCGAACCATGATCGAACAGCCGTGGTGCTCATCCGGACCGGCGAGGGCCCGCGATGCTCATCCGGGCAGGCGAAGGCTCGCCCGGACTCGCCCGAGGCATCATCGGGTCGTGCAGCAGATCGCGGTGGAGGACACGCTCGGCGTAGAGGTGCGGATCGCCGTCGAGATCGTCGAGCTGGTCGCCTCATCGGTGCACGCCTTCGAGGGGCGTCCCGCCGACGGTCCGCGATCGGACCCCGAGGGCCCGCGGCGGGACCGGATCGAGGTGCGGGCGGGGCTCGGTGTCAAGGGCGACCGGTACTTCAACCACCCGGCACACCGGCGCGCGGCGGTGACCCTGATCTCGGCAGAGGCGCTCGACGCCGTGGCGACCGAGGTCGGTGCGCCGCCGTTCGACCCCGTCCTGGCGCGGCGGACCGTCGTCCTGCGTGGCGCCGCGGTCGACGCCCTGGCCGGGACCGGCGCCGACTTCACGCTCGACTCCGGCGACGGGCCGGTCCGCATCCGCGCGCACCGCGCCGCGCATCCCTGCCGCTGGATGGACGTGGTGCTCGCGCCCGGTGCCTTCAAGGCCCTCCGGGGGCGCGGCGGCGTGCGGTGCGAGCCCCTCTCCGACGGCGTGCTCCGCCGTGGCCCGGCCACCCTCACCGTGCCCACCGAGCTGGCCGACGCGGTCATGGGGCGCTGACCGTCGAGCACGCGGAACGACGCGCTGGCGCGGCCCGACGAGAACGATGACGCTGCTCACCACTCGCCTCGCGGCGCACAGGCTGCAGGATCTCCCCACTCGCGCTGCAGGAGATCCCGACTCGCGGAAGCCCACAGCGCGACTCGCGGGAGCCCACAGCCCGACTCGCGGGAGCCGACAGCGCGACTCGCGGAAACCCCACAGCGCGACTCGCGAAGGCCGACTGCGCGACCTCGCTCTCAGGCGCTCTCGGACTCCGGGTGGTCGGCCTTGGGAGCGCCCTCGGCGGCGAGGGCCGCGACCGGGCCCGCGAGCCACCGCTGCACGTCACGCCGGGAGCGCAGCCGCACGACGGGCAGCCCGGGGCTGCGCTCACGCGCCTGCCCGACCCGGACGGCGACCTCGGCATGGGTGCGCCAGGCCCACCGGACGATGTGGTCCGGGTCGGTGAGGAAGGTCCGGAAGGGCGGCTCGACGTTGCCGTTCCACAGCTCCTGGCGGCGGAGCCGCCGCACGACGGTGCGCGGCACGACCTGGCGCATCACGGCCGCGCGCGGCAGGTCGAGCCACACCAGGAGCTCGGCCCGCGGCAGCACGAGCGGACGGGCCACGGAGTAGCCGTACTCGGTGATCCACGCCTCGCCCGCCGCGAGCGCGGCGACGTCGGCCGGGAACTCGGGCCGCGGCACCCAGTCCGGCCCGTGGTACAGCGCGTCGAGCTCGATGTAGGGCACGCCCAGCCGGGGTCCGAGCGCGCGGCCGAGGGTCGACTTGCCGGAGCCGGAGCAGCCGGTGAGGAGGATGCGGCGGGGTCGCGCGGGCAGCGGGTCCGAGGGGCCGAGCAGCACCGGACCATCCTGCTGGTCCCGCCCGGCCCCGTCACCCGGTTTCACGGTCGGCCTGCCCGGCCGGTCCGCGCTGTCCACCGGGCCCCCGCTACGGATCAGTGCGCCGCGTCGTCCCAGCTGCGCCCGTACCCGACCGACACCTCCAGCGGGACCGACAGCGTCTCGGCCGCGCCCATCTGCCGGCGCACCAGGTCCTCGACCGCCGCGCGCTCGCCCTCGGCCACCTCGAGCACCAGCTCGTCGTGCACCTGGAGCAGGATCCGGCTGCGCAGCGAGGCCCCGGCCAGCGCGCTGTGCACCTTGAGCATGGCGACCTTGATGATGTCCGCCGCGCTGCCCTGGATCGGCGCGTTGAGCGCCATCCGCTCGGCCATCTCGCGGCGCTGCCGATTGTCGCTGGTCAGGTCCGGCAGGTACCGCCGCCGACCGAGCATGGTCGCGGTGTAGCCCTCCTTGCGGGCCACGTCGACGATCGACCGCAGGTAGTCCCGCACGCCGCCGAAGGTCTCGAAGTAGTCCTCCATCAGCGCGCGGGCCTCCTCGGTGGAGATCCGCAGCTGACCGGAGAGCCCGAACGCCGACAGCCCGTACGCCAGGCCGTAGTTCATCGCCTTGATCTTGGCGCGCTGCTCGGGGGTCACCTCGTCGGCCGCGACGCCGAACACCTTCGACGCGGTCTCGGAGTGGAAGTCCCGCTTCGAGTTGAAGGCCTCGATCAGCGCCGCGTCCTCGGACAGGTGCGCCATGATCCGCATCTCGATCTGGCTGTAGTCGGCGGTCATGAGCTCGCCGTAGCCCGCGCCGACGACGAAGGTCTCGCGGATCCGCCGGCCCGCGGCGGTGCGGATCGGCACGTTCTGCAGGTTCGGGTCGGTCGACGACAGCCGACCGGTCGCGGCGATCGTCTGGCTGTAGGTGGTGTGGATCCGCCCGTCGGCCGCGATCGACTTGAGCAGCCCGTCGACCGTGACCTTGAGCCGCGTGGCGTCCCGGTGCTGCAGCAGGTGCATGAGGAACGGGTGCTCGGTCTGCTCGTACAGGCTCTGCAACGCGTCCGCGTCCGTGGTGTAGCCGGTCTTGGTGCGCTTGGTCTTCGGCATGCTCAGCTCGTCGAACAGCACGACCTGCAGCTGCTTCGGCGAGCCGAGGTTGATCTCCTTGCCGATCACGTCGTACGCGGCGCGCGCGGCTTCCTTGACCTGCGCCGCGAACTCGGACTCCAGCGACTCCAGGTGGTCGCGGTCCACGGCGATGCCGGCGGCCTCGAGGTCGGCGAGCACGAACGCCAGCGGCTGCTCCAGCTCGAGCAGCAGCCGGGTCTGCTCCTTCTCGGCCAGCTCGGCGCCCAGCGCGTCGGCCAGCTCGGCGACGGCCGACGCCGACACCATCTCCGTCTCGGCGTGCTTCGCGTCGGCCTCCTCCTCACCGCCCAGCAGCGACAGCTGGCCGTCGCCCTCGCCGCCCTCCAGGGCCAGCTCGCGGCGCAGGTAGCGCAGGGCGAGGTCGGCGAGGTCGAAGCTGCGCTGCCCGGGCCGCGCGAGGTAGGCGGCGAGCGCGGTGTCACTGGTCAGCCCGGCGAGCGTCCACCCCCGGGCGCGCAACGCGTGCAGCACCGCCTTGATGTCGTGAGAGGCCTTGGGCACCGCCGGGTCGGCCAGCCACGCGCCCAGCGCCGCCTCGTCGTCCGGCTCCAGCTGCCGCACGTCGAGGTACCCGGCGACCGGGACGCCGGCCTCGGCGCCCTCGACGCGGTCCTCCAGCGTCGGCTCGCCGGCCGCCAGCGCGATCCCGGTGAAGTCGCGCTCGGTGATCCCGCCGGTGACCCCGGAGAACGCGAGGCCGACCCGCCGCCCGTCCCGCGCGTGCTCGTCCAGCCAGCTGCGCACGGTGCCGGGCGCGATCACCCCGCCCTGCACGTCGAAGCCGGACTCGGCCTCCGGCTCGGCGCTCTGCAGCGTGGCGAACAGCCGCTCGCGCAGGACCCGGAACTCCAGCTCGTCGAACAGCCGGTGCACCGCGTCCCGGTCCCACGGCCGGATCTCGAGCTCGGCGGGCACGGAATCCAGCGGCACGTCCCGCACCAGCTCGGTGAGCTGGCGGTTCATCAGCACGCTGGCGAGGTTGGCGCGCAGCGCGTCGCCCGCCTTGCCCTTGACCTCGTCGACCCGGTCGGTCAGCTCCCCGAGCGAGCCGAACTCGCGGACCCACTTGGCCGCCGTCTTCTCCCCCACGCCCGGGATGTTCGGCAGGTTGTCGCTGGGGTCGCCGCGCAGCGCCGCGAAGTCCGGGTACTGGGTCGGGGTGAGCCCGTAGCGCTTGTCGACCTCCGCCGGGTCGATGCGCCCCAGGTCCGACACCCCGCGCTTGGGGTAGAGCACCGTGACGTTGTCGGTGACCAGCTGGAACGCGTCCCGGTCACCGGTGGTGATGAGCACCTCGAAGTCCTGCGCCTCGGCCTGGGTGGCCAGCGTGGCGATGATGTCGTCCGCCTCGAAGCCCTCGACCGCGAACACCGGGATGTTGAGCGCGCGCAGGACCTCCTTGATGAGGTCCACCTGGCCGCGGAAGTCGTCCGGCGTGGTGGTGCGGTTCGCCTTGTAGTCCGCGTACCGCTCCGCGCGGAAGGTCTTGCGCGAGACGTCGAACGCCACGGCCAGGTGGGTCGGCTGCTCGTCCCGCAGCTGGTTGATGAGCATCGACGTGAAGCCGTAGACGGCGTTCGTGGTCTGCCCCGTGCCCGTGCGGAAGTTCTCCGCGGGCAGGGCGAAGAACGCCCGGTAGGCGAGCGAGTGACCGTCGAGCAGCAGCAGCCGCTTGCCCTCGGGCGCGGCGGAGGTGCCGGTGCTCGCCGAGGACTTCCCGGCGGCCGGGGTGGCGGGTGACTTCGTGGCGGGGCTCATCAGGGGCGAGTCTAGAACCGGGCACCGACAGTTCCCGGCGAGCCTCCGGCCGGGACCGCACCCTCCTCGATCGGGCGAGTCCCACCCGCCGCACACCCGGCAGAACGACGACGGCGCCGCCCCGCGGAGGGGACGGCGCCGCACGAACGGGCTGGATGCGGTCAGCCGACTTCGGCCACGACCTCGTCGGACGCGTACTTCGGCGTGTCCGCTCAGGCGTTCACTTCCTCGAGGACCGCGTCGGACACGTGGAATTCAGCGCAGCGGCGGATGCGGACTTCGACGTGTCCCGTTATGCGTTCACTTCTTCGAGGACCGCGTCGGACACGTCGAAGTTGGCGTAGACGTTCTGGACCTCGTCCGAGTCCTCGAGGGCCTCGATGAGCCGGAAGACCTTCTTGGCGGCCTCGGCGTCGAGCTCCACCTGCATCGACGGCAGGAAGGTCGGGTCGGCGGAGTCGTAGTCGATCCCCGCCTCCTGCAGCGACGTCCGCACCGCGACCAGGTCGGTGGCCTCGGAGACGACCTCGAAGCTCTCACCCAGGTCGTTGACCTCCTCGGCGCCCGCATCGAGGACGGCCATAAGGACGTCGTCCTCGGAGAGGTCGTTCTTCGGCAGCACCACCACGCCCTTGCGGGTGAACAGGTAGGCGACGGAGCCCGGGTCGGCCATCGTGCCGCCGTTGCGGGTCATGGCCGTGCGCACCTCGGTGGCCGCGCGGTTGCGGTTGTCCGTGAGGCACTCGATCAGCAGCGCGACGCCGTTGGGGCCGTAGCCCTCGTACGTGATCGTCTGGTAGTCCGCGCCGCCGGCGTCGGCACCCGAGCCGCGCTTGACCGCGCGGTCGATGTTGTCGTTGGGCACCGAGCTCTTCTTCGCCTTCTGGATGGCGTCGTAGAGCGTCGGGTTGCCGTCGGGATCACCGCCGCCGGTTCGGGCCGCGACCTCGATGTTCTTGATCAGCTTGGCGAACATCTTGCCCCGGCGGGCGTCGATGACGGCCTTCTTGTGCTTCGTCGTCGCCCATTTGGAGTGGCCACTCATCGGCTGCCCCGTCCTTCCTGAACTCGCGCGTGTGCCCGCTGCACGGCGCCGCAGCAGGACGGGCACGCAGGGCCCGCACGAGGCCCTGCCGGAACCCTCCGATGGTACCGGCGGGCCCGTCACCGGCACGGACACCCCACGTCGGGGAGTGTTCATCACACCCGGGAGCGCGGTTCGTCACGGATCCGGCGGGTAACTCACCGGTACCGGTGAAAGAGCGGGCCGCGTGTTCACGTTGCCGGCGGTCCGCGCGATGTCACCGGTGAGGGACGCCGAGGGGGTGCGAGATGGGGAAGCACAGCATGCGGGGCCGCGAGCGGTCCGCCGCGCGGCTCGGGTGGGCCGCGGCGGGCGCCGCCGTGCTGGCCACCGGAGGCACGGCGACCGCGACGGTGCTCACCGGCACCGCCACCGCGGACACCCCGCTCACGGTCACGGTCACCGGGCAGTCGGCGCCGCTGTACACCTGCGATTTGCAGTCGCCGCCGGAGTTCGGCGACCCCGCGAACCCCGTCGAGATCACCAACCGCGCCTGCGGGTACACCGACGACCAGGGCCGGCAGCGCTCGGTCGACCCGTGGATCGACGGCCAGCTGCTCCACTCCGGGGGGCGCTAGGTGGCTGGTGTCGAACGGTCGGTTCGGCAGTGTGGGCTGCTCGGTTGGCTGTTCATGCGGGCTCCTGGGTTCGCTTGGGTCGGGCTGTGGGCTGTTCGGTGGAACCGCTGTGGAAGGGTCCTGGCCCTCGGGCGCCTCGATGGCCAGTCCTCGATGGGGTGCTCTCGCTGGTGGTCAGCTCGCCACCGCCCATCCTTGGGCGGTTCGGTGCAGCCCGAGCACGGCCAGCCGAGCCAGGTTGACCGCGGCGGCCAGTAGCCGGAAGTCGGCGTCGACGCGGGCGGTGCCCCGGACCCGGGCTCGTCGTCCGCCGTGTCGGCGGCGCATCAGGTGGCCGAGTTTGCGTTCGATCTTGGGTCGGGTGCCGCGGTAGTCGGTGACCCAGTCGGGGTCGCCCTGGCGGGCCCGAGCATCGGTGAGGGCCTGTTCGTGTGGGCCGACGCTGATCGTGCGGCCGCCGGCGGCGGTGGTGCATTGCGGTCGCAGTGGGCACCCGGCGCAAGCCGACCCGAAGTAGGCGATGCCGCCGCCGGCGATCGCCGGACGGATCGGGGCGGTGACCCCGGCCGGGCAGCAGACCGCGCCGGCGCCGAGGTCGATGGCGAAGCGGTCCTTGCTGAACCGGCCGCCTGCTGCGGTGGCCGCCTGGGTCTTGCAGCGGTCGGCGATCCCGGCCTCGCGGAGCCGATCGTGGAACTCACCGGTGCCGTAGGCATTGTCGCCGTAGACCGTTGCCGGCTCGCCCCCGCCGACGCTCGCCGCGGCGGGCCCCGGCGCGGCGGGCCCCGGTTCGGCCGGCTTCGGCTCGGGGTGGCCCGGCTGCGGGTCGAGCAGGTCGGTGATGAGGTCCTCGGCCACACTGGCGTCACCGGCGTTGCCCGGGGTGACCGCGGTCGTGGTGATGATCTCCGAGTCCGGGTCGATGGCGGCGTGCCCCTTATAGCCATCGAAGCCGCGCGCGGAGGTCTTGTGCCCGTGCCGGGTTTCCGGGTCCACCGTGGAGATCACCCGGTCCTTCGCGACCCGCCGCGCGATCCGGAACACCCCGCCGCCGGTGCCGCCGGTGCCGCCGGTGCCGCCGGTGCCGCCGGTGCCG